>NZHE01000028.1 GCA_002691145.1 Rickettsiales bacterium
CGATAAGTGTTATTGATTAGTTGAAAGTTCTAGTAGAACCAAAGAATTTAGCAATCCTAGTGTATAGTCTAGAAACCCATGCTGGTCTTGGCACTGCCCATGTGACTGCTATTGCTGATACAAGCAATACTAGTTCCATCAATTCGTGTAGTAAAAAAGCCATAAATTATCTCCTTTTGCTAATAGTAATTATTCGCAAGTGGTAAGTCAACCGATATTATTGGCTCAAACCGAAGACCTGCATCTGCAGATAAGTACAGTATGCAAACCACAATAAGAGAAGACCATCGGGTCAAAGTCACCCAGCACAACGGCCGTATCATCAAAGAGTTCAAACCCAACTACAAGTTCAAAAACCCCGATCACCAACTGTGGATGCACACACTGAACGGGTTCTCAGATCGGCACGGTCATTTCCCACGCATATTTGAGTGCAACGAGGACACACTGATCACGGCAATTGCACCTGGTCATGCTCTGCACGATGGCCATATCTGGGTTCAGCAGGACACTCTGGAAAAAAAGATCCGACTGCTACAACGCCTGCAAGTGACGTATTTCCAGTTCATCACCAACGTGCTACGCCACAACATCACGTATGGCACCCACATCGCTCATCATGATCTCAATTCCAGTAATATGTTTTTTGATGACGACAGGATGACCTGCATCGATCTCAATTCAGTGACCACGCATCTGCCCTGTGAATACTACTGGATCGAGTACGGAGCCAAGGAGTTCGGCAAGCGATCAGCAATGTTGGGCCGCGGCAGATATAACAGCACACACAGATAAGTACACACAAACAACACTGGAGCAACATATGAGATTGATGGCAATACTATCAGCAATCGTGTTACTGAGCATAATGACCCTGCCTGCAAAAGCGGGACACAGCACCGGAAACGGCACCTGCTTGGATGACGCCACACACTACCAGAACATGATAGTCAACGGCAAACGTTCAGACGCACCACTGTACCAACAGTCACTGGAGATGAGGGACAAGGCAGTCAGCGAGAAGACACAGGGCAACGTGGACAAGTGCGAGGAGTACTTCGAGGAAGCACTGCGTATGATCAGGAAGACCGGCGGCGAATACCCAACAGAGTAGACAAAAGCACCCGGGGTGGGTGTTCCTCAGATCAAAAAAATTTGCACAGCGGAATTTTATCATGCTGTAACCGCCTCTGATAATTAAGCATATGTGCGGCATCTACGGAATCACCACTCGAGACACAGAGTTCATACAGCAATACATACAGAGATGTAAGCACAGGGGACCCGACGGATCAGCGGTCTGGCACAACGACAGCATGACCCTGGGCCACAACCTATTGAGCATAATGGGTGAACCCGGCAATGCAACACAGCCATGGACCACTCCCAAGGGCAACATACTGGTGTACAACGGTGAGATATTCAATTACTACGAACTGAAAGACAGACACAGGGAGTTCACAGACACCACGGGTTGCGACACAGAACTACTTGCCTGGGGACTAGACAAGTTTGGATTGGACTTCATTGACGAGATAGACTCCATGCACGGTTTCGCCTACCACGACACAGCCAGACAAGAGACATGGCTCAGCAGGGATCATGCGGGCGTCAAGCCGGTGTACTATGCAGAGATCAAAGAAGGACTGGTGTTTGGTTCTGAGATCAAAGGCCTGCAGGACAGGGTTCCAGGATCGCGACAGTTGGACGAACTGGCCTGTGCTTTCCAGAGTCGTACCGGTTGCAATCCACTGCGTAACACTGTGTTCAAGAACATCAAGCAGTTGTTGCCGGGAGAGACCAGGATCTACAACTGTCAGTCGCGTCAGTTCACAGGAGCCAAGCGGGTGTTGGTCAGGCCCAACGGAGTCAACGGCTTCGACGAGACCGAGTTCCGGCAACAGGTGGCCGCCGCTGTGAAGAGGTCCGCCATGGGCAGGAGAAAGATCGGCGTGTTCCTCAGTGGTGGGATGGACTCCAGCATGGTGGCATACGAGTTGGGCAGACTGCATGGAGGCATCAACACATTCACCAACAGGATTGAACCAGACGTCGCGGTCACCAACATAGATGGCAGAAAGCAGGAAGACTTCAACAGCGACGCCAAAGCCGCAAAGGTGTTGGCCACAGCAGAAGGGTACAACCACGAAGAAGTGATCATAACACCCAAGAATTACATGGAAGCATGGAACGACTGCCTACGACACATGGAACAGATATCATTCAACCCCAGCATGGCGATGTACTGCCACACCAACAAGCATCTTGCCAGCAAGGGCATAGTGGTAACGATTGCGGGAGACATGGGCGACGAACTGCTGTGCGGATATCCCAAGTACCAAAAGATGTTCTATGAAGTGAAAGACAGCCTGCCCACCAGTTGGAGAGAACTGCTGACTGTGTGGTTGAACAGGCTCAAGAGACCTAAAGTTTTCGTTGACGTCAAGTTGTCAGACAAGGATCTGGTGGACGCACTGGAACAGTGCTATCCAGACGACCTATGGAATCCAAATGACCCAGTGGGTTCATACATGGCGCTCGATTGTGTGACACAGTGTCCAGCAGAGTTCTTCAGCAGGAACGACAACTACGGAATGGCCTACAGCATGGAAGGGCGTTTCCCGTTGGCAAGTAAAACGTTCATGCAGTACTGCCTAGACATTCACACCAAACACAAGGTCAGCAGGGCAGAAACCAAGATAATGAGCAGAACTGCCTACAGCAGACTGCTACCCAAAGACATAATCAACAAAGAGAAGACAGGATGGACAGTGCCAGTTGGTCTGTGGCTCACGATGAGAAAAGATGCCGAACTGGAAGAATTTTATGTCTCGCGGTTGGGCAAGGACAAACTTAACGCAGTATCCACAAGTCAGAAGTCTGCCAAGTTGCTGATACCCGATCTTACACTGCATGATTGGAAAAAAATATATAAAGTTCAATAGAGTCAATTCATAAACTAAATAACTTTATAACATGAATTTCTATGTGTCAATAATTCTAATCACTCTTGTAGTGGGAATCTATCTCGGCATATACGTTTGGTAATCGGAAAGGTCAGAAGATGTCAAAGTTAATCTTAATAGTAGCCTTCTTGCAGATGGCGCCGGGCGAATCATTCCAACAGAGTTTTGTTTTCAAAAAACCACAGTTCTATAATATTCCCGATTGTCAGATGTTTGTGCAACAGAACCTACCATGGGTACATAGTGCCATCAATCAAGCATACGGTGAACCAAAAACACTTGATACAATCTACTGCGTTAAAGCAGACTCTATCGAGGACATGATGAAGGAATTCAATATGTCTCCGGACATAGACGGAGATGGTCAGGGCGATGGATATGGTGAACCTGAGACACCAGGCACTTCCATATAACACACGGACACGTTGATTTCAACTTTTTTAATTTTTCTGTTGACACAATCAAAGATTGTGCTATATTAATAATAATAGTTTAGTGTGCAACACACAGAGATAGGCAACACCAAGTTGTCTATAACAGAGCGAACCGGCACCGCTCGGCAATTACGCCACAATGTCGATCACAGAGGAGAAGAGGGTCTTGGTCCAATAGTTCGGGTAAGTGCAATAATTCGCCGCCAAGGCCCTTGCCAACAATCATACTACTCGTAGTTCAACTGGATAGAACAACGGACTTCTAATCCGTAGGTTGCAGGTTCGAGTCCTGCCGAGTAGGCCAACACCGCTCGCGTGATGGAATTGGTAGACATAACGGACTTAAAATCCGTAGGCAATGATTGCCGTGCCGGTTCAAGTCCGGCCGCGAGTACCATACTATAACTACTTTATAGGAGGAACAATGACAAATTTTGGAAAAGTAAAAGAGTTCATGCAAACATTTGGCCAGGACGTCATGGAAAAACCACAGTGGCCACAGGATCAAGTGAAGAAATTGAGACTGGATCTCATACAAGAAGAACTAGAAGAGTTAGAAGATGCCTGTGAAAAGGGAACTTTGATTGATGTTGCAGACGCCTTAACTGATATTCTATATGTGGTGTATGGTGCAGGACACTCGTTTGGTATTGATCTAGACAAGTGCTTCACTGAAGTACACCAGTCAAATATGAGTAAACTTGACACAAACGGGAAACCATTGTACAATAGTGAAGGAAAAGTAATTAAAGGACCTAGGTTTAAAATACCTAATCTAGAAAAGATATTGTATGAAAGAGACTGAAGAATACTTACACGACATGGACATGAGCGGTCCTAAGGTTGACCCTCATCTTGAAACCAATCTCAATGATGTGATTGACGATCAAGCCATGAAAGAGAAGTATATCAAACAGATCAAAGAGAAACTTAAAAATGTCTATGATCCAGAGATCTCTGTAGACATCTACAATCTAGGATTGATATACGATGTTAAGATAACCAAAGACGAAGTGGTACACGTGCTCATGAGTCTTACAAGTGCTTTCTGTCCAGCCGCTGACAGCATTCCACAGGATGTTATAGGACAAGTTACATCAATTGACGGAATAAGGAACTGTGATGTTCGCATCACAATGGTACCACAGTGGGGCAGAGAAATGATTGAACCAAATATAAGAGATATGATGGGCCTCTAGGCGCTAGTTGTGTTTAGATAATCGTCTTCTATACAATCAATATTGGTGACAGTAATCCCATGGTCCATGCCATATGTCCAGTTCAAATAATCTTGTAAACTGTTTACGAAACCTTGTGGATTTTCTACAAGTGCTTGTTGACATTCTTCTTTAGAATCAAACATCAACTTCTGTGCAAATACAGTTTCTTCAACACTGTTTGGGAATAAAAGAATTGCAAATACTATCCATTTCATATCAAAAGTATTTAACCACCGGTTGCAAGTCTTTTACCATGCACTTATTACTTGACACACTTGCAAAAATAATAGTATAATAAAACTATGAAAAATTTAATACCAATTGTTATAGAACAAACGTCCAAAGGAGAAAGAAGTTACGATATATTTTCTCGTTTGATGAAAGATAGAATCATTGTTTTCGACGGTGTCGTTGCAGACCATATGTCCTCGATCATGTGTGCTCAAATGTTATTCCTTGAATCGCAGGCGCCAGAGAAAGATATCACTGTCTACGTGAACTCACCAGGAGGTTCAGTCACAGCAGGAATGGCCATATATGATACCATGCAGTACATCAAGTGTGATGTCAAAACCATTGTAATAGGACAGGCCTGCTCTATGGGATCAATACTTGCAAGTGCCGGCACAAAAGGAAAACGGTTCTTGTTACCAAACTCAAGACACATGATACACCAACCACTGGGCGGTGCAAGTGGACAAGCAACAGATGTTGAGATAAGAACTAAAGAATTATTACGTTGGAAAACTGTTTTAACAGACATCTATCACAAGACCACAGGTCAACCTTTAGAAAAGTTAAAAGACGACATGGAACGAGATAAGTTTATGACTGCCGAAGAGTCAATTGCTTACGGACTTGCAGATAAAATTGTAAAGAGCAGGGACGAAGATTCTAAAAAAGATTTTTAATTATTTTTTTTGCACTTGCTTAATTCATTTTTGAGGAATTGTAAACGCGACTTCTGATCTTTAAGCAAAGTATATGTTGATTCTCTTTCATTAATCATTTGTTTCAGTTCAGCCTGTATCAAAGGTTTGACCTCATCTGGAACATACGTAAGTTGATGCGTGAGTTCGTTGACAGCACCATTAAGTCTTTGATATTCTCTGTGATTCATGAACACATTGAAATCAAGAACTCCAAATTCGTTATCGTACTGTTGACAGTCAGACGACTTTGCCGGGACTACAAAAAGAAAAAAAAGTGTTAAGAACAAAGCAGTGAAACTTGCTCTCGCACACCAAAGACTTATTTTTTTAATTTTTTCTTTTTCTTTTTTAGTTTCTTTTTTTCTTTTACTATCCATTCCTTTTTCAATACTAAAGGTTTTTCTTTTCTTCTAAAGTAATTTGGATCGTACGTAGCGACAACCTTGTCCAACCATTTCCACATAGTAAGTCCTCTGCTGTTATATTATTTTTTAAATGGATTTAATTTTTTTATGCCTGCGCCTGCACCTTTTACTGTTGACCCAACTCCAGATCCAATTTTCTTTCCTAGATCCTTTGCTTTACCAACAACATTTGGCATCTTGACTTTCGGCATTTTAATTTTAGGTATTTTAAACATAACTATTTTTTCTTAAACCATTTTAAGGGATTAAGTTTTTCTCCCAAGTTCTCTACTTTTTCATTGACCCACCATCCGGCGATGAATCCTACTATAAAACCAATTGTTAAAAACATATGTTTTCCTCCTAGTGTGCATTACTTATCCACATCTGCCATTGACAAAAAACTATAATGTGCTATTATAATGGGTAAATATGCACATGAAAACATTTTTAATTGTACTTACGACGTTGTTATTAGTTGGTTGCACAGTACCAAAGAATCCAAAAGTAAGTTTTGGTAAGAAATGCTCTGTACAAGGAGAGCAGGTTGTATGGTCACACGTTTGGATCTACGACAAGCAAATTGGATTAAAAGCATCAGCGGATAACTGCAAACTTATTGCTGACTAATTGTAAGTAAATAAATCGCTATGAGAATTTTACTAGGTCTACTAGGAATATTGCTTTTGACCAATTGTCAGTCTATGCCGATAGTTGGCAGTCTTACTGGCAACGGAGTCACCGCGGCAGTCACAGGCCAGATTGAGAAGTCGATTGCTTCTACTGTTGTAGACATTGCAGTACACGATAAAACAGGCAAGACACCATCGCAACACATTCTTGCCAAATTAACAAAAGAAAAATACGAACAGGTTACTGTGATGTATGAAGAATTTAAAGACAAGGCGTTAGTTGCCTTTGAACACCACGAACAGTTCCACACCTCACCTTAAATTATTTAAGTCGCATACCATTGAAAACTGTTGTTTTCAATTTACTGTTATCTGAATCTATAGATTTAAAAGTGTCAAAGTCTATTCCTAGTTTCTCTAACAACTTGGCCATCGCTCTCACATCTTTTGGTAAACACATACCACCATATCCTTTTAGATTTTCATTTACATCTAGATATGAATCTTTGCATCTACCACCTTTTATGAAAGCATCTTTCACTCTTGTATAATCACAATCAGTTTTGTTACATAATTCTGCCATGATGTTAGCAAATATTATCTTAGTTGCCGCAAAGACATTGTTGTAATATTTTAAAATTTCTGCCTCCGTGGGTTTTAGTTTGATTGTATTTTTAGGATAATGGCCGTGTGCTTCAACAAGTTTATCAAATACGAAACTATCGTGTGTACCTATCGCCAACACATTATGATTATTGATGAAATCATCTTCGGCACATCTCTCCCTTAAAAATTCAGGTACGAAGCAAAGTGCCATTTTTGGAAATTGTAGAATCATTTTTTCTGTGAAGCCGCACTCAACAGTGGACTTAATTGCCACTATGCCCCTGTACATCAAATTGTCAAGTTGTTGTAAAACTTCTTTTATAATCGATGTGTCACAACTTCCATCTTCGTCTTGAGGTGTAGGCACACAGATAAAAACTATTTCAGTTTCTTTTACAGTATCTATTGTAGATTTAAGTTTTAAGTCGTGGCATAATACTTTATGATCTAATCTTTCAAAACCATTCTTTATAGCATTACCTACAACACCTAGTCCTATGATACCTATCTTCATATTAAACTTTCCACAGTTTTCCTTAATCCTTTTTCCAAGGGAGTGTAGTTTGTAAATTTTGTCAACTCCCTTACTAAACTGGTATCAGGACATCTACGCTTGGCAGAACCAATTGGACCAGATTTTATTTCTAATTTAGTTGGATCAACTTCCATGATGTCCATTATGCACTTGGCAACAGTTTCAATTTGTATTTCTTCTTGGTGCCCGACGTTTACTATCTTGTTGTTTACATTTTCAATTAAGTTATGTGTCATTTGTATAGCATCGTCGATATAACAAAAACTTCTTGTGTCATTACCTTTGATATAATATTCTTTGTTCTTAACTCGATTAACAAACTCACTTATGAAATGATCTTTCTGTCCAGGACCATATACGTTGAAGTATCTAATTATCAACCAGTGTGTTTTTAAATTTGAAATTAGATTCTCACCTAGTGCCTTTGGAATGCTGTAACTCCATCTTGCGTTTGTTATATCTTCAAACATTATAGGAACCTGTTCGTTGGTAGGAATATCATAAAGTCCTTTATCTATTGTGCCATTAAATATTTCACAGGTACTAGTAAAAACAATTTTTGTTGGAGTATCTTTGTAGCGATCAACTATATTAAATGTAGGCAGTGTGTTGTTAAAGGTTACATCAGTTGGTGTCTCATAAAATAATCTTGTTCCGTTTGTCGCCGCCATATGTACAACCACGTCGCAGTCTGGCATAGAATCAACTTTACTTTTATCTTTTAGATCAAAATCTTCAATCAAATCATAGGCATTTACCTCATTATCATCTTTAACGTATTTGTAATAATGGCTTCCTATAAATCCTTTGTGTCCTGTTAAAACAATTCTCATTGGTTCCAATACGGTTGAGTTGACCTTTCTGTTTTTATTCTATCTTTAAAATCATCTAGGCTAGACTTTCCTTTGTTTTTCCTGTTGTCTCCTTTTAGATGGTCCATGAAAGTTCCTAGTATGCTGTTTACAAATGGGTGTTTCTTACCCAGGCCATCTGGGCCTGTGATATCATTACTTTGTGTTTGGTATTTGCTTTCTATCCTTTTTCTTGCTGTGTCAAATGTATAACAGTCTACTTGATAATCTAGATCAAATAACTCTCCGCTGGTGTATAGTTGTTCAAACACGTCAGCAAATTCTAAGATGTTTGGGTGCTTCAAATTATACATAATGAATCCTGTTTCAGCAAAAGGCAACTTATTATTTTTAGGTCTACCAAGATATGCAGTTAGATCAGTTTCTGGCAAAAGCCTATCGATAAGATGTAAAGGAGGACTTGCAAAAGTCAAAGTATCTGCGTCTATAAAAATAAGTTTGTCCGACGCACTGTTTCTTATCGAATGGCACTGAGCAAATACCTTATACGAGAACTTGATTGCATCGTACTTGAAATCTCTCACACCATTTCTATAACCATTTGCTTCACGTGAATTGTACAAGTCTATAAAAGGTCTAAGTTTATCGCAGGTTTTAAAAATATCATGTTCAATAATTCTAGGATTGTTAAGGTTGACATCAACATTTTCACAGTACACATTTAATTTAATATTGCTAGGCCAGTGTGCAAGAAAAGTTTCAACCATTCTTCTGCCGTACTGTTCCCATCCTGCTTTATGAAAGGTTGTCAAAAGTTCAAACATCTTGTTTACCTATGCCCACTTATTTTTTTTAAGAATATCAATAGTATCTAGATAAGGAGTTTTATTAATGTCAAAAGATAAAACACTTCTGGCCTCATTACTTTTGTTCCATACCCAGTGCCAAGACTTTGTGTTTAAAAGCACAGGTTCTTTCATGTGATATGTATCTCCGTTCTCCTCAAGATTAAATCCAGGGTTCTGATCGTTTGGATGCATATCAAACCACTTAGATTCGATACTATCGTTAAGTTCATATTTGTAAACGCCAAGTTCTGTGTTCTCTGGTATTATGATAGGTACGTTGATTGCACAGTGTCTATCTCTGTCGATGTGTACCCGCTGGAATCTATTTGGCTTTAGGTTTAACATCATGACTCCTGTTATTATATTGGCGAAAGGAATACGGTCCATGATGCTTTGAAATAATTCATTTCTCACTGGATTGTGGCATTTGTTTTCACCGCCCTTTCGTATAATAATTCTAAATATTGCTCCGTTGTCTATTACAGGTTGTATCTTGTATTCTGCTTCTTTAAATAGAGTTGTGCCTAATTCTTTGAGGTCTCTCAATACATCCTCGGGGATATTTAGAATTGTGTAGTTCTTCATAGTCCGGCCTTTTTTTCTGCCAGTTCATAAGGATTCAATCCTGCGTCTGTGCCTCTCGCATCAAACTTTTTATCTATAAGATATCTCAACGGTGTCCTGATGCCTAACTTAATAAGTCTGCCGGGATCTTTAAAAGCAATGTGGAAAGCATCTGACTCTGTTAAGTTCCAATCCCTTATAACTTGATCATACTGTTCTTCGTAAGTGTTCCAGAGATAGTCAGGACCAAACCTCTCTATTCTTTGTATTCCCAACCAGGCATCAGCAATATTGACATACCCTTGTTCGTTCATGCTTGTGACAGATCCTCTCTGCCTTTCTCTAGTATATCTGATACCAATCCTGTGGGCACCCATTCCAAATGCTTTTGACAAACTGACAAAAACACTTTTAATCTGTGGATGTGAAAGGTCCAATTCAAAATTTCTACAACAACCAAACCATGCTCCGTCTATGTGTATGGGAACATCTAGGCTTTCTGCTCTCTTTAGCAAACTTTTAAAATCCCAATGGTAGTTGGTTGTGATCGCACTTGGGTAAGATATAACAACTGCATCACCTTTTTGTAATTCAGAATTGTCTCTTATTGTTTTAATTTTTCCATCTGTAATTCTTTTATGATACCTGTATTCATTTACATAGACACAAAGCCTGTCACCATATAAAAAATGGAGGTCATCTAGTGCGTGGGTTGTGCCTAGAATAATATCTTTTACTGGATAATTTTCCAATCCGTGATATTGAATGTGTTTATGAGAAGTAATCCAGTCGTGCATAACATTCTTAAAGTCCACTACTGTCTTATTGTAATCTAAATTTCTTCCGTAAAGTTCGTGATCGTGTTTACCAAATGCCGATACGAACATTGGTCTTTGTTTATGTGTGCTTAACCAATCCAGATTTCCAGCGTCATATGATATCATGCAGATATTTATTGACCGGTAGATCGGGTTTTATTGTTTGTGACAACTACTGCAAACACATTTTTTGCAGTCACATTTTGCACACGTTTCTGGACAGTGTGCTTCACACTGACATTTTTTACAATTTTCCATTGTCCATCTCTTCGTATTCTTTGGTAATTTCTTCTTCTTGTTTTTTCTTTTCTTGTTCAGACATGTCTTTGATTTGATCGCATTTGTCGGGAGCAAATATACATCCTAAAGCATTACTTATCGATCCATCAAATACACTGGGTCTGTTAGATTCTCTAGTTGGTATTTTCTTAACACAACCAATTGCACTTAACAAAACCGTTAACAAAAAGATAATGATAGTTATTCTTGTTAAGTATTTTTCAAACATAATTATTTTACTTATTGACATTTAATATCAATATGTTATACTGCTATTATAAACGGAAAAAAGAATTTGTCAAATGACTGAATTTACAAGTGGAATATTTAATGCGTTTAAGGACCTAATGAAAAAGAGTTCTTTTACTCTCGCCATCATCTACACACTAGGACATATCTGCATTGCCATGACGGTAGTATCAGTTTTAACAGGTTCGAGTCTTTGGGAAGCAGGGTTAGTTGCTCTTATTGAGCCTTCTATAAACGGTGTTTGGTTCTACGTTTTACATAAAACCTGGAAACGTTTCCAATCAAACTAGCATGGTAAATCTACACAGGCAATCTATGTACTCAAAATATCATCAGCCCCACTGTACGCCGCTTAAAACACGTTTAAAGGGTATTTTAAATGCGTATATTACTTCTAAGATATGCCCCTATGGCTCAACTGGTAGAGCAACTGATTTGTAATCAGTAGGTTGGAGGTTCAAGTCCTTCTAGGGGCACCACAACCAAATTATACCAAATACACCAAAATAACCAAAAGATCCAAATCACCGCTTGGGGTATCGGACTTTAGGTCGTCCTCTTTTCTTTTTTGCCTTACCACTTGCTACTAACAATCTACTTTGTTCGGCCTCGTTCCAGATGCGTTCACGCTTGTCCTTGAACAAACGCTTGTCCTCTTCGGTGTGGTATCTTTCTTTGACTGCGATGTTATCCCAATCTTGAATACGCATATTGATTTTAGTGTGCATGATCCCTGTGCTTAATGCCACCCGCTTGTAACCTTTTACCACCCAACACAATCTATATCCACACACAGGCCACCTTTTGTCCCAAAGTTTCAAATGCCACAGTTCAGCATTCCGCCACTTTTTACCTTGTGGTTTTTCTAACAATTTTATCTCCTATGATTAACCTACGAATGCTTTTTCGTATACGAAATTTCCAACAGTGCTTGTTGTTCCAACTTTCCAGTCTTTATTTTTAAAGTAATCTATCATCTCTTTGTTGAAGTCTGGACCCCCACATAGCATGACAGAATCTTTTTCTGGATTGAATTCCTCTGTCTCTAATGTTTTAAATGCTTCTCCCGAATATATTAAATTGGTTATCCTGCCCTTGTTTGTCCATTCTTCTTGAGTCAGTGTTGGATAATATTGCAAAAGTGGATGTGGCTCCAAAGTAGTTAGTCTCAAAAAGAAATCGTAGTACGCCAAGTCACTTTTTGTTCTTACTGTGTGGCATACAAAAATCTTGTCAAACTTCACATAAGTTTCTGGATTCCTACAAATACTCACAAAAGGTGCTATACCAGTGCCTGTGGCGATCATCCATAAATTAGTTCCCGGTTGAAGAGAATCAATTAATAGTGTGCCAGTGGCTTTCGGAGCGACTGTAATTTTATCTCCTATTTTGATATCTTTTAGTTTTGAAGTCAAAGGACCGTCTGGAACAATTACAGATAAAAATTCTAAATATTCTTCCCCCGGACCATTCACCATCGAGTATGCTCTGAATAGTTTTGTTCCAGGAAGTCCAATCATGGTGAACTCTCCAGCCTCAAATCTAAAACTTGCTGATCTTGTTGTCTTAAATGAAAATAGACCTTTGTTGTAGTGCGTTACTTCTGTGACTGTCTCTGTGTGCATTTTTATATAATAAACTCGTTAGTTTGTTATGTCAATACTATTTAAACTTTCTTGCCACTTGATCGTGTCCGTTGCGGCAAGTATCTTTCGTACATTGTATATATCCTGGATCAAAATTTACATTTCTTTTTGATAGGTTGCCTAAAGGACTGCCTACCTTACACCACCCACGCCAAACGTCACCTAGGTGATCTATAACAAGAGTGTCTTCTCCTGCGTAACAATTATAGCCTTTGAAGTTCCAATCCTTTTTAACAATGTTTTGTTTACGGCTCAACCAATTTTGATCAAGGTCATGCCTTGCTCTTTGGCGGCCATCATACTTTAAATTTCCCTTAAACATTGTTTCATCGGCATTAAAATTCATACCTTTACTTTTATGCCAGTATTCCATTTGATAAGTTTTATAAGGAAAGAATTTTTTACCTCTAGTGAAATTACTGTAAAGAAGTTTGATATGCACCCATACTCTTTCATTGTCATAAAATTCTTTTGCCAGTTGCTCGTATGCCTGAACACCTTTTAACCACGCGGCATCGTCGTGGGTAACGTGGACCGCAATATCTACATACACCTTTTCTGGTCGATCCTCGTGTTGTATGTAATGCACAACTTCTTTAATGTGTTCAAGATCAGCAAATTCTGGATGATATGATATCTCAATGGTGTGAAAATAATGATAATGCTCCTCCCAGAATTTAAGTCCTGCGGAACCATTTGTGACCAGTCGGTTCCTTAATTTTTTATTCCCTGTTCTTTGTAGCATTGGCATCAACGCAGGATTTAATGTAGGCTCTCCGCCAACAAAAGAAAAAGCCGGTTCTCTGTCTAGTAGTCGCAAATTGGATACAACATATTGCATATGGTTCTCCATCTCTTGCACACGATTATATCTTACACTTCCTGAGTGCAACTTAACTGGACAGTATGAACAGTTGTAGTTACAGACGTTTCCATATAGCCATTGCACATAGGTGATCTTTTCTTGCATAACTGTATTTACTGCCTTAAATATTTACATGAAGGTAGCAGTAATACAAGATTCAGCATCTAAACCCGAATACGAAAAAGTTCTTCAATCATTCGCAATGGGTGTTAATAAATTTGGTGATACCGCTGAATTGGTGCAGAGTAGTGAACACAAAAATTATGATTGCTCAATTATTTTTGGAAGTTATAAAAGAGAACGTGGACGTAAAGCACACAAAGGTAAAGGTATTATTTTTGACAGTGGGCAAAATTATGTACAACTTGAAACACAGTTAATTGGCCGACCGATCACCACTCACATACACAATGAATTTAGAGTAGGAGTGAACGGATTTCTTTGGGATCAGGCACGTTGGGGATTTGAATTTATCCAAGGAGATAGATCAAAAAAAGTATTTGAAAGGAACGGTTACACAACAAATAAAAATTGGAACAACACTGGAGAATACATATTGATCTGTATGCAAAAGGTCGGTGATGCTAGTTTGCGAGGGGCAGATATTTTTGACTGGACATACAGGACAGTAGAAGAAATAAGAAAATATACAAAAAGGAAAATTATTATTAGACCACACCCGTTGTATAGAAAGAATTTAAAGCACGAAGAACTAAAAGAAACTGTGAAACAATTTGTTGCTGTAGAATGGCAAGACAACGATCTAACAAAAAATACCTGGATACCAATCACAGAACAAATAAAAAATGCTTGGTGTGTGGTTACATTTTCCTCCGGTGCAGGAATTGACGCAGTACTAAATGGCATACCCACCATCGCTTGTGATCCGGGAAGTATGGTTTCTGAACTCACATCACATTCGTTAAATAGGATTGAAAGTCCTTACTGTGGAGATATTAAAACTTGGGCAAATAAAATAGCATACTGCCAATGGAACATAGATGAATTTGAATCGGGAGAGTGTTGGCAACACGTGAGAAAAAGCATATGAGAGTGATGGTAATTAGTCAACCCAAAGCAGGCACCTATCTGTGTGCCAATATATTAAAAGAGTTAGGACTGAAATTTGCAGGAATACACATTGGTGAACACAAGTATGAAAGATATCCCGAGCCAAATCATCCACGTTACAAAGAAGTATTAAAAAATCCAAAACTTGCTAAAACAAAATGTCCAATGGAAGAGTCTGTGAAACTAGTTCGTGATGGACATTTTGGAGTGGGACATTTTCTTTACAACGAAGAAGCCGAGTCCATACTACAACCTTTCCTTAAAATATTGTTGACCAGACCAGATGTTGAAATATTTGAAAGTGTTTTAAGATGGAACGAATATAGTGGCAGGAAAAGAATTAACAGATACAAGACTCTTGGAAGATTGAGAAGCATAGAAGGATGGCTAGGCCGTCCTGATGTATTTCATATGACATTTGCTGACATGAAAAATATTAACGAATCAAAACTTGAAGAAATGCTTACGTTTCTAAAAATTGAAAAACAATTTGATCTAATGTCAGTGTGTAAGATTGCTATGGCCAAACCTAGCAAAACAAAAATATCTTAACTTAAATTTAATTTATAACTTCAAAAGCCGCCTGGTACATACATGATCTAGCAACAGGTTTAACTTGTCGCGAATAATCTACAAGCCACTCATGTAGTGCTCGCCATTCCCCTTCGGTCCACTTTGACATTTTTCCTGACAATCTAAAATTACAAAATTCATCAAACACAATTAGAGTGCCCGGAACAATCATGTCATTCAATCCTTCCAGCACACATTTTGCCGAACTGTAAAGGTCAGAATCTATATGCAAGTATGCAATTGGACCTTTGTTGTGTTCTTTCCATGGTGTTATGGTATCTTTAAACCAACCCTTGTGTAGTTTAACGTTATCAGGAAACTGTGGCATGGCCGCGGCCATGGAACCCTTCCCCCATTTTTGTGCACCGGTCTCCCAATTTTCAGGTAGTCCTTCCCAACTGTCAAAACCATGTATGACAGTGCCAGGTTTTTTATCAAGTAACCAACCTATCGAAGATCCTTCTCTTACTCCAAACTCTGCCCAGATACCCTTTATTTTTACAAAGTCTATCACTGATTGTTGCCATTTTATTCGTGATTCTAAAATTAAAAATTTATTTGGGTCCCCATCAAATATTGGATCTAATTCACAAAGTTGATCAATCATTTCCAGTTCCTGCTTTGTGACAGTGGTTGGCTTTTTTTGTTTGATGTCTATTGGTATTAGATATTTTAATTCTGCCTTTGACTTGACTTGCCTAATTCTTTTTTTAACTTTCATCGATTGCTTTTCTTATTTTATGCACGTCGCTAGGTAATGTTGTTTTAACAAGCAGGTCAAATAACCATTTATCTCTTTCCTTTATTTTGTTTGTTCTCATACGTTGAGCAGTGTCGTCCATTATTTTCTTCTGTTTTATATCAATGTCATCCCTGTAGATCAAAGTTTTGGATTCTACTCCTAGTTTCATTGTGTAAGTGTCCACGTACCAATGTAAAAAATATGGAGGGAAATGCCATCCNAGGGTTTTGTACCATTCTCTTGTCACTACNGGTTGACTACCTTTAGTTCTAAAGTCTTNTGTGTATTTTAACTTGTCATNCCAAAAGTTCATAACGTATATTCCGTTTTTGTGATTTCTTTTAGTTTCTCGCATCTTTTCATCCCAATGCTTTGTCTTAAACACTATTTCATCACCTGCCATCATTGACAGTTCACAATCTTCAACTGCGGCAATCTTGTTCCAACTTTCTACTGTGCTTTGGTCTGGCCCAACGTCATAGAATACCGAGTTAGGATATTGTTTTGTGAGGGGATATAAAAAATTATGATACTCATCTAAGGTTTTGTCATCATCGTTTAGATAATATCTTATCCTTACATTATCCGGATCTTTAGCATTATCTAACGCAGAAGTAACCAATCTGTGGGGTAAGTTTATTGCACCTCCGTTAATTGTTGGTCTACCTCTACTTGGTATTGCTACACAAATTTTCATATCTTTAAAACACTTTCGATCATTTTTGTAAATCCTTGTTCTCTTTCTTTAGGTGACATAGTCTTGTTGTTTATTTCCATTCCGGGAATCATGCCTATGTCAGAATCAAAAGGTTCAGTCTTGCTCACAGGTTCAAAATGATCTGACACTGTGTTGACTGATAATGCTTTCCTTTTGTATTGTGCCGCTAACGTATACAGCATATATGTTTCCATTTCTACTGCCAGTATTCCATATTTTTGATGATCCCTCCACCAGTCTTGATTTGGTTGATAGAAGTAATCGTTAGAAGTGATGCCGCCAACGTGTGCCTCTGGACAAACTGCTATAAAACGTGTTAGTAAATCATAATCAACACTTGGAGAATATTGGAACCCGGGGATTAAAGTTTTGCCCATCGCACTGTCAGTTGTTGCCGTTGTTGCCGCCACTATGTCTCCTACTTTGATATGTTTTGCTATACCACCACAACTGCCAACTCTAATAATAGTTTTGACATTATAATCTTTGAAAAGTTCAGTTATGTAGATAGAATTACTTGGCATACCCATACCACCTGCTTGAACACTTATTCTTTCTCCTTGGTATTCACCAGTATATCCAAAACAATTTCTAACACTGTTCACTTGCACAGGGTGATCAAAAAATGTTTCAGCAATCCATTTTGCTCGTAATGGATCACCTGGCAGTAATACTGTATCTGCATAGTCGCCCGGTTGTGCCTCAATGTGCGGCGTCATATAATTCTTTCCAGTTGCTGACTCTAGGCAGGGTGGTTTCTGATCTGTTGTAAGGCCAGTCCATGACGTAAGTTTTTAAACCAATCTCCGCACCTTGTAATGCGTAGTCAATTCTGTCTTCAACCCAGATGTAATCTTTTCCTTCATATCTTTCTTTTAATATTTCTCTTTTTGGCTTCGTGAAGTCTCCTGCACAATAGATGAAATCAAATACGTCTCCGAACAGATGTCTAAGGTTTGCCTGTCTTAATTTGTGTGCAAATTTATCTTTACCTATCATTGTGATGACATCGAAACGCCAACCCTCTCTAGCAAATCTCGTCACGTATTCCACACTATCTTTGTATGCTGGTATGAAACCCAACACACCCGTTTCATTGAATCTATGGACTTGTTCTAGTGCCTCGGTCTCAGGTATGCCGTATCTTTTTGCTTGTTCAAAATATTGATCAGTGTTTGGTAGTCTAACATATCCTTGCTCCCTCATCCAAACATCAAAAGCAAAACACCAGTCTAGTAAGACTCCGTCACAGTCGCTTATTATCTTTTTCATAACTTAACAATAACCTTCTTATCTCTGGCCATGTACCCAAGTCAACGTAGTCTTCGACCTCAATTGCTTTGGATCCATAAATTGGTGTTTCTTTAATCTCGCCTGGTTCCACACTTTTTTGTAGTGTTGATTTTTCCATGAACTCGATACAACTGTTGAACGTTCTTCTTCTAAACGCAAACGCACACCAAAAAGCATTATAGTATTGTACATAATTTTTTGGTTTATCGCAATAGTTAATTACAAGTTCTTCGCCATTTATTTCCAAAGCACCTTTGGTTTTTAAAACTTCTGGATCATTTTCTTTTTTGTACAGGAAAGTAAAGCCTGTTTCTGTGAGAGCATCTTTAACAAGTGTGTATAGGTCCGCATGATTTTTCAAGGTCATCAAAGTATCCGGTAAAAGCACCAAGTTGTATTCTCCAAACAACGGCCTAGCACTTTTTATTGCCCCTGTGTATTCATGTTCGTTGGGATTTTGGTAGATAAAGGATATGTTGAATCTGTCTTTGTACTTTCCTAGGTACGAAAGCAGTTCAGGTTTGTTCTCATTTATGACCACAACAAACTCCACATCTTTCCTGCCGTAGTCTCTGAAAAAATTGAAGCAGTTGTCTATGAGTGCGTGATCCTGATCGAGTCGCAGTATTTCTTTAGGGTAGGGAAGATTTAGTCTAGTGCCCTTGCCTGCCGCTGGTAATATCACTGTGAGATTGCTCATGTAATATTAGTTATGCAAAAAATTTTCTAATTTAAATCCTTCCGAATCATAGCACTCGACGTAATCCGAATTGTTTGAATGTTTTATCACTCCCTGTCCCCACACAACGTCATGATCACTGTATGAGAATGGCTTCTTTATGGTCACGTC
>NZHE01000029.1 GCA_002691145.1 Rickettsiales bacterium
TCATTCGACAGCGGACTATACTGGTTGGCACTCCGACTTTACGGTTCCTGGTAGAGCCATGGAATTGCACCTTGATTCCCCAACACGATTCAGTATTAATATTATTTTATTACAAAAATTAAAAATGGTCAACCAAATTGGTTATTGTTCTTCGTCCGAATGTAGTTCGTTCAGTAATTGCCTTAGTTTACTACCTTCGACATTTGCTTTTACTTTACCAACTTCGTCACCTTTTGTTGGATCTGGATCTTGCGGTTTTTTATCTGATGTCGCTACTTTTGATTTTTGTTTAAGGTTTTCGTATATGGTACTTCTTTGTTTATCAAATTGTTTGTATTCGGGATCTTCCGCCAAGTCTCTTATTCTCAAACTATCAACGTCAAACTCCAGATCAACTTTTTGTCCCACACCCGAACTACTTCTAGTCTTCATGAATTGCACTTGATATCTACCACGTTCTTTCATTGCTCTGCTTGTGAATATACCAATTACATTGTCAGCAGTTTGTACTTTTGATAGTCCACCTGCAATATGCGAATGATCAAACTCTATTTCTTCAACTGACGCTCTATTCAACTGCGATGCAGTACACATCAAAAGTTGACTTTCTGTAGCATAGTTTCTAAGTTCTTCTGAAACATATTTGTCTTTTATAAACAAATCACTCGGTGATACCCTTTTAGATTTTGGCATCATGAGATCCAGGTAATCAATTAATATACATTCAATTTTCTTTTTTGATTTAAGTTCTAGTTCTTTAACATAAGACTTGACATCTAGAACTGTGCTACCGCTTGGCAAATATTTTATGTGCAAGTTTCCTGCTTTTTTCGCCAACATCTTTACTTTCATTTCAACAGTATCTATTTCAGGAAATATTTTACGTGTTGGCATATTTGTCATCATTGCATCAAGTCTCATAGCAGTAAGTTGTTCACTCAATTCAAAAGATATGTAAACTGTGTTTAAGCCAGCCAGTGACCAATTCACCGCAAGATTCTGTAAAAACAAACTTTTACCTGCACCTGATCCGCCTGCAAAAATGTTTAGTTCTCCTCGGTTAAATCCACCGAAAAGTTTCTTGTCAATGTTTGGCCAACCTGTACTGACTTGTCCATTGGAGTTTTTTAAGTACTCCAGTCTACCTTTTGGATCGTCAAAGTAGTCTGTACCAAGATCACGTGTAAGACCAATATTGACTGCGTCCTTGACCATGTCTTCAACAGGAGCATAATCTCCTTTTTCTAGTAGGTCAGCAGATTGTAATATTGCTCTTTCTAACGCCTTGTGTCTGGAAAATGTTTCAAATTCGTCTAGCAACCAAGAAAAGTGACTTGGGTCTAGATCTTTGGCTGATTTTAATTTTATATCAAACTTTGCATTTACTTGCTCAACTTCAGGCATGACTTTATATTCATCAACATAGTCCTGAACAAATTTTGCAATTGGTTGTAATTTTCTATCAAAGTTTTTAGAATCAAATATATTATTTGCTCGTGCAAAAGACTCGGCATCAGCCAACATCATTTCTAAATATAATTTTTGTACATCAAATGTATATTCAGCCATTCATTTTCCTTCTTAAATTTATTTTCAGTTTATTTGACTCTGTATTTTTTAAAATACTTTGCATTGTAAAAAGTCTTCCATATTTTAACACAGCATCAGCCACATCTGCAACCTCGTTGTGCCATTTTGGAAAAGCAACTGACCATCTATTTTCTATGGCTTGATCTATTAATTTTTCTCCTGGCTTATCCTTATCAGGCACTACAATTACTCTTTTACCAAGATCATTTATTAGTTGTGTTTGTATATCATTTACCTCTGAACCAAGTATAGAGATTCCATTTATGGCAATAGCATCAAAAGGTCCTTCTGTCACAATAACGAATTTTCTGTTCCAATTTTGTGCATCCATGTTAAAAACGTAACCTGGTTGAACATCTGTATAATACTTTACTTTTTTATTATCAGTAAACATCCTGCCTGTGAAGCCAACAATGTCACCTTTCCAAAAAAATGGAACAATTACTCTTTGATTAAAGTCAAATTCGAAAGACGGAGAATACATAAAATCATACCATGCTGGGTTTGTGCCTCTTGCGTTTAGATATGTAAGTAGTTGATCAATTTTTTTATATTGGGTTTCAGTTAAATCTTTTGCAACATATTTTTCTAACCAAATATCAAGTTTGTGTGTATTTTTTGGAAGAGTTTTTTTTAAAAAATTTATTTTTATTTTTTTCTCATATTCAAAATTTTCACCTTCGAGTTTCAGTGCCTCTATGGCTAACTTTTTTATTTCTGTATCGCTGATATTAAACCAGCCAAGTAATTTTTTGAACTTGAATGATAACTTCCTACCGGGTATAAATGAAGTCTTATAACCACAGTTAAAGCAGTGATAACTTACTCCACCGTCGGTATTTGTCATAACGCCGCCGCGTTTTCTTTTGTCAGCACTCTCTCCGTTGTGTATACAACAAGGTGCGTTAAATGAAATCCATCCTGATGGTGTTTTCTTTTTACCCGTAGGCAAATTATTCAGGACTGTACTCTGGATCAGGTTCATTCCTATATTTTAATGTCTATAAAGTATTTTGTCAACGGTTCCAGACGTGGTAATGAATGAAAATCTTACGTTTTGGAAAACTCCGGTAAAGTTATAGTATGTAATACCAGTTTTAGATGTAATTGCATTTGTCTGCACTGTAAAGTAATCTGCGTCGGCAGGTGTTGTTGCCATTGTGCCTAACACTTCAAAAGTGCCAGTAAAACTTGTAGTATAAACAGCAACAGTATGAAGAGCGGAATTATTATTTTCTCCAGGGTATGCATATATGTCGCTTGAAGTTTTTCTGTCGCCGGCAGTGGTATAACCACTGTCAATAAGAACACTATCAACAACATCTGGATATGCACCCGAAATCACTTCTAAAGTTCCAGCGGCATTATAGCCGGTGTCTGCATAGGTTACTTCTCTGCTGTTATCAGATTTGACTTCTCTAACAGAATAGTTGTAGAACTTGGCATCAAGTGATAACAAATCTCCTGCACTTATGCTGACTGACGCCTGACCTTTTGTAGTCAAAGTACTTCCGTCATCAATTACTGTGAGATTTTTTGTTAAAACTGATTTTTTGCTTTCGGTATCCAAAATATTGAACTCATATGTTTTACTTGTAATTGTTTGAGCCTTTTGATCTTCGTTTTTGAATGTAAAGGTGAGTGGCGTGGTTACACCTCTATAAATTTTTAGCCTACGATCGTACACTTTTGAATTCCTTCCATGATAACCACTTATTGTAGCCGTTACCAAATTGTTTATTAAATACCTCGATACTGTTTGCGTAATACATATTTAACAGTATTTATTGGAATAGCATGAATGAAATTTTTAAAAAATTAGGGGAAAAATTTCCGTTCTTGTCGCTTATAAGGAAAGGCGATCTCGAATTTGTTGGAATTGTCCAAAACCAAGACCAAAATGTCATTAGTTTCTATGACTATGGTAAAATAACAGAGAAAAAAGACAAGGATAGATTCCTTGGTCTCGGTGAACAATGGTGGTGGGAATCCAACAGGAAATTACCTATTAATATATTCATTAAAAACGACTTCAAATACTTTAGGTATACTCTTACTACTTTGAGTGGAAAAGATGTGCAAGTTGCACACGGACCAACAGTGCGATTAGACGAAATTGCGAAGAAAAGGGTAAAACGTAGAACTATCCAATTAATGCGTAAACCTAGTTAGTTACTAGACTTATAAATTAGTTTCTCAAAATACTTCGTCAGTTGATTATCTGGTTGATAATGCTGATATTCAATACTTCGATGATTGTTTTGGATTTTACGTTTTTTAGTTTTTTTACTTGTCTTTTTTTGACGGTGCATCAAAGCAATATTTATAATAAATATGGGTAATGGACCTTAACAAGATTTACAACGATAGAATATTTTGTCATTGGTACAACGATAAAGTGCCGGAGCGGGCAATTATAGATCAAGTTGCGAAAAACTTATACAAAACTCCAAGCAAAAATGGATGGTACAATTGGAGATGCAAAATTTTAAAAAACGATGATGCTGAACTCAAAGATAAAATTTATAAGTTATCGTTTAGGCAAAGGCATTTCGGGACCGAGGCAAATGCTATTGCCCAGATGCGAGAGAAACTGGATTCCGGACTACGGCCGGTTGGTCCGTATAATACCCAATTACTTGCGCCTTACTTGTTGATTTTTACGAACCATGACCCAAGAAAAAGACAGCCTAAAGTGGACGACATAGAAATAGGCATGGCAGTATGGAATGCTATCACGACTGCTGTGTCACTAGGCCTTGCCACGTCCTTGTGTGATTGTTTCTACCGTGAGCGGTTAGAGGAACTCTTGAAATTAAAAAAAGGCACATTTAAGATGATACTGAGTTTGGGTTATGCTGACAAATTAAAAGATGTAAGTTTGCAAGATACCGAAGTCACGTGTCCAGTGACAGCATTACCTACCTACAATAAAAAACCTATCTACCAAAGACCAAAAGACCTGGTATCATATCTCTCTACATAAGTTCTACTTCTACTGCTTCTGCTTTACCGTGATACTCATACTTCGTGTTGTAGTACTTCATAATTTTTTTCTCTAAAACTTTTTGACTGCATTTAATAAATGTAGTAATTTCACAATACTTCATTGGGTCGTCACTGCTGTATGTGATAACCAACTTGTACAAGTCTTTCATTACACACTTTTTGTACTTCGTTTGATCAAATTCATTTGAACTACTATTGCATGAGCATATGCAATCGCGTGAGACTTTTTAAAGAAATAACTTCCGTCTTTAGGTTTTATCCAAACTTCTTTCAAAATATCAATCCAATCTTTATACATAAGATTTCTTTTTGCTGGACGTATTATTGCTAACACAGCCGCAAGTTGTTCAATATTTTTTGGTTCTAGTTTTTTTACTATATCAAAATGTCCATTTAAATGAAATAATTTTTCAACAATTTTAGGATCTTTTAAAATATTCCAATCTGGTTCCTCGATCATTAATTCTACTAAATCTTTTTCTGATTTTACTTTCTCATAAATTGATACATTCAAAAGGTCAATTTTAAAGTATCCTCTTTGTTCTGCTTTTTTATAATCTAAACTACTATTGCCATTAGTTGGATTAATCGGAATGTCGTGAAAATAAATTCCTGTCTTGTGTTTTTCATGTGTATCTTCTTTTACAATCGTAGCGGCAGTATGCTTGAAAAGTGATAACACGCCATCTCTGTTGTGAAAGTCAATATCTACATCAGGCATTCATGCTCCCTTCTGGTCTGCATTCGTAGTTGATACTTGACCAGTGTCCGTCCGTTGGCAATTCTTCGTGGAACTGTTTACTAACAACGCAGGTATCAACGTTATTGAAACTCTGCACTTCTTGAGTAATGCAACTCATTTTACTACAAACAGTGAGATATAAAATCCATAATACTTCCATTAGTGCATTTTCCTTTTATTATGATTTTTAAATTCTTTACTTGCTCCCGGCTTCAGCACATCCAAAACTTTTAAAAGTTTCTGATATGAAACAGAATTTTGCATTTCTAGATTCATTTCCGGCATGACAACATTTTTTATACTGCCATCTTTTTTAATTACAATAACAATATCTCCTATTTCGAGATTAAGTTCGTTTGCTATTTTAGATTCTATTCTACTCAATTTTTGCTCCTTTTACAGTTTCCTGTACAAACATATGATCTGCTGGATACTGCTTAAATTTAGATGTCCAATACGCAGGTTCAATGTATTTTTCAACGATTGTTAATTGTTCATCTGTAAATGAGTTTAACATTTTTTTTCCAGGGTTGCAACCTAAGATTAACCATGGCGAGATCCTGCCCTGTTGAATATGTGACACTGCTCTGTTAGTGTTGACTAATCTAAAATAATCACTCCACTGCACATTTTGTTCTTCCGCCCAGTCCATCATTGTTGCAATAGATCTTTGTAAGGCAGATTCTAACGGTTCAATTTTCAAAGTATCAATTAAGTATTTTTCATATAAATCATCACGTGCCCAGTGATCCAGTCTTATCTTTGATAACACCACGTAGTCAATGTATTTTTCTGGGTATAAAGGATTTATATGCATCATGTATCTGCCAAACTTTACAAATGCGTTATAATAAGACGACTTACAAAAATCTTCATATGTTTTTGGTTTGTGAGTTTTTTGGTGCAGTTGATAAAATCTTTGGAAAACCATGAATGCATTTACTACCCATTTTTCATCTTTCTGTAGGTGCCTTCTTTTTGGTTCACACAGATGCACCTGCAAGGTTCTTTCTTTTGTAAACTCTTTACCGCAGTAAGGACATTTAAATTTATTCAATGCCATGATCTCTCTCCAACTCTTCTAATTCTCTATCGGTTAAGATATTGTCAAGTACTTCGAGGTCACTTAATTTAGCATTGGGAAACAAAGTCTCAAGTTTTGTAAGACTTTTGTTTGATGTACGTTTCATTGGTTTTACCCATGGATGAAATTGTTTTTTCAATGCGCCACACATCGCAGTGAGCATCCAACATAATTTTTTATGTTTACTTGATAATGTAAAAAGGTGCTTATTGACGCATTCATTCACCATTTCAACATAGTGTTCTTTGTAGAATCCATCATTACTTGATATATTGCTAACATATCTCATTAGCATATAAGGACTATACAAAGACTTTTCGTGATCATCTATTCTATCATAGTAATCTTTATTTCGAAAGTCTACTGCCTCAAGTCCTGGCTTTAGTTCAAAAAATTTTCGTTTCTGTTCTTTTCTCATATTGTAACCTAAACATCATTGCATCGTTGGCATTTTTAAATTTTATTCTTATTTTATTGTCTTTTAGATATTCCATTGCTAGTGGCTTAACTTTTATTTTATTAATTTGATCAAAGAAAGCAGGCAACCATGTTCTGTCCATCCAAACAGGATCTTTCTTTTTTCCTGTGTACAGCATCAAAACAGGAGCAGGTATTGTTACAAATTTACTTTTTCTCACCATAAATCTAAAAGTCTTCCATTTCCTATTATTATAAACAGACAAGTAACAATATGCAAGACAATCCAAAACGTTCTCATAAACAAAGCACGTTTTACATCTCTTTGCTTGAGAGGTAAGAATCTAGGTTTGTCTTTGTCGTCCACACCAATTGGCATTCCAACTACCCTGGACCACATTTTTAAAAATTCTCTTTGCCCACTCATTACCAGACTGATCCGTAATCTATATTTTCACATTGTCTAGATATATCTTTAACAAAATAAGCACACTGTGGCTTTGGCCCGTTTGTAAGGGGTACTGCTAGAATCTGCCCTGTTTTAATCTTAGGAAAATACCATTTTACTTCTTGATAGATATCTACTATGTCAACTTCTGCAAAGTCTGGTTTGCCACTGCTCAATGGATTAAACATAAAGGCTTCAAACCCTCTGTCGTTTAGACTCGTAATTGGTAACACATTTAGTTCGCCTTGTTCTGCTTCACCCACTACCATCTTCCAATCGAGTGGCATCTTAATTTTATATTGTCCAATTTTTATTATTGCCGCTGGAGCATTGAAACTTTCTAGAAAAATTAAAGGAATAAAGAAATAATCAGGATCTTCTGGATTAGAATTATCTAATACTGCAAACCTTAATTTATCATCAACAAACTCTGGAATTTTTTCTAAAGTGTATGTTCTGTTATCTAATGTTAGTACTTTCATATTTTATCCCAATTTATTTTTTCTATATTATACGGATAATTCGCCTCTTTGTAAAACTTTTTTCTTTGTCCAAGATGTCTTTTAGCAAATTTACAACTACTGGTAATATCCCAAATTTGCACGTGCTCTTTGTCTTCTGCTTTCCTAATACCTCTACCTATTGATTGTATTACTCTTACAAAGGACTTGCCTGGTTCTATAAGGACAAGATTAAAAATCCTAGGAATATTAATGCCAACAGCGGCCACTCCATATGTGGCGATAATAATTTTATTTTTTGAAGTAGATACTTCATCATAATGTTCTTTCCTTTCCATGTTTTTTGTTGATCCTGAGATAAACACAGAGCCTTTTATTTTCTTTTCTAAAATTTCTCCTGCTGATATTCTATCAACAAGTATTAGTGTGTTGCCCGAGGATGCTATTGTATCTATTGTTTTTGCAATCCAAGACATTCTTTCTGGGTCTGTGGTTAACCATTTTAATTCTTCTTGATAGGTTTTAAACTCTTCTATGTCTACAGTTTGCAAAACATTTACATGACATTGTGCTAAGACACCTTTGTCTTGTAGTTCTTTAGCAGGTATTTTATTTGTAACTTCGCCTATGCTACATTTCAATCCCATAAATTCATAATCTGCCTTTGGTACAGTACCAGTCAATCCCCAACGTATGCCACAGTGTGCGAATGGTCCTGTTAACAATCTCTTTAATACGTCCGCCTTGGCCATATGCACCTCATCTATAATCACTGTGTTGATGCCTTGTATTGCTTCCAAGAAGTCTGTCGTGTGTTCGTCCTTGCTTTTCTTTTCAAGCACATTCAATGACTGCCAAGTTGCTATCGTGTTATATCTTCCTAGTTCTTTCCTGTCACCATAGTAAACACCAGTATCTAAATTACAAGCAAGGAAGTCCTCTTCCGTCTGAGTAACAAGACTTTTGTTTGGCACTATTGTGAGTGTTCGTCCATATGGTTCGACCAGTTGGCACAGTGCCGCTGTAATAATGGTCTTACCTGCACCAGTGGCGATCTCTTGTATGCTTTGTGGATGTTCAATAAATTTGTTTATAGTTTCCACTTGATAGTCTCTTAATTCAATAGGTTGTCCTGCCGCTGGATGATTGTCCGGCCAACTTATGTGTGATAGATAATTTTTATCAACAGCCTTGAATTCAAAATTATGTTTTGGTCTTTTATCCTCTACATCTATGTACACTCCGCCTTCGTCCAGCATGGGTATTATCTCATCCACTAGATTTAGATATGTTGTGCCACCTAGTCCAAAGAAACTTATTTTTCCGTCCCACCTTCCTAGTTTAACACTTGGTAAGTGTCTTGCATATGGTATCTCATATTTGAATTTGTTTGATAATTTCTTGCGCCATTCGAGACTGAGATTCTCGAACTTTACATTTACTTCATCTTTAATTACTAATTTGCATGAACTCATTTTATATCAGCCACATTATGTTCTATTGGTTTCGTACTGCTATAATACACTCTTTTATTGCAATTTTCAACCATTGTTTGGATCAATTCTGAGTAAGGACTCCATAGTCCGCCTCCTATAGACATAAGTGCTGTTTTAGGTTTGATACCACTTTTTATTAATGTTCTTGGTATTCTATTTCTCACAAAGATAAATTTGGTTGCGTCACCAATCCATTTATTTGACTTGGTATAAAGGTATAAATCATATGAATTTTTATAAACTTCCATTGGAAGAGTGCCGTTAATTTCCATATCGTCTAAATCCATTTGTACTTCGTCTCTGTATTTCTTTTTTGGTAAAGGATATGCTGTCTCCGGCAGTTTTGGTTGCTCGATGTCAAAACCAAATGCAACATTTGTTTTTATATCATATCTTTGTTTAATCGCATTAATCCACGTAAAAAGTTCATCTAATTCATCTTCTTCATCAAATCTGCCTGTGACAGGAATCAGTATTGGAAACAAATCTAGTTCATCAAAACTTGTTAGTAATTGATCTAAGTTTGTTTTATCTTTGTTTATGTAAACAGATGAATAATTTGATTTTGCAATCTTATAACTCAAAGTATCTTTCACCGGCACGTCTACTTCTAAATCAAATAGTTTTAAAGAATCTATTTGTTGTATTAAACTTTTATTTTTATAATTTTTATTCCAATAATCGTTAAATGTTTGGTGCGTATTAAAAAATTTTATTTCATTGTTAATAAATTTTGCGATTGGCTTTTTATAACTTATTTCCTGTCTTATCTCATAAAAAGTTTCTACTAATTCTGGAGTTATGAATTTAAAGTCATAACGTATTGCCAACAGAGTCAAGTAATAGACAGTCACATCAGATACTTTTGCGGTCCATATTTTTTTATCTCCGTCGTATTGCAGATAGTTGTCTGGAAGGCCTTTTTTTTCAGATCTGAGACATCTGATTAAATTAATAATTTTTTTATTGTATGGAAATTTAAATTCGATGAATTCTTCGTTATCGTCGTTTGTATATTGCTCTATAGATTTTTCATAGTCAATCACCCTAAAAGGATCTCTAAATTTTGGAAACGTGCATAATTTGTCAATATCCAGATCAAATTTAGAAAATAGCGTCTTATATCTTTTGATAATTGCAACTGCTAGTTTCGCCTGCTTTTCTGTCCATGGATAAGTGCTCTCAGATAGAGAAATCACAGTTTTACGGTCCTTATGATGAGGAGCAAATCCATGCCATAAGTTTTCATTATATGCTAATATATCTATGCATTCGTTAATAGTGCTGGGTTGCATTTTAGTATTAGATATTGACATTCCAAGTTTTGATAATTAGTAGTATATAATCAATTATAACAGAAATGGTAATATTGTCAACCTATGAGATACGCGGTCAATAGTAAAAGAGTACAAAAATCATTTAAAGTTAGACTAGATAATAGTCTCACTAGACATAAAAATATTGAGGGTTTTAAGCCAACAGTTGTACAAGCAAATAATTGGTTTAAAAGATTCAATAAAGGATTGTTCAAAGATCAATTACCAAATGTTGAGATTGAGGTAAAAAGATTAGCACACGACTGGGGAAGATGCATAGCCAACTGGGATAATAGAAAATGCAGAGCAGGAACATATGATCAGAGAGTGATTCCATATAGAAAGACAGCCATTGATTACAAAATTGAACTGCACTGCAAGTTTCCAAAGTGGAAAGATTTCATAGAAACACTAGCACACGAGATGGTGCACCTATATCAAATGACTGTGATGGAAGATCCTTATTCTAATCACAACAAAAACTTTTACAGTTTTAGAAAACAATTTAAAAAATTTAACTTAAGACTTTATCGTTAAATTCTTTGTAGGACATTGTACTACAATTATCAAACGGAATTGCTGTGACATAGTCTGGCGGAGCATTATGCACCACCGTGAAATTCACGTAAGGCCTTCTTTTGCATAGACTTCTAAATTGATATAACCATGCTTCAAATATATCTTCTCCATGCCTCGGACCATAATTTTCAGTGTCTTGATAAATGTTATTCAATTTATTCTTACCAAATTCTCTGAAGTCGAATCCAATTAGATAAACATTCTTATGACCATGTACGCAGGCGGTATGCATTGCGGCCGAACCAGAAATCCAATGAGGGTTGTTTGGAATAAGATGTAATTTTTCCTTGGATCTCATCACTTCTATATTAGGTGCATAACAGATACACTGTTCGTAAACTTTATCTTGCACAATCTTGACTGACATAAATCTATCTACACTAAAAAGAAAATCTGGCATGAAGTCTCTATATAGAGCATTACATCCATAAACTTGTCCTCTTCCTTTTAATGTGTTAAGATCAAAATCTTTCCTTGAAGGCCCGTTACCTATCACATAAGCATTGCCTTTAGGTTCCGCAAAAACTTTATCTGGCATATAAACACGTTCCTCGTATTTTTTCCCTTGCCTTATTACCATTCTAGCAATAACTTCTTCACCTTCGTACTTTGTCCATTCTATTGGTTTGTCTGGATCTGGTCTTTCTAAATTTACTTCCTTCATAGGTATCTTTCTAAAAGCCTTTCTCTTATTCTTGCCCACGGTTTGCCTTCTCTAAATTCATGTTCGAACCATTCTGTGTAAGACAAACGATTGGCCCAGTTTTGTCGTGCCGGCATCGCAGGATGCATGATATCCGACAAGTCTGAGTTTCCAACATCATAGCATAAACTTTTTTCAGACACAAAAACAGGCACACCATTAAAAACTGCTTCCATGGCAGGGTTACTGGAATGGTTAACTACTGCCCATGTGCTTTGTAATAATTTTTTAAAGTCTGTATCATCGTAGGTACCCCAGTCTCTCTTTGGCATATTCATCCGGACGTGTTTGAATCTATCGTATGGAAAATTTTGCACAGGATTCCTAGGGTGGGGTCTCAACACAATTGGTTTATCTGTATATCTTCGAATCTGTTCTATAGTTTGTTTGAAATATACTTTCATGCTAGGATTTTCTCTCCATTGATGACTTGTATTGTGCTGACCACAAACAACAATTACGTTGCCTGTTTGTTTCCATGGCTCCAAATTAATATCAAATAAAGGCCATCTTTTATCGTCAAACGTTTGATTTGCGAAATCCGCCTCACGGTTGATTCCATTTATACCAATTTTGAAAGATTTGTTTCTTCTTATTCCACCAACTTCAAGAACTATAACAGGTCTTCCCGAACCTCTGAATTTTTCCCATATATCCTTATTTGGTTGCATCCTGCCTTGCCAAAGCACAGACCATATAACAGCAACATCACAATTCCTGTCTTCATTGATAAAAACTTGTTCATTTTTTGACCGTAAGTGATCAATTAGTGCTTTGAAAATTGGTTTGCCGTTTAGGCTCGAATACTCAGGATACAACGCTACTCTCATCAATTACCTTGTGTGCCTTTCTCAACTTTAGCAATAATATCGTTGGCTTGTTTAGGATCAAATTTTACTCCACTAAAGGGATCATAGTTTTCTACATTTTTCCAATAATCTAGTTCTGGATTTGTTCTTAAATCTGATCTTGAACTTTTGCCTTTAATTTTTCTTTTGCCCTTCATGTGATCTATGTATTGTCCTAATGCACTATTAATAAACACATGATTGCCTTCTGCTCCGGCACCCTTACCGATATCTACTCCTTGGTCTGGAGCAACACGTTTAAGCACTTGCCAGAATAGATAACTGTCGTGCCATTCAAGTTCTTTGAATATATTATCTGTTGTGTAAAGTTTTGTCCATGTATCTATAAAATCATGAATTTTATTGTGATTGCAATTATACATAACCCATCCGCATTCCGGATATGTTTTACCTCTGCCGAGATAGTTAACTAATTTTTCTGCAGGCAAGAGATCAAAAATAAATTGCAAAGGTATTGGTCGGAATGTGTATGTGTCTGCGTCTAGCCATAATACATTATCAGTATTGCTATTTTTAATTGCATGAGCAACCGCAAACGTTTTATGGGCAAATCTTACTGCGTCCCATAGATATGATCCTTTGTTTCTGTCTTTGTCACCTGCATTAGGAAGTCTTCTTACACCTCCGGGTATTTCTTGTAATTCTCCACAAGCAACAGGATCGTCTTTATGCTTATTTTTAAAAGCGACCAATTCAGGATTTACATCTTCCAAATTTATGTATTTGATTCTATCATTTACAATATTTGGTTTTTCTTTTTCATAGTAGACGTGTAAATTTACTTCGGCTGGCCAAAACTGTATAAAACTTTCGATCATTCTTTTTGCGTATGCCTGCCATCTGTTGGGTGGAAAAGTTGTTATAACCGTTAATGATCTCATATGTTTTCTCTTGTGATAATTATAACTGTATTTAATGAAAAAAATCAAGTGCCAAATATTCAGAAGAACAGTTAAAGATCGTAGAAGAGGCGATTCCTTTAAACTTTTATATGACTTTGCAGAAGGAATAAGCAAAGTCGGTGATGAAGTCGAAATAGTGCATGAACATCGTACTGGCGGTACCGTGGAGGGCGAAATGGATATCACAGCGCCGATTGGTGTAATGTTTGGGTACGGTGGATCGAATCAATTACATCATACTAAAGGCAGACGGCACGAACTTGTAGAAAATGCTAAGAAAAAAGGTAGTGTTGTAATCACGTTCGATGGTGGATTGTGTTCAAGTTTTGGTAACACGGCAGGCATTCCAAATCATAGATATCGGGTATCATTATGGACACCTATGAGAAATGGTGAATTTTTTGAAAAAGATTCTTCACCAGATAGATGGAATGAAATGAAAAATCTATTCAATATAAAAGATTATGAATGGCAAAAGCAGTCAAAATCGGATGCTCCTATTATTTTTGTTTTGCAACCTAGTGATAACTGGTCAATGAATAATCTAGATCCAATAGAATGGTTTAATGATGTCTACAAGAAATTACGCCCGTTAACAAAACGTAAATTTATTGCAAGGCCGCACCCTAATCATGCCAAATCTATGTTTGATAAAAAGTCAGAATTTCCTAGCGATGTTGAACTTATGATACCGCAAATGCATTTCTCTGGAGATGAAAAAAAGAATTATAGGTTTCATTTTCAAACAGCCTTGAATGATTGCCATGCTGTTGTTACTCATAATAGCACTGCAAGTACAGATTCATGTGTCAGAGGCATTCCAACTTTTGTGACTTCAGACCTTGCAATTTGTTGGCCTGTAGCAAATCATGATTTAACTAAAATAGAATCACCAGAATTTCCAGACCGGACTCAATGGCTTAACAATTTAGGATATATGATGTGGTCAATTGATGAAATTAGAAGTGGTAAAGTCTATCAAAGATTTCGAACTAAGATACTAGAGTCTAATCTAATATCATTATAATCATTTAATCTTTTAAATTTTTTTTCGTGTGTAGTTTTTTCTATAGGAACTGCTTCTCCCATAAGCACTTTGTGATCTAATCCTAGCAAGTAACTTAAATTAGGATATACCTTTTTTGCTGTAAACTTATGTACTATTTCTAAAACTTTTGTACCTGGCCTACACCATAATAGATTGACTAATCCAGCACCGTGTGTTGCTATCACATCTGTAGCCTGTTGGAACGCATTAATTTGATCAATTAATGTCATTTTATCTAAATCTAAAATTTCCCAACCTTTTAGCCTAGCAAATATTTCTTCTTTATTTGAAAGTTGTCTAGAGCCTGATCTATCAATAAAAATTTTCCTATTTTGTTCTAATTTTTTGTTACGTAAAAATCTACTACGTATCCAATTTACTGATTGAGGCACCACTACCCCGTCGTCATGATTTACCATACTAGGTGCGTAAATGTGTTTAAATCTCCACACGTCGTTGGGTTTCATAAAATAAAATTTTATACTAGGATCAATTTCGTTGACTATCTTTTTAAAATATTTGCTTTCATTAGGAATTATGTAAACAAATTCATTATATTTTCTTGCTAATTTTTTTTCTACAAGTCTCATCTTTGCCATTAGGTCCATCCATATGTGCCATGGATTGTTACAACTAGATTTGTCAATTGCTAACCAAACGTATCTGTTTTCCTCAGTAAAATTATGATTAATTGGATCAAAATTAATTTCTATATTGTCTGCCCACTGGTTGAATATTCCATGATTTTGTGGTTTATTTTTTTGCTTCCACATAAGAGGCCAAATATTTTCTGTTATAAATTGTCCATGCTCAGACATTAGAAAAGGCAATGGATGAACAGTAGCATTATTGAATTCTGCTAAAAAAGTAGGTTTAGTTACGTATCCTTCATATTCTTGTTGAGGATCAATAATACCAAATTTTTCTGTAAAATAATTAAGGCTGTCAATGTTTTTTACTTGCATCATGTAAAGTATTTAAATATAATATAATCATGCTTACAATTTATGCTCCCACACAGAATCTAGAAAGTAAGGCCTGGCTTGTTTTTGAAGGCATATTAAAGTCTTGGCCTGAAGAGACAATGTGTTTGGATAACGCCAAAGCCACAACTGCTGTTGACAATGCGATGTTTTGGGGTTTTGTTAATAACAATTTAGAAATGGTCCATAAACTAGAAAAGAATAAGCAGACTTATTGGTTTGCAGATACTCCGTATTTTGGAAGGTTTGACAATAATAATTTGAAAAAGGATAACCATTATTGGCGTATTTGTAAAAATAATATTCATGCAGGACTGATAACAAGTTGTGATACAAGTAGATTTGATAAATTTAAAATTAAAATTCATCCTCCTAAGAAGGACGGAAAACACATATTAGTTTGTCCTAGTTCAGTTGGAATACATAGATATCTTAATCATACTACATGGCTAGATGATACAATAGAAAAAATTAAAAAACATACAGATAGACCAATAAAAATTAGATTGAAGCCACGTGGAAGAGGCACCTCGGGTCCTAGCGAAGCAAAGATATCTTTACAAGAAGATTTGGAAAATGCCTACGCCTGTGTGACTTCGTGCAGTATTAGTGCAATTGAATCAATTTGTAACGGAGTACCTGTGTTCTGTCATGAAAAAAGTTTTGCTACTCCTGTTGCATCAACAAAATTAGAAAATATAGAATCACCGACCTATGCAGACCCTTATCAATGGTTGTGTAGTCTTGCATATCAACAATTTACACCCGAAGAGATAGAAAATAAAACTGCTATCAAAATTATAGAAAAATTTTATAAATGATAGTTGGAATCCATACTACAAAACCTAGAACACAAAGATACGTTGATGCTTTTGTACAAGGTACACCAGGACCGTATAGAGTTTACAATTTTAGAGACCTAAAAGATCTTCCAACCGAAGACATCACAATGTACGGTATACTTGCTGGATCTGGAGAAGTTTACAAGTGGTGTCAAAAAGAAAATAAAAATTTTTATTTTATGGATCATGGTTATTTTACTAATGCACATGACAAACCTCACTGGTTAAGGATCACTAAAAATAAACATTGCGAGAATAAACTTTTAAATGTACCTGCAGATAGATATGAAAATAATTTTAAAAAAGATTTATTACCATGGAATAAAAATGGAAAAAAAATATTAGTATTGCCGCCAACAAATGCGATTGCAAACTTTTTTGGCGCCGAAAACTGGCTAGATGATACATTAAAAATTTTAAAATCAAACACTGATAGAGAAATAGATATAAGGGAAAAGCCGTATAATCCTACAATAGCAATTGATCATGTTGGTGCGACAGTGAAGGTTGATAAACCAACCACTCATAGTGGACAGATAAACTGGAAGGATTATTTTGCCTGTATAACTTATAATAGTAATACCATGATAGAAAGTTTTGTAAATGGTGTACCTGTGTTTTGTAATGAACACAATTCGTCTGCTAAACCCATAGCAGAAACAGACTTCACTCTGGTAGAAACACCAAAGTATGAGGATAGAGAGTTATTGTTCCACTCTTTAGCATATTGTAACTACACAATGGAAGAAATGAAAAACGGAACTGCATGGAGGATTCTAAATGAAAAAATTAATTATTATTCCTAGTAGAGAAGCAAGTACTAGGTTGCCTGGAAAACCATTGGCAAGGTTTGGCGGTAAAACTTTAGTACGTCATGTCTGGGAAAAAGCAAGTGCTGTACCTAATGCAGATGTTTGTGTTGCCACCGACTCTGAAAAAATCAGAGACGAGGTGTTTCAGTTTGGAGGTCGAGTAGAAATGACTGATCCAAATATACCAACAGGCACAGATAGAGTAATCGCTACCTTTGATCAAATCGGAGACAAATCCTATGATTGTGTAATCAACCTACAAGGTGATATGCCATTTATCACACCAGAACAAATCATTACAAGCACACTTCCTTTAAATCATAATTTTGAAATTGGTTGTTTAGTTTATGAAATGGTTCAAGCAGAACAGAACAATCCAAATAGTGTGAAAGCGATTGTGTCAATGGGAGAAGGCAATCTTGGTCGTTGTCATTGGTTCTTGAGGGCACCATTAAAATATGGTTATCATCATGCCGGTATCTATAGTTTTACTATTCCTGCTCTAGAAAAAATAAGAAAATTTAAGCAAACAAAATTTGAAAATTTTGAAAAGTTAGAACAACTACGTTTTCTTGAGAACGGAATTACAATGGGAGCCATGCTTACCACAGCGATCGACGGTGAAATAAACACTCCGGAAGACTTGGATAAGGCAAGAAGAATTTACGGTAATTAATCTATTGGACGCAGTCTAAAAGTACAGGCACTTCTATCAGTATACTCACCAATTATATTCACTGATAATCTATCTACACTTGCATCAACTCGAGGAGTTACGCCATGCACAGCCTTGTTGCTATTTAAAAACATAACAAAAGTATTTTCTTTGTATGGTACAGAAGTGTGATCCTTGATAGAAATATTCTCGGGTATTTCTCTCCCTTTTTTCTTGTAGACATCTTTTATTTCGGGAGAATCATATATCATAAAATCTCCACCACTACTTCTATCACCTCTTTGCCTAAAGTATAAAAGTCCTGCATAAAATTCAATAGGATTATCTATATGTGTCGTTCTAGTGGTAGTATGATAAGGTTGATGTACAACAAATTGTGTATCGGTTACGACTTTTGTATCGCCCTGAGTATTTCTGATCCTTGCTGTTTGTTGTTCCAGCCATTGATAGTTGGGCATATATTTTTCAAATAATTTAATTACTGTTTTAAAATAATCTTGAGATGTATGATATTCAAAGAATTCTTGCCAAATAGGATGTACAGGTATCTTTTTTTCAACTAACACATCATTAGCAAGGCATCTATAAGTGTGTTCTTGTATAATATTAAAATTATCTTTTATAAGTTTTACAGGAAAATTTTCGTATAATCTTTGATATATGTCATCGTCAAGGCAGTTTCTAATAACAACGTGAGGGAAAGGATCAGTGAAAAAATGCTGTTCCGGATTAAATTTTTTTAAGACACTTAATTTGCTCATGCTGAGAATAAGTTTATAACTTCCTTTTTCCAATCGTCGGCATATTCACAATCTCGGTAACCATCAAACCATGGTCCACCTTCTGTGTAGTGAAGTATTTTAGGTTTGCCATCACTAGGTTCTTGATACCAGCCTACTAACCAATTGTAGTTATGAGGCATAGAACCAACTTCTGAATCATCTAACCAACTAAATCTGTGTAAAAATTTTGGTGTCTGATTGTTTAAAAATTCTGGTGTAAGTAATTTGTTTTTAGGATGTTCACAGTTCCAAAGGACCATGGAACTCCAATTTTTTCTTGGATAGACCGATTGCACTTGNCCATCCATTTTAGTTGTTTCCTTTGGCTTGTAATCATGCTGTACGCAAACAACTGCTTTGCTCGGGTCACAAAATTGTTGTAGTTCTGTGCTTGGAATCTTCCAAAGAAAATCACAGTCACAAAAAACTGCCCATCCTTTGTAATCGTTAAGNTAAGGNATAAAAAATCTTGTGAAAGTAAATTCNGTTGAGGCAAGTTTATCTTTTTCTCTCGTATAGATTCCTTGTGCCCTCATATCATTTTGTTTCAAAGGGACTACTTCAGCATCTGGATCTCTACGTTTTATTGAGTGTTCGCAAACTTGGTATGCTATATCTTCTCTGGAGTCCCAACCGACATAAATTTTCATGTAGATATTTAATCTCCAATAGAATGGTGGTTAAGAAAGTTGAGTGAGGCTATGGATTTCTTTCCAATCCTTTACTCTTGTTATTTCTGGATGACTGAATTGTTTGTTATATAAATGGTCTATTAATAGGGGTTTTAAACCGCATTTAAGACCTTCTAAAGCGTTCTGCCACTTGTCCTCTACCCAAAACAGTCCGGTATTTTTAAACTCGTTTAAAGCGGTGGTTTTGCTGGCGCCTGTCTCCAATATTAGGTAGTTTTGGAAAACATGATCTCCAAACAGTTCAACTAGTCTTTTTTTTCGCAATATTTGTGCAGGTACATCTGAGGTCTGTGATGTTATTGGTATAAAAGTCCAACCTTCCGCGGCCATTAACTTTACCCAAGTAATTGAATTTGGCATAGGAGGCTGTGTGTACATCCACGCACTTCTATTGAATTCTCGTATTTCTTGTTGTATTTGCCATGCTTCAATACCAAATCGTTTTTCCATTGCATATTCGGATTCCATATTTGGTAATAAATTGTAGGTTTGGATTCTTTGGCCCTTTTGGTCAAAATGGCTTCTTTTGAGCATCCATTGTGTAAAATGGTTTTCCCATTCTAAAAGTACACCGTCGACGTCTGTTAAGATTATTCTATTTGAGCGTGGCATCTTCCATACCTGCTACTCGTAGTTTCACAATATTTGTAAGTTGCCATTGTTTTTGATCTAAACCTTTAGTAATTCCTAACCATTTATTTCTTATTAAAGCAAACTCATTAATAATTTTTTCTAAGTCAACTACATCCTGTTCTCCGTCGACATATTTGTCTGCATCTCTACTACTCAAAACTTTATTGTATTTCTCAAGATAATTTCTAAATGTTTTTGATCTTAATCTCCGTTTTTCAATATTGAGATATTCAAGTATTGCTTCGATCTCTTGTAATTGATTAAACCTCTGCTCTACAATGCCAGGTAAGGCGGCACTTGCTTTCTCGAGATTGCCATATATACCACATTCTCGTTTTGCCTGTGCTAGTTCGTCCTCGAAATGCTTGATGCATTCTGGAATCAAACTTATGTTTTTGCTTACTTTATTATACCAACTCATTCGTTATTGTCCGAATATTCATCATAGTAATCATCATCACCTTCTTCGTCACCATAAACTGCATTAACCGCCTCTTCGTACTTGGGATCAAATTCTGCGGCCTGTTTTATTGCAGAATCTTCAACGCCCAATTCCTGCAAACTATTAATAAAGTCCACAGCCGCGTCTAATTTCATTTTTTCTGGTATCCAATGTGATAAAGAACTCCATATTCGGTCAATGTGTTCGTGTTGCATCTCAATCATTCATTTCTTCCTTGGAACTAGCAGAAGTTAATTCTTCTGTTGTTGATAATTTATCAAAATCATTCATCAACATTGTTAATTTATCTCCAGTCCAAGATTTTCTGAAATCAAGATGTTCTTTACCTGCCGAGTCTACATATTTTAATCTGTTGCCCTGTTGAGTCAAAATGCCTTTTTTCTCAAACAAATCAACAAGTCCGCTGTACGGATCCATTCCTGTATCATACGGAATCTTTACTTGTACACTCTCAAATGGTTTAGCATATCTTGTTTTCATTACCTTACAAGCCGCTCTAATACCTCTCACATCAGATATTTTGTTACCTTTTTCGTCCTCTTTAAGTTTTAATTTTTTCATTGCAACCACAATTGAACTTGCATATATGAATCCTTGGCCACCTGATATCTTGTCATCTGGATCAAACATATCTTGTGATGCGTATGTATGATTTGTAGCCATAAGTCCTACGTTCCATGAACCAAACATATTAACACAGTTTCTTACAAGTGCTGTCAATGCCTTAGGTTTTCTACCTAAGTCACCTTTCATTTCACCTTTTTGAAACTGGTCTACATCTGTTGGAGTTAGTAACATACCTAAACTGTCTATTACAAATAATACTTTAGGTGCACCTTCTCTGTTCTCCGAGTGTTCTGTTTTGTACTCTTTCATAAACTCAGATACAGTTTTTGCTACATCATCAACCATTGATAAACTTAACTTTAATAATTTTTTTTCATCTGTGTCAACGCCTAGTGCTTTCAACCATGCTTCGTCTAGTGCATTCTCTGAATCAATTAATATTACGAATATACCTTGGTCCTGTGCGTTTTTAATAATGTTGCCTGATGCTATGTAAGATTTACCTGCACCAGACTCACCGGCAAGTACTGATACTTTGCCTAGGGGAATACCTTTGTTAAAATCACCAGATATCAAATAATTTAATGCATAGTTGCCTGTTGATATCCAATCTGTTGGATCACTAAAACCTATACCCAATCCGGATATAGACTTTGTAATGCTTTTTCTAAATTTAGTTGCGTCAAATGGTTTTGTCATATTTTGCCTATAATATAATCCATAGGATAATCAAAACAAGAATAACCCATGCGGGTATTTGTTTATAGAGAATCCAATCGATTGCCTTTTTAATTTGTCTTTTCATACCTTATATTAACATACAAGGCCCTGACAGTCAATATCAAGGCCTTGGTATTTTAGGTTAGTTACTTTGTCTTGCACGAATCAATTTCAGTATATCTTCTGCTCTTTTGGCGCTGTCACCATTTCCATTTGCCTCTGGTGCTGGTGTTGTCGCTGTTGGATTTGCAGTGGTAGTTACTGTTTGTTCTGCAACTGTATTAGTTGCTGATGCAGTGTCAACTGGTGCAGGTTTACTTGCTTGTGGAGTTACCACTCTAGGTGCAGATGTTCCTGCCGGTCTAAAGTATTGTCCATATTTTTCCAAGTCGTATGCTTCACCTTCAACAGATTGTTCAAATAATTCTTTAATTATTTTTACTTCTGATTCTGTTGGTTCTTTTGGTCTGAAGTCATTTAAATTGTGCAAACCGTTTTTATCGATTGCCGCTCTTTCGGCCTCGTCTAAAGCACGTTCTCTTCTCGACCATTTGGACGTTGAGTAGTCAGCATATCCACCTTTAGAAGTTTTAGTTATTCTAAAGTCTACACCTCTTACACTGTCAGTTGGCAGTTCTTCCATCTCTGGATCTAGTAATGCCGATCTAATAATGTTAAAGATCTGAGGACCAATTATAAATCTTCTGATTGGATTCTCAGGTGTAGTTTCTTCGTTAAGCGGATTTTGAACTACGAAACCTTGGAAAATATAACTTTTCTTTTTCCAATATTTTCTGCCCATGTCTTCCATGCTTTTGTCTTTGAACCACGGTCTAACTTCAGTTAGCACTGGACAAGTTTTTCCATACATCTCCATACACGGAACTTGTACCTGCACTGGTTTAGAATCTGTCTGACCTTTTATACCTGCAAAAGGTAATTTAATCATATTCCTTTCAGTCCAGAAAAAAGTGTTGTTCGGATCCTTATCGGGTAAGAATCTAACAACTGCTTCCTGTCCTTCTTGAATATTCCAGTGTGGATAAATGGCGTTGTCGCCACCTGTTGATGAAGTGGAGCGATTCACTTCTTGAGATTTTAACTTCGCTCTTATTTCAGCCAATGTAGCCATAATGTAAGCCTCCTATTTTGCCTATGTTTGTGCCTAAATGTATATTAAGCATTTCTTAATATACTACTATATTTATTAAATGTCAAGATTATTTTAAGTAAACTGACGGTATAATGCCTGTAAATCTTGGTTATTTGTCTTTTCTGCAATATCACGCATTTGTTTTATGATGCCTATCTCTTTATTGTAATATTCAATAGGATCACCTCTTTGCTTAAGAACATCAGATGCGTATATCCTCAACTTAATGTCGGGAAACTCTCTATCAAATTTGGTAAAACTTTCAAGAAAATCTTCGGTGATTGTACCTTTTACATTAATATATAATTGGACTTCGTCTTCCGCACCATTAAGTATACCTTGTATTTCCTTTACCTTTTCTATAGTTTCGCTATTAGAATTATTTTTAAGATTATGAATAACCGAAACTCTTCTGCTCCTGCTTTGCACACCTAAAAATTCTTTGTCAAACCTGATTTTGTCAGTTTCGCCACAGCAATAGAAGTGTCCCATTTTATTTTTTAGTTCATTAAATGCTTTACTCCAGTCTTGCATAAAATTTATTTTATAAAGTTTAAGCACTCTAATTCTTGGTAACGATGCAATTACTTTTTGTAATTTCTCAACATTGTCTTCTCTGTAATCTATGTAAAAAGGCTCAAAATTTGTGGTGCCATCTTCCTTTGTTTGTGATATAAATTCATCTTGCCACTTGCCCCAAATACGCAAACTTTCTTTTCTTTTGGTGTTCCAGTATTCGTTTTTTTCTCGTTCATAACAGAATTCACAACCATCAACTTGGTCACCATCAAGCATTTTCTTTCTTGCAATTTTTAAATTTTCAGTATTTTTCCGGTCTGACGCTGGGTCGTATTCAACATCTCTGTTGGCTCCGCATACTTTGGTTTTATTTCCTGGCAGGAATGTTAAACTTGTCCATGGATATGTGCAAAATGTCTTATTCATATAAAAATTGCATTTCTGGAATAGCATCAGTTACTTTTTTTCCTCTAGATGCTTCCATTAATTTGTTGTGATTTCGTAGTTTTTCTAAGATTTGCGGATCTTTTACTTCAACATCCTTTTCAATAATTTTAGCAAAGTTAGGAAAACGATCTTCTAAAGTTTTTGCATATTTTATCCTTTTTTCAAGTGGCATAACATAAGGAGACAGGTGATCAACTCCCCACACACTATTGCTTATTACTTTGTATTGGTACTTGTCATCTAGATATTCTAGTAATTTTCCAATATTTAAAATATTATAGACTTGTAATGTACTGATAATTTTAATATCCCAATTTTCATGTAAGTCAGACAATAAGTTTAAAGTGTTTTCACACTTTGACCATTTTGCTGGGTATCTTATGTACTCGTTAACCCGATCAAAACCATCAATACTGTATCTAAGGTATCCTTTTTTGAATTTATTAAGTATTGGTATGAAATGTTTTGGAAATTGTTGACCGTTAGTGACAATGTCTATTCTAATGTTTTTGGCATACTGGGTATGAGAAACATCAGTGATAAAATCCATAACGTTTCTATCAACCAGAGGTTCACCACCTCTAAATTCAAAAAAATTAATTTTGTCTAAATTGTTTTTTACTTGTTTTATGAAGTCAGAATTAGCAATGCTCAGTTTGTAATGACTTTTTGCTTTATCTATCTGGTCTATTTTATCTTTGTCTAAAAACTTACTGTGTTTCTTCCAGTCCTTGAACAAAAAATTACTACTGCCAGGACCACACATAGTACAACTTGAATCACAGGCAATACTGAACCTAAAATCATACCATTGAGGTAGTGAAACCGAGTGGCCTGCTTGGTGTTGTCCTACCCTTTTTTCGATTTCAATGGGATCAAAATGAGAATTGTATTTTTTACGCATCGTGAATACACCTTGATTGTTATGCGTGATGCATCTCGAACACGCTTTGTCAAATCCTCCAGTCAACATTTTGTTTCTGAAGTCCTTCATGTATTCGCTGTTCCAAATGTCATGAAAATTATCAATATTTAGGTTAAATTTTTCAGAGCCTGGGTTATCGTACGTGCCTGTTTTTGTGATTCCTTCAGATTTGTTGATGTTGCAACAAATTTTTGCCGTACCATCATGTCTAGCACTCAATCCAACAAAGGGAACATTGCAAAACGGTTTCATACTGATATTTACTCTAGATTTTAGGCTCTATTATAGTCATCTTCATACCTAGTGATGTCATCTTCTCCAAAATATGAGCCTTGTTGTATTTCTATAACAACCAATTGGTCTGTATGATGTGTATTTTCTAATCTATGAATAGCACCTTGGGGTATATGAACTTGTTGTCCTTTTTCAAGGTAAATTTTTTCTTTATTAAGTGTTACTCTTGCGTACCCTTGTTCAATTATCCAGTGTTCTTCCCTTTTTTTGTGCGATTGTAGGCTTAATTTACTTTTAGGATTTACTTTGATTACTTTAACATTAATGAGTTCATTCTTGTAGATTTCCTTGAATGATCCCCATGGTCGTTTTTCTGAATTAAGATTTTGCGAGTCTAACGATGTCTGCAATTTCATGGTCTGCTCTTGATTCTATTGCAGTAATAATCTTTGCTCTCTGCTCGTTCAATGATTCTTGTGATTCTACTCTTTGGTCTTTGTCTTTTTTAAGTTTGTCAAAATTTCTTGAAAGGTATTTCATAGCCAGTTTGGCATCATGAGTTTTAAATGCAGATTCGCCGTCTTTATCTAAAACGTCATAAGTCATCTTACCGCTATCTTTATCTGAGTACATCGATACGTAAGGTTTGATGTCCTCAAAAGTGATTTCTTCGCCTGCAAACATTGGCTCTTTAGCCGGAATGCCTGGAAGTTCTTTTTGTCTGTCGTCTTTTTTATAAACTGACACTGCTTTTTGTAATTTTGCTTTAATTTCTGGAGATAATTCAGATGAGTAGTTTCCTTGTGGTACTAACATCTGCATCACATAGTCTTGTACTATAGGTCTAGCGTCTGCTCTCTCGCCATCTCTGTCGTATAAGTCTCCTAATTCGTCGTATAGACTGTCATCGCCAAATCCTAGTCTTGATAGCATAGTTGTGGCGTTGGTTGCGTCTGTTCCCACGTCAAACTGATTTTTCATAACCGCTTCTAAATCTTCTATGTCCTCGTCTTTATTTGGAAGCGACCAAGTCCCTTCGGTAACTCTGTTTGCCCATGATTCAAAAGAATCTTCTTTTGCTTTTCCTGTTCTGTCTTTTTTAGGAGCAAAAGCACCAGGCTCCATTCTTACTTCATCCGCATAAGATGGATCTGATTTCATTTTTTTGTAATCGTCGATATATCTTTTTGCAAGTTGAACTGCAATTTTTTTATTTTTTGAATGATCTTCATCTGGCTTGAAAAACGGTTGACCTTCCTGGCTAATTGCATCTGCTACTCTTGAAGCAAAGTTTGCCACTCTATCATCTTGATTATCTTTAGTCAACATTCTAGATGCTATATCAGATAATATAGAACCAAGCATTGTGTTTTTGTCATTAAATTTTGTGACCGATAACATTTTATCGGCCGCATCGTCTTTCCTTAACACTAGTTTTTTATCTGGATCTGTTAAAAAAGAAGTTACTATTGCACCGTGATCAACTGGTGGTTCGATTTTAGCGTCCTTATCTGTTGGCTCGTCATCTGGTTTATACTCACTCATTATTTTATGAATAAGTGGTAATGCCTCTTCTACTCTATTATCTAAATTTCTTAATGTAAATTTTTCTTTGTATGAATTTGCTGTTTCATCATCTAAAACAATCTCATCAGATTGTTTGAAATCTTTTACTGCATTTTCATAATGTCCTTGTTTTGCAATACTTTTTACATATGTTCTTAAATTTTCTAACTTTAATTTTGTTTGCTCGATAATATCGCCTGCTGAATCGTTTAATTGATCTTTATGAGCAACGTATCTTGAAAATGAATTAAGTTTTGCAATATCTTCTGATGTATTAATAATATGTTGACCAAACTCGTCATGAGGTCTGCCACCATTTGCAACGTGTCTTGTCATTGCTCTAGCACCTGCTAAATGAATCACTGGATACTTGAATCTTTCACCGTCATCGTTTTCAATGTATAAGGAATTAATGTGTCTAGTTCTTGCACCCGGAACAGTTTCATCAACTGGACCAGAATGCCTAACAATTAATCTTGTTTTATCAAGGTTTTCATAGGAAGATTTTGAAGTACCTGTAAGGCCCTCTTTGACTTCTACGCCTGCTAGTTTTGTAATTCTGTTAAGTTCTTCTGACATTTCATCAGTATTTACCGTTTGGTTCGTGTCTGCAAGATTCTTGTAATCCTGCTTCGTTAGGTTAGATTTAGTTATGTCTCTAACGTCAAACCCTAACTGGTGTTGTACTGCAAACTGTTTTAGTTCATGTAAAAATGCATAAAATTCTGCTTTACTATCTTCGTCTATTTTCTCAGTCAAACCACGATTATAGTAGACTTTCATAGTTTCATCTTCTGCTAGACTAACGCTCATTCTGCCGAATGTGTCAGCATCTTCCATATATTCAAAATCAAAAAATCTTGCTTCTTTTGGATCAGCAGTAGGACTTCCTTCAGAATCTCCGATTGTAATATTCGAAAATTTAGACCTAATTTTATTAAACAAATCGCTTGAAATTTGTGCGTTCATAAATGTATTTATTGCTGTTTAACTATTAATGTAAGTTCCTTGCATAAGCATATTTCTGTTACCCCTATGATATCTAGCCGCTATTACTGTGTTTGCAAAGGATTTGAGTTGTTTTTTTTCGTCTTTTTCTTTATGCCAGTTAATTTTATTGTTAGCAGAAACTTCACTCAATGACACTTTTTTTTGTTTTCCTAGCCATTTAATTTTATCTTTTTTAGGTTTAAAGTTAATATTTGAGCCAGGAACATGACAAGTAAAATTACTTCTTTCAAAGTATTCAATCCAGTCATAATTCATTTCAACCAGTTTGCCATCTTCGGGATTGTAATCTATAGTCAAAAATAGTCTCGGTAATACTTTAAATAAATCCTCCAGTTCTTCATTCCACCCATGACTATTTTTCACATATTCTTTTATGAGGTTGAAAAATTTGATGTTAATTTTCCACTCCTTATCATACAAAAAATGAAACAAAAATTTGTCTTCTTGTTCATAAAAATTATCATTTCCTATCTGATCAATTTTTTCTTCGAGAATATTTTTTGGATTATCTAAAAAATTTTTAATTCTCTGATGTTCTCTAGTAACAATATCTTCTTTCATAAGCAGATCAAAAAAGCCTTTGTAAAAACTATAAAAACTTACGTTCATTGTGTTTCTCAAGTACATAGATAGATATTTTGTAATGTTACCAGTATGACAAGCAATGAAAAGTTTAGTATGCAACTTCATTGTTATCCAATCTTCTCTAGTGTATGTTTTTGTACTGACAATAAATTCTTGTACATTTGGATCATCTTCGTCCATGTGAAAAAAATCTTCTTCTAAATCTGCCTTTTCTTTTTCATTTAACATATGTTTTTCGTGTGGTAGGTGCCTTCTGTGTACAGTTTCAATTTCCCATTTCTTTTTATATGCAGGATCGTTTGCAGGAGCATTGGGTAACATCTGAAAATCGTAGGCCTGTAATTCATTGTGTATTCCATATTCTGCTGTGTCAGTGAGTGCAGATAACCATAAGTCTATTGTATCTCCAGGCATTCCCATGATTAATTGTGCAACGGTCGGCATTTTATTTTTCTGCATATCTTCAATTATTGGAATTTGTCTAGCGACAGGAATATTTTTCCTATCGATACAATCTAAAACTTCTTGTCTTGTATGTTGTAAACTGATCAAGTGTTTTGTAACAAGTCCACAGTCAAAAAACATTTTTCCAATTTCTAAAGATCTTTCAGGAGTGTTTTTACTTGGATTGTACTGTATTCCTTTAAGCCAATTAGTTTTTTTCTGTAGGCTGTACAATTTTTTTACAATATCAATATCTCTAGGTAGGATTCCAAGATTTGCACCTACGTGCCACATCCATGGAATTTTTAATTCGTGAGCGAAAAACTCTAGTTCTTGTTCAATTCTCTCCATTGGCACACGTCTTACTTTTTGCATCGTTGCAGAACCCCAATCGCAAAAACTACACGCAAAAGGACAGCCTCTATCAGTTTCCCACATGACAACTCCTGCTTTTGTGTCCGGATGATCAACGTGTTTCTTTTTAAATTCTAACAACCATTCTTTATTATGCAACCATGGACTGGATCTAAAATCTTCTAATAGACTTATTGGACCTATGCCATCTCTTGTAGCAGTGCCTGGAGCATTCTTGTCTCCTTTGAGTAGACTAGCAAATGCCTTTTCTCCGTCGTGGTGTACAACTGAATCAATCATTGGATATTTGTCCCAGAATTTTGGATTTTTATAATCTGGATGAGGACCGCCCGCAATTACATTTATCGATGGATTTATTTTTTTTGCATGGTTGGCTATTTGGGTGTTAAGTTGCCAATTCCATTCATAACAACTGAGACCTAAGACGTCCACATCTCTGAAGTCTATCCCGGCAACCATCTGTTCTAATGGTCGATTTCTAAATAAAGGATCTAACCATTGAACGTTTTTAATATCAGTCTGGCATTCGATATAAGTTTTTAAGTTTAAAAATGTAGTTGGTAGATATACTCTTGCGTCGTAAATGTTAGGACCAGAAATTAGTACTTTCATCCTAAACTCCTAAATTTGCAAAAATTGGCATTGGAGCCACAAATTCGGAATCTCTATCTGTCCATTTTTCAAAAATCTTAGGATCAAAATCTGCTAATACTTTTATCATTCTTGTCATTAAAAGACACGCACTGACTAAATCGTCATGCTGTCCTGGTTTTGCTTTGTATGACACGCCACTAGCAACATAATCTTTGAGTTCTGAAATTAAGGGTTTACTATTAATAATTAATTTTTTATTTTCAATTAATTCTTTAAATTTAGCACAGGCATCAATTTTATGTTTGGCAGTGGTGTTAAAACCTCTCCTAAATTTACGTCTGTGTCCTTTTCTTATTGGTTCAGATATAAACATACCGGGTATATTTTCTTCACCTATCTCCATTACTCTCTGCAATGCCGCTTCACCTAAAGTGTTATTTTCCATTGAATAAAATATTTGAGGATTTGAATTTTTATCTTTTTCAATAATGGTATCATGTATGTACTTGTTGATGCTTTGTAAAATCCTTATTTGTTGGTTTGCTGGAGTCATGTTGTGATGCCATTCTGCAACTTGCTCAAAGGTAGGAAGTTCAACTACTTGAATCGCTGAATAATCCCCACCAGTTCCTAAACTTGGATCTAATGAAACCATATAAGTTCTTCCTGGTTTAGGTTCTTTCCACCAACGAACTTGTCCTTGATTATATATTGGATTTTGTCCTTCCAATTCTGCTAATGTAATTGCATTTACTAATGTTTCGTCAAAAATTAAAAATTCACACTCGTGTTCTCTTCTAAATCTTTCTTCGCCTATTCTTGCTCGTTCTTCAACTGCCCAAGTTTCATCTCTGTCTGGATGTTCTGACCAGTGGGCCTTCATGGCATAAAATCCATTTGTACCAACTATGTTGTCGTTTCCAAATTCATCAAAACGTTTGTTTGCTTCCTTCCAAATTAATGCAAACTGATCTTCGTCACTGTTTGGTGTAGATGTGATTAAACATTTACCACCAGTTGACAATGTAGGTGAAAGTGATGTCCAAAATTCTACTGCCTTGTCGGGTGGCTGAACGAACGCAAACTCATCACAGTATATCATAGATAAGGACATACCTCTACCTGTGTTCTCTGTCGTTGTGGTTGCCATAATCTTTGAACCGTTGTCAAATTCTATACTATTCCTATTGTAAGAATTTACTCCGGCTTTTATCCACCCTGGCAACATCTCATACGCATACCGCACCCTCGACATAATGTCTGATGCTCCTGCGTATTTGTGTGCCGCTATCAATATTTGAGAATCAGGCTTAAACATAGCATACCAAATGATATAACCTGACGCACAGGTAGTTTTGCCTGTTTGTCTAGGTAGCATTGATATACTAAATCTGTGTGAATTATACGATTCAATCAATCTTTCTTGATATGGATAAGGATTAAAAGACATTTCGCCTTTCGTTGGGTGTTGTATCTTCATAAAAGTTTTCATGAAATACAAAGGGCCAGTTTTTTCATCCATACACTTTTCAAGTTGTATAACCTGTTCTTTCGTGTATTTGTGTTTCTTATTGGCTCTTTTAACCTGTTCTGTATCTAAAGAAACGTATGCCATAGTGTTGTATTTAAGTGAATAATAACCTAAGATCTAATCTTCTGCTGGTATTCTGATATAAGTTTTTTAAAAAAATTATTTGTTCTTGATCCGTATGTGGGTGAAACCTTTTCCAGCCATTGTCTTTCATGAAATCTACATATCTCATTATTTAAAAGTTGATGTAAATTAACATCTTCCTTGTACTGGTACAGCCACTGATTATAAAAATTATTACTTTTAAATAAATTATCTAGTTTGATTAAATTATTTTTATTTGTTTGATTGAGAGTAATATTTTCATAACCGACCTTTGTAAAAACTTGAACAGCATTATTAATTTCATGCATTGGATAGATTGTTAGTACCGGACATAAAAATCTTTCTTGAGCCAATTTCCAAAGTAAAAAAATATGTCTAGTAAGTTGAATACTTGAATGAGGATATTTTTTATTTTTAATATTCTTGCTATATTTAAAACTCCAATTCTTCAATAGACTTTTTTCAATATGTTGTACGTCTTTATCTGATAATTCTTTTTGATTTTTAACACCCGATGTTACCTTACCAAGATGTAGTTCGGTTTCATAGTCTTGAATTAATGCAGACAGCCATCTCTCCCACGGATTACGCCATAAACACCAAATCTGTTTTAGTTTATCGCTCTTATCTAACTTTAAAATATCTGAATTTTCATTGAAGTATTGTGACTTAACATTTTTATTATTCCATAAGGCATACAATGATGTTGTTGCACATTTGGGTAAGCCAATCCAAATCGAATCTTCAATCAACCCGTATGAATTGTGGGCCATTAATCTATGTTTGCTCATGTAGATTTTTTATTTTGACATGGCTTGTTTTGTTGCAGTGGCATACATAACTGCATCTGCATCTTTGCCATATCTCTTTTTGAATCCGGATTTGTCTTTTTTCATTCCCTTGACGATTTTTTCACGTTTATTCATTTCGCCTTTGGTCATGCTTCTACCTGATGTAGAATGTTGTCCGCCGTGTGCTTCAGGAGTGTTTAGTCTTTTTTTTTCTCAGCGTCTTTTGCCGCTTTTTTCATTGGCTCAGTTTTGTTTCCATCTTTATCTAAGTCAACGTAATCAGGCTTTGCCGCTTCGTTCGCCGCTTGTGTATAAGCAGTTTTAAAGTTTTCGTATTGTGCTCTAAGATCAGTCGCTATTTCGTCTTCAGTTACTTCTCTTACTGCTAGTGGGTTATCGCCTGGATATTCTTTTTTCACTTGTTGTTTTTGCTTATTCATACCACCTGACATTTTGTTTACAAGTGTGTCAACATCATCTACTTTTTCGTCTGGTGTGTTTGCGTATGTTTCATCTGCTGGTTCGTCTGCCAAAGATTTTGCAACAACATCTCTCATTGCATCCATTCCCATTTCTGGTTTTTGCATTGGCTCTTGATCTTGTTCTGGTTCTTGTTCAGGTTCCTGCCCCATCATATCTGGAGTTACTGGTTTTACACCTGCAAGTTTTAAAATTTGCATTAAAACACCTGCTTCTTCTGGTGTATCAGCAGTCATTTGAATTGCTTCTTTAATTTCTTTTTTCTCTTCTTTTTTACCTTTGTTTTCCATGGTACTTGTATTTACCTGTTCAAAATCGCTATCTCTTAATGTGTGCTCTTCGTCTCCAACTTTAAATTTATCACCCTTTTTAAGGCCTGACGCTTTTGCTTGTTGTACTGCCTGTGCGAAAGCATTGCCTTCGTCTGTGGGTTGTTCTGAGTTCATATCCATATCCATATCTATTTTCTGGCCTTGATCATCGAACTCTTTTTCAACTTTATCCATTGCAATGTTAATTGAGTAGTTTTTCATTGCATCTTTTTCCATTTTAGATTTTGCTTTAAGATCATATATCACTTTATCTTTAGGCATTTTAAGGTCTCCGTCGTCATTTACGTAGTCGCCTATCATCTCTTCAGCGCCTATAACGGCATCTTTTACTCTACCTTCGTCTGTTTGAATTTCCTCTGGATTTGTTCTCTGCACATTGTCTAATGCATCAGCAACTATTTCAGGATTAGTGTCTGCAATTTCTTTTAATTTTTTAAGTACATCTAACATTTCCATATTATTATCTCTTTGGTTTAGGGTTTGTTGTTTTTGTTAATGGTGATGGCGTTGGCTTATCTTCTTTTTCTTGTACATCATGCTTTTCGGGTTTTGCCGCGTACTCGTGTCTGTGTGTAGTTTCACCATCTTTTTTGTCTTTTAATAATTCTTTCAAGAGACTCATATTTGCTTGAGTTGAATGGAAATCCTCACCTTTTACTTTTGGTGCATCTTGATATTCTAAGTCAAGCAATCTTGTTTTATATTCTGATTTTGCTTTTACTTTTGCTTCTTCTTGATATTCTTCTGTTGGTTCATTTGGTTTTCTGACTACAACAAAATTAGGTGCCATTCTCATATAATCTGCAACCAACTCTCTTAATTCCATGACTGATGCTGGATAGTGTGTAGTTACATCAAAAATTGTTACTTTTTCATTTTTAAGATTTGGAAAATCCAACGGCATTTCTACAATTGGAGTTGTTTTGCCAGCAGAAAGTTTTGCTACTTCATATTTCTGTAGGCAAGTTTCTAATTTAGTACCAAAATCCTTATCTAAATCGCCAGCGACCTTTATTCTATAGTCATATTCTTTAGATGATTCTGTTAAATATTTTGCGAATTCACTCATAGCACGTTTATTTAGTCTTTTTTATTAAGTTTTCTCATCAATTCATTACGGTTCGTTATAACGTATCCGTCCGCTTCTATAGGTTCTGGGTCGTCTTTACCATCTTTATCGATCTTATGTTTCTTTAATTGTAGTTCAACCATCTTCAATTTCTTGTCAATTTTGCTGGATTTGGCATCAATGGCATTTCGTAACATGGTACTTGCAACCTCAAATATACGTCCACTATATCTGCTGTCTACATTCATTCCCAAGTCCATCAGATTCTTATATGATTCTTCAGCCTCACCGGCTAATTTATCAAGTTCTAGATCTGACAATTCGCCCAGACCTTTCACAGCCGGCAGTGCCTTTTCAATTTTGTCAAACTCGGCATAAGTTTTTTCTAATGCTTTTGCAGTTTGAGGATCTACGTTTTTAGGAATAGTTTTCCCATTTGTATCTTGCCTTTGTGCTTCTTTGGCATCAACTTTTTGAAATGCTTCTTTTATATTTGGTAAATTTAAAATGTCTTCTAATTTCTTTGTCATTATATTATTTACGCGAGCCGTTGTGGAATAATTGTTCTTCTGATACAACTCTAAATTTTATTTTTTGTTGTTTTGCATAGGCATTTGCCGCTTCCCATTTTGCATTGTTAATTATTACCTGTTGCTGTTTTTTATAACTCCTACCTGCCTTTTCCATGGTTGTTTGTGCCGCTGGTTTAACTTCAATTAGTTCTGCGTGTTTACGTCCACTCTTATCAACATAAACTACAAAAAAATCCGGAACGTATATTGTATATTTTCCAGTGAACGGATGCCTGTAAGGTATCTTTATCGATTCACTTGCCCATTTTGCCACGTTAGGATGTTCGTCACACAATCTCATGAATGCGTGTTCCCATCCTGATCTATATGTTGGAGTTTTTAAGCCAATATATTTTTCTTGATTCTTAAGATTATATTTGCCGTGTGCGAACTTCATGGGTTACCCCAATATGTTTCTTGAAACTGAATCTTTTGCAGTCTTTTTTGATCTGGTGCCTAAAGCACTCGATCTAAATCTGTTGGCATTTAGTATCATTGTCACAACCTCATTTAGTTGTGCAGGATTTGTGTTTCCAAGTTTTTGTAAAACTTCCTGTGAGTTAATATTATCTACCTTTGCCTGTTGTAAAATTATGTAGGCTAATTGTTCTGCTGGTTCTCTGTCGAATCCACGTTTTACAAAAAAGCCAATAGTAGCATCATATTCACCAACGTTGAATTCAAGTGGTTCCACGTACTGATTATTTGTTAATTCGTCTATAGATTTTTTTAATGAATCGTTGTTTTCTGATGGTAAATTTGAATATACTTTTGTCATTATAAATTAGCCTTTTCTGCTTCTATTTCAACTTCGTTTGTTTCTCTATCTATTTTTATATATCCATCTGTTACTAGTTGATTTACATTTGCAACTGCTTGATTATTGTATGTATTTTTTACGCTATCACTTTGAGCCGCATATTCAATTTCACTTTCTGCGACTGATAGTCCTTTTCTTGATCCAATGTCTTTAAAATACATTGATGCCGCAATACTTTCTCTTACCTGTGTATTGCTGTTGACTAAATTTGTTGCTTCCGTAGAACTTAAAAAATTTACTGTGTCCTGCGTTGCTATAACAGTTGTTGACTGATTATTTTTATCATCAATTAATGATTTTGCATTAGCGACTGTGCCTGCAAGTGCAACTGTTGCCGCCGCGGCACCTACGGAAAAATCTCCAACTGGATTAGCAATAGTACCAGCACTTTCGCCTATTTTTTTAATCTCATCTTTTACTATTCCGCCTATCTCTTCTTTCAAGGCATCTTTTGCTTTTACTTTTTTTGCATTATTGTAAGTGTTGATTCCTTTTAAAATTGTACCTAGTCCAACTTGCCCCCGCTGTACATCGCTTATCACTGAACCTATGCCATCTACTATACCACCAGGACCAAAAATAGATGTAGTACCTCCACCTAAAACTGATAATGGTGATGGTTCTAAATCATAATGTACCGTTGCAAATCCAGGAACGCCTCCTCCTTTTATTAATCCAGATCTATATAATACTGTTTCGTAAAATATTTCCATCGTGTTTTGCATAATACCTTGCCCGTCTGCTTGATCTAAATTGTCATGACTGAATGACCCTATTACTGGATTTATTAAGGAGAACGATGTAAATCTTTGTTTGTGCAAAACAAAAATATCTATTCCTCTTATGAGTGGTTTCTTACTAACCACTGCTGTGTCCATACCAAATTGTGTGTTCTTTATAGCATCTGCATTGTCATATAAAGTATCTTTGTTCATTGTTCGCATATTTGGATCTGTCACAATTGAGTCAGCAATATGATATTCATAATATGATTTCCAAAAAGCATTCACAGTATCAGCGTTGTCATCATGAAAAGTTATATTGACTGGTGAATATTGTATTCTCGTTGCCACATATGTTTTTTTGTTGTACTGCTGTTTCTCTTCTAAGTTCAAGTTATACTTAGGAAGGTCAATTGCTTTCACAAGCATATTAAGATCCAACATAACATTTTTGCCAAAATTTTTGTTTTGTAAAACTGTTGAGTCTATGTCAAATACTACATGGAATAAAAATTTATTTTTTGGTGCAAGTTTAAAATTGTCATCAAAATACAGACGCGATGCGTGTCTGTAATCTTTCATTCCTGGTAAACCAGAAGAGAATCCTTTTAAGAAATTGTTTATACTTGGCATACTGTATTTATAGTCACAAAAAAAGCGCCATAAAAGGCGCTTTCCTTGTATTATATTTGAAAATTATTATACTCCGCCACCTGTTGCAAGTGTGCCAAGAGTTCTAGTTACCGCACTACCAATTCCTGTTCCTTGTGGAGTTTGTACTGCGTTATCGTATCTGATAGCAAGTGTTATTGTTGCTGGATCAGATGTTGCGTATGCTAAAGTGTTGTAGTTAACAGACTCGACGTAAGCACCGTATAATTCAAACGTTTCTAATACGCCTGGTGCCGCCGCTCCATTACCACCGTCTAGCATTTCAATTCTAGTTGTAAATTTGTAATCTACGCCTGAAGAAGCAGATGCTTGTTCAAAGAAATCAAATTGTTTCTGTACTTGTTCACCAACTAATTTAGACACTGCGTTGTTTACGTCATCTCTAATTGTAAGTGTTATTGGTGCCCAAGTGTGTTTCCCTGCCATGTATACTCTTGAGTTATACACGTCTAAAGTAATTTGGTCAAAACTTAGATCTGGTCTTGTTACATCAACAACTTGTTTTGTAATTTCTGATCTAGGAGTAGATATACCAAAGTTTTCTAGTATCACTCTAAATCTGTATTGTAATTTCGGCATCAGCAAACCTTGGTTTGCGGCGCTCTGATCACTTGCTAGTGGTACTGTAAATTTTGATAATGTTGAAATTGCCATATTTTATCTTCCTCTCTATTTATTCTGGTTACGAACCAAGTTGTGATATCTCTCCAGTGTTTTTTAGTCTTAATGGTATGTAAATAAATTCAACCGATTTCACTGGTTCAATTGCTATATCAACATACAATTCATTTCTGTCTATTCTTGTTGGTGTGTTGTTTGTGGTATCACAAACTACCAAGAAGTCATAAAGTGCTCTTTGACCAACTAATTCTAGTAAGAATGATTCAACCGCTTGTTTAATTTCATTTCTTGTTAGTTCATCATTTGGTTCAAAAATAAATGGTTTACCTATTTTGTTTAATTGTGTTCTTAGGTAAACTGTCAATCTTGATACGTTGATTCTATCTAATGCACTTGTCATTGTTGGTGCAACTTTAGTTAGGTTACCGTAGTTAACAATACCTGCACCTGCAAAGAATGTAATTGGATTGATCTTCGCTGTGTGCATCGCATCTCTTAAACCTTCATTTACTGAAATTGTTTCGAACTCTCCGCTTGTTGAATCAATATATCCAACTGCTGTTGCGTTATCTACAACTCCACGTCTTGTTCCTGCTGGAGCGAACCATGGGAATGCCACGTTGTCGTTGTTTGCTAACACTCTCATTATCATATGAGATGGTGGTACAATGATTGATTTACCACTGTTGTCGCTTGTTCTTCCTGATGGATAAAACACGCCTAGGTATTCATCACTTGATACTAAACCTTTATCACCGTTATCAACTGCGCCTGCGTTGTTGTTAGACCAGTTAGATAATTCTGTTGCTGTTGAACCTAATCTAAATGGTGTGTCTCCAACAACAAATGCTGTGTAATTTCTATCAGCATTTAAGTTTAACATATTTGCAATCAATTCTGGATAACCAGGAGCCGCCATAACGTTGAATCCTCTTTGATCTTCTCTGATTGCTTGGTTAGTGTTTACTTCTGCTTTTAGTTGCTCAATAATAACTTTTCTTTGTGCTTTTCTACCCATGTTTGGAGAACCGTCAAGTTCGTTAGCAGACCTGTTTACCCATCTGTCTGGGAAATAAGTTGCAACAGACTCATTGCTCTGTCTAGTGTTACCTAAACCAGTTGATCCTGAACCTGGATATGCCGCAGTTGTTATGTAACTGTTTTTGTATTCTTTTACATTGTAACCGCTTCTTCTTGTATTATAAAGCAACATACCTTTTGGATATAATGCTGGATCTGGTGAATCAGGGTCTACAAAGTTATCACTTAAAAGATCTTTAATTGATCCTGCTGTTCCAACTCCGCCTGTTGTTGCTGAATCTGTTTTTCCATTTGTTGTGTGGAATCTTGCATCTGCAAAAACCACACCTGATTCAGTAGTTTGGTCTGTATTGTCTACAAGTTCCCAAGCAGGCTGATTAGTTGAATAACTTATTCCAGATACACTGTTTTTTACTGTAGATGTTGTGTTGTATCTGTAAAGTTTTGGATAATTTTCTAAATCGCTAGTGTCAACCCATAAGTCATTATCAACAAGTGCAGTTCCATCTGATTGTGTAGTTGGTTCTGTTGCACTAAATTGTGGACCATTTGGATCTGTACTAGCATACACATTTAAGTAGCCTTTGAAAGATGTTCCGTCGTGTGCTAAAATGTCTGCTTCTAAATTTGTGTCATACCAAAGTGTTCCATTTGCTGGTTCATTAGTCGGAGCAGTAGTTGATGCAACATATGATAATCTTTTCCAGTTAGATATTAATAGTGCATTGTTTGCCGTTGAGTCTAAAGTTTCGCCAGTTGGCACTTGATACAAGTTGTCAATTTTATTTGTTCTTGTTGTAGCGTAATCTCCGTATGCATCTGCATTACCTGAAGTAAAACCTGCATCTGCTAATGGAGTTCCTAAAGAATCAACCATTCTTATTTCGCCACCAAGTTTGTGTGTAATTTGTACAGCGCCTCTATATTGACCTGAACTTACAATACTTGCTTCAACGTTAGTAAAGCCTGCACCGTTAATTGCTGATACAAAGTCTTCGTTGTCAGCAATAGAAGAACCATCACCGTTAGTTACTGTAACTGTTTTTTCAGTTGATAGAGTCAATGATGATGCAGTAGATTCTTGCATCTTAAATTGCTCACCACTTGTAAATGTTGGAAATATAGTTTTTGATTGTGCTACTGTTGTTCCACCTTCATATCTAAAAATTTGGAAATCACCCACATTTGGTGTAGTGTCAAGTCCTGAATTTTCAGTTATGTTAAATTGTGTGTAAAGTTGTCCTACAGTTAAACCAGATCCGCCACCTGCTGGATCTAAATTATAGATCGCATTGTGGTGTGTTGAGTATAATGGTGAACTTACAGTTGAAAACAAAGATGTTGCTGAACTGTAAAGTTTTGCTACTATGCTAGTACCATTGTTTGGAGTAGTAGTCTTGAACCATACTGAACCATTTGGTCTTGGTGTAGTGTCTGCCGATTTCCATTCAGGTCTTAGCGTGTGTCCTGCTTGATAAAATTGTGGAGCCGCGTATGTTCCTGCTGTCAATCCTGTGTCAGTTAAAATTGATCCACTGCCATTAGCAAGTGTAATTTTTCCATCTAAAGTCGAACCATCTGATTTGCTAGTTCCATTTGAATATATTTCTATGAAACCTGTATTTGCGTCAACTGCCGCTGTAACACCCGTGATTGATGCCGCATTGATTCTTTCTGCAACGTTGGCAAAAGTTGTGCTGTTTGTAGTAACTGTTGTGCCATTGATTACAATCGAATGACCAGATGTGACTGCTCCAGTTGATTTAGTACCAATGATTGTTGGATGTGATATACTCCAAGCATTTGAACCCAGTTGTACCCAACTGTTACCGTCGTTTTTAAAATAAATTTTGTTTGATGCGTGTGTTGTGTTCACTGCATAATCACCTACCGATCCTACTGATGTTTTTGGTGCACCAGTTGAAAGGCCCCCAACTAAATCTCCGGTAGAAGTAATTAAAGTTGGCGTTTTAGTAGTGAATTGTTGATTAGTTGCAGACCATTCAAAAATACCTATTTTCGAAGTTGCTAAATCAAACCAGTATGTTCCGTCAGTTGGAGCAGATGTTGGTGCGTTTGCACTTCCAGTCAACTGTGATAAGTTGACATTTGCTCTCATTACGTATGCTCTATTGGCAATTCCTAAAAATGAGTATGCCGCTTGTAACCCGTATTCATTTAATTCATAACCTTGCAATGGATTACTTGATGCGTCTGTATAGAAAGTTGGGTCACCAAACGTTTCTGTTAAATCTCTTTGTGATGTTAATAGGTAAACTTTATTTGCATTTGCAGTAGTTGTACCCGGTGCAGTTGTTTCACCTGAACCGCTTTTTTTGTCTTGTGCTGATGCTACTATGAAAAGTGGTGTTGTACCCGCATCTGATGGTACGTAGAAACTCTCGTCAATTACTGAGACTGCTACTCCTGGACTCGTTAATGTTGGCATACTAGTTATTCTCCTTGCAAGTTAGTATTTTTATATACTAGACTTATTTATTGCGTTTTTACAAATAGTACGACAAATGATGCGTTAATTTGGTGCCTATATAGGCGACGTAAATACAATATATGGATATAGGCACCAGACCACTATGTAAAAAATGCAATGACAAACCGCGGGCGTACGGCTATAAGCGGAATGGAAAAGTGTATTGGCGGAGCAAGTGTGACACCTGTATACGCAAAGAAAAAAACCTTAAGGTTGGTGGTATTACACCACTTCAAAGATCTGGGTATAAGTTGAAAAATAAATGTGAATTATGTGGCTTTAAAGCAGTTGAAAAAAGTCAAATGAATGTATACTTTGTGGACGGCAATAAGAAGAATGTAAATCCAATTAACTTAAAAACTGTGTGTGCTAATTGTCAACGATTAACCAGTGTGAAGAGACTCGGCTGGAGAATGGGTGACCTCCAGGCTGATGACTAATTCATCAACTTTTTGGAATAGTTCATCTTTTGTGCCGTAGTTGTCTATAATAAAATCGAAATCACTGTTCAACCAGTCCCATTCTGACCTATGAGCACCTCTTTCCTGCATTTCTTTTTGTGAAGGCAAATCTCCTCTTTTTACGCAAATTATTTTGCCACCGTGTGCTTTGATTGTTTTAATTTCGTTTACAAACCTAGTATCTGATATGACTGTGTTTTGTCCTCTGTATCTACCCAAGCAACTATCAATCCAAATTGCATCATACATCTTGCCTCGCATTACCTCAGTGCCAAAATATTGCAAGACCCACCTGGGAGTGACGCTTTTTCCAAATCTTTCACTCCAAAATTTGTCCGGCTGTTCTCTCCAGTGTCGGCTAGATGAGGTGTTTCCTTCTAGCATTTCTCTATCCCAATTGAACATGGATGCTACTGCATCTTTTAAACTTTTTGCAAAACTGTCTCGTTGAAATCCATGCTTTTCAACCAGTCTTTGTGCAACAGTGTCTTTTCCAGAACCTATAAGTCCTACAATTCCTAATAGCATCTTACGATTATACTATTATTTTATTCGTTTTGCAATCTCTATTTTTGTGTCTTTTACGTTACGCAAAACTTGTTTTCTCAGTTGGGGATCTTTTTGCACACGTTTTGCTTCTTTTTCCAATTGGTTCACTTTAGTTTCCAATTCTTTCATCGTCAATTCTTGGTAGGATTTACTACGATTATCGTTGTTTGTAAAAATATTAATCTTTGCCATAATGGCTATTATTTAAAGGAGTATATTTGAGAATTAACCTATCACAAAACTATGAGGCGTGCCACCGTCAGCAAATTTATTGATATCTTCTTCTAATCTTTCCATTTCTGCCTGGCCCTGATTCTTCAAGTCAGCACCATTTAATGTTGTGCCCCCTTGTGGACCAGCGATTTGTCCAAATTTACTTCTTGCTTCACCTAGCATTATTTTACATACTGCAAGTGTGTAATCTCTAATCCATGGTTTAGAATAGATATCTTTGAATAATGTTATGTCAGGTCTGTAATTGTCAGTATGCATCAACACTGTTTCGTCATCTGCTCTAGGTCTTTGTGTGATAGTCAAAGTTTTAGTGGCCACATCAAAATGAAATTGGATAAATGAACCGAACAGTTTCCCTACCAACTCTTGATAACTTGCAAAGGCATAGTAAGTGGCTAGTCCGCCTGTTGCGCCTGCCCTTAATAGATATGTGTTGGTGTAGGCCAAATTGAATGGTTCAAATAATGTACCACCTTGCCCACCTTCTGTCCTGGATCCCACGGTTCTTCTAAATAATTTTCTTACATTTATTACTTCATCTGGTAAAATGTATTTGTTCTGATCTTTTTTCAGTGTAAGAAATGCATATGATTCTTCAACAGCATTTGATGATCTTTGCCTGTATTTGTTTACTGCTCTTTCTAGGGCCGTTTCGTAATGTTTTGGGTCTAATTCAACATCGATCATACCCTCGCCTAGATTATTTTTTACGTAATCAAATACTTCTTGTTGGCCTGTTTGTAGTTCTGACATACACATATTTATTGCGAAACGAACAATCTATAAATATACGTAAGATGCCAAGATTATCAATATACAAGCCTGAGAAAGGCAATGACTATAAATTCTTCGATAAGAACATAAAAGAGATGTTCACTGTTGGAGGCACCGACCTTTTAATACACAAATATATAGGCCCGTATGATCAGGGAGACACGAATAAAGACGGCGCGGCATCTCCTACTCAACCAAATTATTCGGGTAGTAACATTAGTGAGTTAACAATACAAGATTTACTTTTTTTAGAAAATCGAGATAGAAAATATGCTCCAGATGTATACACAATTAGGGGAATTTACAACGTCCAAGATATGGATTTTAATCTAAGTCAATTTGGAATGTTTTTACAAAATGATACGGTATTTGTAACAGTTCATCTAAACGATTCTGTTGAAAGATTAGGAAGAAAACCAATATCGGGTGATGTTATTGAATTCCCACATCTTAAAGATGACTTTAGTTTAGACAAAAATATACCTATCGCATTAAAAAGATTTTACGTGATAGAAGATGTTAATAGAGCGGCGGAAGGATTTTCACAAACATATTGGCCACATCTATTAAGATTAAAATTAAAATCATTAGTAGACTCTCAAGAATACAGAGACATATTGGGTGACGCTACAACACAAGGTTCACTTGCAAATTATATGTCTTCTTTCAACAAAGAAAAAGAAATTAATGATGCTATTGTAAATCAAGCAGAAGCAGATGCGCCTAAATCAGGATTTAATTACAAACAATACTACGTTGCCCCTATTGATGAGAGAGGTAATGTAAGATTAGATACTGTAAACAATACAAGTGATACAGTTTCAACTGATAAAAAAGTAAGTGCAGAGTTAGATACGCCTGCAGGCCATCACTATGGTTTCCAATTCCAAGGCGATGGTGTGCCACCAAATGGGCATCCATTAATCTCAGATACTAAATTTCCTCAGTCTAATGTAAACAAAGGTGATTATGTTTTAAGGACAGATTTCTTGCCGAACAGGTTGTTTAGATACGACGGTAATAGATGGGTGAGAATAGAGGACGCCGTTAGATTAACAATGACAAATAATAATACTAGAGGAAATTACAAAACTAAATTTATTAATAATAGTTCAACATCAACAATAAACGGTTTAACTGTAGAACAAAGGCAGTCACTTACTGATGCACTTAAACCTAAGGAAGATGAATAATGCTACATTTTTACGAAGGGCAGATACGAAAATTTGTAACACAATTTATTAGAGTTTTAAGCAACTTTTCTATAGAAGAAGGTAAAACGAAGGAAGGCGAAATTAAACTACGTCAAGTACCTGTGATATACGGAGACATGACAAGGCAAGTTGCAAATATAATCAAAAATAATTCAGAGAATTTTTTACAATCTGCACCAAGGATAGCCGCATATGTTTCAGCATTAAACTATGACAGAGAAAGAATGCAAAATCCTTACCATATAGAAAAGCAACATTTAAAAGAAAGAGATGTCCTAGCAGACGGAACTTACAGTGACAAACAGGGTGCTGGATACACAGTTGAGAAAGTTATGCCTTCACCGTTTAGATTAAATGTAAATGCAGATATTTTTACAACGAATACAGATATGAAGTTACAAATTTTGGAACAAATTTTATATCTATTCAATCCGGATTTTGAAATTCAAAAATCAGACAATTATATCGACTGGACAAGTTTAAGTTATATCGAACTGACCGGAGTTAATTTTAGTTCAAGAACTATTCCTGTTGGTGCAGATACAGAGATAGATGTTGCATCACTGCAATTTAGTATGCCAATTTGGTTATCACCTCCGGTCAAAATATCAAAATTAGGAGTGATACAAAAAATTATTATGAGCATATATGATGACGACGGCGGTATGAACAAAGGATTAATAGATGGAAGTTTAATATCGAGAAGTTATATCACGCCAAATCAATATGCAATATTTTTAACAGGAAATCAGTTAAGATTGATTGGCTCGAGTGGTACAAAAGTCACATCAGGAGGAGATGGTTTTTACACAGGCGCGAACGCACCAACTAATTTAGATCCTTTTGACACATTTGGTCCACCACTTAATTGGCAAATTTTATTGAATCAATATGGAAAAGTACAAAACGGAACCTCTCAGGTGCGACTAAAACAAGCAAATGGCAATGAAGTTGTTGGTACAATTTCAGTATCACCATTAGATGAAACAATTTTAGTTTTTAACATTGACGGTGATACCATACCCTCTAATACAGTTTCACTACCTAATGTAACAAAAATTATTAATCCATTAACTTTTACGCCACCATCTAATCTTGCAAATGGCACTAGATACCTTTTAATAAATGACCTAGGAGATTCAAGCAATACATTTGATGCAAGTGCATGGGGGGATTTCCATGCAAGGGCAAATGATGTGATTCAATACAATTCATCATCTAACAGTTGGAGCATTGTGTTTGATGCGTCTGATCCTGACTCAACAGAACACTACCTAACAAATTTAAACACTGGAATTCAATACAAGTTCAATGGGTCTGAATGGATCAAAAGTTATGAGGGCGTTTACACCGCTGGTAATTGGTCAATTATGCTCGACGGTAACAGTTCAGACTATGACGCATCTCAAGATACACCTTGATTTTAACAACTAAAAGTGTTATATTAATAGAATGGATAAAAATATAATATGTTCTGGTGCATTGTTTTATGCAACAAGCACCAAAAGGTTTATGTTTCTGCAAAGGACCGACAGGAAAACTGCTGGTATGTGGGGTCTTGTGGGTGGTAAGGCAAGATACACGGAATCTGCTTTTGAAGGTTTGAAAAGAGAAATATCAGAAGAAGTCGGTACAACACCCAGTTTTAAAAAGACTATACCCTTAGAACTTTTTACATCCAACGATCAGAAATTTATTTTTAACACCTATTGTATCTGTGTTGAAAATGAATTTATTCCAAAACTTAATGAAGAACATTCAGGTTATTGTTGGTGCGACTTTGAATCTTGGCCAAAGCCTTTACACGCAGGCTTGAAAAATACTTTAAACAATAAAAGTATAAAGGGTAAGTTACAAACTATTTTAGATTTAATAGTTTAGTCGTTTTTAATATAGGATTTACCTGTAAGTTTTTCAATATCTCTAATCATCTCTTCCATATTGACACGTACAGTCTTACCTGTTTTTGTATTTCTTGAATAGTATTCCCACTCGCCTTGTTCGTTGTGAGGAGATATCTTAGTAACGTTACCCGCTTCATCTTGAACATAAACTTCAGCACTTGCGGATTCGTCCTTGGCATATATTTTTGCAAAGTTGGCAGTTGTTGATGGATCACCTGTCTGCACACCTAGTTCTGTCACTCCGCTGACTCTTAAGTTTGTATCGTTTAATAATTGTAACGAGTCAGATCTAAACCTTGCAGTGATCACATTTGATCCTGCCTTCCTGTGTGCTATCTCTATTATACCATCTTCAGAACCATCTGATGCATCTAGTATCTTACCTGTAATTTTTGCATAAAGCACTTCTTGGTCAGCATCATTCTCACCTTTGAATTTGATCTGTCCTAGGTAATCCGCATCTGCCGGACTTGAACTGTTTCTCTTCAATGTAAATACCGGGCCTGCTGTACTCGAATCTTCTGTTGTTGTTATTGTAAGTGAATCTTGTGTTGTTACATTTGTAATTGTTTGTGAGCCAATAATATCCACTGTACCAGTGCCTTCTGGATCTAGTGTGATGCTCTGGTTTGATGCCGCTGATTTTATTGCATCTGTGAAAACACTTCCTTGGAATGTAGCATTTGAAGAGAATGTTTTTGCGCCTGTAATTGTTTGAGTACCACCAATGTTAACTGTACTTGCGGCTGAGACACTTTCCTCCCTTTTCATGTTTATTCTGTAAGCATTGACAGTTGTCGAAGACCCGCTGGTAGATGAGGCCTGTATAGTCACAGTACTTCCTGATATTGTAGCAGTAAAAGTTAACTGATCTGTGCCTTTGGTAGATACCATTGGACCTGTTGTGATATAAGCATCAGTTCCGTCAGTGGCCACTGCGAGTTCAGTAATACTTGATGCATTGCTTTCATTAGAACTTGTTCCTACAACGTAATAGAAAGCACCATGTATCGCTGAAGCGTCAAACTGATCAATTGTAGTGGCTGTCGAAGAAACTGTTGTTGCGGGAATAATCTTTTGATTTGTTGCCTCAAATCCTGTCTCGGAATCACTTAACAAGATTCTGTGCATTTTTACATTTAGGTTTGCCCTAGCACCCGATCCTGACAATGTGACATTGCTTCCACCTAAGGTGGCTGTTAGTGTGATTAAACTGTTGCTTCCTGTTCTTACACTATTATAGTCTGTGATGTATGCTGTTGTACCATCGTGTACAACCAAACATTCTATTGATTCTAATTCATCGTCTACTTCATCATTCACAGAAATAAAATATTTCGCTCCTCTATAAGATGCGTGTGCCCAAGTATCTAAACTTTCTGAACTGCTGTCTACATCAGAATTGATTACTATTGCTGTATTTCCACTTGTACCTACACTGCTGTTATCTCCTAATTGTATCGAATATGCAGTTACACTGTTAGAAGCAGAATGTCCAGTTGCTCTAAGTCTAACTGAGCCTCCTGATACATCACCGTTGAAAGTTTGTCCTGTTGTGGTTCCTGTCTTAGTCACGTGAGATGTGGAAGCATATCCGTTTGAGTTGTTATGGATTACTGAAACTTTTTGTACCGCCACTTGATCATTGATTTCGTCTCGAGATGTTATGTAATACAGTGCGGAATCATATTGTGCAGTGGAATTTGATTCTATGGTTTTTTCTTCCGTACTACCTATACCTGTCTTTTGTATCAAAGATGCTGTGGTGTCATCTGATATTGTGGTACTGGCAGTGCTTGATAATGCTCCAGAAAAGACAAATCCAGACGCTGTTGATTTGATTGTTTGATCACCAACGTGAATTGTGCCTGAGGATGCATATATATCTTTAAATCTTTTACTAGATGAACCAAGGTCAACTGCATTATCAGTTGCTGGAAGAATACTCGAACTTGTTTCTATTATTCCGCTACCGCTGGCACCAATTTCAATGTTTTCATTTGACCTTTGTCCTGTTATCTTATTGTCATCTATTGTTATGCCACCTGTTGCTAAACTATCAATAGACACAGTGCCAAAACTAATGCTTCCAGATCCATCTGTTTGTAAAACTTGATTGGCACTACCATCTGCTGTTGGAAGTGTGTAAGCACCGTTGACACTAATTGTGCCTGTGGTTTGCACCCCTGTATTGATTGTTTTTAATTTTTCTGAGCCATAATAATATAATTTTAACTCACCAGTAGAACCGTCTGCCCTTAGATAATCGGCTAGACCACCACTGCCATCATCTGAACCTATGACTACGTCTTTGTTGTCAGCATAAGTTCTAATGTTTATATCGCCGGTTGTCTCGTTGATGTTAAGATTAGTTCCAGTGTGTTTAATATTTGTGTCTGCATCAGTACCCAATCTCAATTCAATACTGTCATTAAATTTAAGATTATCTGTTACAGTGCCTCCAGCAATAGAGGTACCAGCAAGTGTTGTTGCTGTTATTGTTCCGTTTACTTGTAATGCTGTTGTTGGTTCTGAGATACCTATACCCACACGACTGTTTGTTACGTCAAGATAAAGTAGGTTTGTTTCAAATGCAAGGTCGACGCCATTCCTAGTCAGATTGGACTTTAATACCGACCCTGATATACGACCTATGGCCATACTTAGGTTCCTCTCATATAATAATGTTAGTACGGCAATACACCATACACGGCCTCGTTATCATTGCCGGCCGACAGCAGTAACAGTATTTATGTTTATTATGTGCCAATAACTAGATAGTGTGCCCATTGTGGTGGTAACCACTGCAATATCCATGCCCTATTACGCCACAATAGGTATAAATCATCTAGTTCTATCTGGTCTAAATTTTTAAACTGCACTCTAAAATATGGCCAGTCGTAGGATGTCAATACCAAATCAAAATCATCCTCGCCTTTGAATACCCTTAGGTGAAGATATTTGTACCTATTTTCTTTTATAAGTTTTTTCACGCACCTCTCCTGTTGGTGCGTTCCTTCGGTTGCCCTACTTCCGTCCTGTGGATGAACGTAAAAGTATTTATAAATCGTAAAAAAAAACGGGTCTACATTCCTGCAAACCCGTTTAATTCTAAAGATGTAATATCTTAGTTGTTTGTTCTAACAACTGCTAATACTAAACCAATTCCTGCATCTGTCTTGTCTTCTAATGCTCTTCCAACTACGTGGAATGGATTGATTGACTCACCCTCTGCTACTGCTCTCGCAGTACCTTTAATTGAAGATGATACTAATCTTTGACCTTTGCTTACTGCACCTGTTACTCTTACAGGAGTTCTTCCTGTCATTGCAACAAATGGGTGTGACTCGTCGTTACCTGCTAGTGCATTCATTCTGTATGCTGGTTGAGTAGAAATAACACCAAAAATCGTGTCTGATAAATCAGTTGTTGATTCTGTGATTTCTGCCGCACCGCCTAGTGTAACAACAGCACCTTCTGACATAGGAGCGTCTGCTTCGAAACGCTCGCCAACGTCCGCGTATGCCGCCGATGTTGCCTGTGCGTGTACCACATTTGCTCTGATATCTACAAGGTCTTTGTTTGATAAGTCGTCGTCTGATCTGTAAGCAGTCCAGGCACCACTTGCGTTACCAAAAGTTGATGTTCCGTCGTCTGCGAATGTTTCATCCCAAACCCAGAAAAGATCTTCTTCTGTGGCACTTGATGTTGCACCTCTGTTGGCTTTTAAGCCAGAAAAAGATGGCATACCTGCCGCACTTGACACGTTTCTGTTAACTTCGATCATGTTGTCTTCAACTGATAATGTAGTTGTATTCAACTCTGTTCTAGTTCCGTCAACTGTTAAGTTTCCTGTTATTCTTACAAGACCATTAGTCGCTATTAACTGATCAGTTCCACCTATGTCTAATGTCACAGATGAAGCACCTACAGTTACATTGTTTGAACCTGACACAATTGAAGTTTTTGCTGTCAATTGGTCGTCAACGTATTTCTTGTTAGCCAAAACTGCATCACTACCTGGTGCACTTGAGTTATCAAGTGTTAAACTTGATATCCCAGTCACTGCGTTTGAAGACGCCGTGATTGCTACATCACCTACTGATAATCCGTTATTGACTCTAAAGTTTCTCGCCGCCATAGTTCACTCTCCCTTATGGTTGATTGTTAATGTTAAACTATTGTTTAACGTATTATTTACCAAGATTTCGCTATTAATGTGTTGTAGTTTAATAATTCCGCCGTAAAAAAAAGGCCCTATATTTCTACAGGGCCTTTTAATATTCTATGTTATGCTATTACACGCCTTGTAAAGAGTACTGTACTTTAGCAGATGAAGATCCACCTGTACTAGTTGCTTTTACTTCGACTGTGCTTGAACCGTCGTGGTTGAATGTAATTGTAGCAAGATCAGATGATCCTGAGTTAGTTACACCGTACACTGTTCCAAATGCAGTTGAACCGTTGTGTAAAACCAGTGACTTCATTACAGAGTATTCTGAGTTAGCAGAATCAGTTATTGTGATCAATAACTCTGCTGATCTGTAAGATGCCGCATTAAACGTCATGATGTTAGTTGCAGTTGATTCAAACGAGACTGAACTTGTTTGAGTTCTTGCAACACCACCTGTCGCTAGTGCAGTGTTATCAAAACCAGTCATTGCAAATATTCTTGCACCACTGTGTGGAGCAGAAGTAAATGTAATGTTTGTTCCTGATACTGTGTAGTTTTCTGTTGGTTCTTGGTAAACGTTGTCAATAAACACAAGGACATTGTTAGCATTTTCAGGTGCTGAACTAAAGAATCCTGTGATTGTTGTTGTTGAACCGTCACCAGTTGATGATACTTTAGAAATTGTTGGTGTGTCACCAGCAATCGCTAATTCAACGTAAGTTGATCCATCATTACAAGCCTCATACTTAGAAGTTTGAGAGTTGAATCTGATGATACCAGTTGCCGCTGTTGGTCTTTGAGCAGTGTTACCTACCGGTACTCTTAACGCATCAGTTGATCCAGAGGCATCTAACGCAAAACTTGGTGAACTTGTCATTACACCAACTCTGTCGTTACCCGCGTCTACGAATAAACCGTGTGTGTTACCGTTTGATTCTACTCTAAAGTCAACATCAGCAGATGCTTCGTTGAATACAACTGAACTTGACGCCGCAGTTGTTATAGTTAAGTTACCAGTTGCGTTTGCAATGGCAGTGTTTGCACCATCGTGTGCGATTGTAAAGTCATCACCGGCACCAACTGCGAAGTTAGTACTGTCGGCTTTAACTTTTAATGTGCTACTAGTTTCTAATGTAGTAAATTTACCACTAGAAGCCGTAGTTGCACCAACCGTAGCATTGTCAATAGCACCACCATTAATGTCGACTGTGTCTGACTTGAACGTACCGATTGCTTCTACTACACCTGTACCAGCCGCATCTAAAACCAAATTGTCATTTGATCTAGATGATACTACTTTGTTATCCTCAATGGCTACACCTTGTGTAGACACTTTGTTAAATGTAGCATCTTTTGCCTGGATGTCAGCGTAGGAATCGATTGTTACGTTACCTGCTGTCGTTCCATCCTCAGAAGCCGTAGTTGCAAACACAAATTCGTCTGCTGACTCGTCCCATAAGAATGATACGTTTGCTAAAGATCCTCTGTTAAAGAATAGACCTTGGTCAAAGGCATTCGCCGCTCCACCTGAGTTATTCTTCGCTAATTGAATTAGCGGATCTTCAACTGTTAATGTTGCACTGTCAACTGTTGTAGTTGTTCCGTTAACTGTGAAGTTACCTCCAACAACAACGTTGCCGGAAGTTGTTACAGTTGTAAACGTTCCCGCCGCCGCTGTGTTGGCACCGATTATGATTCCATCCATGTTACCAGATGAGTCAATGTCTATTGTACCATTTGCAGTTAAGTTTGTAAACGTACCAGCCGCGGCTGAGTTAGCACCAATTATTGTGCCATCCATCTCACCACCACCGATGTTTACTTTTGATAGAACAACCTCACCTGTACCGTTTGGTGTGATTGATATGTTTTCATTAGATCTCGCGGATACAATGTCGAATCCGTTAATATCTAAGTTACCGCCTAGTTGGGGTGTAGTATCTTCTACCATATTGTCAATACCGTCGCCCGCCAAACTTGCATATGCTCCGCCAGTGTAACCCTCAATCCTACTTAAAGTAGAATTGTATCTGATGTCACCGTTTGCTGGTGAACCAGGTCTTTGAGCCGTCGTTCCCGAAGGAAGTCTCAAACTGTCTGTTGCAGAGATGTGAAGTTTTACGGCCGGACTAGCAGTTCCAATACCTACTCTTGAATTCGTTACGTCTAACGCCAAGAGGTTCGTTTCAAATGCTAAATCCGTTCCTGATCTCTCAAGATTGGCTTTGAGCATCTGTCCTGATATTCGTCCTATTGCCATAATAGTTTCTCCTTGTTACTTTCGAAAGTTAATTTAACGTTAAATTAATTTATGATTTAACGTCAGTATTTACCGTGCCATGCAGATTTACCCGGCTTAAATACAGATGTTATGAAATATACGCACATTACTGTCCTAGGAAATATACCCATAGAATACGACATGAAGACTCCTGCAAAACTGGGTGATGTGATTGCAAGTGGCATTTGTAACAAAACTGTAAAGTTTAAGTATGCAGTCACCAACAATGAATTAGAATTACAAAACATGATCAACTTTTCACACTACAAAGACACCATGCTTTTAACAAATACCGGCCTATATAAAAAGTATTTCTTTTTTGACAATGTGGATTATCTACCCATATTTGGTGATGTTGCAAGTGTAGGTTTAGATTTTTCAGAATTAAGCAATCAAAATCTAGCACTTTTATTGGCAATTTGGTCCGACGCCGACAGAATATTCCTTTGCGGATATGATATTGAAGATCTAGATGAAAGAGAGATTCTAATTAAAGTGATGACCAATCATCCAACAACACATTTTTACTTTTGTAGGAAGCCTAATATTAACAAAATTAAATTGTTTGATCATTTGAAAAATGTGAAAGTGTTTGATTATCCGGAGTTTAAGACATATGGCAAAAATTAAAACAGAAACATTTTACAAATATTCAGTTATATTAAAATGGCCAATGGTCGCAAGAAATAGGTCATTAGAAACTTTACAAGAGCGTCCTGATATAGTGCAAGAAATGAATCATTTCAGACAAAAAATTGAAAATGTTTTAAAATTAATTTTAAAGAAAGAATTTAGAATAGAAGATAAATTTCATATGAACGGAGTAAGGATTGAATTTGCAAGTGGACAAGATTTATACGAATTTATTATTAGACAGCCTGAGTTCGAATGGGAGATTGTCCCAGAAATAGGTACAGTAAATAAACTTACCGGCGAATATAGAAAATTTATTTTGAATTACCAACCAGATGGTATCAGTGTTGATTAAGTTTGTGCTTCGGCAAATCCCGACATTATCACAATCCTTGCACCTGTGTGTGGAGCCTCACTGATTGTAATCGAAGATGTTGAACCATCTGTGATATAATTTTCTGTAGGTTCCTGCATCACACCATCTATATACACAATTAAATTTTTTGGATCTGTCGCAACATTTATTGACGCGAATGTATTCGTAGATCCATCTCCTGTAAAAACATCTTTTTTAACTTCTTGAGATGTGTGTTCTGTTCTTAAACTTGTAAAAGTAGATCCGTCTTCTGAAACTTCATACTTGCCTGTGGTACTGTTAAATCTTATAAGTCCTGGTGTCGCACTTGGCCTTTGTGCAGTAGTTCCCACTGGTACTTTTATGCCTGAGTTTGTATTGAATACAAAATTACCTGTGCCTGTTGTGTTAAGAGTAAAGTCTGCATTTGTTGTATCTTGGTTTATTGTTGATCCTGAAAATGAAAAATTACCTGTGTCTCCAGCACCACCACCTGAAATGTTTTGTAAACCTATTTGTCCAGTGTATCTTGCTCCAGATATGTAGACTGATTTTCCTGTAAAGTTTATTCCATTTGGTAGATTCGTTCCAATGAAATGTAGGACACCGGATTGATAATCAAAGAACCATTCGTCGTTGTTTCCTGAACCAGTACCAAATAACTGATCTCCCGAACCAGCGGCGTTGCCGGCATCACCCGACGTATGAACATAAACTTTTACACCATATGTTGATCCAAATTCAGGTGGTATCCAATCTGTTAACTCTGTTTTCCAGGTTCGATTTGCTGATGCTGTGTTGTCAGCGGCTGTTTCGTCCGGCGTACTTGTTGGATAGACTGTTACTACACCCGAACTTGATCCTGGCATTACTGCGGGAATACTTGATGCTTGGTTCCAAGTTTTATCACCTCTTATTAGTAAAGGTGATGCAATGGCTTCGTTAGGTGCTTTCTTATTCGCATTGGTATCTGTTTTGGTTGCACCGTAACCAATTTTCTTCCAAAGATAATCTATTTTTTTTGCGTCTGTAATTGCCATTAATCTATTGCTAGTGCCGTGACACTGTCTCCTGAATTCAATTTAATTCTTATTAAAATTACGTTTCCTGTTGCATTTGTTCCGTTCTCAGTCCCTAACGTGAATGTAAATTCTTGTGAAGAATAAGAGGTGCCGTCGACTACCCTATCTCCAGAATTGAATGCACATCCATTAGAACCATTTCCGCCATTGCCTGTGTCTGATCCTGGTACTCCCGATCCTCCATATGTTGTTGAACAGTCTAACCATCCGTTCAATCCTGATGCATTATCTATCGCAGTGCCTGGCGCCGCAATAAACATACCTGACACTGTACCTGATAAGGTTACATTGAAGTTGGCCATTGTTGACCTTCTAAATGCAATAGTAAAATATTGTGTGTTGGTATCACTAGATCTATCAGGACCAACAGGTAAGAATGTTGAATAGTCTGTTGTTTCATGTTTTATTGTTCCAAATCTTACGCCTGCTTCTCTTGTACCTGCAACTGTTTTTGCACCTGTGAATAAGTTGTTTGTATAGAAGTTTGTGCCTCCAGCAAATGATGGTGTATCTGTTGTTTCTCCTGCGAAGTCGTATATACGCAAAGCATCGTCATCGTGGGTTGCACCCAGTGAGTCGCTTACTGTGATACCACCTTGCTCGTTGTCTAGGCCTGTAGGAGTTGGATTGTAAACCTGTATTTTTGTACTGCTACCTGTGTTATAACTTCCTGTGCCGTTGGCATTCCTTGCCCTAATTTTTATTTCGTTAACTGCTTTAGTTGATGATGTCTGATCAACATTTATTGATAATGTGCCCAACGTGTATGCAGACGCAACACCTGTATCTGTAACTGGAGTCCCACCGCTCAACATTGTTGAAGCACCATCTATGTCACTGTAAGTGTAATCTGTATCTGATATGGCATTACCAGATGACCCTTCTGATCTAGTATCATAGTCGACTTCAACAATGTTTGATTGGTCGGTGTATGCTTGTCCTGTAAGATTTTGGACTTGTACACCTGTGAGATTCAGTGTTGGTTGAGAACCATCATCTGAATAGTATGGCACTCCGGCAATATATCTCAATGTGCCAGAGGCATTCTGCGCCAACGTACCTACATTTGAGATTGTTGGTGTTGCAGAAATATCGTCTCTTAAAACATGGACCACGTTTGTGTTTCCTGTTGCAGAGTGTTCTAATCTTTGTGCATTTAATCCTACACTGTAACTTGTTAATGCCTGTGTAATTTTTGCATCAAAGGTTTGATAAAAATTTGATGGATAAGTTGATGAACTGATTGTAGTGTTTGCATCATCCTGTCCTGACACAACTAGAGATGTGAATGTTCCGTTTTCTCCAGTTGATGTTGAAAATGATTTGGCACCTGCGGCAGAGCCATTAATGTTCGCTGTTAAGGTACCTGTGGCACCGTTATACGCATTATTAACATCAGCAGTATCAATAGTTCCTGATGTGTATCTTCTTGCTGTGGAAGAACTTAATGATGTAGCGGCACTAATGTTTGATAAAGAACCTGTGTTGTCAGTGAAACCTGAACACAATTTAGGTGATGTACCTTGTGCTGAATCACTCAACGTTAAACTAAAAGTGCTTAAATTACTAGGAGCCGCCGGCACTGCGTTCATAGTAAATGTTATTGTTTCTTCATCGTCTTGCTCAATTGTGTCTGGTGTGCCGTGTGCTCTAAATCTTGTTGTGAAACTTCCGTTGCTAGTGCCTGAAAAGTTTTTATCTAAGGTTGCACCTATTGTTCCTGCTGTTGATCCATCTTCGCCAATGCTTAATGTGTCTGATGAATCATCTTTAAAATCATAAGTGTAATCGTCCGCGTGTTGTGACGTATTTGTGAATCTTACTAATGCCCTGTTATTTCCTGCTAGGTCAGTGAAATCATATAAGTCAAATGCGTCGTCGCCACTTTTGTTTGAAACAGTAACAGCAGTTGCGGCAATATTTGCTCTCACGTCTGGTTCAACTATAATTTTCATGTCTGCCGCAAAAGGAGAACTTGTATGTTCGTTTGCAAGGCTCAATGTTGTAGTATATGTCACTGTTGTTTTTGCATTCTGTTGTGCAGTGCTAAGGTTGAATGTATTTGAAATTGTTTGTCCTGTGTCACCACTCGAACCAGATCCTACATTGACGTTTGTCGCTCCAGCGCCTTCTCCAAAGTTCCAACTGTATATGTTGCTTGAGAAAACTGATTGTGCGCCTGGATTAGTTGCTGTATTGTTTGTAAAGGTAACAGGAAAGCCTGAAGTACTTTCTTCATTTACTCCTCTTACAGTTGAATCAGCCGCTGAATACAGAACTGTGTGCGTTGAATAAACATCAAAGTTCTTAGTAATACCTGTTGGTATATCACTTGGGGCCGCTGTAGAGTGTGCTTCTAAGACAAGCCTTATTGCATACCTAGTATCACCTGTTCCGGTACCTGCAATAGTACTACCGTCGTCTGCACCACTGTTATTGTATGTGTGTGATAGCCTACCACCACCTACTCCACCTGGATCACTATCGCTGGTTACGGATTGTGAATTACCATCTCCCCAGTCTATCCTATAGTTCACTGTTGCACCACTTGTATTTGTTGAGGTGTTTTCAAGATACACAGTTGATCCTGTATCTGCTTTTGTAATTGCACTGCCACCTGATGATGCCGCATATATAAAAAAGTTTGGCACCGGAGTTGCAGTAAAAATTGTGATGTAATTAGTTTGTGTTGATGTGGCAAATGAACCAGCGGAATCTGTAACAGCAGTGTTGTTGAATGCTTTAACAGTCACAGTCATCGATCCTGTCGCTGTGTATGTGTGTGAAGGTGTCGAATCTGAAGTTGCAGTTGTTGTATCGCCATCACCCCATGTGATTGTATATCTGTTTGCTCCTCCACCAACTGTGGAAATAGTTAGAGTGATCGTTGTTCCGCTGGACGCCGCAGTGGTATCTGCCACGAAAGAAACTGATTTCACAAATGTGTTTGCTCTGATGTTTTCCATGGTTTCATTGAGATCGTCTATTGCTCCAGTCACCGAATGGGCGTCACCTAAAGTTATTAGTGCACCATCACCAAAACTTGAATCTGATGGTGAACCTATAGGAATACTTGATCCTATTACTGATCCAGAACCGGCAAATCCTGCTGTGTTTACATCAAAATAATTTTTTGTTACAAAGTCTCTAGCATCTGTTGGATCCGCGCCTGCCAGTTTAGCATATGCAGTATCAGTGATTGTTGAAGTTGTCGAGCCGTCTGACGCAGTTGTTACTAGTTTAAATTTGTCGTTTGCTTCATCCCAATAGAATAATGCCGGATTTGAGGCACCTCTGTTGATCATTACTCCTGCAGATGTTGCCTGACTTGAGCCTGAATTCAAGACAATGACGTTGTCTTCTACAGTTAAATTTCTTGAGTCTATTGTTGTAGTAGTTCCTTGTACTTCTAAATTACCTGTGATAGTCTGATTACCTGTAATTCTAGTATTTCCTACTACATCTAGTTTGAATCCAGGACTGTCAGTACCAATACCTATTCTAGCATTGGATACATCTAAAAATAATAGATTTGTTTCAAAGGCTAGATCTACACCCTGCCTGGTAAGATTAGACTGTAAGAGTTCGCCTGGTATTCGTTGTATTGCCATATCTTACATATTTATTTTTAATTGCAAGGTCAAAACACACCTATAAATATCGTTAATGTCAATCGAGCAAAGTATTCAAAATCTGGTCACAGAACACGTTGAAAATGCAATGAAACGCACGGTCAGTAAACTGAACAGTGATAATCATAGCCTATCTACACGACTAGAATGGACTGAGAAGAAGTTATCAGAAGCACTAGAACAACTTAAATCAAAAAATAATGCATTATTTGAAAATGAGTTATCTGGTGACAAAATTGACGGTGGTACTATCACAAATTTTAGTTCTACAGGCATCAAGGATGAGGCAACTAAAGCAAAAATAACCATCAAAGATGGAGACATTGTTGTTGATGGTCCAATGCACGTTGAAGGAAAATTTGCCGCAACTGAAATCATGTACTACCAAGCAGTATGCGAAGATATGGATGTTAAAAATAGTGTCAGAATTGGTGGCAATGAAGTGATTTGGTCTGACAGACTAGGCAATGCAATTAAAAAATCAAAACTACAAGAAGTTGGAATCTTGAAAAATTTAAATGTTGCAGATGTTTTTACTGTAGAAAATAATAAGGTCGGTGTGAATACACTCCTACCTGGAGGACCTTTTGCAGTTGCCAAAGATGGACTCGAAGTTGTAACAGATGTGGTTGGTTCTACACCATACATTGGCACAATAACTTCGGACAAGTTTTCAATTGGCACAAACAGAGAACCAACATTGTTTGTATCACATGACAACAAGATTGGAATAAAAGTTAAAGCACCCAAGGAAGATTTAGAAGTAGCAGGACCAATAAGATATCAAGGACAAACGCACAGATATGAGCCAGAAATTCCAAATAATGGCAGTCATAGTAAAGGTGATATTTGTTGGAACTCTCAACCTGAGGTAGGTGTTCCTTTAGGATGGGTATGTATTAAATCCGGTGCACCTGGTACTTGGCGTGCCTTTGGAAATATTTCTTAAACTATATCTAAACCGTGAATAATTGTAACAACTTTTGAGGTGTCGCCTGGATATGATGGTGTTAAAGTTATGTTGCTACCTGAAATAGAATACGTGCTGTGTTTCTGAAATACACCTTCCATAAACACTAAAATATTTTTTTCATCTGTTGGAGTTACTGACATTGGAAATACAGTTGTTGATCCGTCAAGTGTTATTGTATCTACTGTGATGCCGGCAACACCTGCAGTTCCGCCTTGTAAATTTTTAAATGCAGTACCGTTATGAAATTCTAACTGATTTAAAGTTTCGTTAAATCTTAACATACCTTTTTTTGGAGATGCTGGTCTTTCAGCAGTTGTCCCAACAGGAATTTGTATCGAATCCTCGCCTGCTAGTATTGGGTTTTTTACAAATCTACCCATGATTATTACAATCCTATAGTTGAAATAGTAGCCACAACAGAACCTGAAGAGTCAGGAGTTTCAATATAAATTTTATCTCCTGTTGCTAAAATTAATTTTTCAGTGTCGATAACGTATGTATCAGTGCCTGATATTGTTAATGTGTTGTAAAGTTTGTTATTTTCTGTTGGCACAGTTGTTGAACCATCGTTTTTTAGGACATAGATGTTGACAGTAGCATCTGCAGATGAGATGTTACATAAGTGTATTGACGTCACAGCGGTACCTTCAGTTGCCGCAAATGCTTGGCTGGTGTTTGTTAAAATGTTGTTACATACTCTTTGTGTTATTGCCATTTTTATCCTAATGCAATGGCCAATGCCGTTGCTTTCTTTTTACTTATCAATTCATCTTCTGTGCCAGAATTGATTGCTGAGTTGTTGAAATACAAGCCAGTGCCTCCACCGCCTGCTGTTTTGTTATAGATCTTGGTTACTGAGCCTGCCGTTGGTGTTGATGCCGCGCCAGAGAACGTCAAAGTGTCATTTATTACCACGTCACCTGTACCATTTGATGCTAAAGTTAAATTTGCATTAGATGTTGCTGATGATATTGATTCTATATTTGTTAAATTCTGTCCTAGACTAATTGTTAAATTGTCACCTGTTGTGATGGCAGTGCTAATGTTAGAGCCGCCTAAAAATTGTAATTTTTGTCCTGTGCTATATGTGACTTCAGTTGAATCGTCAGCACCAATGTTTAAGATGAATCCACCACCTGTTACTGAATCATCAACATATTTTTTCGAAGCGGCATGGTTGTTATCAGATGGTGTTGTTGCTATTTTAAT
>NZHE01000009.1 GCA_002691145.1 Rickettsiales bacterium
GTGTCTGGAGATAAACCGTATTTTTTTGCTTCTTGGTTTGGCGTTGTCATTTTTGTTCCTAACTGTATTTATTTATGAAATTATTTAGTTTACGAATCTCCAATACCTGCCCATTTCTTTACAAGCGGCATTAGTCTTGTGTCTTAAAGCACCATTTAATTGTATAAAAGTTTGGTAAACTCTGCAATATCCTCCTGATTGAGGGTATGAGTGTATTACTCTAACCTTGCCGGATGCTTTACGTTCCTTAGAATACCAAGCAACAACCTCACCATTTTTAGTGTTATCTAATGCATGATATACACTAGATCTATGTTGTAGTTTTTCATTCTTATTAAGGCTAAAACGTAGATATTGTGCGTTATTCCAAAGAAACCCAGGTATGGCATTCAACATGGTCTCGTCCATATTCAAAGGAGCCTTTTTTATATCTATAAAAGTGCCTGATGTATCACTCAACTCACCTTTCATACTGCCTGTCGAACAAGCATTCAATAATAGAACACTACTCAACAGAATGATAGCCTGGTACAATCTCATAAGTTCCATCCAATCTTTGACAAGCAATTGATCTTTCTTTGATAGTAGTATTTTTGTAAGGCATATCCCAAGTGAATATTTGACAATTAGATGCTATGCCCATACCATGAAGGAAGTCTTTAACACCATCCTCACAATGAACTTTCTCTTCTGTGCGTTCATCTATTACTTTGCCTTGGTTATCAATTGTTTTAATTGTTGTTGTCTCTATGTTGCAGTATTGATCATTCCAAGGTCCACCAGCATGACTTTTGCCAATGTACGTCAGTATGATTACCAACGTCAGTACCACTAGGGCAATAATTTTGACAAGAAATTTCGTGTCCATTGCCCTAGTTCTTTAATACTTCGTCAGCCGCATTATTGATTGCTTTGGTATCAATTTTTACCGCAATCTTTTTCTTATTGATATCTGCTACGATCTTATCAATTTCTTTCTTAGAAATTTCTAACATCACATAGACTCTATAAGATTTATGTTGTGTGACATAGATTTCTTGTTTAGTCACTTCGTAATGTCTTACCAAAGTGTCTTCAATCATGTTCACAATCGTATCCTGAGAACCTGCCGTCACCGTCAAGTTTTCATTTGTACCTGCTTCGTTTTTATTAATGGTAGTCCTGTTGTTCATCTCACCATTAATCCTATCAGCAAGTTTTGCCTTAGCCAGCATTATGGCTTTCTTAACAGCCAACTCCATATCTGGAGATACTGCCGTTGCCGCCTCCTGGTATTTTCTAAACGTCTCGTGGTCGTAGTCTACATACCATTTAGGGGCCTTGTTCACGTAACCATTCTTAGCCATGTCAGGCTTGATCTTGTACGTAGAACAGTTTGTTAATGCGATACAGGCCACAACGACAAGCACCGCTTTGATGATTTTATCCATCATCGTCCTCCTATTTTTGTAATTTGTCAACCATCTCTGACAGTGATGCAAAAACATTTGAAACAACATCGAACACACCATCAACATTTACATCGTTGCTGAATTGTGCCCAACCGTCTCCAATCATTGGATACACTGCTAGGAAGATTGCAAATAATATTACTAACCTAATCATAGTATTATAATAGCATATTTTCCAAATACGTCAACCAAGTTGATCTTTACAAAACCATTGATTTTATTGAGGTTTTTTACCATTACCAAAAAAAGTTTTGGAAAAAGGTTATTTTTTGGTATATTTTTTAAGAATCCAACTACTGCTATTCATTTTGTTGGTTCCACCAACACCAAACTTAAATTGAACATTTCGGTGTTCTTTGTACAATTTTTGTTCAGGGATATTTTTTGATGTACGATCACCACCATTTGCAAAAATTATTGTGTCTTCTTCTTCAGTCAATGCCAATGCACTTTGTATGGCGTAATTTGCCGTTCCGTCATCATCATCAAAAGAGAAAACATTATCTACCATTTCAAGATGTTTAATAATGGTAAATCTTTCATTCATTGGCATGAATGCTTTGCCTTTTTTCTTTACCAACCAGTCATCAGAATTTAATCCAACCCATAACTCATCACCAAGTTTTTTTGCTGATTTAAAATATTCTATGTGTCCCGAATGTAAGGGATCAAAACCACCGGTTACTAATACTATCTTCATATTAATTTTTTCTCTATAACAAATTTATGTAATAGGTCCCCCCACGCATGATGTCCTGTCTGGCTTGGATGTCCATCATTTGCAGACTTGGTCCACCCATTCATTGCACAAAATTCAAAATGACTTTGAACGTAGTCCTTATTAGAAACTTCTACCTTATGATCTTGATTAGATCTGTTGTCTTGTTGCATTTTAATATTTTCTTTTACAAATTCACTGCTGTCAAAATTAAAAAAATGTTCTTTATCTATTGCGTCATACCATAATTTTAGATCAGGTCTAGTCACATGGTTAATCATCTCAATAGGAGTGTCATTTGTCAAAGCATGATACATCACATATTTGATACCGTGCAGTTTAAAAAAGTTCTGTAATGTTAGAATATGTTGATACAATCTCACTGCACCATTTAAATCGTGATCAATTTCTTTGTCTTTCAAAATCCATTCGTGTTGCCAAACAGACCAAGTCATCCATTGATATGAAAATTTAAGTAGTTCTCCCTTGATACCACCATCTTTTTCTTTTGGAGTCACGTATTTTGATACAAAGTCCCAACGATGTGTGCTACTCCAACCAATACTAACAAAAGTGTCTTTTACTCTTTCGGGATTTTTCAAGAACCAATTTATTGTACTATTGACTATTCTGTCATTGCCTCTTCCGCCTTTGGCCAAATTTATCGTAGGTTCCAGACCTAATCTGTGACCAAGTTGTTGATGACAACTTCTAAATGTTTTTTTGGTGCTAAAACTACACCCATTGGCTAAATGATTCATGATGTTATGTAGGTATTTATTGAGTTTTCTTCCAGGCCCAATAACCTTTAAGCCAGTCTTTGTGTGATGTGTCTTTGTTTTTAATGCTACTCAAACCCTTGTTTGGAACTTCGGGTGTTTTTTTTAAAATTTTTATCAGTTTACCTTTTGATATCTTGGTCCTCATCTTCTTTTGCTTCTCTTCAAAAGATACTCTGCGACCTTATAAATTCTATGAAGATTAAAAACATTGCCTTTCCAATGCTTTTTCATTAGCGGCTCCGCCATTCTCCTGATTGCTTTATTGCTTTTAGACATTTTGACGCCTTGTTCAAACACCGCACCGCCGGATGTCTTTGCTTCTATTTCAAATTGATCTAGACCAGGCTTCTTCATCTTCGCATTTTAGCGATATCTTTTGCATCTTGGTCATCGAATACAGGCACCTGATTGCTTTTGTGCATGGTTGCAATACCAAGTAATTTTCTTTCACCGGAATATACCATCGCTTCTTTTTTGGTTGCGGCCACTCCTGTTATGTTATTACTCGAAGGAATATTTGTTGTCTGTCTTTGAAAGACAACATCTCTACCAAAAGGATCGGGGATCGCCCTAGGCTTTCTCCTTGATTTGTATTCTCCTCTGCAATAATTAATATAATCTTTGAGATCCATCTGATGATCTTTGAGGCCTAGGCCACGCAAAAACTTATTGTGTTCACGCATCTGTTTCTCATACTTCTTTAACTGCGTATCTGTCAGTGGTCTTCTTCTACGCCTTACTGTTCTCAACATTGTAAGACCTTGTGCTAAATGCATCGTCATAATATTATTATACCCTTAAGGAAGTTTATTGTCAACTATTGTTTGATAAATGATAGCGGAGTATTTTTCGTTTGTGCTCCAAGCGGAAATACCATCTAACATAATCCTGTAATCTTTTTCCGCATTTCTTGCCTTTCTAAATTCTTCATATGCAGGGTGATTGTTTAATATTCTTATCACTTCAACAACCGAACTGCACTTGCTTGGAAACTTTTTAACTCCAAATTTTGCATTTGGTATTCCTCTTGGTTTCATTTGCGGAACGTTATCATCCCATGTCCTAATACCAAAAAGGTTGTTACCTTCATTTGCAAATCTACTTGTACCGTTTGCTGACTCCACCATTGCCATGGCAACCAATATCGAACTAGGTACCCTTTTCTCTTTCTCCAATGAAAAGTTTGCGTAATCAATGCATTTATACATCGTCTTTATGAACGTTTGTTTATCGTTGTACACAAACGCGGGTTCTGTGAAACCTATATTTTGTAGTTTCTTAAGATAATCTTCTTCGAACGCAACAAGTTTTTCTTCATATGCTATCTCGTATCTCTTTTCAATTTTTTCTACTATCCAAAAGTTTGGCTTGAAAGTTCCGAATACAAATATTCCTGCACCAACCAATATAGAAATGATAGTATAGGATAGATATTTTTTTATGTTATCTAAAGTTTTCTTCTGCATAATTTAGTGATGGTGGGCCTGCCTCAACATTAATATGGCCTTACGAACCCACCATCTGTATAGTTAGATTGCAACTTTTTCTTGTGCAGTTGCCTCAGTAGAAGAAGTTTCTTCGATAGAAGTTTTATAGTTTTCTTCTGCTTTAGACATTGCATTGTTACAATCTGCTTTAGACAAGCCAGTAAATCTTGTGATGATACCATCAGATAAGATCTTGAAAGATCCTGCAAGTTTATGCTGGACACCGTCCGGAGCAAATTTATGAACAACTCCTGTTGCCATTCCATCTGGATTCTCTCTGCCCATAATGAACATATAGTTTCCAGATCTACCTTTCCATTTGTTATCAGTTGATGTATCAGACTGACATCTTGATTTGATCTGATCTAATACTAACTGAGCCTTTTGTGAACATTTATACATAATTGTTCTCCTCCTAATTACCTTTATTATAACATCTATTGGAAATACGTCAACCTGGTAAATTACCGCTATTTTCTTGACTTTCTTGCTCTTCGGATTCTTTTTTCGTGATTAAATTGCTAGGTTTTTCTATCGGCATACCTGATCTATCAAACCATCTGCCGTCGGCAGTTTCGTGGACAAAAGATCGAAACTTGACTCCGTCTTTGCCTTTGACACTGATTGCTTTTTTGCTAATTGCTCCGTGGTATTCGGAACCATCTTTGTTGATCAGACGCATCTTATTTGATAATCCTTGATAAATCCTATCTATGTAGATTGGATTACCTTTTTCATCTTCTCCGTACTGATTTGAAATTGGAACTTGCATAACTTAATTGGTGGCAAATACTCTCGCGGGTTATGCCGCTCTCAAATGCATAAAAACCTAAACGGTTAAAAGTTGATTGAAAAATGAGAGTATTGCTACCAACTTACCTAATTATAACATAAAGCAATTTAATGTCAACCTATGCTTTTTTCATAAGTTTTACCAATCTACAACTGAATAATTTCTTTCTGCCTTTGCTGGTAACAATTTCAGGTTGCCCTTTATTGTCAAATTCTATACTTTTTACTTCTGCTCTAACGTTCCTAAAACGTCCTACTTCCACCATGTCACCTGCTTTAATTTGAAATGTCCACTTAATCATTGGCTTTCCTTTCTTTCTGCCAGTCATAGGCGTCCTGCCATCTTTGTTCAATAGTTTTTTTTGGACCTTTGTATTCTATTGAATAGTTGTTTTCACCACGTCCTAGAACTTCAACACCTTTCCAAAACATGGCGGCCACAACCAACATCATGATACCTACTATCCACTTGCTCATTAAACTATTCCTGCGTGATCCATCACTAATACTAAACCTAATAGGATGATCAAAGTCATCCAGATTGTTGGCAAGTTGTCAAGTATCAACCACTTGATTTTATTCATGCTCTCCTCCTGGGTCTGATTTGTCAAAATAAACTTTGTATGGATTGCCTTTCTTATCTCTACCTATCATAAAACTTCTAGTCCTACCGACACTATGATATGTTCCAAACTTGTAATCTTGTTGTTGTTTACTCGCGTTATGAAATTGTTTGAAGGTATAATAGATAGCAAAAATAATTGCCAGGTGTCCAATAACAAGTCCTGCCCAACCATAAACCATTGCGTTCATGCTTGTAAAGATGTAGATGCTGAAAACCGTTGACCAAACAAAACTTAACACCACAAGTATTTGTAGTCTTACTGTCTTAGGCAGTGCCCTTAAATCATTACGGCTATCGTCAAAAAGAACCGTAGCAGTATCAATCATCCAATCTTTCATTTTTGTGATCTCCTATTTTATACTCAAAGTTTTGTGTATCTTCACTGACCTTGATTTGTTTTGCACCATTTTTAATGTGGAAATGGGTCGCCATGGGTGTTAGTGGTGACAGGGTAACCAGTCTTTCAACTTTATTTGTCTTCGCCCATTCACCCAACTTGTTAATTATTTCTCTACCGGCACCTCTTTTTCTAGACCAAACTGTATAGGCTACACCAATCTTTCCGTCTTTTACTCTAGACATATAATCTAATTCTCTGACAGTGTAAGGTACCTCAGGACAAAATGCCACGCACACAATGGCCTCTATTTCATTTTCATATTTCAAACCAAAAATCTTTCTACCGTTTGTAATTCTAAATCCTAAAGTAAGTTCAGGTCTCACAGGATCTTCAGATACGTCTATATTGTCAAGTTCGACAAGTTCAGTGCCTTTGACCCATTTAAAAAAGTCATTGACTCTATCTTTAAACTTTTTCATTACAGTTTCTCTCCTATCTCAAAACCTCTGAATCGTAAGAATCTAGGAAACCTTAGGCTCCATTCGTCTTTGCTGTCTTGATTCTGTGTGATTTGATCTGCCCTCACTTCTACAATCTGTCCTATCAACTTGTCTTTTGCCTTCCAAAATGTTTCCCTGTCTGTGTCTGTCAATCCAGATCCAACGTTGGTCTTTATAAACTTGCCGTCATCTTTACCTTCTACTATAAGAGCACCTAGTTTACCTACATTACGTCCTGTACCTTCTTCTACATCTTTCACAGTAAGTGAAACTTCTATAAATGGTTTCACCTTTAGCCAAAGACTAGATCTCTTACATTCATATATGCCATTGACAGGCTTAACCATAATGCCTTCATATCCTTTATCAATACAAAGTTTGTTGTAGTCGGCGAATTGCTTTTGTCCATCTTCCTCACTTAGATTAATTTTGACATTTTCTACAAGTCTAATATTTGATCCAAACTGATAGTTGTCTAATATCTTTTTCCTATCTATCAGTGTGGTAGAACAAGCACCTTCTTTAAAATCCTCCAAAGGTAGACAGTCAAACACATTCAATATAGCGTCGTCAGTCTTGGCTCCTCCCTTTCTGTGTATCTCTCTCATCAATGTCTGGAAGTCATCACTCATTACTTCACCATCGAACACCATTGACTCTGGCATTTGATCTAGCATCTCATCAAATTGTTGTAATATCTTAGGAAAGTTTGAAAGTTCCTTGCCGTTTCTCGAAAACAACTTTACTTCATCCTTGTCAACGTCACAGATGACAACAACTCTCACACCGTCAAGTTTTGGTTCAACTAATACTTCGCCGGTCATCTTCTTCTCGTGTTTCTTGCTGTCGTCGGCCAACATACATTCAAACACAGGCACTTTAATTTTGCTATGCTTGTTAATTGTTTTATGAGTGACACCACATCTTAGATCCTTGATCAATATCCTACGATACCAGTCGTTCCACTGTTCAACTTTAGCAGTCTCACACAAATGATCAACGGTCTTTCTCATATCATTACCAGTAAGTTCTCTTTTTTCTAATTTGTCTACCACGTAGGCAAATCGTTCCCAACTTAATCCTGGCCCATCTTTTGTGGCTTTCGGAACTTGCTTGAGTCCAAAGGTTCGAAAACCATCTAAGGCCATACCAACACCATTGAAGAATTCTATGTTGTCAGCATCGCTCTCTCTACGAATAATTGCTTCTTTTTTAAGACGACTGTTGTCTGTTTCTAACTCTTGTATAATCTTATGCATAACACTCACATTTTAACGTTTTACTGCAAAAAGTCAACCTCGCCGAATATGACGAAATCCGACGAGATTAGTTTATAGACATTTACATTTATGTCTTCTATTGTTACATTTTAGCACAGATCAACTTTCTGTCAACCAAAAACAACCACTTTTTATATTGACTTTTAGGCAAAATACTATATATTTTAGTAAAGGAAGAATATGAGAAAGCAACTTATAAGTGCAATCTCTGGGTTACTATTTCTAACTTCTAATATCGCCGCGGCTGATGAGCCAAAAGTTGAGTACGGCGTTGAAGAAATAATCAAGCAGTATGTTCCGCAAATAAACTTACCGGTACCGGAACAATTGAAAGTGAAAGATTTTAAAGAACTTCATTGGGAATCTAACAAATTTAATTATAATTGGTATACAGATATATGGGATCCTGATTCGCTAATCATGAACTTCAGTCATGACAATGGTGGTCTAAGTCAATTTAATTACGACGATGGCTGGAGTTATCAATATAGTTTTAAATGGCGAGGCCATTTGTTTAACAAACCAAAGGATTAACCTTTTTTTCTTTCCTCGATCTCGTTTAAGGTTTTTAATTTTTCTTCTTTGGTCATTACCCACCAATCCTGTAGTTCTTTTGGTGTTCTATAACAACCAATACAAAAACTTTCTGTATCGTCGTACATACATACACTAATGCAGGGTGAAGGTATTGTATCATCTGTTTTAGGATGACTGTCTTTTAATTTGTCTTTATCTTCGAACAAGTCTCTTGCCATTAGCCTACTGAGCCTTCCATGGACACCTCTAACAATTTATTGGCTTCCATTGCAAATTCCATTGGCAGTTTTTGGAATACTTCTTTGCAAAAACCTGATACAATCATATTGGTCGCATCATTTTCATTTAGTCCTCTTTGTTTACAATAGAATAATTGTTCGTCACTTACTTTTGATGTTGTTGCTTCGTGATTAATACTGCTAGATTTATTTTTATTTTCTATATATGGAACAGTTATTGCTCCGCAACCACTTCCCATCATGAGCGAATCACAAGCAGTGTGATTTACTGCACCTGAGGCCTTTGGCATGATGTTTACCAAACCTCTGTATGTGTTTTTTGATTTTCCTGCTGATATACCTTTTGATATGATAGTTGACTTTGTGTTCTTGCCTAGATGTATCATTTTTGTTCCGGTATCCGCTTGTTGTTTACCGTTGGTCAATGCAACAGAATAAAATTCTCCAATAGAACTGTCTCCTTTTAATATACAACTTGGATACTTCCATGTTAATCTACTGCCAGTTTCAAATTGTGTCCAAGTTATTTTTGATTTGTAGCCTTTACACAAACCTCTTTTAGTAACAAAATTATAGATGCCGCCTTTTCCTGTTACAGGATCGCCCGGATACCAATTTTGTATTGTTGAATATTTTATCTCTGCATTGTCCATTGCAACCAATTCAACATTGGCCGCGTGTAATTGATTTTCATCTCTCATCGGTGCAGTGCAACCTTCTAGGTAACTGACATAACTTCCTTCTTCTGCTACAATCAAAGTCCTTTCAAATTGTCCTGTGTTCGTAGCATTTATTCTAAAATATGTAGAAAGTTCCATAGGACACCTTACTCCCTTAGGAATATAAACAAATGATCCATCTGTGAAAACGGCAGAATTTAATGTTGCAAAGTAATTGTCCGATAATGGAATCACGGAACCTAGATATTTCTTAACTAATTCAGGATGGTCCTTGACCGCATCTGAGAACGAACAAAATATGATTCCTAACTTACCTAATTCTTCTTTGTAAGTTGTTGCAACTGATACAGAGTCGAAGACTGCATCAACGGCCACTCCGGCCAATGCCGCTCTCTCTTGTGTGGGTATCCCAAGTTTATCAAATGTTTTAAGTACTTCAGGATCAACTTCGTCCATGGATTTAAGTTTAGGCTTTGGGGCACTATAATATGAGATAGATTGATAGTCAATCGGATCAATTTCTAAAGTACTCCAATCCGGTTGTTTAAGAACTTTCCATCTTCTGTATGCTTTTAATCTATATTGTAAAAGCCAATCAGGCTCATTTTTCATTTTTGAAATTTTTGCCACAACATCTTCATTCAGTCCAGGAGGCAAAGTATTTGATTCCACGTTTGTGGTGAAGCCTGCTTTGTAGTCTGAATCAAAACGTTCTTTTACAATCTGTTCATCTTTTTTGTTTTGTATCGGCATACTATTAATTATCTAGTTTAACACCTATCATATTGAAATGATCCTCTATCGTATACTTTTCAAAATCTACAATGTTTCCGCGAGCATCTTTAATAGTATTGTTGTATCCAGCAAGTTTATATCGCTTAAATGGAAATTCCCACGTGGCCGCAGTTTGCCAATCACCTTCAAGGATATGTTTGTGACTGTCATCAATCATGCATAATGGCATCTGTAATACTATTTCTGCACTTATATGATCATGCAAATATGCATTTATAATTTTATTCTGTGGAATAACGTGTTCAAGATGCTGTTTGGAGATATCTGATGCTCTATAGTGGGCACCGTTAGGTGCCAACTGTTTTTGCATTACTCTAATATATAGAACCAAAGATGACTTAATATGTTTTTTGATTGCTTCAGACCATTTATCACTGAACAAATCATCTTTTAGTCTGTTAATATAATTAGACACTTCAGAAATATCAGGACGAACTTTAGATGAACGAAAAGATATTTCTGCTAGAGCAGTTTTATCTAGCTCTCGAAAATTATTCATATTCAATTAACTCGTCCTCTTCTGCTGGCTTTTGTTCATACTGAATTAATTTTTCTTCAATGTTAGATAAATCAATTTCATTGTTGCTAATAGCACGTACTGCCGCGGCCGCATTATTATAGACTTTGTTGCGTACAAGAAGCCTTGCATATAAGATTATGTGGCTCGTTGGGATTTGTGTTTTACCGTCATATTTAATTTCCATTACTCGTGTTCTCCGCCTGGGTCTTTAGGATCCATATATATTTTGTGTGGATTACCATGTTTGTCATGATAGATAGTATAGCCTCTGGCTCTACCATGTGAATGATATGTGCCAAACTTCCATGGTGTTTTTTCTGCGACTTTAAATGTAGCCACAGTGATAACAACTGCGGCAACAAAAAGTATGTGTCCAATAGCACTGTACATAAATGCTGTCACACTATTAGCAATCATAAGAGCAAATACACTTGACCACATGAATGCAAGTATCTGCATCACCATATGTCGTACTTGTAAATCTGGAATATGACGTAATGGATTCTTGTTATGATCCATAATTCCATCCCAACATTCTACTACGAACTTCCTCATTTATGCCACCTCTTTCCTGTTGTGTAGATATTTGTTAAATGCCGTTGTGGCTTCAGAGTCTGATGCAATGTCTCCATCAAACAATTTTAGTGTTACATTAGGCATATAGCTTGGTTCAAAGTCTCCGTCTTCAATTAGATACACTTCACGAAGTACATGAGCCATTGCCACTGGAGCGTCCCAACCAACTCCGTTTGCGTGTTGCCATTGTTTTTTACTTGCTGAATGAATTAGTGTTGCACTTGCTCCACACCCTTGCTTCAATGATTCGAGCATTTTAATCATCCAATTTTCAGGTAAACGTTTCAATCGTTTTGCTTCGTTACCCATCTGGTACTGTTTCATTAATCCAATAAAAAGACCTTGGTTAATCTCACCACCATCTTCTTCTCCATAGACAAGTTTAATAGCTTCTAAGGCTTTTTGTAAGCCTTCTGCTCCGGCCATTTTATATCCTTTATAAGCATAATCAAAATGTGAGAAGTAATACTTGTTAGGTCCACACTTGCCGGCAGACTTACGAACTCGTTTGGGTTCTAGATCAATCTGTACTGTGTCAAATACTTCTTGTACTTGATGAGCAGTAACTACTCGTTCTGTTTCAATTTCTCCCATTTTAAATCTATGCAGTAGACACCTGTGAATCTCTTCTGTACCTGCTCGTAGTATACCAGAGTCATTAACAATTTCAAATGCTTCTGCATCAAAGGCCACTTCGTCTGTTTCTACTATTGTAACTGGTATCTTCTCATAGCCTAACATGGCTAGAGTTACAGCCCGATGTTGTCCGTCAAATATGTATAAAGTGTCGGAATCTGACCGTTTAACAGCACTTACAGGGGTACACACACGGGGATCAAACTTTTTCATTATATTCATTACATGACCTGGTCGAACGTCACGTTGTACTGAATAATTGAATGCAAAATCTTCTAATGGGTGCTCTTCCACTCCACGTGGTAGCATTCTGCCTTTGGCTATTTGATTCTGTAGATTAACTTTAGCTTCTGCGTACCGTTTTGAAAAATTTGGCACATCTTCTGGAGCTTCCTTTTGGACCTCGGCTACGACGTCAAGAAGCATCTTTACTTTGCTCATAATATCTCCTATAGTTAATGAGTGTAACTCAAAGCAAAATTCCTACAATAGGATAAACTTTAAATTACTCTAGTATAATAACACAGAAATATGGTGATGTCAATTATGAATTGTAGTTAGTTATAGCAACTTCCACTTTTTATACTTACCAAACGTAAAAAAATCTTTAATAATGTTTTGACAAGCATCATGCCAATAGTGTCCAGACTCTCTTAATTTTTCATTTGCTGATCTGAGTCTTTCCAACTTGTTTGTTAAAACTTTTACCTGATATGGTGTTATTTCTTTTCTGTTATCTTGGAGTGTGTTTAATTTAGAAATAACATCGTCTATAGCTGGGCAAGTGATATCAGGCACTTTAGGAGCCTTGCGCCTAATCTTTTGCCATACTTGTTTTTCTTTTTTCTTGTTTGACATAAAACTCCTTATACGTTTAAGCATACATTATTTAGGTATTAATAAAAAAAAGAAATAANACANTATTACAGTAATAGTNTCATAGAAATGCAACTTTTCTGTTGCTAGGTAAGTTGCCAACCCCGAGTGTTAGTGGACTAGGCCGCTAATCTCAATTCAGTTTTGCTTGGTAACAATAATGTTAGGTCAGCAAAACCTAATGCTCTTTTGTTTGCATTTAAAAACGGCCTGTTTAGGTCAGTGCCATCACCGCAAACTCCCAAGATCTTTACACACCCGTCGAATCTAGTTCACCCCCGGAAGGGATTACATAGGCCACCAAGTAATAAATTGGTGGAGGTGGTCGGTACTGCCCCGACGTCCGAAATGTTTATTTCATCGTGATCAACATTTACAAATATAATTATACGCTGATAGTTGACATTTTGTCAACTCTGTGCTAAATTAGTGTATATGCCAAAAAATAGAATATTCAAGATCAGTGACGGGACAGAGACTAAAGAGGTTGAAGCACTTTCTTTCAAGAAGGCAGTGAAATCATTTCAGGGCAGTTCTAAGGCTAAGATGATAACTATCGAGTGGATGACAAAGGGTGGAGAGCTCTTTGTTAAAGATCAACAGATACCCATGGGTAGAAAGAAAAAAATAGGACGCTAAACAAGAAGTGAGAGTAAGCAAGAATCCATTAGTCAAAATGCTGGTAAAACTTAGAATGGCCTATGCGGACTTCCGTGGACATCACGGCAAGGTATGGGACTATGAGCCTGGTGAATATTACATGGGCAGACATCAAGGCCACAAAAATCACGAGAAGAGACACAAGATCAAATGAGCAGGACAATGTGGACCATTGTTTTCGTTTACACAACAATTTTCTTGTACGGTTGCATCACCTTAATTTAAAATACCACATAACTTATAGTAGCACTTACTACACAACCTCCGGTCATTAAATATTAGTGTGCCAAGACCAAAAACGAAGACCGCATATTGGTCTAAAATCCGTAAGAAGGCTCCGAAAGTGCCTGACATCACGTGTCCTGACATCGATTCAATCCTGAACAGGTTTGAGAAATTAATAGGCAAGGAAGTCACGAGGGCTCAGTTCAAGATAGTTGAACGTAAACTTGAAAAGTTACGTATCTCTAATGAAAAACTGAGGGAGTCTGGAATTTATTGGCATGATGCATGTAAGGAAACTATAAGAGACTTACTAGGAAAGAAAAAAAGTAGATAATTAATTGTATGTGGAAGGTTTTGGTTGTAATTTGTACTTTAGGAAATCCCTGCACGATGTTCGTGGAAGATCCAATGAAATATTATCATACGGAAGCAGAATGCAACATTGCCGCTGACGTCAAAGCGAAATCCATGATGAAAACATTTGAAGATTTTGGCTACGTCATTCAAAGTGAAGCCCACGCCTGCCAATATATCAGTGATCAAAAGTCCACATAGGTCCTATGTCCAATCTACATAGGTTGACTTAATCAAAAGATCTGTTATAATAGAGAAGTAATTTAGGGTTTATCCTATTGTAGGAATTCTGCCCTCGGTTGCACTCATTAACCATAGGAGATCATATGAGCAAAGTAAAAATGCTTCTAGACGTAGTACACGAAGTCAAGAAAGAAGCACCAGAGGACGTTCCAAACTGGAACAGCAAGTTGGCAGAAGCCAAAGTAAATTTACAGAATCAAATAGCAAAAGGCAGATTATTACCTAGGGGTGTTGAGGATCATCCATTAGAACACTTTGCATTCAATTATTCAGTACAGAGAGATGTGAGAGCGGGACACGTGATGAATATCATGAAAAAATTTGATCCCAGGGTATGCTGTCCTGTGTCGGCGGTTAAACGTTCAGATGGAGAAACACTTTACATATTCGATGGACAACACAGAGCGGTAGCACTAGCATTACTAGGTTGGAAGAAGATACCAGTAACAATAGTAGAAACAGATGAGCCGGCCTTTGACGCAGAGGCATTCGAGATCGTAAATGACTCAGGCATATTAA
>NZHE01000010.1 GCA_002691145.1 Rickettsiales bacterium
TTAGAACGTCGTGAGACAGTTCGGTCCCTATCTGCCATGGGTGTTGGATACTTGAGAGGAGCTGTCCCTAGTACGAGAGGACCGGGATGGACATACCTCTGGTGTACCGGTTGTAACGCCAGTTGCATAGCCGGGTAGCTAAGTATGGACGGGATAACCGCTGAAAGCATCTAAGCGGGAAGCCTCCCTCAAAACTAGGTATCCCATGAGAGTCGTGGAAGACTACCACGTTGATAGGCTAGGTGTAGAAGTGTGGTGACACATGAAGCTAACTAGTACTAATAACTCGATTGAACTTTATTTTACTTCTCAAACTTTTTTTATACATTACTAAATTCTGACTGTGTTTTTATGGTCTGGTGGTTTTGGCGAGGGGAGAACACCCGAACCCATTCCGAACTCGGTCGTGAAAACCCTCAGCGCCGATGGTACTTCATCTTAAGGTGCGGGAGAGTAGGTCGCTGCCAGGCCTTAAAATCACAGTTATAATTTTTTTGACTACTAGCGCGGGGTGGAGCAGCCTGGTAGCTCGTCAGGCTCATAACCTGAAGGTCGCAGGTTCAAATCCTGCCCCCGCAACCAACTAGTGCATTTATTTTACTTTAAGTACTTAAACCAGTCCTTTGTAGCACCTTTAATTTTTTCCGGAGTCCACAAAGGTGCTTTTTTCCAGTGATTTATATTTTCAAGCATTAACTTTACTCCTTTAGAAAATGTTATCTTTGGTTTCCAATTCAGATCTTTCTTTATCTTTTCTATACACGCCCACGTGCAGTCTGGCTCACCTGGTCGTTTAGGAATGTAGACCTTATATTTAGCACCTAAAAGATTTACTAATCTATTGATACTTTGTGGATTATCATTTCCAACATTCCAAATTTTTCCAGATAACTTTGTTTCAGCGGCTTTTAAAAATGCATCAATAACGTCTGTTACATAAATAAAGTCTCTTTTTTGTGTCCCGTCTCCTACGATAGTAAAAGCTTTATTAGCTAATTTTTGTTTTAAAAAAACACCAAATACAGCTCCATATGCTCCAGTTGTTCTTACTCTAGTTCCAAAAGCGTTAAAAATCCGGATACTATTAGCTGGAAATTTGTAAACTTTATTCCAGTGCATACAAGCTTGCTCACCAAAATATTTAGATAATGCGTAAGGGTACATGGGGTTAATTTGGTGAGATTCTTTTGTAGGTGTGCTAGCAATTCCGTAACATGATGATGAAGCAGCATAGATAAATTTTTTAATACCCGATCTTCTTGCATTTTCTAAAATATTGATTGTACCTTGTACATTGGTATTAAGGTATTCTTTTGGCCTTTCGATTGAAGGAACAACGTCTCCAATGCCTGCAAAATGAAAGATATAACTAATGTCTTTAAAAAAAGACTTTTTGTTGAAATTGACAATATTTTTTACTTCCAAGGAGAGGTTTTTGTCATTCTTAAAACTTTTTAAATTAGATTCATGTCCACCAACAAAATTATCAATGATACGAACTTTGAAATTTTTTTTTAACAGATGTTCCACCATATGACTTCCAATAAAGCCTGCTCCTCCTGTTACTATAACTATTTTTTTCATTTCATCTCCATATGCTAAAATTGATAATATAAAAATTCGGAAGTAGATTTTGATATTATAAATACTATTAAAATAACAAAAATAATTCCGGTGATAAACCCAGTTAATATAGAAGGTGTGAATTTTTTTCCATTATCATTATCTACGAAAGAAAATAAACTCATGGAAGATGAGAAACTAAAACAAATAATTGAGCTCGCAATTATAAATAATAATGCCTCAAGTCTTATAAATCCAAGCCAACTTTGATTCTCTGATGCAAAATAAAAAATTGAGTTGTTATCATTTAAAAAGAATAAATATTCTTTTAATCTTGAAGATAGTATAATCTTATTAAAACCAAACATACCTTTAAATATAGATATAGCTGTTGCTAAATCATTTGATCTAAAAAAGACCCAACCAACATTAACACTCAAAAATGTAAGGATAAATGAGCAAAAGTTGTATACTTTATTTTCTTGTTTTAAAAATTTATATTTGTATATTAAAAATTTATAAACATGATTAATCGAGACTAGAACTCCATGATATAAACCCCAAATTATAAAAGTTGTAGCTGCACCATGCCATAACCCACTTAAAGCAAATGTAATTATTATAGGAAAAATTAGAGGAATAAAAATAAAAGGAAATTTTTGTATTCTATCTCGAACCAGATAGTTTTTTGTGTGTGACGTAAATATAGAGACCAAGGGGATATATAAATAATTTTTTATGAAATCTGAAAGTGTAATATGCCATCTTCGCCAAAATTCAATAACAGAGGTGGATTTATAAGGTGAATTAAAATTCAAAGGAAGTTTAATTCCAAACATCAAGGCAATACCTAAAGCCATATCCGTATAACCAGAAAAATCAAAATATATTTGAAAATAAAAGCATATGCTCCCAATCCAACCTTCAAAAAACTGGACTTTGTTCCCAATTGAAGCTGAATCGAATAAATTATTTGCATAGTAAGCAAGATTATCAGCGATAAAAATTTTTTTTACAAGACCGATTACAAAAAGAGAAAATCCCATACTAATTAAGTAAATGTCAAATTTTCCAAATTTTTTATCCTGAATTTGAGGAATTAATTTTTCGTGCATTACAATTGGTCCTGAAATTAATTGGGGGAAAAAAGATATGAATAAAATGTATTCTCGAAAACAATGCTTAACAATTTTTTTGTTATAATTGTCAACGATGTAAGCAATTTGCTGAAAAGTAAAAAAAGATATTGCCAAGGGTAAAGCAATTTTAGATATTTCCCATTCTTTATTTAGCAGAACATTTAAGTTATTTAATACAAAATTTGTATATTTAAAATAAAACAGTATCAACAGATTTATAGTGACTCCAAAAACGAGTAAATACTTTTGTTTATTTTTTCTGATTATTTTAGCTAATTGATAATTAAAAGTTATAGAGCTAATTAATAAAAAGATATTTATTGGATTCCAAAATCCGTAAAAAATAAATGAAAAAAAAATTAGTGTGTATATAGCGAATTTTAATTGCGTAAATTTTCTTGCAAGAAAAAAACTTAATATTGATAATGGTAGTAAAAAGAAAATAAATTCTATTGAATTAAATAACATACTTAAATAATACTATTCTTAGAACAATCGTCATTTAAATCAGAGGTCTTATTTTCAGGAAAGAATTGTTGTAATTTTTTTTTAGAAATTATGTAGTTGTTTTGATTTTTCAATACTAAATTAATTTTTTCTATATCAACATGATTTTCCAACTCTTCTTTTTCGTATAAGAAATTAAGAATTTTTAAAGCTGAAATCTCAGTCAAATGTCTTCCGTCTAAAAACTCGCAATTTGATAGTTTTAACTTTTCAGGATTTTGTAAGTTATAATAACGATAATCTTTTTGCATTAAATGATTTATTAAAACGTTCAATAAATTAAGTTTTGTTTTATAATTTTTTTGAATTTCATTAAAGATTACAGGAGCTAATGGAGGACTAATTATTATTAATTTACTACCTTTTGATTCCCAATAATTCACCATTTCGTCAAATCTCTTTAGTGTATTTGAGTTTATATCCTCATTATGTTTATAATGAGATGAAGAAATTTTAAGGTTATTAAGATCATTTGTAAAATTTCTTTTAGCTTTGTCAAAGTATCGTGTTCCATGAAAATACGATCCATCATGAATAAAACCTTGTAATTTTTTTTGAGCTAGCATCCCGAATCTACAATTATTTTTTTTAAACAAATAACTCAGATACTCTTTTGTATTTATCTTTCCTGTCCAGAGCCAATTAAATGGTAAGAATGTATTTTTAAAATCGTTTATCCATTTACTTTTATAAGTAGCAACTTTTTTTCCTAGACCTTTAGATGTTTCATGAAACCACCAGAAATCAATTGGGAATATAACAACTTTAGGGGTATGTATTTGATTAATTAGTTCGGAGAGTTCCTCAGCCTTGGTAAGATTTGAAACAATCCCGCCCATATTATAAAAACTTTCTTCAAAATACATATCTTTGAATTGAGTTGCTATAGAAGATCCAAAAGCAATTATATCTGGTTTTTTTGATTTATATGTTTCTAATTTAATTTCTTCAATTTTTGCTCTACCTGTTGCAGTCCCAAAAATACATTGTTTATTATTTATTAAATTTTTAAATATTTTGTTCTCTGATGCATATTCACCCGAATTATATAAAACTAGTACATTTGGTACTAATAAAATAATAAAAATAAATAAAGGGATAAAAAAACCTATAAAATAGTAGACTGCATTTTTTTTTTTTAAATCCATCGTTCTATAAAATTTAAATTATTTAAAGTCATTCCATTTTAAAAGTTTTTTTGATGAAACATTTTTACAAAGTTTTTTATTTATTACTTTTTCTAATTCACTTGGTTTTATTCCGTTGCCGGGTTTTTTAAAAAGAATATCAGTTTTTTTTAAAACATGTCCCTTTTGGAGATTTTTTTTTAAAGATAGGCTTCTTCCAAAAATAATTTTATTTCTTCTTTTTTCTTTATCATCAAAAAATATTTGATTCTCATTTATTTTAATTTCATAATAATCATCTCTATATTTTTTTAATAATTGAAAATCTTTTGGATTTAACGATGCTTTTGAATCTGGTCCAAACATTTTTTTTTCGAATGTAAGATGTGCTTCTAAAATGTTTGCGCCTCTTGCAATGGAAGATATTGAAGAATTTACATTTCCAGAGTGGTCGGATAAACCAGAAGGACAATTATAATTTTTTTTATAAAAATCTAACATATTCAATCTTGTTTGTTTTAATGATGCTGGATATTTTGAAGTGCAATGTAAAATAGCAAATTTTTTATTATTATTTCTTAATTTAATTGTAAGATTATCTATTTCCTTTTCTGATCCTAAACCTGTACTAAAAAGAATGGGTTCATTTTTTTTTATTATCTTATCTATCATTTGATTAAAGGATATATCCCCTGAGCCAATTTTCCAGAAATCAATTTTTAATTTCGTTAAAAGTTCAACTGCTTTGATTGAAAAAGGTGTGGCAGAAAAAAGAATATTTTTTTTTGAGGCATGTTCTCGGAGTTGTGTCCAACCCTCCATTGAAAATTCCATTCTTTTCCAATATTCAAATCTGTTCTTATCTTGATAAGAAAATTTAACTCTAAACTCTTCATCTAACGTAGATTCCTCATTCGCAAGGTGCATTTGAAATTTTATTGCATCTAGTCCAATATCAGAAGCTAAGTCAATGTAAGAGTGAGCAACTCCAAGGGAGCCCTCGTGCGCTTGACCAATTTCTGCAACAAGAAAACATGGATAACCATCGCCAATATTTTTACTTCCAATTTTAAAAGATTTATTTATTTGTTTACACATCAAGATTTTCTAAATAGAAATTAATTATTGGTCCTTTAATTACAACTATGTTATATAGTCTAGCATAAGTTCTTCGTTACTTTTAGATAAAATATCTTCATTTGAAGTTATACTTTTTGTCTTTTTATAAACTTTATTATTAAATGGTGTTATGTAATGAAATGTAACATGGTATTTCGGTTTTTCTGATCTTCGACTTCCGTAGTGCAGACAATTAGATGTATCTAAAAGAATAATTTCACCAATTTTTGCTTTTAACGCAATCTCAAATTCTTGCCCAATTTTCTCGTGAACTTCGCTATCATGAAACCGTTGTTTTAGCGACTGGTATATTTCGCTTTGCCTTCTTTTATTCATAAATTCTTTTGATTTTTTTGCTGGAATTACATTAAGTGTTCCATTCCTTTCAGATATATCTTTTAAAGGAATAAAACATTTTATTTGTCTATAATCTTCTCTATCAAAGTGATACAACTGCGAACCAATTAATTCAACATTAATGTCATTTGGTGAATACCAAATATAACTTCCATACAAAATGGGCAGTCCTCCCAAGTATTCTCCTACTGGTTTGATAATTTCGGGATGCAACGCAAGTTTCTTTATAGGTTTGTTTTCTTTATCTAAAATATTTATTGGCAAACTTAAAAGTGTATTTTTTTTATTTAAATTTTTCGCTTCTTTCAAAATTTTCTTTATTGTAAACTTTTTTTTACAAAAATTTAAGCTTTCGTAAAGTACCTTTTTGTTTTTGAATTGAAATATTCTAAATCCTTTTGACGGATCAATACTAATATAATCTTTAAATTTTATATTGTTTAACCTGTTAATTCGAAGAACATAAAACTTATTAAATTTTTTAATTAAAAAATTATGAACATTAAAAAGCCCTTTGTGTGTTAGTGGAAATAATAAGGACATGTTTAATGGATTTTTAATGAATAAATTTAATCTTTTCAAAAAGGAATTGATTTTAAAAATTTTATTTACTAGAGATTTTTTTAAAAATTTCAACATTGGATACGTAATTATAGATCTAAATTTTTTTAAGAACAAATTTCATTTTTAGTTAATAATTATTATCATATTTTATTCATTGATTGAATAAATTTACGAAATTATATATCTAAACAAAAGCATTAATATTAAATATTAGTATTTTATTTCAGGGCAGGAAAAATAATGAAGATTTGGTTAGCTGATCTAACATACACTCAACAGTCTATCTCATCAGACGTAGTGCCTGCTGCCATAGGAATGATTGCAGAGTACACTGAGAAAATTCTTGGTAATAAAGTTAAAAAAATTGAAATTTTCAAGTATCCTGAGTAACTATCCAAAAGATTAAAAGATGATAAACCTGATATATTTGGTGTTTCTAATTATATCTGGAACGCTAATCTATCATACTTATTTTGCAAGAAAATTAAAAGAATGTATCCAAAAACTATCACAGTTATGGGTGGCCAAAATTTTCCGACTAATCAGGAAGAGCAAAAACTTTTGGAACTGACACAAAAGGCTTAACAAGAATATTATCAAGGGTATATTTAAAAAAATTAATAAGAAGCCCTAAATATCTGAGTCACTAAATTTAAGATTTTTAGATTTAATTATAAGCATATTTCTATAGCCAAGATGAGATGAATCAACTGAAATCATATTATCATTTGACCAGCGAGGATGTAAATCACACTTGTAATCGTTTGTGAATTGTGGAGGACTATAAAAGTCACCCACCTTTTTTTTCGTTTTATTTTTCACCGAGTAAATATAAAGATTCCTCTCATTGAATCTATCAAGTAAGGTGTCTGATAACATGAGACTTTTTCGTTTGTTAAAACTTGGGTGACCATCGCTTTTTAGGATACTGTTATTTAAACTTTTAATAAATCCTTGCTTATCGTCGTAAAGATTAAAACCTTTTATTCCATTTTTTGATGAATAAAGTAATATTTTTTTATTATTTATCCACCAATAATGTGATGCATAGTTTTCGTCCGTAACTAAAAAAGTATCGCTTCCATCTTTGTTCATTGTTAAAACTCTTATATTTCTTTGTTTATTTTTTTTGTGCCATATATGAAATACAAGCAATCTTGTTCCATTGGGATTCCAAGAAATATGATTGAAATAATGTATGGAATTTTTCATTGATTCTTGAAATTTAAAATCGTGGGCATCTCTTAAAGAAAATATTAATTTTTGTTTATTTGTTTTAAGATTCACAGACCAAATACCATCGTATTCTGGATAAAGTGAGTCTTCCCATTCGTCAATTAATGCATTATACCCATAACCTGGTCTTTGGTTTTCAAGTCTAGAAAAATTTAAGGATAAACCCATGTGACTTTGCGGGAGAACATCATAAATTGGAAATTTTATTATCTTTTTAATTTTATTTTCTTCTACGTTTCTAATTACAGCTCTGTAGGTATTATCAATCAAGTCATTATAAATTATTGTCTTTTCGTTTAACCATCTAAGCCTACATCCCTGTTGCCAGCACCATGCTTTCGAAGTGCTTAATTTATTAAATTTTTTTATTTTATCATCAAGATTAAAAAAGCCTATTTGAATTGGTATATTTGTTTTTTGCTTTATTTTAGTTTTACAAGCTAAAACAATTTTTTCATTTTTCGGATTGAAAGGACAAAGATCGTAGTACCCAAAAAATATCTCTGCGTTTTTTTCATGTAAGTTTGTTGATGTAAAAGGATAAAATATTTTAATTTTTGTTTTACGGTAAATATTTCTAATTATTAATAGTTTTATTAATTTTAGAAATATTTTAATTTTAGTTATGATCATTTAAATTGTTAGTGATTTTTTTCAAAAAAATCATTTACAAACTTTGATATTATTTCTATTGAATTTTTCTGTAGTGTCTGATTGACAGGGAGAGTTAATATTTCCTTTGCCTGCCTTTCTGTATTTGGTAATGAACCTTTTTTATAACCTAATTCTTGTCCAACGGGCTGGAGATGAATTGGTATTGGGTAATGTATGGCTGTATTAATTCCATTTTTTGATAAATAGTTCATTAATTTATCTCTTTTTTTCACATGAATAACAAATGTATGATAAGTGTCTATACAATCTTTTCTACCTTCAGCGAAATACATGTATTTTTTATTTAGAAGTTTAGAATATAATTTTGCATTTCTTTTTCGACTATCAATGAGTTTTTTAAATCTTTTAAATCTACTCAATAAAATTGCTGCTTGTAATGTGTCTAGTCTTGAAACTGTCCCCCACATAGTTGATTTATTTCTATTTATTAATCCATGATTTGATAGTAGTCTAATTTTTTTTGCTAAAGATTTGTTATTAGTTGTAATAAAGCCAGCATCTCCGCAAGCATTAAAATTTTTTAATGGATGTGCAGAAAATGCAGCCACATCGGCTAAACTACCACTTTTTTTATTTTTATAAACCGATCCAAAAGATTGTGCTGCATCCTCAATTACATAAAGATTATTTTTTTTTGCAATTTTATTTATTTCATCCATCTCAGCAATTCTTCCAGTTAAATGAACTGGGATAATAGCTTTTGTTTTTTCAGTTATAAGAGTTTTTATATGATTTGGATCAATTAATTGATCTTTGGTTACGTCTGCAAAGACTGGTATAGCTCCAATTAATTTAATAACTGAAGTTGAAGATATGAAAGAATTAGCTTGAGTTATTATTTCATCTCCAGGATTAATCCCAAGAGCTTTTAAAGATAAAATTAACGCATCAGTTCCAGAGTTTAAACAGACAACGTCAGAAACCCCAACAAATTTCGATATTTTATTTTCTAAATTTTGTATTATTTTTCCACCAACATATTGTCCTGATGATAGTACAAAGTCTATTTCCTTTAAAAGTTCATTTTTTTCTGAGCTGTATTGAGCAGCAAGATTTACGTATGGTATGTTTATTTTTTGTTTCATTTTTTTTCTTGATAAAATTTCTTTACAGTATCTATTACATAGTCAAGTTGTTCTTTTTGAAGATGTTGGTCAACAGGAAATGTAATTATTTTTTTTGCATGTTCATCGGTGATTGGGAATTGACCTTTTTTATAACCGAATTTAGAAAGCCCCTTTTGCAGATAGAGAGGGATCGGATAGTGTATTTTGGCTTCAATCCCCTTGTTTTGACAAAATTCCAATAAGCTATCTCTTTTTTCTGCAAAAACTATATATAAATGATACACAATTCTCATATTTTTTATTCTGGGTGGAATTTTAATTTCAGGAATCGTTTTCAAATGTGCATCGTAATAAGCAGCATTATCAATTCTTTTTGTTGTAATATTTTCAGTTTCNCCAACTAACCAGTTTCCAACTATAGCTTGGATTGTGTCTAAACGAGAATTGTATCCAAGAACTTCTATTTCATCACGACTTTTAAGGCCATGGTTTCTCAATAATCTTATCTTATTGTTTATTTTAATTGAATTTGTCGTGATTAGTCCCCCATCAGACCATACATTCAAATTTTTTAATGGATGTAGTGAAAAAGCGCCAGTTTCTCCCCAAGATCCTGCATTCTTTCCATTAATATTTGATAGAATTCCTTGACAAGCATCTTCAACAATCGGCAATCTATATTTTTGCGCAAGTTTCATTATTCTTTCCATATCACTCATGTAGCCAGTAAAATGCACAGGACAAATTGCTTTAGTTTTTTCATTGATTAAAGGTTCGATTAAATCTACATTCATACAAAAGGTATCATCGCAATCCACAAAAACAGGTATTGCTCCAATTTCATTAATTGCACCTACTGTAGCTATAAAAGTATTTGCCGCAGTTATAACTTCATCATTATTTCCAATTCCAAGTGCTTTCAAGCTTAATTTAATGGCATCTGTACCAGAACCAACACCTATGGCATATTTTGTTCCAATTAATTCTGCAAATCTTTTTTCAAAGACTGATAAGGGTTTACCTAATGTAAAGTCACCGGTTTTAACAAAATCCTTAATTTCGGTCATTAAATTATCAATATCTGCAAATTGCTGAGATAAATATGAGTATCTTACTTTCATGAAATTTTGAAGATGTTAATTTTTTTTATAAGCATAATTATTAAGTAAGTTGTCTGATTTAAAAACCAATTTAATTTATATTAAAATATTATAAAATGCTAGTTGCAATAATTCATTTTTTTTCACCTTTAAACAAATAAATAACTTAATAAGTATTTAATAAATAATATTTTAATCTTGCAATAAAAATACCGATTATATTAATTTTTTTGACAAATAATTATTTAGTGTATCTTTGATCCCTTTTTTTAATGATACAGTCTGGTGCCAATCATCTGGAATTTTGCCAAAATTATATAAATTTGAATTTTTAAAATTAACTCTTTCACATATTATTTTACTTTTTGAATCTAAGACATCAATAACAAGTTCCGCTAATTCCTGAAGATTTAAATTTTCCTTAGCAAAGAAATTATATTCCTTAAAGTAACCACAATCTTGTTTTTTCATTTTCTCAATTGAATATTCGATTGCACTAATTGCATCTTTTGTGTGAATAAAATTAAATATATCGCCTGTAAGTACTCTGATTGGGTTATTTTTAAAAGCATTCTTGATAAAATTAGAGACAACTCTGTTGTCAGGTTTATTATCAAATCCATATATCGTTGTGAATCTTATTACTGTTGATTTAATATTATATTTTTGAGAAAAATACTGGGTAGCTAATTCTGAAAAATACTTACTAAGACTATAAATATTTGGTTTAATCTCTTGCTTACATTTAAATTTTACTACATCTGCTGAGCTAACAAGCACTAAGTTTTTTTGATTTAAATTATTTTTAGATAAAATTTTAAATAACTGTGCTAGTTCATTGACATTTACATCTATGCATTTGGCTGGATCATTTTCTCCTTCAGAAACACCACTTATTGCTGATAGATGTATGATAGTATCAACTTCAGAAAATATAATAGACTCTTTTAAGTCTCTTATAGTTTTAACTTTTATATCATCCTTATGATTAGATTTTTTTATATCTATTCCAATCACTTTGTTACCTTTATTACGTAAATAATTAGTATATGCACTTCCTATATTTCCTCTGGAACCTGTTATTATTATTGTGCTCATTTCAACAATTCTCCAACCTCTAAATCAATCTGCGATTTAACTAAAATTATCCCATCATTTGTTGATATAACCAACCTTCCATCAGTTGTTTTAGCAATTACTCTACCTGTTTGGTCTCCAATGAAGCTTTGACTAAATTTGCAAATTTTATTATTTTTTTTGATGTAAGTATATGCGTTTGGATACGGATTACCTAAAGCATTAATAAATCTATGAATTTTAAAACTACCATCTTTCCAATTTATTTTACTGTCTTTTTCCTGTCTTTTAGGATCATAAGATGCTAATTCTAAATTTTGCGAAGTTTTATAAAAAGAATTTGAACTTGCTTGTTCAATTACTTTGAGAGCCATTCTTTTCATTTTATTAGAAAGTTTTTTCATAACGTCTGTTATAAGATCGTCACGATCAACGTAGACATAATCTCTAATTAAAACATCACCAAGATCGATTTTTTCGTTCATTAGGTGAGCACAAATACCAATTTTTTCTTCTCCTTTAATCATTGCCCAATTAACTGGATGTCTTCCCCTAAACTTTGGTAAGTCTGATGAATGAAAATTAATACTTCCTATTTTTGCAATTGATAATATTTTCTTGTTAAAGATTTCTGGAAAAGCAAAACATAAAATAAGATCGGGTTTTAATCTATCTAACTTGATAGAATCCTGATTAATACTTGCAATAATTTCAAAATCTAATTTTAATTTTTTTATTAACTTTATCGAGTTTGAATTATCCCTGTCATTGGGTAAAAAAACTTTTAATGGTTTGATTTTTTTTTTTGCCAGTTCATTTAGGCTTTGATTTAACCAATCCATGGAACCAAATATTACAATTCTTAACTTTTTCATGTTTATGAAGGTGATTTTAAATCTGAACGGTTATTAAAAAAATCTTTAATGCATTTGATTACAAATTTTAAACTCTTAAAATCAAGTTCAGGATAAATTGGCAAAGAAATGACTTGTTTTGAAATTTTTTGTGTATTTACCAATTTTTCAGGTATTTTAAAGAATAAATTCTTATTTTCAGAAATAGAATTCGGACCAAGGTGTATAAATACCTCAACACCCTTATTCCTTAAATGATCATGTAATTCTTTTTGATTATCGGTTCTAATTGTGTATGAAGAAAATACGTCGAAAAATTTATTTTTTTGATTAATCATTGGTGGCAGGATTAACGGAAGATTCTTTAATTCGCTTTCATATATACTCGCTATCTCTCTTCTCTTATTAATCCACGATTTAAATAAAGGAAACTTCACATTCAAGATCGCAGCTTGGAGTGTATCAAGACGACTAGAAAATCCATACGAAGTATATTCGTATTTATTTTCTTGTCCGTGATTTCTCATAGTCCTTAGTCTATCGGCAAGTTTATCATCATCTGTTGATATAAAACCTCCATCTCCTGCACATCCTAAATTTTTCATTGGATGGGAACTAAAGCAACCAATAGAGTTAAAATTTCCTGGATTTTTATCATTAATTTTTGCTCCGAGTCCNTGAGCTGAATCCTCTACAATTGATAGGCTATATTTTTGTGCTAATCTTGATATTGAATCCATCTCTGCCATTCTTCCATTTATATGAACCGGAAAAATAGCCTTTGTTTTTTTATTAATAGCACTTTCAATTTTGCTTACATCAATATTATAATCATCACCAATATCAACTAGAACCGGTGTTGCACCTGTGTGAAATATTGCACTAATTGTCATGATATAAGTATGGGCAACAGTAATAACTTCATCATCTTTTTTTAAATTAAGAGTTTTTGCTGCTAAAATTAGTGCATCTGAACCACTATTAACCCCAATTACGTTTCTTACATTTAAAAATTTGGCCATATTCTCCTCAAAAATTTTCACATCATCTCTAAGAATAAAGCTACCGTTTTTCATAATATTTTCAAAAGCTGCAATTAATTCCTTCTTTTGATTACTAAATTGTTTTTTGAGATTTATAAATGGTACGTTCCAACTCATATCTTTATCCAATAAATATTTATTCTGACTTAATTGTTAGACCTCTGAGGTTTCTCAACGAACTTTTATCTCCCATTGGTTCTACAGATAAATAGAGTGCTTCATCAACATTATTTTTTAAATAAAATTCAATATCGAGAAGTAAAGTACCTCTCTCAGCTGGAGACAGTTCTTTAAGTAATTTTACAATAATATGTCCTTCTACATTTGCTGAAAGAATTTTAATAATTGAAAAAATTTTTTCGTCCATAAATTGTAATTTTTCACTTACTATTCTCAACCTTTTGGATGAGGAAAGCTCTAGCCATTTTTTTTTTGGCTTTGGAGTAACAGCAAAAGCATCCGATTTTAAATTTAAATATCTTTCTTTTATATTTGTCGTCATGAAATTGTCTTTACAATCATCTGGCTTCTAAATTCCTCTCTATTTAAGAGAGGATGAGAATCTTCAATTGGTCTTCCAAAAAGCAGCTTTGGGTAAATTTGTGATTCTCTATTCATATGCACATTACATAATATAGGACCATTTAAGGAAAGTGCAAATTTAATTTTTTTCTTTAAATTTAAATGATTATCTAAATCAAGTGATTTGACATTATATGCCTCAGAGATTTTACTAAAATCTGGATCAGGAAGTTTTCCTTGAACTGGATCGGATGCATGAAATCTAGAATTTAACCAGCTTTGTTGAGTTCCTTGAATAATTCCGTGACAATGATTGTTTAATAAAAAAATTGCTATATTAAGATTGTGTTTCGAAATGGTTGCCAATTCTTGAATGTTAATTTGCAAACCACCGTCTCCGATAATACAGATTACTTTATTTTGGGGTTCAGCAAAAGAGGCTCCTATACTTGCTGGTAAGGAATAACCCATTGGGGAATGATTCCACGCAGAAATTAGTCTCTGGCTACCTTTGACTTTAAAACCTTGCATGGTCCATATCAAATTACTTCCACAATCAGTAACGATTATGCTTTTATCGTTTGAAAGTTCTGAAAGCTGATTCATAAAAAAATATGGGTTTACATTTTTTTTTTTGATTATTTGTTTTTGCATTACAACTTGGATATCTCTGTAACCAAGATTTTGTTTTTTTTAACCAGAGTGAAGTATCTTTTTTTTCGTATTTTTTTGTATTTGCTAATATGTCTATTAGAAATGATTTTGAGTCTTGTGTATGAAGTATATCTACTTTAAAACCCATTTTTTTGTACTTAATTTGCTCTGAATGGTCTATATCAATGACCACTCTCTTTGCTTCTCTTGCAAATGTTTTTATATTAGAACCAACTTCATGACTATCAAGTCTTGTGCCAATAGCGATTATTAAATCAGAGTTTTGGATAGCAAAATTTCCCGCTCTTCCCGAAGTAACGCCAAAGCTACCTGAAAAAAGTTTATGTTCATGGTTGATAACATCCATAGCCCCCCAAGTAAGAAGGAAAGGAATATTAAGTCTGTTAATCAAACTAGCAATCTCTTTTTCTGCTTTACCCATCCTTACTCCCGCCCCAATGACTAATATTGGTCGACTAGATTGTTCAATGAGCTTTAAAAATTTTTTTATTTTTTTTTCAGTAAATTTATTTTTTTTAGCTACATTAGGTTTAAAACTTTTTAATTTTATGGGTTCTATTTGGGCTCTTTGCACATCATCGCAAATATCTAATAAAACTGGTCCAGGTCTTCCAGTAGTTGCAATGTGGAATGCTTTTTCCAATTCAAATCTAATCATTTTCGGATTATCGATTAGTTTACAGTATTTTGTAACAGGTTTAAATATTGATACAACGTCTGTTTCCTGAAAACCTATTTGTCGAGACTTACTTTTTTTTTTAAGCTTTAAGCTTGGAACTTGTCCAGTTATCGCTATTACAGGTATTGAATCATAATATGAACAACAGATCCCAGTTAATAAGTTTGTTGCTCCGGGTCCACTGGTTGCGAGTGTGACACCAATATTTTTAGTTATTCTTGATTCACTATCGGCTGCCATTGCCCCAGATTGTTCATGTTGAACAGGTATATAGTTTATCTTCTTCTTTTTTGCTATGGAATCTATCACGTGAACTATACATCCACCAGTTAAAACATAAGCATTCTTAATTTTCTTTTCTTCAAGAAAATCTGCCACATAATCAGATAATTTCATTACTTACTACCAAAGTATTTTTTCATTATGTTCATTCCATTTTTTATATTTTGCTTACTAGTAGCATAACAAATTCTAATATAACCTTCTCCATTTTTTCCAAATATACATCCGGGTGCAATTGCTATGCCACACTTTTCTAATAAAATATTTGAAATTTTTTCGCTAGATAAGTTTGTATCTTTTATGTTTGGATAAGCATAAAATGCTCCTTTAGGTTGTAAGCACCTAAATCCTTTAATTTGATTCAGTGCGTTTACAAGTAAGTCTCTTCTTTCTTTGAATTCAATTACCATCCCATTAATTCTTTTCTGACTTCCTAGTAAAGCTTCAAGACCTGCCATTTGTGTAAATTTTGGTACGCATGATATAGATGTTTCTTGAAGAAGGCCCATTTTTTTTATTAATGACTCTGGACCTGTAACGACTCCAAGTCTCCAACCTGTCATTGCATATGATTTACTAAAACCATTTACTAAAATTGTATTTTTTTTACATTTGTCAATCGAGCTTGGTGAAAAAAAAGATGTCGCAGAATCTTTATAAATTATTCTTGAATAAATTTCATCTGAGATTAGATAGATATTTTTTTGAGAAGCTAGTTTAAATATTTCTTCAATTTCAGTTTTATTCATTACTGAGCCTGTTGGGTTATGCGGTGAGTTGATAATAATTATCTTAGTTTTTTTAGTAATTTTTTTTTTGATATCATTTGGATTAAGTCTAAATTCATTATTTTCTTTTAATGGAACACTTATGATTTTGCCTCTTAAAAATTTTACTATAGAGGCATAAGAGACAAAACTTGGATCAGGAATAATTACTTCATCACCAGGATTAATTATACATGAAATAGCAAGAAAAATTTGAAAATTTGCACCAGGTGTTATTAGAACTTGATTAATACTTGGTTCAAAACCTCTAGATTTTTTTGTAACTTTGCATGCAGCTTTTCTTAGTTCTTCGATACCCATGGAATTAGAGTAATGAGTATGATTTTTTTTAATTGATGTAATAGCAGCATTTTTTACATTAGTTGGTGTATTAAAGTCAGGATCTCCAATCTCAAAGTGAATTATTTTTTTTCCTTTTCTCTCCATTTCCTGAGCCTTTGCCATAATCTGAAACATTTTTTGACCGACCAGATCATTGCTTGATTTTGATAATTTCATGTAAAGTATTATTAAAAACTTTTTAATTAATTATACTTTTACAATATAGTTTTTTTCAACTTATTACTATCTAAAAAGGTCCAATAAATGAAGAATCAGGCGTATCCTGAACTTTTGGTAATGAATTCCAATTAACATTCAATTTTTTTTTTAAAATAATTTCTATTGATTTTAGAATATCCTTTTGACTGACATAAACTCTATTGGCTAGAGCCTTTGAACTCGGAATTGGTACATCTTTTAATCCTAGATTTAAGGGAGCAGCTTTGAGATAATTAAAGCTTTTTTTTACTACTTTTGTAATAATGTCACTGCCAACACCACATTGCGTCCAGCCATTTTCTATTGTGAGTAAATGACCAGTTTTCTGAACTGACTTAATTATTGTTTTTTCATCTAAAGGTCTAAGACTTCTTAAATCGATTATCTCGGCATTTATTCCATTTTCTTCCAAAACTTTTTGACATCTAAGTAACTCAATTAACATATATGAATATGAGACTATTGTGATATCACTTCCTTTTTTTAATATATTAGCTTTACCAATTTCTATTTCATATTTGTCTTCTGGAACGTGTCCTGTGGTCTCATGCAACCATCTATGCTCAAGTAAAATTACAGGATTGTTATCATTTATTGCAGAAATAAGTAAACCTTTAACATCATTAGGTGTCGATGGTATGATTACCTTTAAACCTGGAATGTTTGCGAACCATGATTCTAGACTTTGCGAATGTTGTGGACCTTGTCCCCAACCTCTCCCGATAATCAATCTGTGGACCATAGGTGCATTTAGTCTTCCATCTGTCATGTAACTCACTTTTGCCGCTTGATTTACAATTTGTTCAATTGCTAATAAAGAAAATTCAACTCTTTGATGTGTAATAATCGGTCGGATCCCTAGCAATGAAGCACCCAATGAAATCCCAGTCACAGCATTTTCCGCTGTGGGAGAGTCAAAGACTCTTTGACTTCCATATTTCTTTTGAAGTCCTAATGTTGTTCCAAAAATACCTTTTGGATCAGGTGCTCCTAAACCAATTAATATAATATTTTTATTGATTTTCATCATTTGGTCAGTTGCTTCTAAAATTGCATTTTTGAATGATAATTTTCTCATGATAAATTTTATGAATAAATGTTAGTAAAAAGTTCTTCTTTTTTGGGAAAATGACTTCTTTCTGCACACTTAAATGCATCGAAAATTTCTTTTTGGATCTTATTTTCTAAAATTTCTATTTCTGCACTATTTAAAATTTTTTTATTTAAAAGAATTTTTTTTATCTTATCAATTGGGCAGTTTTTCATCCATTTATTAAGTTCACCTTTTTTTCTATATTTTAGGTGGTCATCCCAATTTGGACCGCAGTGCTCTAACCATCTAAAAGTTTTGAATTCTATAAAAACAGGTTTTAAGTTTTCTTTTAAATATTTAATTGCTGTTTTAGCAATATTGTTAACAGTTAAAATATCATTTCCATTTCCTTTAAATGTTTTAATTCCATGAGCTTTTGCTATTCCTAAAATTGATCTGTTCCTACTTTGTCTAACGCTTAGGTCTGAATATACTGAATAAAAATTATTCTCACAAACAAAAATTATAGGTAAATTATGCAATGACGCAAAATTTAAACTTTCTAAAAAAGCACCAGACTCTGTTGCACCATCTCCAAAAAAGATACAAACTATTTTGTTTATTTTTTTCAGTTTCACAGCCCAACCGACACCGGTACCGATAGAAATAGAACTACCAACTATTGGTACAGCAGCTATTTGTCCAGCTCTTGGATCTATTAAATGCATTGAGCCACCTTTTCCTGATGCACAACCATTAAATTTTCCAAATAATTCTGATATCATCTTTTTTAAGTTACATCCTTTAGCCAAATAATGGGCATGAGAACGATGCGCACTCACTGTATAGTCAGTTTTTTTTAATTCACTGCATATACCGACAGGCACGGCTTCCTGTCCAATAGATAAATGAACAGGACATCTCATCTTATTAAACTTATATTGCATTGAAATAAATTCTTCAATTCTTCTTATTCTGAGCATCTGTGTAAAAAGATTTAAATGAGAATTATCTGACATTATAGTTATGTTGGATTAATTTTAATTTTATTTAACTCTGATATGTATATTCCAATGGCTAACAGATCAGTTGGAACAATTTTTTGTATTGAGGGTAAGTCTTTATAAGAAAATTTTTTTAGAGCATCACCTTCACTTAAATTTATATCTTTTTCTTCTTTTTCAGATATATTTAAATGAAAAAAAAATCTTTTTCTTTCGTCTCCGTTTGAAAGATTATGACAAGAAAAATTTGTTTTAGCTATGTTTTTAAATCTGGCTGGTGAGATGTCAATATTAATTTCTTCTAAAATCTCACGTTTTATGCAATTAATAGGACTCTCATTATTTTCTATTGAACCACCGAATAATCCAATCATACCAGGATAAAATATTGAGTTTTTTTTATCTCTCAGTTGAAAAATGAGTTTGGTTTTATTAACTGTTAAAACAACACCGCAGGAACTAAATATATTTTTCATCTAAAATAAGTTAATTTTTACATCAAAGGAAAAGCATTTCCAATTAGCTTTTCTCCTGGCTTAATATTTATTTGCTTGGTAAAAGCTGCACCCTGACCTGGTCTAGGATCAAAAACAGTTTCATTAGTTATAAATCTAACTGAAAAACCTTTTCTAATAAAACCATCAATTTGATTTGGTCCTGAATAATGCCAAGTAAAGCCGTCATGAACAAGCATATCATTTTGTGTCATCTCAAAGATTTTGGTTTTGAGCCCCTCTGTCTCTGGATTTTCAGGTATCAAAGGTCGATTTTCGTTGTCATATTTTTCTCTTGTGTGGAGACTTGTTGAACCTCTAGCGCCTAATTTATGACTTCCGAGTGCGTAACAAAGTGCGCCTCTCTCTTTAGTTACTACATCTAAAGTGAACCAAACTGCTATTTGGTTATTAGGTTTTAATGGAAAATATGAAACGTCTTGATGCCATTGAAGAGTGTTATCTTTTGTGGGAGGTTTATTGAATATCACATTTTCCAATAACTGAAGTCTTTTAGCTTTTTCTTTAAGATTATTTCGTAAGGTTGGGATTATTAATTTTTTAATAACATTCTGTAAAGTTGGAAAATCTTTTAGAGAAACTATCCTTTTTTGTTCTCCTTGAACATGTGTCCACAGCACGACAATAGGCTCATTCATAGGAATATCGATATTAGTCACATTATCGTTTAATTTGTTATATTCATCCCTTAAAGGATTTATATAGCTGTCATCTAGACAATTTTTTATTAATGCAACACCGTCTCTATTAAAGGTAGATAAAATTTCCGTCATTTTTAAACTCCTTGATTTTTAAAAGCTAATATTGATCTTTCAAAGTTAATAACATGATTGTTCGAAGAACTCATCCCACCATTTAAAAAAGGTTCTTCATTAGGATCTTTATTGAAAAAACTTGCAGAAATAGGGTGAACTTTCTCCACATCCTTGGTAGGTATTAATTGCAAGATTATTTCAAATAAAGACAAAATTTTGTCACCAGTTAAATGTGTAATTTTTTTCAACCCAGTTTTATGCAGTATTAATTTTACCAGTTCCTCTGCAGCGCATTCAGAATGAATAGGAGTACTGAAGGTATCGTTTGAGATTAAAACTTTATCTTCACTACATATTTTATTAATCAAAACAGGTATTATCTGTCTGAATTTATCAATAATTCTGGGCAGTCTAATTATAAATGAATTAGAATTTTTTTTGACATTTTCCTCTCCTAATAATTTTGATTTTCCGTAAATCGTCGATGGTTTTGGTATATCTGATTCGTTAAATAATTTCGTGGTTTTATTCGAAGGAAAAACTGCTTCCGTGCTAATCTGAAAAAGTTTAAGTTCTAATTCTTCACATATATCTGATAAATATTTTGGAAAATATCCGTTTATTAAAAAAGCATCTTCAGAATTTTCATAACATTCTTTCATACCCAGAAGTGCTGCGCAGTTAATAATTGTACTAGGATTTAATTTATAAATTTTATCTTTGAGTATATCATTATTTAAGTCATCCTTTGAGGTAACTCTCACACTTAGACCATTAGCGTTGATTTTTTTAAGTTTACAATACTGTAAAATTTTTGAACCAATAAGACCACTAGGACCAATGATTAAAATCTTTTCAATAGAATCCATAACATAATTTTTAATTTTAAGATTTCTTAATATATACTGCTATAATTAAAAATTCAATAAAATTTAAGAAACCTTAATATTTGTTTTGCTCCATTCGTGAGTAATCTTATTTATAATTCGATTCGACTTATCTACTAATTTACTTGATGGATTTACAATTTTTTTGTTTGGATAATAAAGAGTTTTTTCTAAGTAGCTTACTTGAGCTTTATGAAGATGTTTGCACCATTCTCTTCCAATGGAATAAGCACTCGAGCCCTTATTAGTGAATGCAGGATAAAAACATCTTAATGGCTCGCACCCTATTACAGGAGCGTCAGTCCATTCCTCGGCCCAAAAAACATTTTTACTGTAGCTAGGTAAATCTGTATCCAACATTACTGCATTTATCATTTCTGGATATACCTTGATTACAATAGGTGTATGTGAAAAAGATCTAACAAGAAGGCCCTTGTAAGAATTCCAAATTAAACTGTAAGGAATTCTCGTAAATTGTGGTGCATCCCAATGACATGCCACCCACAGTGGATGTAGACAAGTATAGCATAATTCAAATAATTCTATATCTTTTGGTGCTCCATGATTATTTGCCAAAATTGGAAGCATAATTTCAGATGCACCTCTCATTGGCAAAACAAAAACCGAATCATATCCTTCAGAGATTTTTTTCAATGTTCTGGGAAAAAAATTTTTGGCGAATACCCAGTCTGCTACACATGCGGTCAAGAGAGAGTTTGAACTAAGAGCATTTTTTATTGAGTCACGCAACATAGTTCTCAAATGATCATATCTGTGGTCAAAATTAAGAATTTTTTCGTTAAATACCTTTATTTCAGTTTTTATTAATGAACTTAGTGAAATCCAATGAGGGTGATTTTCAATTAATGGTTTTGTCTCGATATCTGTGTACAAGATATAACTTGTTTCGTACTCATCAACTATTGAGTGTAAATTTGATNCATCAAGAGCACTTTTGAGATGTGCATTTAAATAGATTTGTGCATAGGTTTTTCCATACACAAGGTTGGTAATTAAATAATTCATTTCTTTCTCACTGCATTGTTATTCGACTAAAATCAGCAAATTACATGCCATTTTAGTAAAAAAAACTTTACAGCTATTTCTTCACAAAAAGTTTGAGTGTAGCGGTTTTTCACCATCCAATGGTTTGATTCTTTTAATACCTTTTATATGATTATCTAAAGCAACATTCACATAATGTTGGATAGGAAGGGTTCCCATCATTGTTTTAGCATTAAAATATGGTGAAGCAAGATAATTCATTGCTCTTCGGTATCTATCGGACTGCCAAATATCTTTAAATCTCTCTTCAGTATAATTGCCAATATGAAGTTTTGAATGTTTAGCATTAAAAAATTGTCCCGATGGTGCAACTAAGCCACTTCCACTGATCTGAAGTAAGAACTGAGGTCCAAAATGTCTAAGGTACGTTGAATTGTCTCCATCTTTTATTTTGTTCCATTTAACTATAATCTTGGTTGTTTCATTACTTAATCTTTCGGCTTTTTTCAGAAGTTCAAACATAGATTCATATTTAGTGTAATCAATTCCTAATGTCTTCTGTTCATCATCCGAGCAATGTTTAATAACAGCGTAATCAACTCCAAGTGCTATTCCAAGTTTTGCAAATGGGATAATTTCACTTTCAAGCTCTGGAGTTAAAACCATTTGAATTCCAAGTGTGACTTTCAAATTATTTTTTTTCTTTAATTTTACTGCATACTTTATATTTTCCATTGCTTTATCAAAAACATATGTATGTTCAGGTCCTTTGTACATGACTGAGGCATAACTTTCTGGTCTACCTGTGGCGACGGTAAAGCGAACCCAAGTAAGATGAGGCAAGACTTGTTCAATTTTATCGGGCTTCCATTCCCAACCATTTGTTGCATTTGCAACATCGATATTCAGTTTAGCAGCATGTTGAATAAATGGAACATATGCCTTTGATAAAGTGCTTTCGCCATCTGACACTAATGAAACACTTTTTACCCCAATCTCTGCAAAATCATCTAAAAGACTTAAAGCATGACTTGTTTTAATTGAAGAACGAGATTGACTTTCTTGCATCATTGCATAGCAAAATGAACACATTGCACCACAACCTCTTGTTAGAGCCATATCAACACTTATTGGTGCAATTATTTCACCATTTTCCCACGCATTTACCCTATCCATGTGATAAGATAGTTTGTGAGAATCAAGAATGAGTTTTCCTTCTCTTGTATTTACGCCTTCAGTCATCTAATTTTTTTTGCAAGTCACATACCATTATAGTTTGATCTCCTGCATTCTTTTCACATTATAATAAATACTATCAGTCATTGCATTAGGTATTAAATTATTTTTAAATGAACTTAAAAGATCTTCAACAGCATTTTGAACTTTAAATTCCGATTTAAAACCCAATTCATTTTCTATAAGTTTTGAAGAAACATGATATGATCTAGGGTCGTTTGTTTTTTTATATTCAATAGATATTTGCTCATCAAATTTTTCTGAAACTATTTTTGCAATTTCATTTAAGGAATAATTCTCGTACCCAACATTATAAATTTTACCATCAATTTTAGAACTTTCTGATGAAATTATATGTTGATATACTCTTATCATATCTTTAATGTGTATATTTGGTCTTAGCTGTTCTCCGCCTAAAATAGTGATTTTTTTATTATGATAAGCATGTGAAGTTAATATATTAACCACTACATCAAGCCTTTGTCTCTTAGAAAAACCACAAACAGTTGAAGGTCTTAATATCGTAGTTATAAATTTAGAACTCATTTCTCCAAGTAAAATACTCTCACATTGTGCTTTGTATTTTGAATAATCTGTTAATGGTTCCAGTGATAAATCCTCAGTAACATTTTTTTCACTTTTTATTCCATAAACTGAAGAAGAAGAGGCATAAATAAATTTCTGACACCCAAATTTTTTAGCAATTTTTACCAAAGGAAAAAAACAATCAAGATTTATTGATTTACCAAGATTTGGGTTTAGTTCAAATGATGGATCATTAGAAATACAAGCTAAATGAATAACACAATCAATTTTTTTCATTGCATGTTCAAGCAAATCTTGATCTCTGATATCCCCTTTGAAGATTTTTAGATTTTCATTTTGAACGTGATGCTTAAAAACATCTTTATTGTAGATCATTAGATCAATCACACTAACTTTAAATCCGCTGCTTAATAGTTTGGGTATTAGTTCAGCACCAACATAACCTGCTCCGCCAGTAACTAAAACTGAATATTTTGTCATGATTTCGAATTTGTTAACATTAAAATGTCTAAAAATGAATGAAGAATTATTAAGTGTAATATTTCTACGTAACCGTATTTTTCATTTGAAACAAAAAATGAAAAATCTCCAAGATTTTTAAGTTTATTATTTTCTTTAAAACCACTTAATGTGATAACAAACATTTTTTTTTTAATACCCATGTTAACTGCATTAATAATATTTTTTGAATTTCCGGAGCTCGAAATCGCAACTAGTATATCATTTTTGGTTCCATGAAGTTCTATTTGCTTTGAAAATACATGTTCATAACCATAATCATTACCTAAACAAGTCAGAGAGGCACCATCATTAAAGTTTTGAGCTCTTATGCCCGCAGTTCTCGAATAATCAATTGAACAATGACTTGCTATTGCAGAGCTTCCACCATTTCCTACAAAAATAATTTTTTTGTTGTTGTCAATTTGAAATTTTTTTAATTTGTTGATTATTTTTTTTGATGCAATATCAAAATCAATAACATTTTTATTTCTGTCAGTAACCTTGATTAACTTTGCAATTTCATAGAGTTTTTTTATATATGTACTAAAAGTCATACTTTGAAAAGCTAAATTTTTTACTTCAATAAAGTTTTTAAATATTTCATGAACGTAATTTTGTCAACCGAAAATCTGTGACCAATTATATTAACTTTAATCGCACCAGCAATATTTCCAAGAAGTCCAACCTCCTTCATTGGCAGACCAGATGCAACAAAAGGAGATGTTATTGCTAAAAAAGCATCTCCGGCTCCTACTGAATCTATGACCTTTGTTACCAGTGCTGGGACTACATCAATTTTATTTTTTTTGTCTTTTACATAACAACCATGTTTTCCATGAGTTACAATATAATGATCACAAGAAATTAATTTTTTAATATATTTCAAAATTTGAACAACTGGGGCAAATTTTTGCTGAGTTGCTAGTCTCATCTCAGGTTCATCTATACATAAAAAATCTGCTTTTGGATATTTTGTGAATAGATTATAACCTCGATTACTACTGTTAGTTTGAACATTAACAGACAAAAACTTTGCGTCCTTTACTATCTTTTTTATGATATTAGAAGTCATAAGTCCGTGTCCAAAGTCTGTTATGATTACCACATCCGCCCATTTTAAATTTTTGTTAAGGTGATTAAGTACCTTTTTTTCCTCCATCTCCGATAACGGTGTATCATCCATAATATAAATTTCACTCTCTTTTCTTAAATAAGACCTATCAACAACTCTTTGTTTTCTTGTGGTAGGTTTGTTACTTAAATTTTCAGAAATTAACTTAATATTTTTCGGCAATGATTTTTTAATCAATTCTCCATAGGAATCGTTTGAACCGCAAGTCGTAATTATTCTTACTTCTTTACAAAAACCTGAACTGTGTTTTGCTGCTGCAACTACACCTCCGAAAAAAATCTCTTTACTGTGGTAAAGTTGGGCTATAATACTTTCCTTAGATGCTTTTCCAAGACTATCAACGTATAGATATTCATCAATTATCGTTTCCCCGATAAATAAAATCTTTTTATTCGAAATTTGCTCGATTTGCTTTTCAAGATAAGAAAAGCCTCCCTTTTTTTTAACAATATTTAGAACTTTTTCTAATTCATCATTATTAGTTTTAAAATGTTTATTTAAAAGTGTCGATGAGCTAAACACTATATCATCGGTAAAAAAAATTTTACCGCCATTATTTTTAACTGCATTAATTTCGTTTTTAATCTTACCAGTTATATCTTCTGTGGTATTTTTATAATCAGAACCTTTAACATAAACATTTGGTTTAATTGCATCAATACTTGGCAAAGCACTAGTATCATTTACAATGCCTACATAATCTACATTCATAAGCGAAGCTATCATTTCTGCTCTTAATATTTCAGAGAAATAAGGTCTATCAGGTCCTTTAATTACGAATTTGTCAGCAGTAATTGTTACTATTAATATATTACCTATTTTTTTTGCTTGTTGAAAATGTCTGACATGACCAACATGCAAAAGATCAAATGTTCCATGACAAAGTATTATTTTTTTTCCAAATTTTTTTTGAGAAGAAGCAATACTCTCCAGTTCTGTAAGACTTTTAATTTTCTTATTAAAATTCATTATTTCAAGTTTTATTTCTTTAAATTAAGAATTTGAAGTGTATTAATAATTTTTAATCTTAATTGAGTTTTAAAAATTTTCTATCATTTTTTAAAAATGTTTTTATTTTTAAATAAAAAAACTTCGTCTGCTAAATCAATACTAGATAACCTATGAGAAATAAAAAAAATACTTAGTTTTTTAATTTTTTTTAATTTTTTTATTATTTTAATTTCATGTTTTTCGTCGACTGAAGATAAAGATTCATCTAAAATTAGGATATCAGGATCTTTTAGTAAAGATCTTATTAAAGCAATCCTTCTTCTTTGTCCACCCGATAAATTTGATGCACTAGACGATAATAAGGTTTCATATTGTTTAGGTGTCTCCATTATAAATTTGTCACAATCTATTAGCTCAGCTGTTTTTCTTACTAATTTTAAATTTATATCTTTGTTAAATAATGTAATGTTATCTAAAATTGTTCCAGAAAAAAAAGTTGGCTCTTGAGAAACATAACTAATCCTATCTCTCCACTTTTGAAGATTAAATTGATTGATGTCGATATCATCTAGAAGAACTTTACCGTTTGATGGTTCTCTTAATTTACAAATAATATCCATTAAACTGGATTTTCCTGTACCAGAATTACCAATAAAAAAAATCATTTTTTTCAATGGAATTGTAATATTTACATTATTTAGAATCTTTTGTTTTTTATTATAAAAAAATGAAAGATTTTTTAAAATTAAGGATTTTTTACTTGTTGGAATTTTTTTATTAGCTTTTTTATTAATCTCATATTCGTCCAATGACTCTGTAAGAATTTTATCCATTAACTCAAAATTTTTAAATTGTGTAACCACCTTAAAATTTAGTGATGCTATTGTAGCACTTGAATTCAATAATTTTTGCACACTAACACTAAAAAAAATTATTTTTGGCAAAAGAAAATTTATACTATCTTTAGACGAACCAAGTAATACAAAGTAAATAATCAATAATAATACTGCAGCAATTAACTCGATACTGTAGGATGGAAAAACATTAATAAATTGTTTTTTAAATTCAAATTTCTTTTCATTAGAAAGAATTGTATTTAACTGTTTAATTATTATGTTGTGTAAATTAAAGATTTTGATATCTCTAATATTTCTTATTGAGTCGTATATGTAACTAAAAACGGTTTGTTTAATTTTAATAGTTTTCACACCCATCACTGAGGCAAGATTAATGTATGGTTTATGAAGACAAAAAAAGCTTATTCCTATTAAAATTATTCCAATAAATAATATTTTCCACTCAACGAAAAACATGACTATTATAATAGAAATAGCTTGCGCTATGATTGATATATATCCAAAACTACTAACTATAAAAGCACTACTTTTCTCTGGAAGAATGTAGATATTACTAAATTTGTGTCCCTCTTCAGTATTACTTAACTGTTTAATGTGAGTGTAGGTTAGAGAACCAAGCATTTGACCTATCCATTTTGCTTTAAGCCCAACGCCAATATGTATAGATAAGGCAACTCTAAGTATTGTGACAACTGATTTTGAAAAAAGAAGTATAGCTATGATTAATATAATTAAAAATGGATTTATAACTAACAATTCGTTGATATATTTTCCAATAAAAGGAAAGTTAATATTTCCTCCATCGCCCTTAATAATTATATTTACAAAAGGTATTATGCTTGCAAATGATAAACTTGTGATTAATGCTTCAAGTAGTAGCAAAAAAAAACAAGAAATCATTTTGTTTTTATAACTTTTAGAATAATGTCCAACTAATTTAAATACTTGAAAAAGATTCATAAATTATTTTAATCCTAAAAAAGAGACTTTTTCATTTTTTTTAAAATAAATGCAGGTGGTCTTGATTTCAGATGAGCACTAAGAGCAGTTTTAGGGGCTAACTGACGTAATTTTTGAGATAAGTTTTTTATTTCATAGCTAGTTTTTTTTCCTTTTATTAATTCAATCATTTCTTTAACTGATAAAAGTATTTCAAGAGATGAATTTTCCTTAACTTTTACGTCTTTTTCAAATGTAATTTGATCAAAAGATAATTCAGGCCTATATTTAAAAATTTTAGAAATATCAGTTTTTTTGTTATCTATGTATATATTCTTATATAAAATGAGGTCATTTTCTCCAAAAGGTGCATATGCCAAGGGTTGTGCATCTGTAATCAAACATCTTCCTCCAACGGAAAAGACAATTTGGTAAGGTCCAGAATTTTGACCAACATATAAAATACAATTAGTTAATGTAAAAATATTTGCGCAATCCTCTTCTATGCCACACTCTGTTAAATCATAATAATTTTTTATATCATAAAATTTCTCATGAAGAGTATCCCCTGTCCCAACTACATTGAAGCCTTGTTTTGCTAAATACTTTACACTATCAGTATAATTTTCGTGTGGACCAGCCATTCTAAGTCTACCATTAATACCTTGTCCCAAATACCCCTTTCTTCTGAGGACAATAGCAACTATTGGTTTTTTAAAAAAAGAAGGCCATTTTTTTTTGATTTTAGCTACACAATCTTTTTCTATATGTTCAGGCAAAGATGGATTTCTCCCAATTTTACTGTTTACTAAATGTCTGTAAATACCTAGTGGGGATTTAGTATTNAAAGTAAATTTTTTTTTTTTTTTATTTTTTATTGGCTCGAATGTATGTAAGTCCTCATCAATATTTAATATCTGTGTTAAGTGTCTTGGATCTACGATGTAATTTTTAGGCCAACTAGTATGTTTGATTTCAAAATAAAAAAACATTAATTTAATTAATCTTGCCGTCCATTCGCTCAAAACAGGATCAACAGAAAACTTAAAGAAACTTATGTTATGAGAGTATGCTTCTAATAAAAAATTATTTATACGTTCATTCGGAATTATAATGAAACTTATTTTTCTGGGAAAATATAGTCTTGAGACTAACTCTATAAAATGAATGTCATGCCCAAAGGATCGACTTGCATAAACAGCAATGAATTCGTTTTCTAGGATAGGGTTTTTATTTTTAATTAAAAACTTTATTGACATAATTATTATTTTGATTTTTTTTAAATAAGTTTTAAATGAGAAAAAAATTTTAAAAAAAAAGGATTCTTTTTTTTTAAATTTATATCCCCCTTTTTCAATATAATTTTTAAGCATTATTTTAATTAGTTAGTTTTTTGTTCAATGATATCAAAAATTTTATTCGCCATTCTTTTTCCTGATAATCCATCTGCATTTCCTACCCATTCATCTAATAACAATAATTTTGAATTAGAGAGAATTTTATTCATTTTTTCATTGAGACATTGGGTTAATTTTAATTTTAGTTCATCTGGACTAGACACCATGACGACAGCGTTTTTGAAATCGATTAAACGGCCTTTAAATTCTTTTCTTAATGCTTCTGCATAATGTGGAACGATGCACTTTTTTCCACAAGCAATTGCTTCAAACATTGCTGAACTATTATGACCTACGACCACATCAGAATTTTCCATTAAGCTTAATAAGCTCTCTGTCATAGTAATTCTTACATTTGGTGGGATACGATCTTTAAATTTTTTATAAATAATATCAATTTGCCATCTATCAGATGGCTTATATTTTATTACAATTTCTATATTGGGGTTTTTATGTGCAAACTCAAATAAACTTTTGTGAGTTAAATTAGCAATATCACTCCATCTTCTTTTATCAGTAAATGGATAAATAAGACACGGTAACTGTGACACTAAGGATATCAACAAGCATAAAATTCTTTTTTTTCTTCTTTTTGTATTGTTACTCATTCTTAACCGATGATAAGAATCCAATCTGGGCATTCCCACTATATGAATTTTTTTTTGGTCTACCATCTTTCCTTTTACCAATTGAACGGCAGTTTTTTTATTATAAGTAAGAACTGCTGTGCCTTTAAATGGTTCATTGCCTTTTGTTCTTACATTTATAATTTCCTTATACAATTCTGGGGCTTGGATGCTCTCCTTTTGACAAGCTATGAAAGAAATATTTTTTTTGTCTAGACATTCTGCTAATTCCTGTTCTGCCCAATAGACAATGTTTCCAGTAAGAACCCCATCAACTTTAAAATAATTATCTAAATGATCTATGAAAACACTCAAAAAATTTGAAATTTTTTTTTTCGCTAACTTCATTTCATTTTTTTCAGATTTATAAGAGTTATCTACAACGGTATAAGGCAAAAAATGATTAACAATTAACTTAAAAAAATTTCTTTCAACATAATATAGATTGAATAAATTCTGTGGAACTAATCCTTGCTTTATATCGTCATAAAAAATACTCTTGTTAAGAAAGATTACATTAAAAATTTTTATATTTTTTTTTTTCTCAACCCTAGAATATTCATATAAAGATAAAGCGAAAATTTTTGCTAGCAATTTAGGTTTATTTCTCTTTACAAGAAAAGTAACCCAAAACTTTGAAAATCTTTGGAGTATGATTGGAATTAAATTGTAAAGTTTTAAATTAAAAATTTTCATTACTAGCTAATATGTAATCGATTTTTTTATCTTTAGATTCCAATTTTCTATGGCTTTGTTAATTTTTTCTGATGCAAAACCTTTACCATAAATTTCTGATCTTTTAAATTTTTTTTCATTAATTTGTTTTTTCAAAGAGGTTAAAATTTCGGTTGCTTTGTTGGAACAATCCAAAACATTACTCGCTCTCTGTCTGTGTTGTTGTCTTTCTCCAATATTGACAACAGGCAAACCCAAAAATGAGCATTCTCTTATTCCAGCACTAGAGTTTCCAACTAAGCATTTTGATCCATTTAGTAGTCTAATGAAATCATCAGGTTCAAAATTTTTGAAAAAAGCAAATTTGTTGGATTTTTGTTTTTCTCGAAAAGTCCTTACAGCATTTGATATTCCGTCAGAACCTGCATCAGGGTTTGGCCAAAAACAAAATGTATTGATATCCAAGCTTTTAACTGCAGATAAAAGATTTGTCATATAAAGATGATTCATTTTATAATGTGTAGTGACTGGGTGTTGCATTAATACTAAGTAATCTGAAGTAACATCAAATTTTTTTCCTACAAAATTATAACTATTCCAAATCTTATTATCTATATTTGGTTTTTTTTTAATTGCTATTTTTGCAAGGTCAATTGATGGACAACCTGTAACGATAACAGAATTTTCATGTTCTCCCATCTTTATCACTCTGTTTCTTGCCTCTGATGTGCAAACTAAATGAAGATCAGATAATTTGGTAACAGCGTGTCTTACCTTTTCATCAATTGAACCTGTAACTTCTCCTCCTTGAATATGAATTAGAGGTATATTCATATATGCTGACGCTACTGCAGTAGAAAGTGTTTCAAATCTATCAGCTACAGTTACAACACAATCAGGTTTATTCTTCTCAAATAATGTTACTAATTCCATTAGTTGAATTGCTGTAGTTTTAGTTGTTGAAACTAAATTTTCACCTTCCATAATTGAGTATATTTTATCTGTAATTTCAAAGCCATCGTTTTCGATTACTTTTGCAGCATTACCGTATTTACTTAATAATAATGATCCGCTTACAATTATTGACAATTTAATTTTTGAGTTTTGTTTTAATTTTTCAAGTGCAGTTTTAATTCTGGAATAACTTGGTCTTGCAGTTAACACCACACAAATATTTTTTTTCTTAATCATTTTTTTTAAAGCCTTTGATGAATTTAACAATCTTTTTTGCTATAAAAACTTCTGTTTCTCGCATTGCATCAGTACATGCGCCCCCAATATGTGGAGTTATGATAATATTTTTGTTTTTGTTTGATAATTCAACAAGTTTATTTTTTTTAAAAAAATCTGACGTTTTTGATAATTCATTACTTAGAACATCAGTAGCAAATCCTCCAATTTTTCCTTTTTTTATTTTTTCGACTAATGCTTCCTCGTCAATTAATTCTCCTCTAGAAGTATTAATAATGTAAACATTATTTTTTGTTGAAAATAACAATTCCTTGCTAATAATCTTTTCTGTATCTGACGTAAGTGACAAATTAATTGATATTATATCACTGGTCCGAAAGAGTTCTTCTAAATTTACAAATCTAATCATTTTTTTGTTTTTTAATTTTTTTTTTTCATGAGCTATGATCTGCATACCAAATGATTTTGAAAATTTTGCTATCATCTTCCCAATTCTTCCATAACCAACAATTCCTATTATTTTATTTTTCAACTGAAATCCAGTAAATTTTTCTCTTTCCCAATTATAATTTTTAACACTTTCATTGGCTTTAGGAACTTTTCTAATTAATGATAATAATAATGCCCAATGATGTTCGGCTGTAGCCGTGATACTAGATAAAAACTTAGTTTCGTCTTTTAAACTTAAAACCGTGATTTTTTTTGCATTAATTTTATTAAGATTTATATGATTTAATCCAGTCGTTGCAGTAGCTATTGCAATTAGATTAGGAAAATTTTCTAAAAATTTACTATCTATATTATGCCCTAATCTAGTAATTATAATATTAGTTTTCTGACATTTTTTTACAAAATTTAAGTTTTTTACATCTTTATATTTTGCAACTGTTTTTAATATTTGTTTGGCTTTTAATGAAAAATTATTAGGTTCTAAATTTAAAATGCGCATAAACCTGATTTAAAATAATTATTTGTTTCTATTAGTATAATTAACATTATATTTTAATTATAGCTTTAAATCTAGGCTTCTATGAATCATATAAACCCCTTTATTTACATAAATTTCAAAAAATCTTTTATTAAACTATTTTTTAAAATTACTTACAAACATTTTTCATGAGCTTGATTAAAAATTGACATTTTATAAATAGTTCTAATTTTTATTGTGATGAAATTTTGCAAGTTGAATCAATTTTTTGCAAAAATAGGTTCTAGCACGTCCTTGATTTTTTGATATTTCTGAATTAACCAAATTTTTTCTTTCACCTGTTTTTTCATTCGGATTTTTTAAAATTTTGTTAATGGTAGGTAATAAATCCTCTAATTTTCTCACTTGATAAATAGCTTTATAATTATAGATTCTCTGGATGTGATGAACCTTTACTTTACTAACATCTAAATCATATAGATTCGTTTTCCATCTTCCATACATTAAATTTATGGCTGGNTTATTGAATATTGATGACTCAATCATGTAAGTTGATAAACATGAAATAGTTAAATCACAATGATAAAAAGATGAAATTTGAATATCCTGATCTAATTTTGTAAAAAGTAAACCTGATTGATCTTTGTCTGTTTCTGGCGTATTGATGACTATACCAGGTATTTTTGATAAAACGCTTACTATTCTATCCATTTCATATTTTTCTTTTTTAGCAGAAAAGTATGAAGGATGTAGCCTAAGAAATAATTGAGAAGATTTTAAAAATTTTTTTTTTTGAATAAGTGAACCTAAAAAAGCCATAACCTCCATGTTACTCTCATGGTAGCACAATGAATTCATGGCAAATACAATTATTTTTTTTTTGAAATCCAATTTTGTAATATTACAAAATTTTTTCCTGCTGAAAGGTGGTTTTTTTAAGAAAAAATCATCCCAGATTGGTGCACCGCCAATAAAAATATTTTTTTTGGGAATATCCAAAAATATATTTGCCTCAATAGCTGTTATTTGACTCCATGTTAACATGTAGTCAGGTTGAACGGTAGGATAACCTTTTGATGAAGTTCTATCCCAGGTTTGAAGTACTACTACTGTGGATATTTTTTTTTTTTTTTGCCTCTAACATAACCCAACCATCCGCGGAGAGGCCACAAGAACCCACTACAACAAGATTTGGATTATATTTTGTAAAATATAAATTAATGTTTTTATCTTTTGATGTAAAAGCATATAATCTTTGCAACAATTTTCTCATTAAATAGGATTTTGAAGCTAATTTTGCGAAGAGAATTATAAAATTAACAACTATTCTAGATATAAAACTTTTTTTTTTTGCTAATTTTATAATTGATTCAAAATGTATCTTTGGGGTAATATTTTCAGTCTTTCCTTTCTTGATACCATAAACAAGAGACAAAATTCTTGAGATTAATGCATTTATTCCTTTGTCTTTAAGTTCATCTAGAACGGTCAGTTTTCCAAGGTTACTTCCTTCTACAATTACATTTTTACNAACTATTTTTTTTACACCAACAACAGATTCTTCTGGAACAACAACTATGAGTTTAATTTTTTTTTCTAGTAACTTTAAAAGACCATTTTGAAAGAAAAGTCTAAATTCCATAAATCTATAAAAAAATAATATAATTGTGGGTGATTTATCTTTCATAATTTTTTTTGTATTTTCCCCATAATTCTGCGAGTTTCCAATCAAACTTTGTATCTATATTAAATGCTCTTTCTTCAGAAACCTTGTAACCAATTATTTTGTCGCCGTAAATAGCATTATTTTTTAAAATAACATTTCTTTGAATTACATAGACTGAGCCGGTTCTCCAATATATTTTTTCTAGTTGTTGTCTGTTAAAACCAGATTTAGATTTTTTAACAAAAGGAATCAGGCTTTCGTCTTTTCCCACTCTATATATACCAGAAGGATGTTTACAACCAACGTCGGCTATAGAAATTACAGTATCAGGGTTTTTCTTTTTCATAAGTTTTATACAGCCAATTACATCATCTGCATTTCTTAACGGAGCAGTTGGTTGTAATAAAACAACCAAATCAATTTCCCTTTTTTTAATTTTTTCAAATTTTTTCAAGTTATATACGATTGTATCAATTTGAAGTGACTTTGATGTTGCTAGCTTTTTTGGTCTCATGAAAGGAATTGTAGCACCATATTTTTGAGCGATATCAGCAATTTTTTTATCGTCTGTTGAAACAATAACTTCATCAATCTCTTTTATTTTTAATGCTAGTTCAATACTATGAGCGATCAAAGGTTTCCCTAAGAAAGATTTTATATTTTTTCTTGGAATCCCTCTACTACCCCCTCGAGCATTTATCATTGCCAAAACAAACATTTTTAAATAACAAATAATAAAATTCACAACTTTAAATTTCGATATTACCTTATAAATAAACTTTATTAATTTTTTTTTAAAAAAATTGCAAAAAATTTTAAATGTAATAAATATTAAATATTTCTAAAAGTAAAAGTATTTGAAATTTTATGATAATAAAATTAAAAAATTGTTCTATTGGTAAAGATTGTAATACAAAAATAATTGCTGAAATTGGAATCAATCATGGAGGTGTTTTAGAGAATGCAATTCGGATGGCAGATTTAGCAATTAAATCTGGAGCTGATATTATTAAGCATCAAACGCATTTTGTTGATGACGAAATGTCTGAAGAAGCTAAGACTTGGAAAGTCAGTTACATTGGCTCTTCAATTTACGAGCTTATGGATAAATGCTCTCTATCTAAAGATGATGAAGTTAAACTAAAACAGTTTGTTGAAAAAAAAAAAAAATGTTACTTGAGTACACCTTTTTCTCGAGCAGCGTCTAATTTCCTGAATAAAATTGGAGTTTCAGGTTTTAAAATAGGTTCTGGTGAATGCAACAATCTTCCATTAATAGAACACATAGCTAAGTTTAAAAAACCAATAATTTTGAGTACAGGTATGAATGATATAAACTCTGTAAAAAAAAGTGTAGAGATTTTAAAAAAATACAAAATAGACTTTGCGTTGATGCATACAAACAATTCCTATCCAACTCTAGACAAAGATGTAAGGTTGAACGGTATTTTAGAGTTAAAAAAAAATTTTCAAAATACTCTTATTGGATATTCAGATCATTCCATAGGAAAATTAGCCTGTATTGGTGCCGCATCTTTAGGTGTTAGTTTAATTGAAAAGCACTTTACTGATAATTTTAAAAGAAAAGGTCCTGATATACAGTGTTCTATGAATCCTAGATTGTGTAAAGAAATTGTCGAAGATGTAAAAAGAATTAATTTGATGCGAGAAGGAAAAAAAGGACTCAACAAATGTGAATATTCAGTTTCAGAGTTTGCATTTAGTTCAGTTGTTTCAATTAAAGAAATAAAAAAAAATGAGACTTTTACAAAAAAAAATATCTGGGTTAAAAGACCAGGCACTGGAGATTTTAGAGCAAATGAATTCGCACGNATTCTTGGTAAAAAGGCAAAATCTCTAATAAAAAAAGATATACAGATAAAAAAAAAACATGTCTGTGAGTAAAAAAATAAAAATATTTGCTTTTACAGGTACAAGAGCTGATTATCCGAGAATTAAAAGTGTATTAAACCTTATAAGAAAGAACTCGAAGTTTGAATTAAAGATTGTTGTTACAGGTTCTCATTTATTGAAATCGTCTGGGTATACTTACAAAGATATTTTAAAAGATGATTTTAAAATTGATTATAAGGTGAAGATGTTCAAAGAAAATCAAACAGATTCTCTTGGCGAAAATGCATTGTCTTTTTCAAGATGCTCTAAAGGTTTAGTTAGAATAATTGAGAGAGAAAAACCTGATTATGCTATAGTCACAGTAGATCGAGTAGAGACTTTGGCTATTGCATCAATTTGTGCTTTGATGAACATACCAATATTACATTTTCAAGGGGGTGAAATTTCTGGAACGATAGATGAATCCATTAGACATGCAGTAAGTAAGCTCTCTCATTTTCATTTTGTTTCTACACCAAATTCAAAAAAAAGACTCATTCAAATGGGTGAGCAACCAAAAAATGTTTTTTTAGTAGGATGTCCATATACTGATATTTTAAAAGCTGTTATGGAAAAAAAAACAAATAATTCTGAAAAATATTGTATTTTTATAATGCATTCTGTTACGACAAATTTAGATGAAGCGTCAAAATTATTTATTTCCGTATACAACGCTCTTGAAAATATTGCTAAATATTTCAAAGTATACTGTTTTACGCCTAATACAGATCCAGGATTTAAAAATATCTTAAATAAATTGAAAAAAAATAAAAAATTTATTTTGGTAAAAAATTTGGAATCTGATAGTTTTTTAAAACTCTTAAAACATGCCAAATTTATGATTGGAAATTCCTCATCTGGTATTAGAGAAGCAGCAAGTTTTAAAGTACCAACAATTGATATTGGTTCACGCCAGAATGGAAGGGAAAAAAGCTTAAATGTTATTAATGTAGGTTTTAGAGAAGATGAAATTCTACGTAAAGTTAAGTACGTTACTACAAATAGTCATTTCCTAAAAAAACTAAAAAATTGCGAGAATATCTATGGTGATGGCAATGTTGCAAAAAAAGTGTTAAAAATTTTATTAAATTTAAAATTAGATAAAACAGTTCTAGAAAAAAAAATTCTATAATATAAAAGAATGAAAAAAATACTAATTACAGGCGGAGCAGGCTGCATTGGAATTGAAGTTTATAAACAATGTTTATCCATTGGACTAGATCCAATAATTTTTGATTTGAGCGAAAAAATTACACAATTATCTAAATATTTTAAGCCAAAAAAATATATTAAGGGTTCTATTTTAGATAAATCACTCTTGTTAAGTAGTTTAAAAAACATTGATTGTGTTGTGCATTTAGCTGCGTTACTGGGTGTGAAAAGAACAGAAAGCGAACCACAAAGATGTTTAGAAATAAATATTGAGGGCACAAAAAATGTAATAGAAACAGCTTGCTTAAATAATGTAAAAAAACTTGTATTTGCCAGTTCATCTGAAGTTTATGGTCAGCCAGCAGTTGAAAGCGTTAATGAGGAAACTGTCACTCAAGGAAGAACAGTTTATGCAATATCGAAACTGGCTGCCGAAGAGTATATAAAAGCAACTACAAAATTTTCAAATTTAAAAAGTGTTATTTTACGATATTTTAATACATTTGGAAGTTTTCAGACGGCGGAATTTGTAATTTCAAGATTCTTGTATCTAGCGAGAAAAGGTGAAAGAATTGTAATCAATGGAGACGGGAAACAAATAAGGTCTTATTGTTATGTTACTGATACTGCAAATGCTACTGTCAAATCTATTTTTTACAATATTAAAAATAAAGATGGTTTTGAAATATTTAATATTGGTAACCCTCTAAATAAGATTAANGTGCTGGATTTAGGTTCAAAAATTTTAACATTATGTCATTCATCAAAAAAACCTAAATTTGATCTAAATTTTCAAATTAATGATAGAATAAGAAACAGAGAAATTTTTCAGCGAACATGTAATATTGATAAAGCAAAATCTTTTCTAGATTATTCTCCACAAGTCAATTTAGAATCAGCATTAAAAGATTTAATAAAAAATGGAATTATATGGAAAAGTTGGCCACAAATTTATCCATGAAAACTTTATGCTTGATTTTAGCAAGAAAAGGTTCTAAAGGGTTAAAAAATAAAAATTTAAAAACAATAAAAAATAAGTCGTTAATTGAGTTAGCAGTTCTTTCTGGACTAGAGTCCAAGATGATTGATAAAATTATTCTTTCATCAGATTATAAAAAAAAAGAGTTAGACAAAATAAGTGGATATTTTTTAATTAAACGTTCTAAACAACTCTCAGGAGATAATGTTTTATCTTACACTGTCATAAGAGATATCATCTTAAATCTAAAAAAAAAAAAGTTGCCAGAATACATTGTACTATTGGAGCCTCCTTGTCCCTTTAGGAACGGAAAATTGATTGATAAAGTTNTTAAATTTGCGATTGAAAAAAAAGCCACTTCAGTTGTTACTTTTAAAATAATCCAGGATCAACACCCAATTAGAGTTAAAAAAATTTCAAAGGAGGGTAGAGTATCAGATTATATAATTAGTGAACCGAAAAAAGGTTTTCCTAGACAAAAGCAAAAAAGAGCTTATTTGAGGGATCAAGCCGTATATGTTCTTAAAACAGAAAATTTTACCAAGTCAAAAAACCTGTATGGTGAAAATCCATATGGTTTAATTAATGATGAAAATATCACGGTGAATATCGACAGTTATTTAGATTATAAATTAGCTGAAACGATTTCAAAAGATAAATTATTTAAATCTAAAATCCTATTACCTGAATTTAAACAATTTGAAAACTTAGAAAAACTAATAACAAAAAAAAAGTTAGTATGAATAAATTCACATGTTGTGTGTGTCAAAAGAAGATTTATGAATTAGTCAGTAACTTCTACTCTCCAATTATTGCCAAAAAAAAATTTGAAATAGTTATATGCAAAAGTTGTGGGCACTTGAGCGTATATCCAAAACCAAGTTTACAAGAATATAATAGAATTAATAAATATTGGTATACTATTAAGTTTAGCATAACCCCTCCAAGCTCTGATCCTACTAGTAAATTTGATAGATGGGAGCAAATGTGGGAAAGGTTCGACTTGAAAAATACTAAAATCAATACAGTTTTAGATATAGGTTCTGGACAAGGGTGGGGTTTGGAATTCTTAAAAAAAAAAAAGGGTAGGTTAAAACTTTATGCAATTGAACAGTATAAAAAAAACTGGCCATATCTTGAGAATATGGGGTGCCACTTTTTTGATATTAATATCGATGAACCTAATTGGTCCCAAAATATAAATGTGAAATTTGATTTTATTATTTTAAGACACACACTTGAGCACTTGCGAAATCCAAATATTTGCCTGCAAGAGATTTCAAAAGTTTTATCTCTTACAGGCTTAGTTTACATTGTTGTTCCAGATTCATTGGGTATCAATCAAAAAAGAATTTCAACCAGTTATTTTCGTCCGGTCCATCTAAATTATTTTAACAAAGTAAATTTTTTGAGAATTTGTTACAACAATAATCTTTTTTTTAAATTAATCAACACAAGTTCTACAAATTTAAAAAATTCAGAAATTTATGGTTTCTTTAGAAAAAAAACACAAAGTGATAAACTGGAATTTGATAATACTTATTTGAAACAAGTTGGCTATATAAAAAAAAAAATTCGAGTCAATTACATTGATGATTTAAAAATAATTATTCAAATTAAAATAAAGTCATTTAAGATAATTTATAAATTTTTAAAATTCCTTAAGTCGGTTCTAGTCAAAAATCCAAAATAAAATATTTATCTTGAATAAGTCAATAAAATTAATTATAAAATGTTGAGTATCTTTCTTTAATAGATTTACCACTTATCACTTTAATAAAAATAAAATTTTAGACTGTTATCTATATGTGTGGCTTAGTAGCTGTTGTTGGAAAAAAATTACCTAGTCTTAGGAAATTTAAAACAGCCGTGGAGCTTCAGAATCATAGAGGTCCTGATAATATAAAATTTTTAAATTTAGATAATGCCTTATTTGGTTTTTGTAGATTATCAATCATAGATCTTAGTCAAAAAAGTAATCAACCTGTAAAATATAAAAATATTACTTTAATGCTTAATGGCGAAATATATAACTATATAGAACTTTCTCAGGAACTTAAAAAATATGGTTTTAAATTTAAATCAAAAGGAGATTCGGAAGTAATGGCTGCTGCTATTTTGTTTTGGGGAGCAGAAAAAGCTTTTAAAAAAGCCAGAGGCATGTGGGCTATTGTTGCGTATGATAATATAGAAAAAAAAAATCATAGTTTCCAGAGATAGGCTTGGAATTAAACCACTTTGGTTTTTTAAGAATAATGACAGCTTAATTTTTTCCAGTGAAATAAAAAGTATTTTACATTTATTTCCTGAAGCTAAACAAATTAACAATAATACCTTATCCAAATATTTAATTGATGGTNAACTAGATACTAACTACGATAGTTTTTTTAAAAAAATTTTTGCTTTTCCTAGAGGTTCTTTTATTTCAGAAAAAAATAAACATATTAATTTAGATTTTAAAAAATACTGGTCTTTAAAAAATGGTAATAAAAATAAGGATTTTGAGAATTCAATAAAGAACGAAATAGATAACACTATGAAATTACATCTCAGAAGGGATGTCAAACTTGGAGTCGCATTATCTGGTGGTTTGGATTCAACTTTAATATCTTACTTTACAAAAAGTGATAAAAACATATTTTATTATAGTGTATTACCGCCCGATGCGATAAATGAATCTGAAAATATTAATCAAACTGTTAAACAATGGTCACTTAATCATAAATACACTGATTGTAAAGATGTTGAAAATTTAGAGACAATAGATTTCATTATTAAAAAAATGGATCAACCATTTAAATCATCTAAAACATTATACCAATATGCAATCAGAAAACAAGCAAGTAGAGACGGTATAAAAGTTTTTTTGACAGGCGATGGAGCAGATGAAGTTTTTGCTGGATATTCGAACTGTGTAATTCCGTATTTAAGCAAATTTCTGATAAAAGGCAATTTTTTAACATTTATAAAAAAGTCTTACGAATTGCAAGAATTTTCTGAGACAAAACCACTTAAATTATGTTATTTAACTTTTCGAAATCTCTTTACCAGAGAATTACTAAAAAGGAAAAATGAACCTATTTCCAAAATTAATTTAACTCTTAAAGGTCATTTAAAATATAGACTTTTTGAAGAAGGAATTCCATATTGGTTAAGAGTTGAAGATGCAATCTCGATGATGAACTCACTTGAGACAAGGGTTCCATTTTTAGATCATAGATTGATTGAAGAAGCTTTTAATGTAAACGAAAGTCATTTTTTTGAAAATGGTTTCAACAAATCTTTATTAAGAAAAATTTGTACTTTTCTCCCAAAACATATTGTAAAACCAAAGATTAAATTACAAAGACCCGGCAGTACCAAAAGAATAATTTTTGACGTACTAGGAAATGTTGCTGAAGAATGTTTTAGAAAAGATAGATTGATAATTTCTAAAGAAGATTTGCAGCGATTTAAAGTTGACAAACAAAATAGGAAAAATGCGCAATATTGGTTTAGAGTTCTTTTAGCATTAAGATGGATAGAAATCTTTATTAAAAAATAAGTATTTTTTAATATCAATCTTTAAATTTAAAAATAGTTAAAAAAGTCTATAATAATAAAATGCTAAAAAAAAAAATAAATTCTGTCATATTACCTGTTGAAATTACATCAAGAGAATTAAACGCAAAACTATATCTTGCACATAGATTAGCTTCGAAAGGAATCAATGTTTTTTTAGGATCAAAATTTTGTACAAAAAAAATAGCAAATTATCTAGGGCAAAATATTTATTTTGATAAAGGTTATCACAAAGGTGTTTCAGAACATCTTTATAAAGAATTACATAAGAAAAAAAATTCCATAATTTTATTAGATGAAGAAAATGGAGTAGACTTTGAAGATTTGAAGATGCTTGATCATAGAATACCCAGTCATATTTTGAATTGTTTTGAAAAAATTTTTCTATGGGGTTCAAAACAATTTTATTATTTAAAAAATAGAAATAAATGTAGAAGTAATGAAATTTTCAAGGTTACAGGTCACCCTCGTTTTGACTTATTAAAGAAACAAAATCTTAAATTTTATGAAGGTAAACAAAAGAAAATTAAAAATAAATACGGAGACTTCATTTTATTTGCAACAGATAACAAATTTTCGAACAATATTAATACCAAAAAAGAAGTTTTAAAAAATTATGAAAATAGATACGAGGACTTAAAAAATTGGATGAGTTACAGTGATAGTCTGATGCAAAAAAATTTTAAGTTGATCAGAGAGATATATCGTAATACTAAATTCAACATTATTATAAGACCTCATCCCGAGGAAAATTTAAACACATATATCGAAGAGTTTAAAGACTTAAAAGATAGAATAACTGTGATATATGATGATTCATCCATCTATTGGATCTTAGCTTCAAAATTTGTAATAATTAATCACTCCTCAACGGGTGTTGAATCAAGAATGCTTAATAAGATAACTATTTCATATCTTCCAATTAATCTAAAAAGAAATAAATTTCCATATCTACCAGTGCAATGTAGTGAATGTTTTAATGAATCTTCCAAAATAATTAAGTTTTTAAAAAAACCAATTGAAAAGAAAAAAAATTTTAATAAAATTTTCATGGATTCATTTAATTTTAATTTTGAATCTAGAATCTCGAGTTCTAATATTATTGAAGATTTTTTGCTAACAAGTTATAAGTTCAATAATTTAAGTTTTACTATTATTTTCAAATTATTTTTTTTATTAAAGTTTTATTCAATAAAAAATATTTTTACTCATTCTTTTCTATCTAAAAAAACAGATAAATTAATAATTCAGAAAATGAAAGATATGGAAAAGCAAAAAGTAATAAAAAAATTTAATGAATTATATAAAATAGTCAATGGAGAAAGATTAGAAATTTTATCATTTGACAATGAGCTGTATTTAATTAGAAAAAAAAATTAGTATTTAATTTTATAAAATGACAAAGTTTATAAACTAATAATTAGAATCTTAAAATACATTTTACTTTATCATAAGTTTCTTATAAAGTTGAAATTATAATCAAAATGTTATTTACACAAATAAAAGTTCATTCAAACTAAAGCATAATTAATATCACTATTATTTAAACTTTATTGAAATAAATCATCAATAATACTTGACCAAAAAAAATTCCTATTTTTTATCTTTTCACTCTTAAAATAAATTTCTGAAGTGTATAATAAATTATATGATTCTCGCAACAATGTGATAAATTTTTATATTATTAAGTTAGATTTAACTTTTATAATTTATTTTGATCTTAAATTAAAGAGCTTTAAAATTATTATGTTAAGTTGAAATGAAATTATACATAGCTTAGATTTATAACATTTTTCAAAACTTTTTGTATAATTAGTTAGATAATATTAATTGTTATTTTCCCTCATTTTTGTTATCCTAATTTCATGTCTGAACAACAAAAACAAACAAAAAATTTTTTTAAAAAACATTCTTCCGAGTGGAATAAAAAAGCAATTAATGAAATATACAGTAAAATTAATGACAGACACAAAGCCGTTCATAGATGCCTAGAGAATTATCCAAAAAATAGTTCACATTTGGATATCGGATGCGGAACCGGTCAATTAGTNATAGAAGCTTCAAAAAATGGTTTCAACTCTCATGGAATTGATTTTGCAGAAGAAATGATTGAGATTTCAAAAAAAAATTCAAAAATATCAAATTCAAATTCAATATTTGAGGTTGCATCTGTATTTAACCACAAACCAAATATAAAGTATGATGTAATAAGTGCTATGGGTTTTGTAGAATATATTTCTATCAAAGAGTGNCACCAATTATTAGCATATGCATTTAATAACTTAAACAACATGGGTTCCATATGTATCGGTTCTAGAAATAGGTTGTTTAACTTAACAACTTTTAATTCGTACACAAAAATTGAAATTGAATTGGATGTTATTAAAAGCTTGCATGAAGAAGCAGAAATTATAATCAATGCAAGAAACAAAGAACAGCTTATAAAAGATTTAAGAGATTTTTCTAAAAACAATGAATTGATTCAAAATGAAAAACACCCTCATACAACAATTAATGTTGAAACTAGATACCAATTTACTCCTAGTGATCTATTGCATAAAATAGAAAATGCAGGATTTCATGTTAAAAATATATATCCTATTAATTATCATGCTTTTAATTCTGTGTTAAACTTCGACGAAAATATAAAAATTTTTAAAAAACAAATTTGCGATTTTATTTCAAATGAATATTTTGACTATTATCAGCTTTTACCTAACAGTTCATCATTTGTAATAGAGGCAATAAAAGACTAAGACATTTTATTGTGGAAAATCATTTGTATTGCACCTTGGTAATTCATATCGTTTTTGATGTCTTGATTTAACCCTTCCACCCTTGTTTTTAAGACCTAACGAAAAGTTGTATTCTTCTAATATTTTTAACGTATTTTCATCATATAGCCCATGAGGAAAGCAAATAATCCAATTTTTTTCAGACGAATTAATTTTTTTTAATTCTTTAATGGAATTTGTAATTTCGTATTTTTGTTCTTCATAAGACAATTTTGTAAGCCATTGATGAGATGTTGTATGTGTTCCAATAGAAAATCCTTTTTTTATTAAGTACTTTAAATCTTGTTTATTCATATAAAGTTCTCTTGAAAATTGCTTTTGATTTTTGCCAATTAAGTCCTTGAAAAGTCTTTTTATGATTTTTTTTCTGATGGTAGATGACAAATTATGCTGCAGTAATATTTTAAAAAAAGAGATTTTCTCAGAATCAAACATTCTTTTTTTATTAATGTTTTCCCATAATTTTTCAAAATACATATTACTTAAACCTTCATTTGCCATTTCATATTTAAGTCTATCAATGAGTTGATTTTCGCAATCTGATTTGGCAATTATGTAATGTATAGCATTAACATCTAAAAGGATATTTTTTATGTAAGTNTTAGTAACTGGAAAAAATATTGCATCAAAATTGAAATTTTCTAAAATTGGCACAACAAAATTAATATGGTCCTTATAACCGTCATCAAAAGTAAGCCAGACTGAATTTTTCGGGATCTTTGTTCCTTTCAAAAAAAAATCTTTGACTTGTTGAGTTGTNAGGACGGATTTTTTTTTCTTAAAAAAATCCATTTGTCTTAAAAATCCCTCAATTTCTAAACCTTTGATATTAGGATAATTTGAATTTTTTATTGGTCTAACATAATGATATGATATTATTTCAAGTGTCATAATTTAATAATTTAAATGATTAATCATATTTAAGATATTTAAAATAACAAATAAAATTAAAACTTCAATTCTAGTGTTCTTTCTATCATATAAAATCTCATCCAAACTAAAGCATGATTTACATCTTTACTATTACAGCTTTGTTCAAATAAACTATCAATATTATTAGACCATAAATGTTGCTTACTTTTCGACTTTGTTATCTCTTTAATTTTATTTTTAAGTGTATGATATATAAGATGATTTACACTTCCAGGTCTTACAAATTTTTTCTTATTTTTCAAGATTGGTTTTGGCACGATATTTTCTAAAGATTTTCTTAAAATATTTTTATTGAGACCATCTTTCATCATCATCTCAAAAGGATATTTCCAACTATGTTCATACAATCTATGATCTAAAAATAATGGTCTTACTTCAATAGAACTTGCCATGCCATTACGATCTTCATTTCTTAATGAATTAGGAATATCTACTGACATCCTATCCATCAGTTCTGTAAAAAAAAAATTACCTTTTTTTAAATTTTTTATATTTTTATGAAATTTTGTGAATTTTAAGTTTTTATCTGTAATTTTTTCCTGATTGTTAAATAGATGATGACCATAAGGATATTCTTGAACAAGCCTGCTACCAATTTTTTTACTTTCAAAAAGGCTTATTCTTTTTTTGAGTTCGTCAGACGATAAATTTGTCAATTCTTTAGCACCATTTATCGCATTTAAACATTCTTTTACATTTCCATTATCTTTTAGTGATGCAATAAAAATTGGTAAAATTTTTCCATAACCTGCAAGTATCTCATCAGCACCATCACCTACGAGTAACACTTTAAATCCTCTTTCTTTTATTTTTTTTCTAAAAATAAACTGGTTTATTTGGCCTACAGAATAAGTTGGTTCATCATGATAATTAATTAAATCATCAATTTCATTAACATAATCTGCTTTGCCAATATTAATATATTCATGATTTATTCCTAATTCTTTTTTTGACTGTTCTATAAGACTACTCTCATCTGGCACATCATCAGCTATTAAACTAAAAGCATTTATATCTTTGGCTTTACCCAATTCTTTTGCTAAAACAGAATTAATTGCATTACTGTCTAAACCCCCACTGAGTGTGGTTGCGAGCGGAGCATCTGATTGAATATGTTGCTCTACAATTTTTATGAACAGTTCTCTCCAACTAGATACATCTTTAGTGATATTACGTGGAGTTGGATATTTCCAAAATTTTTCTAATTTTTGTTCCTTAGTTATACAATTGTACACTGCATAACTACTTTGTGGAAAATTATAAATGTTTTTATATAAAGTTTCTGGTATGTCATCTAACCAGCCTCGATAAATATATCTTCTTAGAACAAAATCATTGACGTCAACTTTGTTCGGAAGAAAGTGAACAATTGATTTTATTTCAGATGAAAAAATTATCTTGGTGCCAATCTTAAAAATGTATAGTGGTTTAATACCAAGTCTATCCCTACTAACTATTAATTTTTTTTCTTTCTCATCCCAGATTAAAACTGTCCACATTCCAATTAACTTTTCAAATATTTTTAGCCTATATTTCATGAATCCAATTAAAATACTTTCCGTATCGCAATTAGACTTAAATACATATCCATCTTTTTCGAGTTCCATTTTAATCTCTTTCCAATTATAAATTTGACCATTAAAAATCAATGTAAATCGTCCGTTGCTGGACTGCATTGGTTGATGACCATTTTTACTAGTATCAATAATTGAAAGTCTGTGGTGGCCAAGAAAGATATTATTATTGAAAAAAAAACCTTTATCATCAGGACCACGATGTTCTAGTAATTTTAAAGAACTCTGGGCATGATAAAGATCTTTTTGGCTCAAATTACCATTAATATCAAAAACTGCAAAAATTCCACACATTAGTTAATTTTATTTTCTTGATACAATAATGTGTATTTCTTTGCTTCTAGAAAAGATCTTTGTAAAACTTGATTTAAGTCTCCTCCTAAAAAATTCCAAGATAGCTTTTTTATTTCGATAGATTCTAAAATTTTGTTGTAGTTACCATCACTTACCTTGTAGATATCGATAAAAGATTTTGATCTTTTATAATAACAATCCCTTATTTTTTTAATTTTTTTTAATTCTTCATTAGCGTTATTTATTTTTTTATTATTAATAAATTTTTTAATATCTTTTAAATTAGGAACTGTTTCAACTTTCTTTACTAGCAAATAACTATAACTCTCCCATCCTTCAAGTTTTTCGTCAGTATAATTTATAATTGTAAATCCAAATTTCTTAATAGCAATCTTCCAAGTGTTTGGTGTGAAGAACCTGTAATGATTATGGTTATAATATTCCAAAGGAGAGCCAAATATTTTATCACTTCTCCATCTAATCATTAGATAACCATTGTTTTTTAAAACTCTCCGAATTTCAATCATTGACGCTTCAAAATCATAACTGTGTTCAAGTGAGCCAAGAGAAAGAACCAGATCAAAACTATTATCTTTGAAAGGTAGTTTTTCGCCTGAAGCAATTTTAATTTTGAGCCCTAACTCATTACCGAGCTGAACACTAGGTCTATGAGGATCAATACCATGACATTGCCAACCTTCATTTATCCATGGAATCATTGTACATCCTGACGCACAACCATGATCCAGCATTTTCCCAACTTTAATATCATTTGAAGTTACAAAATTTAGAACTCCTTTTCCTCTTCTCTTTTGTTCATTAATGTATGAAGTTGAAGGTTTTATATCACCAAAAGCTATTTCTCTGTACATCTTGTTATAATACTCAATGTAAAAGTCGTCTTCAAATCTCGGGTTTAGCATTTTAAATCCACAATCAAGACATATTGTAATTCTAACATTCCCATATACACCTGGTTCTTCACTACGACCCAACTTTTGGAAAACTTTGCTATTAGAAGATTCACACAACTCGCAATTTCTTATAATTTTTTTATATTTTTCTTTTAAATTAGAATATGAATTCATTTACTTTATTGCTAAAAAACCTTCAAAACAAACATGTTTAAATACTGTCATAAAATCAACAAATCCTGCTCTTTTTAACAAATCTAAATTTCCTTGAGTCGAAAATGGCTCTAAAACACCACGCAAACTTGCTGTTTTACTTAATATTTCATCGGCTTTAAATCCCTTTTCAATTTTAAAGTCGTTGTATACACTGACAGAAATATCCTGAAAACGCGCATCAGGAGCTCTGACCTTTTCAAACCAAATAAAACCTCCTCCCCAATTCAGTGAATCATAGATTTTTTCTATTACCTTTTGTCTAAGTGATGGATGTATAAATTGAATTACATAATATGAACAAATCAAATCACATTTCTTAAAAGTAAAAGAGTTGATGTCAGCCTTTTTAAAACTAACATTTTTATATTCTTTACAAAATATTCTAGCTTTTTTAATCATATTATCTTCTGAATCTATTCCAACCCATGAGGTTGAATTCTTATGTTTATTATATTCAGCCAATTTTCTTGTTAAATTTCCGGTTGATGAACCTATTTCATAACTAAGGCTATTCGAAACACAAAAATAGTCAGATAACTTGCAGACTAAGTCATGACCTTCATGATAATATGGAATTGATTTTTCAGCATGAGTAACAAAATTTTCTGCAACATTTCCACTAAATGACCAGTTTCCTCTTTTACTTTTGATATTATTTCCTGTATCCATATCTTTAATGATATATCATTTAAAATTTAATATTTCTACTACTCTTTTGGCTCTTTGCTCCCAAGTAAATTTGTTTAAAAAATCTTTGTGTGCTTGTTGAGCTAATTTATAGGATAAATTCTTTTCTTTTAAGACATAATTTATTGTATTTTTCCATTGAGTTATTGAATTAGGTTTGACCATCATGCAGTTTTTTTTATGAGTTAGAATTTCATTCAGAACTTTAATATTTGAAACAATTATAGGTTTTTTGGCTGACATGTACTCGAATATTTTTAAAGGCGACATCCAATCAGTTGTAATTTTACCACCTAAAACGGACGTATCATTCTGATATGGGGCTATTAGTACATCCATTGATAGTCTAAAATATTCTAGATTTTTTTGATTTAGGTAGCCATGAAAGAAAAGATTTTTTGGTTTTTTTCTTGTCATCTCTTCTATTATATATTCATTGCCCCCGGCAATATGAAATTCGATTTTTTCTAACTCTTTTGCAAGTTTAAAAATAATTTCAATACCTCTGCCTTTAATAAGACTTCCAGTATAACCGATCTTAGAGTTTTTTATTTTATTGAATCTAAATTTATTAGTTTCATTACCTGCATCTGGCAAAACATAAATCTTTATTTCTTTATTATTTAATTCTTTTTCTAAAATTTTTTTTAATGCATTACTTATGCAAACAATATTCTGAATTTTTTTTAATTTAATTGCTAAAAACAGTAAAAATTTTTCAGAGATTGTCAAAAACTTTAGTGGTTGATGTACCTCAAGTAAAACCTTTCTTCCAAATAGTGCACAAAAAAGGCAAATTTTGATATTCCTACCAAAAATAAAGTATTTTTTTTTTGTTCTCACTAGAGTAAAAAAAGCTTCTATTAAATTCAGAAAAGGTGCAGGGGCAAGAAAATAACAGATTATTTTTATTTTTTTTTTTATATCGTAATGATTATAAAGGGCTTCAAAATTTTTACCTTTGTATACATAGATACTTTCTAACACGCCTAATTTATCGAAAGCTTTTGACATATTGATAACATGAACCGAATTTGCTTGAAAAGACGGAACAACTGAATTTGATACATATATTATTTTTTTATTCATAATCAAATTTAATGAATTTAAATTATAGAATTTAATAAAGTTAAATGATATTGATTAATAATAATTTTTTTAATTTCTATTATGTTAGATTTTAAATGTGAAATTGTAAAAAAATATTTCAAAGATGTGTGGTATAACCGGATTTTACAGTCAAAATTTTAGTAAAAATAACCTAGAATTACTTGACAGGATGTCTAGTTCTTTAAAAAGAAGAGGTCCTGATTTTTCAGATCATTGGTGTGATCATTCTCAAGGTATTTATTTATCTCATAGAAGATTATCTATCCTAGATTTGTCGGAAAATGGCAATCAACCCATGATTTCCATGTGTGGCAGATTTATAATTAGCTTTAATGGTGAGATATATAATTTTTTGGAATTAAGAAAAAAATTACATAAAAAAGGTTATCATTTTAGAGGTTCTTCTGACACAGAAGTTATCCTAGCATGCATATATTATTACGGTATAAAAAAATCCTTAGAACTTTTTGAAGGTATGTTTGCGGCAGCAATTTGGGATAAATTAAATAAAAAATTGACATTGATTAGAGATAGATTTGGAGAAAAACCTCTTTATTATGGTAAAATTAAAAACGGCTACGTTTTTGCTTCAGAATTAAAATCAATAAAGATCTATGCAGAAAAAAAATTAGATATTTCAAAAAAATCTGTTGATCTATTCTTTTTTTTGGGATTCATTCCAGCTCCATACTCAATTTTTAAAAATATTTATAAAGTTGAGCCAGGTGAACTAGTAGAGATTTTTAACAATAAAATAGCAAAATTTAAGTATTGGTCGTTGCCAAGAAAATATAGAGAAAAAAATAAAAAAAGAAAAAATAAACAGGATTTTAATGATTGCACAGAGCAACTTCACAAAAGTTTAGATTACTATGTAAAGAAAACTATGGTTTCAGATGTTGAAATTGGTAGTTTTTTATCCGGTGGTATTGATTCAAGTTTGATAACAGCATTAATGCAAAAAAATAGTTTGAAAAAAATTAAAACTTATACAATTGGCTTTAATGAATCTGAATTTGATGAATCTAAATATGCAAAGAAAATTTCAAATATGTTGGGTACACAACACCATGAGGAAATTTTTTCAGTAGAGGATTTAATGAATACATTAGAGGATGTTTTAAATATTTCAGACGAACCTTTTGGAGATTCGTCAATATTGCCAACGAATCTTGTATCGAGGCTAGCTTCAAAGGAGTTGAAAGTAATATTATCTGGAGATGGAGGTGACGAAGTATTTTTTGGTTATAACAGATATTTACTATCACAAAAGCTTAGAAAAATTTCAAACATTATAGGACATAAAAATTTTGCTTATATACATGAGCTTATAAAATTATTTCCCTCAAGAATTCTTGAAATAATATCAAGACCAATGCAGAAAAAATTTGGTATTCAAGCCTTCGAACAAAAATTAGATAAAGTCTTAAATGTATTAAGTACAAAAAAAACAGAAGACTTTAATAGAAATATTCTTAAAAATTATGATATTTTTGAAGGTAAGAGCAGAGATTACATTGATTCCTTTTTTGAAAAAAATAATGTGGATAATGTGATCGATGTTTGTAGAAAAAATGATTTGTCTCTTTACCTGCCAAATGACATTTTATACAAAGTCGATACTGCAAGTATGTTTAATTCATTAGAAGTAAGAAGCCCTTTTTTAAATCATAAAATCATAGAGCAAGTATTTGAAACTCCAACTAACTTTCACTGTGATGGCAAAAATACCAAGATTATGCTAAAGAAAATCCTTAACAATTATTTGCCAGAAAAACTCTTTAAGAGACCAAAAATGGGATTTGCCATTCCAATTGAGAAATGGTGTTACAATAAAACTTTTAAAAGAAAAGCTGATCAGTTGATTAAAGAGACGCCTTGGACAGAGTTTGGTTTTAATAACAGTAAATTTTTAAA
>NZHE01000011.1 GCA_002691145.1 Rickettsiales bacterium
TGACATCATACTGGTCATAAACTTCCACAAGGCTGAATCCCCTGTTCTTGGAATTGTCATCCTTGTAGTCACCTCGCTCGTCGATGTATCTCCAATCTACCCTTACCATTATGCCACCTTCTTTCTTTTCGCTGATTCATCCATCATTTCTAAATGTCTCTTCAAGATATCGATGTGTTCAAGTATCGCATATCTCTCTAAAGGCTTGAACTCCTTGTCAAACACTTCTTTGCCATCTTCTGTGTATCTGCTTTCAACATAGAACCAACTCAACTTAGGTTTACCTAGGAAATTCTTCTCTCCTGCATCTTTCATTAGATAGACATATTGTTCTCCAGAGTTGAAACCATTTTCAATGTAATCTGCTTCGTCCTTGTAGACTTTGTATCCACAGCCTTTCTCTCCTCGGTCTCGGCCGTAATAGCAATTCTGTACCTCATACATCGGATTGGATCTGTCGTCGAAGTCTATCTGATCTCCAACGATGTAATGCCATTTGGATGAGTCACCCAATTTGATCGCTTCAGTGACCTTCTTTGAGTCCTCCCAATGTTCACAAAGGTTATAGCCAAGTCCCCCTGGATAACCGTCCCAATGTTGGTATGATGCTATGATCCTACCGCTCTTCTGCTTTATTCCTATTCTTGCTCTAGTGGCCATTATTTTCCTCCCGTCGCCTTGTTAAAGTTTCTATTGATTAAATGTTGGTCCCTAGCATCTGCGACCACAAAAGATTCTTTGCCTTCTGCTTTTTCACTCTTGCTTGGTTCCTCCCAAATTAAGGGATCACGGATGGCCTTCCACCCGTGTATCTCTAAGACCTTAGCCATGTTCTCAACGGCTTCAAGTCTGTTTGTTCTTGTCGGAAAACTATCGTCCGACAAGTCCAATTTGATCTTATTGAATAAGTCCATCAATTGATCAATTTCTTTTTTGTCTAAATGTGTTCTTGACATTAGTCTGCCCTACTTTCTGAATATACGGTTAAACCGTATTTTTTTAATTCTTTAGCAAAGGCATCACAGGCAACTTCTTTGATATCCATTGACTGAGTATGTCTAAATTGATGGTCTTGTGGCATTATATCATAATAAGATATTCTGTATCCGCCTCTATAACCATTGTCACCAATATCTGCTTTCTTCATAAAAGAAATGAACTTGCCTCTCGCTGGATGTATTGAAACATTCGCGAAACCGCAATACATTGGCTCTTCTTTGTCTTTCATATAATCATCAACAGCCTCAACAGCCTTTTTTCTTGCATTAAGGAATTGGTCTGCTGGATGAATGCCTTCTGCATTGAACTTCAAAAGGTCTTTGTTTTCACTTGTTTTCATATCAACTATCTCCTTCATTTATTCTTTATAATAACATGGATGGTAATACCGTCAACCTGGTAAAAAGTCGCATAATCATTGACTTTTTTAACCTATCTTTCATAGATTGCGAACCTATCTGCGAATTTTCTGTGGCAAAAAGCGGATGGCCTTCTATATCCACCCCATGACTTTCCACGATACTTTTTTCTAATACGAACTACCTTTGCCAGTCTACTCGCCATTTGGTGATTGTACCAATCATTTGGAATATCCTTTGCAAAGGCCGATTCGTTATAAGGAGCCTTATATTGATCTAGCCAACCTTGTAAATCTTTAGGCAGGCAGAATTTTAATAGTCTATCCATTATTTTCCGTAATCACTATTCAAAAAATGTCCTAGGTGATCGGGTGTTCTACCTGGCATTTTTGTATGACCTAGATAATTGTATCCTTCGTTGACAACCTTTGGAACTCCTCGACCTGTGTCGACCACCCAACCCATTGGGCCTATCATCACAGCCTTGCCTTTACAGGTCTGGCCTTGCTCGTTCTCATACCAAACCTTGTCACCTTTTTGTATTTCGTCAAACAATTCGTCTTCCCACATTACATTTCTCCCCTATCAAATGATTTCTGCATATGGTTTGCTCTCTCCTGTTGGTACTCGTCATCAAACTGATCCAAGATACCTAAGTCTGCGACCTTGTAGGTAATCCATTCACATGGATCTCCATCTCTGGCCTTCATTACACCATATGGCATCTCACCCGAGTCTGCATAATAATCAAATAGATCGTCATACACCTGCGAACCAACTTCTATGTCGTCTAGGTCGATCACGCCATTTCTTTCTAATATTTCTTTCACTTCTTTGTATTCGATATCAATCATGATATTTCCTCTCCTATGTTCATTGCCTGTCCTTTTACATACTCGTGGACATCTTCTTTTTCGGCTTCTTGTTCTGCTTCGTACTCCGCCATTGACTCAGTGATTCCAAAGTAATCATCTAGAGTAGAACCAACGCCGTCGTTCCAAAAGTCATCGTCTGATTTGTAATTGCTTGGTTGATAACAATCATCTTGACCGTTATCCCATTCGCCCATGAAGTCACAGCCACCTTCGTAGTACCATGCCTTCAAAGAGCAATCTGAATTGTTTGTTAAGAATTGATCATAAGCATTAATTGGTGGTGCCCAGGCACTATCAAATCCGAATGTAATTGTGGATTCACCTTCGTTGTTCTCCGAATGATATTGCCTATCAACTCCATAGAATTCACAAACCTCCCACTTGGTTCCCCAATTTTCTACTCTCCAATCATACCAACAATCAAAACCATCAATCATCGGCTGTGGCTTATCTGCTGATGAACTAGGTGATGTGGTACCTTCTAATTCTTTAGGCATTGGATTAAAAAATTGTAGAAGACCATTCTTGTTATCTTCTTCTTTTGTGATCTTCTCGATCTTATCTATCACGGAATTTGGCCCCGTGATAGAGATATTGTTATTACACCAATTAGGCATCAACTTTCTCCTTAATTAATGTTAAGTGAGATCCAGGTACATTCCATCTTTGACCTGTCGTAGTTCTAACCAAAATATATTTGATTTTAACTTTTTCAATCACACCCTTTAAGATAGCATTATGTCTACCTGTAAAAGATACCGCATCACCAATCTTGAATGATTGGGCGTCTCTAAAATGTAATTGATTTCTTCTTAACTTGATTGCCGTGACAACTGAGTTAAGTTCTTCTGAATCCATCTGCTGGATTGCTTCTATTGTTTTTTTTAGTCTATTTGTCATATCAACTATTCTCCTTTATTATTTCATTGTAATGCAATTACCAAATCCGTCAACCGGTAATTTAACTCCATTAAATGGAAGTTTTTAGTCATCTTCTAGAATTAATCCTTCATCTTCCAATGCTTTTTTCACCGTATCCCTTGGCGATTGACAATGGACATAGAAGACAGCACCATTGAATTCTTCGCCATCAACATCTGCATTGATACCTTGACTCTTCAATGCGAACTTGATCGACGGTACGATGCTTCTATCTTGATCTAGGTCAAAGTCTCCTAGGTCACTTACCGCGAAAGTATGTTTTCTATTTTCTACTATTGTCATTTAAGACCTCCAATCTTGTAAATTTCATCTTTGATAATTTGGTATCCTTCTTCATGTGCCGATGCTCCCCAAGTGCCTTCTTCAGTTTTTATCACAGCCTTGTCTATCAACACCGCTCCTTTATAAACCGTCCTAGCATCCAAAGGCAGATCTCCTACTGCCACTTGCACCAACATCACTACACCGCCTAAAAAACTTTCTATGCTCATCTTGTTATTATTGGTCCGAACATTATTAAAAGCAACATGGCAGGTACCACAATTGATAACGGCCAAAACTCTAACAACTGGATCCAATCCTTTCTTTTCATTTTATATTTTTTCTTGTTCATACAAATTTACTTTCCAAATGACCGATATGCAATTGGCACCATTCTTCTATTTCGTCTGCCATGCTTTTATATTGGTCGTATCTGTGTCCATGTTCTTCACATTCTTTTTTGAAAGCATGGGCAAATGATCTTGGTGACATCAAAGCATCGTCTCCATTCCATTCACATACTCCTTCTGTGAAATGACCTCTTTCATATCTTTCAATGAACTTGTCATAGATCTCTTCTATGCTTAATTTTTTAATAATCACCGTTTCCATCATATTTCAGTATAACATGGATCAGGATACGGTCAACCTGGTAAAATTGGTTTGGAAATTTTGGTATATATAAAGCCGAACAGAAAAGTCAATGATTATGCGACTTTTTTTACCGACTATATCTTGTGTTGATCTTGTTTGGTGATACTATATCTATCTTGACTTAGATTTCAAGAATCCACCACCTGATTTTTGAAGTTTCCTGGTTCCACCACCCTTACGGCCTGATGACTTCTGTTTCAACTGGACATTTTTTAATCTTCGTGATACTGGTCTTGATCTTTTTGTGATTGCGAGTTTCTTACCTGCAATTTTGGCCTTGGCCTGTCTTTTCTTTTTTATCTTTGCGCCTTTGACTGGATCTCGTTTGGCGAAACAGGTAGAAGGTTTGGCCACGATACGACCTTTCCTAGGCCCCGAGGTGCATCTAAATCCTTTTGTCAACCCCTTGCCGGGATTTCTTCTCAAAATTTGGCTGACCCCTTCCGCGATGGCCGAATGGTCTTCTTGCTCTAAAATATGGCCATCTATCATTTCTGGCACTAGATCTTGCGATACTAGATCTTGTGTCGAGCCGGCCTTTTGACCACTATATGTAGTGCCACAAGATGTAGTATCTTGTAATTTTTTTGGCACTAGGATGAATTCTTTGATCTTCATACCAATATTTATAACTCTTGTGGCCCATACCTAAAGTCTAGATCTAAACATCTAATACCTAAAGCACCTTATAACCTAAAACCTAATGTATCTAAAGCATTTTTAGTTAATAAACACGCAGGTTGAGTGTTATTTTTGCATGATCAACTTTACACATAGACTTGCTCATTGATTAAATACTATGCGATGAAAATTTTTGAAGTCTACAACACAGATGAAAACATAGGCCCTGCACCCAAAGGTGTCTGTAGCAGGCCAGCATCTGATCTACCTGCTTCTTGGATTAGTTCTTGCAAGTCGCAAGGCAAAAGAAAAAGAACAGGAAACAGACAAGAAAAAATACATGGTAAGACTCAGAGAGTCGCAGGCAAGAAGGTCAAGGGCAAGAAGTACGGTGGACCATTGCCAGATTATTCCGCAAAAAGAAATTAAACCAATCCTAATAGCGAGCCAATAGCGAGCCATTAAATACTGCTATAATGATATTCAATAGCAACAACGAGTATGGTAAACTTAGATCGGTTGTGATAGGTAGAGCCGCTAATGCCAATTGGCCAACAGACGATCCAAACTTCACACGTTATTGGAAGTACGCCTGCTACACAAAAGACGTAAAATTTCCTTACAAGTTTGACAATGAAATAATAGAGCACGTTGACGAGATGATCTGCGACATCATTGACACCCTGAATGAATTAGATATAGAAGTTGTCAGACCTAGGATAGAGAACTGGACGAATGGAGTTGCGACACATCAATATGTGACCACAGGAATGAATACCCTCGCCATGAGAGAAAACTTGATCAGTATTGGCAACAAGGTAATCGAATGTCCTCACATCTTCAGAGCGAAACACTGGGAAGGTTCGATAGCATATCAACCCATTAAAAAATACGTACAGGCAAATGGTGGTGTGTACATAACTGCTCCACGAATCGATCTAGTACAAGGCACAATGACTCATGACACAAAGAAAAACGAGTTAGTTTGTAGAAATGAAGATCCTATATTCAGTGGCTGTGACATATTAAAATTTGGAAAAACTATTTTATATTTCACAAGTTGTAAATCAAATATGCTTGGTGCAGAATGGTTGCAAGGAGTTTTGGGCGATGAGTTCAAAGTGGTGCCCACTAATAGATTTTATTTTTATGAAGGACTCAATAACAACATCCTGCCATTAGATGACAGCACTTTGCTTGTCAATGCTGACAGGATAGGCGCAGAAGCAATACCTAAAGAATTAAAAGATTACAGAAAAATCATGGTGTCTGATATCAAGGATACCAAGTGTTTTAAACACGCATATGGTTCAAAGTATCAGAATTTCCAAATACTATCATTAGATCCTGTTACCAAGATAGTGGACACAGGACAACCACAACTGTCAAAATTGCTGACGGCGTACGGGTTTGAAGTGATAGAGAAGAACTTACCTCACACGCAGACTTTTGGATTTGGTTATCACAGTTTGGTAACTGATCTTGTGAGAGACTAGCCACAAAAAAAGGGCGATGGATTAGCACCGCCCTTTTAAAATTGCTTAATTACGCAGAGTAATTAATTACTTTTCTTCCTGACTTTTTAAGTAAAGAAATCACGTTTGATTTCATTTCTAAAGCAGAAGATTTAGGTGCAGTACCTAAAACGTTCACAGTAAAGTCGATACCTTTAGAAAGCAACTTGTTTGTTGCAGTCTTTCTTGCAGTACCTTTCACAGCCAAGTTTTTAAACTTGATTTTTCCACCGTGTACTGATCCGTCTACAGTATAGTTAGAAGCCGGCTCGGCAAATACTCCGATTTGCTTTGCTCTGCTTTTAAACTCTCTAGTGTAAACTACGTATTGTTGTGATCTAGCCATTTTGCTATCCTCTCTTTTAAAAGTTGAAAATAAATTGAACATTGTCCTCCTTTATTTTCTAGTTGTTAAATTGTTATTGATATGGAATTTCAATCTCTTTTATCCTCAACAACAGTTCACATTATACACTTTTCTGTTGTAAAGTCAACCGTATGATACTGGTTAAATTGGTAAATTGGTTTTAATTGTCTTTGATTGACGGCACATGGAATACATCAATGCCATCGTCGACGAGATCATTTACTTCTTTGTCTGTTGCTGAGCCATAGAAGTCATGGTTCCTTTCACCTCTGTCGGCCTTCCTGGCCTCTTTGGCAAAGGTATCACCCACATCCTCAAAGTTTTCTTTGACGTGTTTCTCTAATTTTCTCAAAAGATGTCTGGCCTTTGACCCCATTACCATATGTTCCTGTTGCCAGTCTGTTATATCGTGTTCTTTATGGGTGGGTTTTTTGGTTTTTGGTTTTTTGATATTAGGAGCCATTATGCTCTTCCTTACTTCTTTAGAATCACATAAAGGACAAAGCAATAAACCTTTTTTTAACTGCTTGTCGTAATCCTCACTGTTTGGAAACCATCCATCAAATTCGTGTTCTTCATCGCAGATTAAACTATACTTGATCATAATAATATTTAATTATATTACAGTTGTTTTAATCTTGCAAGTTATTTCTGTTCAGTTTCTTTGCCCTGGACCTTGTTGCTTATAAACTTAACATAGTCTCCTATTGCATGATCACTGAAAGGGTCAACTCTACCCTTGAACAATCCTCTCCAGATTGCTCTGTATCTATCTTTAAATCTTTGCCAATACGTGAAGTATCTGACATTGCCCCATGTGTTCAAATATTTTATTGTGCCATGATGTACGTAACCCATGGTCCATAAAGGAACCTTGGTAACTATGTCAGCATTGTTTACCCATCTAAAATGTTCCACTTTTAAATTTTTAACAAAAGTTCTCCAGCCTGCTCTTGGAGAGCCGTATGTGAAGATGCCTCCTATATCTACTGTGGGTGCATGATGATGACACCTCGCCGCACAAATTGTTGTCATTGCACCACCGAGCGAATGTCCTGTAAACCATGTTGTCTTTTTATCGTTGACTATCTCTGTCTTTGCCTGCTTCCAAATTTTGTCTGCCTCTTGCTTGAAACCTGCATGGACATATCCAAACGTCTTTGATTTTATCGGCCATGCTTTAATGTCTGCTTTGATATCATTAAACTCTGAAGGCTCTGTTCCCCTACACGCAATCACATTATCATATTTTGTTTTGAAGATGTAGACCTGTGCACCTTTGTGATCAAAAAATTCAGCATCATCAAATCCAATCTTTCTTGAATTATTAAGTGCGTTTGGTTCTGATTGATATGCTATTTGGCTCAACTCCGCAAACAATAAACTTTGTTCCCAGATATTAAGTTCTTTTATAGGCTTGTTGTTCAGTCTGCTTAACATATATGCTAATATTTAGTGTAAATATCGTTATGAAAGTAGTTATTTTTACATCGTCTGCTCAAGGCACCCACCTAAACAGTCACGATATTGAAAAATTTAAGATTGAACGCAGAAGTACTGTAAAAAATACAACCTTCTACAGATACCTAGGACCTTACCAGATAGCAAGTTGGCTGAGACAAAACGATGTTGCGGTGCAGGTGGTAGACTTTGTGACCTATTGGAATGACACACAGATAAAAAAGATAGTGGATAAATTTGTAACCAAAGAGTGTAAATTAGTCTGCTTTTCTCCTTTTGTGTTTCCTTTTGGTGCCCCAGAAAATTTAGTTGAATGTGTCCGGAGTAAATGGAACCTACTTGCAAAGATTTGCAAACAAAAGAAAGTGCCTACATTATTGGGAGGACCTTCGGCCTATGATCCATTTATAGATAAAAAATATCTTGACCGTGTTTGGAAAACCTACGGAGAAGACTACGTCTTATCATTGCTTAAAGATACCACAAAACGTTTTGATATAAAAAATGATGTCATGAAGTTTGCCGACAATGATTTTATATTTCCGGGAGAATCTCTACCACTGGAGTGGTCAAGAGGTTGTGTTTTTAAATGCAAGTATTGTAGGTATCACAACATAGGAAAAAATAAACACGATCATTTGAAAGATCCAAAAAAAATTTTAGCCACTCTTGAATATAATGCTGAAATGTTTGGCACAACCAACTGGACTGTGACAGACGATACTCTTAACGCCGCCAGGGAGACGATAAAAGATCTACATAAAACACTCAAAGATAAAAATTACAATTTTGCTGGATACATAAGAGCAGATTTGATGCATAGGTGGAGTGAACAAATACACAGCCTACCAGAAATAGGCTTTGTTTCTGCATTCATGGGATTGGAGAGTTTACATCCTGCTGTACTACAATTGGTGGGCAAAGGTTGGGGAGGTAAAAATTACAAGACCAAACTCAAAGAAACTGCGGACAATTGGGGTGACGCAATGGTGATCAGTGCAGGAATGATAGCAGGTATCCCACCTGAAAAGCAACAGGACTGGGAGGATAGTAATCAATGGCTGATAGACAATACAAAATTCAATCCTTTTTGGTCTTGCCTTCATTTACATAAAAAACCCGAACTGCGAGTTAGTGAATTTGAATTGAATGCTGAGAAATATGGCATTGAATTTGACAACCACAATAAATGGAGGTGGAATGGTGCCACGCAAGAAAACACTAACAAATGGGTCAAAAATATAATCAAAATTAATTCTACACTGGAAAGAAATAAACCTGCAGGACACTATGCCTTTGGTTTTTTCAACATGGGGTTTGATTGGAAAACTATAAAAGATAATACCAAAAACACACTTAACTTTTTAATTCAAAGAGATAACACCTTAGAAAGTAAGTTAAATGACTATTACAACAGACTTATGGCATATTAGGAGTAGACAATTCATATTATATGCAGTATTATTTGATTAAATACCTAAGATGAAACGACAAACCAAAAGTATATTAGAAGAATTAACATCGGCTCCGCTGTCAAAAGACAAAGAGAACGTTGTTTTGAGCAGAGCATCTCACATTATAGATTCTGCAATCAACCTGTTTGGTTACATCAGAGAAAATTTTGATGCTGAGAACTCTTACAAATTAGAAAAGAAATTTTTAACTGCAATAAAAAATATGGATCCTGCAAAATTCAATAATGGCGTGAATAGAATAAAAGAAATGAATAGAATAAAAGAAACATTTGTCATTAAAGAGGGTGAATATAAAGAGGATGATTAATGTTAGTTCAAGAAGTTTTACTTAACGAATTCAAACGAACACATCTAGAACACATCGAAGACCTTGTTGTCATTGATGGCTATCAAGGTGGTAAAAATGTCATAGAATATTTTAGAGGTTTATTGCTTACTTTAAAAGGCACTAGTTCAGAGGCTGTGTCTGTATCTGTGAAATGGGATGGTGCACCAGCAATCGTGTGCGGCACTAATCCAGACAACGGAAAATTCTTTGTTGGTACAAAGTCCGTATTCAACAAAAGAACTCCTTTAGTAAATTACACCAAAGGAGACATAGCAAAAAATCATGGCACTGATCAACTTGGTCAAAAATTATTGAAGTGCCTGGTCCATTTAAAAAAGATAAACATCCAAGGAGTACTGCAAGGAGATATGATGTTCACAGATAATGACTTGGAGAAAAAAAACATAGGTGGCAAACCACACCTAACATTTACGCCAAACACTATTACCTATGCGGTTGAAGAAAATTCTGAGATCGGCAAAAGAATAGCACAGGCAAAGGTTGGAGTAGTATTCCACACCACATACGTAGGAGACGAATTGTCAGAAATGTCTGCCCAAGCAGGTGCTGACATATCAGGGTTTACGCAGAACAGTGATGTTTGGTTGGACAACGCAGTGTACAAAGATGTATCAGGGTCGGCCAAGTTTACCGCTGAAGAAACAAAGTCTTTTGTATCACAGATAGAACAATTAGAAAAACTATTAGAATTTGTTCCGAGAGACCTGCAAACAAAGATGCAGTCAAATCCAGATTTTCAACAATATTTTATGTTGTTCATAAACGATCAAGTCAAAGCAGGCAAACTGCCAACTGATGCAAACGTTTTCCTAAAAGACTTTCAGCAGTTTTATCAAAACAGAATGAAAGATCAAATTGCAGGACTGAAAGCACAAAAGGCATTGGCGCTTAGACAACAAAAAATAAAAGATATGCCTCAGTTTTTAAGTCAATTGAGAAAACCATTACAAGCGATGTTAAGTTTTTACAAGCAAGTTCAATCAATGAAAGCGATGGTACTTAAAAAAATGAATCAAGCGATGGGCATTGGATCCTTCTCACAGACAGACAACGGATTAGAGGTAACAGAGCCAGAAGGTTATGTTGCTGTTGACAAATCTGGTAGTGCAGTGAAACTTGTAGACAGACTTGTATTCTCTAGAAGGAACCTTACAATGGTCAAAAAGTTTGGTCGATAAATATTAACATGACAGCAACTTTTTTACAATATATCGCAGAAGGTCGAGTGGTAAGAAGGCCTGGCGATCTACAAAGATACACATATCAAGAAATTTGTGAGAAAGTATATCTTAGTTTTTTAGCACTGTCCTTATTGAAAAACTTTGAACAGACCAGAGGTTGGGTAAAGCAATATGCGGCACAGACCCTAACATACGGAGACTTTGATAAAGTCAGAATGACAGGAAATGATCTAACAAATATGTTGGCAGTGGTGGACGGCGAACAGAGAATCATTGATAAATTGGCAAACAAAGGTCAAGCCATGGCACTGAGACAAAGAACCAATGTTCCAACAATGGCCGTAAAAAGATATCTTAGAACTTTCAAAGATGATTACACTTTTTTGACACAGTTGGAACGAGCACTATCTATCGCAAATAATGATTACAGGAATCTAAGGAGAACAATAGCAGATTTTGGAACCATCAGTTCTAGTGCAAGAAAAGTCACAGTGACAAGATTGCTACAGGCTTTGAGAGCCAAACTTCGTGGCACAGAAATTACAAAAAAAGTTGAAGAATTTTCACAGAAGCAGAAGTTCGAGTTGGACGGAGTCATTGACGCAGAAACAAAACCTACAGCAACAGGAATGTCCGCTGACCAATTGAACGCCTACAGAATGCTTGTGGGTCCTGAAAATATTAGAAGAGCCAAGATAGCAGTTGAACTAGCAAAACAAGGAAAGGGTATTCCTGCTCCGGTGGCCAGTTCATATTTGCCCATAATGAAAATGATAGATGACATTGCCAATGGTGGCTTCACCTACGTAAGATTATTACAATCTATCCATGCTAGAGCCAAAAAATAGCATGATTCATTATATTTGGAGATAATTTTACCAAAACCTTACTAAATAAATGCAACTATGATGTCTGAGCGACATTCATAGCCATTTAAACCAGAGAAAAAACGGAGGGTATTAAAATGGCAGGTATATCAAAAGTAAACCCGGCGGCAGTAGCATCTAATGTTGAAATGGTTGGTAAGGATATTCAATTCTTTACTGTAGACTACGTAAACACAAACACATCTACTGGAATCGACGGCGCTCAAATGGCAACGCACAGAACAATCGCGGCTTCAGGAACTATTGTAGCAATAGGTCCAATGTTAGACTCAAACACACAGCAAACTTTTGCTGTTGAAGGTACTGACACAATCGTAGCGGCAACTTTGCAGGCGGCTATCAGAGCATTAGGAACAGTAGACAGTGTGAACTTAGGTTCAGCAACTGTAACTGATACTAAACTTGGTATTTTAACAGCGGCGGCAGTATCGTAATAACGACTGACGTTTGTTTAAAATACAACACAGTAAATTGGAAGGGCAGGCAAGAAATTGTTTGCCCTTTCTTCTTCTAGAGTAAGTAAACATATGAACAAATACATTGCTTACACATTGGTTGACATCACAGACAACGGCAATCTAAATTTAAAGTTTCCATTCACTGCAAAGAGTGGTGACCTAGTACACGACAAGGAAACACTTGCAATAGCCAGGCAACAGCAGTCTAATCTTAACACACTAATACAAACCATTCAATGTAGAGCAAATATAACATGGCAAGACAAACCTGTCAGGGACAATACAGTGACCGCAAACACCAGGTTCGGGACTGAGTATGCAGGCAAACAAAATGTATGGGCATTCGTTTTTGAAAGTGAACAGTCAGATGTTTTTGCCTTGGGTAATGACCCGGTTGGTGCTTTGGAACAAGATCTTGATTCTATACCCATATTAAGTTTCTGTAAAGAGACAGCGACCTTTCCGGTAAATGCTTTTATCACTCAAAATGACAAGACACGCAACCTCTATTTCCGTATAGCAACCGAGGACGATCTTGAGAATTATCCGCACATTTAACGGTTAAAGCAAAAATTATAAATACAATTACTAAGATTTTTAGGCACACACAGGCAATCAGTAAAGGCACATAGGCAATGACCCAGGCTCAATTCCAGGCTATAACAAGACATCTTAAAGATGTAAAAAAGGAATTAAATTTTATGAGTACAACTGATTTAGAAAAACAAAACCTAGAAGCACACGTTGACCTATGTTCTGAAAGATACAAAGGTTTACACGACAGGCTTACGGCCATTGAAGTTAGACTTGGTAAAATGAACGAAGATATGTTGACTGGACAGAAGTCATCTAGAACCACTATTATTGCAACAGCAGGAACAGTCATTGCAGGACTATTATCGACGATGGTAGTTTTGTTGATGAGAATGCCAGGTTAAAAACTTACCAACAATGTTTATAAAAATTTCTCGCCAGGCGCGGGTCTTCATCACAAAAGATCAAAAAGATTTCCTACAAAGGATGTCCGAATTACCATATTTTTTCCAATCACAATTAGATCCTACAGATCAACACATTGCTAAACTTTTAGCAGACAAAAGTATTTTTGTCAGAAAAAAACTTGACAACAACGTTCAATACGCATTAAATAAACAAGTTGTAAGGATTAATCGTGAATTTAAAAAGACACCAGGAACTGGTAAAACAGATTGAAAGTTATGGTCTTAAGACCAAACTTAGAAATCTAGCGAAGAAAACTGAAAGTCGCAGACCGTTTAAACATCTGCCAAAGCAGTTCAGTAAGGGAATCCTCATAGGCCACATAGCGATTGTTCCTCGTAAAGCAGAAGGCACACGGTATATCTATGTGATTGCGGATATGGTCAAGGCCAATATAATTTACAATGACATCAATCTCAAACAAACTGCAATCATCCTCGCACATCATTTGGCTGACGGAAAAAATGTTCCTGAGAATATACTTGATTTAGATAAGCATTTTGCTTCCGCTGTATTTTCAATAACCAATGCAAACAGAATGCTTAAAATGGCTAAAAAACAAAGCAATGAAATGGCCATTGAGATACAGACCCAAAAATTAGAAGATGCACACAGTCTTGCTGACGGCTATAAAGGCAAGATAATGGATGTATTCAAACAAACCTTTTCAACCTAACGGAGTCAAACGGCTAAATAAAAATATGCAAAGCACAGAGTTTACAAAACCTATAACAACAGAGTCTTTACTAGGCGAATTTAAGTCTAGATTTAATCAGACAATGGATCTATCCACTTTTACTAAAGAAGACCTAGAAGACGTAGCAAACAAAATTAGAACTAAAATACACGAAATAACTTCCAACACACATTTTGGACATGAATTAAAAAATGCTGATTATCAGAAAAGCCAAATGATGCTTGACATAGTAAATCAAGCGATAAAAGAATACGGTGGTGATCAAGCACAGAATCCAATATTATCAAAAGCATCAGAACCCATCAAAGATAAACTTAAAAAAGGACAGGCTTTAAGTTCAGACGAAAGACAAGCGGCGGCAAAATTAATGTCAAGCAAGGACAACGAAGTTAAAGAAGGCGTCGAACAACAATCTGAATTAATATTAGCGGCCAAAGACATGATGGACAAAGTTACAGCATTTCTAGAAGATCTAGCAACAATGAAAACTGAAGGAATGTTAGAACTAGCAGACAGAATCAGAGACGAGATGGGAGCAGACAAGGCAGACGCTTTCACTCAAAAGATACAGCCAGCAATTGAGCAGGCAGAAGCAACACTGACTACAACTAGACAGGAACTCGACAACGGTGTAAGGATATTGACCGGAGAAGAAGTTGCTACTGATACCATCGGCGCAGATGACTCAATGAATCCTGATGCTGACCTAGACTCATTAGACACTGACAGTGAAGAAGCAGATGAGTTTGGGGCCTCTGATGCCGAAGCAGGTGGAACAGAACCTGAAGGAAGAGAAACAAGAGAGTCCAAAGAAGTATTCGAAACTTCAAATAGAATATTATCTAAACTAGCAGGGAAGTAATCCCCATGAGATTTTACGAATTTGCTGACAAAGGCCTGGAATCGGCATTAGTTAATACACTCAATCAATTACGTGGCGAGGCAGATGAAAGAAATGAAACATCTGAAATAAGTTTTGATGCGGTAGAAGAGATTATGAAAAACACTGGATACCCAACTTTTAATTACCAGTTGTTCAAGGCTCTTTATGACAAAGGAGAGTTACTTAAAAATATTATTAATGACTTTAACCAAGAAAAGATCATACTTAAAACAGAGAAAGAAGCAGAAAAAGATCCAGAGATGGATACTGACCAACAAGGCTCAACTGACAAAGTTAAACAAATGGCAAAATCAGCCTTGCGAAAGAGAACATAATCCTTTATACTAGGAGAGTGAAGATTACAGAAAATATTTTAAAGGAACGAGGAATATCACTTATTCAACGTTATCCCTACGATCAGATCACCAGGACAAGTAAGAATGGCAAACGTCATTACCAAACTCCAGATGGCAGAGTTGTTCCTTCGGTCACCACAGTTTTAAGTGCCACGAAAGACATGACGCATCTCAATGCTTGGAAGAAAAGGATAGGTGAGCAAAAGGCACAACAGATAACAACAGAATCAGCGAACATAGGGACAGTGATGCACAGAAGTCTGGAGAAGCACGTGAAAGGCGAAGATAGGACTCCTGGATCAAATCTCATACAGCAAAAGGCCCACCAAATGGCCAATGTCATTATTGATAATGGATTGAATGGTGTAAATGAAGTGTGGGGAAGTGAAATTAATCTGTACTATCCTGAACTATACGCAGGCACAACCGATCTAGTTGGTGTGGTAGATAACAAACCTGCTATAATGGATTTCAAACAGGCAAGAAGATTAAAGAAAAAAGAATGGGTAGAAGACTACTTCCTTCAGTTAGTTGCCTATGCCGAGGCTCATAACAAGGTTTTTGACACACAGATCAAAACAGGCAAAATCTTTATCTGTACACAAAATTGCGAATATCAAACATTTGAAATAGATGACTATGACCACTGGACCGGAAAGTGGTATGCTAAATTAGAACAATACTACAAGGCTATCCTTTAATAAATACTTACTGATAAGGAATAATATGCCAGTAGTACAGATATCTAGAATACAACACAGAAGAGGCAAAGCCACTGATTTACCACAACTAGCGGCGGGGGAACTTGGTTGGGTCATTGATGAACAAAAATTATACATCGGAAATGGCACAATGTCAGATGGTGCTCCTGGTGTGGGTAACACACAAATTTTAACTTCTGGGTCATCTTCAAGCCTATCAAGTCTAATCAGTTTTGTTTACAAAGGTTACTTAGGTGCCTCAACTCCTATTGTAACAGGAGCGGCCGGTGACTTCAGTAGAACTTTACAAGAAAGATTGGATGATTATGTTTCAGTAAAATCCTTTGGAGCAAAAGGTGACGGATCAACAGCAGACATTACTGCGATACAAAGAGCAATAGATGAATTGTATTGCGAGACGGATAAAACAGATAAAAGATCAAGAAGAATATTATTCTTTCCTGCAGGACAATACAATATTTCAGGAGCAATAAAAATTCCTCCTTACGCACATCTAGTTGGAGAAGGCACTGACAAAACAATTATAAGACAGTCAGGTGGAAACAGCGAAGTTGCTGTATTCCAAGATAGTTCTAAAAACATAGGTGCAAGTATCAGTGAACAAATTACAAATGTTAATATTGAAAATATGACCCTACAAAATGCTGAAGCATATCCGGGAGTGAATGTAGAAAAAGCGAAGCACGTAAGATTTTCTAAAGTTAAATTTACAGGAACTTATGCTTCTGGTGGTGCAGACGCAGATGATTCCAAAGGTATAACAATTACAAGTAGTGCATCTTACCCAGTTGAACACATTGTATTTGAAAGTTGTCAAGTAAGTAAATTTGGAAGACTTGTTGACTTGTCTTTTGATGCAACAGGTATAAGATTTAGAGACTGTGATTTTTCAACAGGTTATTATGGTGCTTTAATTGGAGAAGGCACAGCAGATGGTTCAACGGCAAGTGCCCAAGTAGGACCAAAGGATGTACAATTTTTAAACAACAGATGGACAAGCATTTCTCAACAAGCAATCAAAGTTTTTGGAAATGGTTCTGTTGCAAATATTATTAGTTTTGCTAATTGGTATGGTTCCGATGTAGCAAATAATTTTGAAGGTGTTAATTCAATTAGAGAAGTTCCGGTAGTAGAATTTTTATCAGATGAATGTAAGTCTATTGGTGACTACTTTGATAGAACAGATCAAAGATCTACATCTTTAAATGCCGCACCAGAGGTCCAAGGTATTGGAAGGCAAACAAAATCAGTTAAACAAATTACTCTAGCAAACAACACATCCACGGCCACCACTACAAGTTTGGAATTTCCTAGTTTGTCTGCCAAGAGTATAGTGTTGAATTATAAGATTGAAAGAAGTTCTGCTTATAGAGTTGGACAATTTATTATCAATAGTTCAACAGGAGCAGTATCATTCGATGATACCTACACCGAGAGTGGTGTAGACATAGGGGTAGAATTAAGTGCCGCTGTAGAAAACAAAGATTCAACCGCAGGAAATGAGTCTGTGGTTGTTAAATTTACTACAACCAACACAGGTTCCGCCGCAACCATGGACGTTGAAGTCACTCAACTTGTATAAAACACACACTTAACTTGTAGTTGTAACCAAAATAAATTAAGTTACCAGTTTATTTTTCTATAGACAAATTATTATTTGTTTGTTACAATAGTTTTTTTATTAAGAGCAGTACGACCATGATTGAAAATAGCAAAATGAAACTAGTTGAGCAAATTAAAATAAATACACCCGTAACACAAGAAATTAAATCCAGGAAACACACTTACAAAATGAATTCAAATTCGACTACTATGAACATCAAGAAACGTGATGGTAGATTAGAACCTTTGAATATCAATAAAATTCATTTCGTCGTTGAAGAAGCCTGTGAAGGCCTGAGTGGAGTATCGGCATCTCAATTGGAGATGAACGCAAACATTCAATTCTACGATGGGATGAGCACTAAGGATATTCAAAATGTATTGGTGAGATCGGCAAATGATCTTATCAGTTTAGAACATCCAAACTATCAGTTTGCCGCGGCAAGGTTACTTTTGTATGACCTACGTAAAGAGGCCTATGGACAATATGAATATATCCCTTTGAGTAAGATTATTAAGATCAATGTCGACAGGGGTGTATATGATAAAGGAATTTTTGAAAAATACACTGCGTCAGAAATAAAAAGACTTAACACTTTTATTAAACGAGAAAGAGATTTAGAATTCACTTACGCAGGACTACGACAGGTCTGTGACAAATATCTTGTTCAAGACAGAAGTAGTGGACAAATATTTGAAACTCCACAAGATATGTATATAATGATAGCGGCAACTCTATTTGCAAACTATCCTACAAATAAAAGGATGACTTACATCAAAAAATATTATGATGCTATCTCGCAACACAAAATTAATATTCCAACTCCGGTGATGGCAGGTGTGAGGACTCCTATAAGACAATTTGCAAGTTGCGTACTTGTTGACAGCGATGACTCACTGCCTAGTATTTTTTCAAGCGATATGGCCATTGGACTTTATGTGGCTCGTAGAGCAGGCATAGGTATCAACGCAGGCAGGATCAGAGGTATCAATTCAAGGATTAGGGGAGGAGAAGTAGCACACACAGGAGTGATTCCGTTCCTTAAAAAATTCGAATCGACTGTGAGATGTTGCACCCAGAATGGTGTGCGTGGCGGAAACGCAACTGTACACTTTCCTATATGGCACCAAGAGATCGAAGACATACTTGTACTGAAAAATAATAAAGGCACAGAAGATTCTCGTGTGCGAAGAATGGACTACTCAATACAAATTAGTAAATTATTCTATGAAAGATTTATTAATGAAGAAGAAATAACTTTATTCTCACCGCACAACGTACCTGGACTTTATGATGCATTTGGAACAGACGGCTTTGATAAACTTTACTTAAAATACGAAAAAGATAAAAACATACCAAGGAGAACTATTTCTGCTCAAGAACTTTTCTTTGATCTTTTAAAAGAAAGAGCAGAGACAGGACGTATCTATATAATGAATATAGATCACACAAACACACATAGTTCTTTCAAAGATAAAGTTTCAATGAGTAATCTGTGTCAAGAGATTACTTTGCCAACAAAACCTATTCAACACATTGACGACCCGGAGGGTGAAATAGCACTTTGTATTCTTTCCGCCGTTAATGTTGGTACACTTTCAAACTTAGAAGAATTAGAAAATTTATGTGACCTATCTGTGAGGGCATTAGATGAAATAATAGACTATCAAGATTATCCTGTTAAAGCCGCAGAAATTTCTACAAAAGCAAGAAGAAGTTTGGGCATAGGTTATATTGGACTTGCACATTATCTAGCAAAATTAGGACTCGGTTATGAAGATCCAAAGGCCTGGGACGCAGTTGATAGATTATCAGAAGCATTCCAATTTAATTTATTACAAGCAAGTAACAAGTTGGCCGAAGAAAAAGGCAAGTGTGAATACTTTGATAGAACAAAATACGCAGATGGCTTACTTCCCATCGATCACTACAAAAAAGACTTTGATAAAGTTGTTGCACACAAACAAAGATATGCTTGGGAACGTTTGAGGAAAGATATTGAAAAACACGGACTTAGACATTCTACCTTGTCTGCACAAATGCCATCTGAAAGTTCTTCCGTTGTTAGTAACGAAACAAACGGCATTGAACCACCAAGAGCATTGCTATCAATTAAGAAAAGTAAAAAAGGACCACTTAAACAAATAGTTCCAGGGTTTCCTAAACTTAAAAATTCATACACTTTATTATGGGAAATGAAATCTAACGAAGGTTACATAAACATTGTAGCCGCTATGCAAAAGTATTTTGATCAAGCAATATCAGGTAACTGGTCATACAACCCTTTACAGTTCGAGGACAACGAAGTTCCTTTAAGTGTAATGGCAAAAGATATGCTTACTGCATATAAATACGGATGGAAAACCTCATATTATCAAAACACCTATGACTTCAAAGGTGAGGACGAAGACGTCCAACCAGCAGGTGTCGGTGACTCCAAAGACTACGAGGGCGAAGAGATTGAGTTGGCTCAAACCAATAAAGTCAATGGTCATGCTGTGGTAAATGGATACGCCAATGGTGCTAGTGAGGAGAAAATTTTAAACGACGATGAAAATTGTGAGGCTTGTACAATATAATGGGAAAAACTGTTTTTAATAGAAAAGATATTGACTTTACTAAACAACCTATGTTCTTTGGCGAAGACGGTGGTGTGCAAAGGTATGATGTGTTTAAGTATCCACAGTTTGATAAACTAAACCAAACCATGCTTGGCTACTTCTGGAGACCAGAAGAAGTATCATTGCAAAAAGATCGGGCAGACTATCAGACGTTTAGACCAGAACAGAAACATATATTCACATCTAACTTGAAATATCAAACCTTATTGGACAGTGTGCAAGGTAGAGGACCAAGTCTAATGTTCTTACCTTATGTTTCAAATCCAGAATTAGAAGGATGCATAGTGACTTGGGATTTCTTTGAAGCACTTCATTCAAGAAGTTACACACATATAATGAAAAATGTTTATCCAGATCCAACAGAAGTGTTTGATACCATTGTTAATGATAAAGAAATTTTGAAAAGAGCAAAATCTGTTACAGAAAATTATGATAAGTTTGGTAAAATGGCAGAAGAATACTTTGTCAAAGGTAAAGGTGACATAATTGATCTTAAAAGATCGTTGTACCTAGCAATGGTCACAGTCAATTTGCTTGAAGGTCTGAGATTCTATGTATCATTTGCTTGTACTTTTGCATTTGGCGAACTTAAACTAATGGAAGGTTCTGCAAAAATACTTTCATTGATTGCCAGAGATGAAGCAACGCACTTAAACTTATCTACACACGTTATAAAGGCATGGCAAAAAGGTGATGATGCTGAAATGACTAAAGCCATGAAGGGCACCGAAAAGTTAGTGTTACAGATGTTCAAAGACTGTGTTGAAGAAGAGAAAGCCTGGGCAAAACATTTATTCAAAGAAGGGTCTGTTATTGGTTTGAATGAAAGATTGTTAGGTCAATATGTAGAATTTATTGCAAACAAAAGAATGAAAGCAATCGGCCTTGATCCTTTATATGATATATCAGCGTCAGCAAATCCACTCCCATGGACCACGCATTGGTTAAGTTCTAAAGGTATGCAGGTTGCACCGCAAGAGACTGAAGTTGAAAGTTACATTGTAGGTGGAATCAAGCAAGACGTCAAAAAGGACGCATTTAAAAAGTTCTCACTTTAATATTACCAGTTTTATACAACTATAAATAATCATGTTATGCCAGCATTAGCAAGATTAGGAGACCCAGACGTTACACACTGTTCAGGAATGACCAGAGCAGGACACGTGAAGACTGTATTTGCTAACGGCATTCCCCTTTCATGTGAAGGGCATAAAAACACAGTACACAAAGGACCAGTTTGTGCACCGCATACTGACGTTATTAAAAAAGGATCACCAAATGTGTATGCAGAAGGCATACCTGTAGGAAGAGTAGGAGATCCAACGTGTACATCGGTAGCGAAAGGATCACCAAATGTCTATGCAAACGGAAACTAATTTCTGTCTTAATTGTGGGAACAAAGAGCACGAAGGTCTTTTAAAAAGAACGGAAATAGATTATGATGGTAGAGAGTATGAAATTATTGTTTGTTATCACAGCAGAACCAATGAACGAAAAGATACATACAAACCTCACTATTGGATGTAACAAATGACTGTTAAAAAAGGCTTAAATTCTATTACAGGAACCTCACCTAGTTTTTCAAATAATCAAGTTTCAAATGTGATTAATGTTTGTAAGTTAGGTTTCGCCAATGCAAGTTTTTTATTGGCAGAAGTAATTGATACTAACAACGTATTAACAACATCACAAAAAACAGACCTCAAGGCAACAATTAATAATGTTCCATTTGCCAATATAGGTAGACTTTTACAGGACTTAGATCAACACACAGAAAAATTATTAGACGGCACATTAGGAGAAGAAACGGTTGCCGGTAGCGGAGAAAGAGGAGATTTTTTAGAACATATGCAACTTGTTGATAGCATTGAAAGTCAAGTAAAAAATTTAAGAGGAGTCACTGCATCGTCACTTGGCAAGGGTGTAGATGATCATTATGGAACATTAAGAATTAGTGTGATAGATTCTAGTATGCAATCATTGAGCACTAATATTGCAAATATCGTTGATAAAAGTTTAGCACAAGAAACAAATTATGTGACCTCGTGTAATAACCTAAGGACTTTTATAAACACATTGGTCTCAGATAGTACAGACTTCCAAACTTCTTTAGACAACAAAGCAACTGATGTGGCCACCAAAGCAACTGCCTTTGATGGAGCCATTACTGCCGAGCCAACTTTAAGTTTTAAAAATGCAATAAACACAGCAAGAGAGTTTGTACAACAGCAGATAGAAAAAGAACAAAACAACCTAGCAACTCTAAGAACATATTCAAAGAGTCTTGTTGAAACTCAAAGTTATATAGGTCTTGCTCAAAACTCTTTGTTAAATGATCTAATTGCAAAAAGTTCAGATAGTCCAGACTGGCAAGATTATTTTGAGAATTATGAGACCAGGAAAAAGCAATTTGATCCAGTATTAGTGTCTGCGTCTGATAGTAGTGATGCAGGTGTGGTAGCACAAAAATTAAAATTAAAAGGTTTGCCCGACGTTACAAATTATCTAGATCTTAAACGTGTTTCAGATAAAGCAAAAAAAGATGTGAGACTATCGGGTGTAAAGTTTGATGATAAAAGTGTTGAAGATATTATAACTTTAAGTTGCACTTCACTAGGCATTCAAACGACTGGAATGACTGTTTATGATTTGAGTAGTAAATTGTTAGATAATATGAACAATAACGATATTGAAATTATAAAAGAGGATTTGAAGTCCAGCAAAGACGTCAACACAGTTTCTTAATTATTTAATTTGTACAGTACCGCCAACCTCTTCCAAGGCCTTTTTAATTTTATCTGCCTCGTCTTTGTCAACACCGGTCTTCACTTCTTTTGGCAAGTCTTCTACAAATTTCTTGGCTTCTAATAAGCCTAAGTCTGTAAATTCTCGTACTTTCTTTAGCACAGGTATTTTAGAATTTTCAGCAAAACCTGTAAGAATTACATTCATTTCTGTTTTTGCTTCTTCAGTGGTATTGGCTACTGGCGCCGCCGCAGTTTGCAGACTGCTTACATCTACTCCCCATGCTTCTTCTAATTTTTTGGCAAGTTCTCCCGCTTCAACTACTGTTAGTTGTCCTAGGTCTTTAATTAAATCGTCAATCTTTCCCATATTTTTTGCTCTGTTTGTAACCTAAATAGTTATGACTAGGTTCATAGTCCCATTTTTTTCCGTGATGTCCTCTGATATCAGCATACCACATTCTGATCTTTACTATAAACTTCCTCACTAACCTCGATCTTATTGACACCTTTTTACTATCTTCCTAATTTCTTCTTTCTACCCAATGGTACTTTTTGCATTCTAGCAATCTTTTGCCCTTTACGATTAGTGTACTCAACACTAATCTCGGTTGTTCCTTTTGGTAAAGATCCTTGAATGCTTTTAATTATCTTCTTGTAAGATAATCCCTCCTTGATTTCGGAAAATTCCTTCAGGTCGGTGACTTTGATTGATAATTTTCTTCTTGATTTTATATTTTCTGTCTGCATTCTATATACTAGACTATGATTGACATTTTGTCAAGTATATGTTTAAATACATTGTAGGCGTTGAAGTGATGAGATAGATTTGACGGACCTGGGGGCAGTACCCAGCACCTCCACCAAAACTAGGCTAGGTGGCTTATGTAATCCCTTCCGGGGGTGAATTAGGATCGACGTATTTTGAATGCATCATGGAGTTTATCAGTAAGATCTCTGTAAAAGGTCAATTTTATAAATGCTAATAGAAAAGCATTAGGATTTGCCGACTTAACAGTTGGTATGTCCAAAATGAGATTAGCGGCCTAGTCCACTAATTTCGGGGTTGGCAACTTACCTGGCAACAGAAAAGTTGCTTAATTAATTTCCAATAACACTCCATATATCCAATGTAGTGTCGTATTATTTGCATTTCACACCACCTAAATAATAGACAACATTGGGAGGCTATATGGCTTCAAAAAAAGAAAGATTGGTTTGGTCCAAATTAAAAAAGAAGTCTCCGAAAGTTCCGGACATCACTTGTCCTGCGATTGACGAAGTTATCCAGAGGATAGAAGATATAGAATCGGGCAAAAGAAAACTGTCCAACAGAGCACTACACGTCATAATAAAAAAGTTAGAAAAGTTGAGAACCGCAAACGAAAAATTACGTGATAGTGGATACTACTGGCACCATGTTGCAAAAGATCTAGTAAAAGATTTTTATAGTAAGCCTAAACTAGGCAAATTCAAATTCTGGAAATAATATACGGTCATATAAATAGATTATATGGCAAAACTAGGTGACCCTACAGACTTCAGTTACAGGATACATAAGGTATTGAAAATAATCGACGGTGATACCATCGATGTCATCTTGGATCTAGGATTTGATATTCTACATAAGAGCAGAGTGAGACTGTTTGGAATTGACACTCCAGAATCAAGAACACGTGACAAGGAAGAAAAACAACGTGGATTGATCAGTAAAAAGTATCTGACTGAAGCAATAAAAAAAGGTAATAAATTAACAATCAAAACGCATAAAGGCTCCGAGACTGGTAAGTTTGGCAGGATACTTGGAGAAGTATTTGTAGATGGTAAAAATATTAATTTACAAATGACCAAGGATGGATATGCGGTGGCCTACTACGGTCAAAATAAAAATTTAATCGAGGCCGAGCATCTAAAGAATAAGAAGAAACTGATTGCAAAAGGCATACTCAAGTAATTAATCATTGACATTTTTTGTTTTTGTGCTATAATACACTTGTATTTTTGATATTATTCTATTGTAGAATCCAATCAATGATGCAAAATGTTAATTCAATAGGAGAAAGACATGAGTAAAGTTAAAATGCTTCTTGACGTAGTCAATGACGTAAAAAAAGAAGCACCAGAAGACGTGCCAAACTGGTCCAAAAGGTACGCAGAAGCAAAACAAAATTTAAAAAACCAATTAGAAAAAGGTAGACAACTTCCGTTAGGAACTGAAGCACACCCATTACAAGACTTTGCATTTAACTATTCTGTGCAACGTGATGTAAGAGCAGGACACGTGATGAACATAATGAAAAAGTTTGATCCAAGAGTGTGTTGTCCTGTATCAGCCGTGAGAAGATCAGATAGTAAAACTTTGTACATATTCGACGGACAACACAGAGCAGTATCACTTGCATTACTAGGGTATGACAAGATACCTGTTACAATAGTTGAAACAGATGAACCGGCCTTTGATGCAGAAGCATTTGAAATAGTAAACGATTCAGGTATATTAAGAGCAGGCACAGAAGAAATACACAGATGTTTGTTGCATAGATACAAGATGGGTGAAACAGAAACTGAAAGGGTAGTGACTGCCCATAAGGTGCAAGAAATATTTGACAAGTGTGAAATTGATCTCGAACCAAAACGTGTGAGAAAGAGTCCAGGAAAGTGTGGACCTAACAAACACTACTTCTCACATTTTGATTACGCATACAAAGGTTTTAAGATGGCAGGTGAATATGGTCTGCTTGACGCATTACAATCAATAAAAAATACCTATGGTGATGAAGATGGTGGAGAGATCAATCAAGGACTTTTCATAGGATTGATGAAACAATATCAAATGGGTGCAGAGGCAAAAAGATTGAAGAGACTGCCTGTTGATTGGATGATAAAAATGTTAGAAGCATTGAAGAAAGGTTGCGGTGCTTCTGGTGTGCTGATTCATAGTGCTACAAAGAAACAATGGCAACACGCAAACGGTGTTGGTTGGGACGCACCAGTGGCAATGGCTCATTTACTTCGAGAGGTTTACCTAATAGAAGACGGAACCTATGAGCCAAGTTATATGCCTAATGTTACACTTAAATTGGAAGAAGGAGATATTGCTCCAGACTCAGAAGCACAAACGGCCTTTAACAAGTATGTCAAATAAAGACAAAATAGATCAAATCCTTTTACTATCTGAAGAGGTTAGGAAAGATACAGGTCAGAGTCCACTATACAATTATGGATACAGAGAAATCATGCATAGAGAAGTGTTACAAAAGATATTCCCTTCACTACAAAGATCATTGGGAAGTCATGGATCTGATGCAAACACAGATGACATTGATTTTATAGAATTTAAAAGTGGCTTTTGGACAAAAAAAACTGATCCTACAATAAGTGATTGGAAACCAATCATGTTTGATATGAGTAAGAAAAAAGATCAAAAAAAAATTTACAACTATCAAGCATTAGGTTGCGGTCTATGGAGACGAGTTGGGGCCATACCAGTTGCTAATTTTTGGATAGGACCAGATCACATTAAAAAACTACATCCTTTGTTTGATAGAGTAATAGAGGAATATGACAAAAGAGAAACAGGAAGACAAGAAAATACTTTTACTCTACAACAGATATTAGAATACATTGAAGAAAAAGATATAATTTGGTTTAGATACGGAGAACAAGTCCTTGAATTTTAAATTGTTAGAAGATACTGCGTTGGCTGATATAAGTTTCAAAACAAAGTCACGTCCAGACGTAAAAGAAATATCACAATATATTGATAGATTAAAAAGTGATCTATTCGATCCTAAATGGTCTGACAATATTAAAAAGCAAATTAAATCATCGTTGGTTTTATACATTAGGATGATGCAAAAGCAATTAGCACCAAATGGTGCCCATTACAGAGCAAGTGATATTAACAAACAACATTTAGAACACGTAATACCGCAGAATAAAATTATTAATGCTTACCTGCATGATAAATTACCAGTGAATCTAGTATTGCAAATGCCTTTATGTTTAATTGACGATGCTGATAAGCATATTTTAGAGGGCGATTGGCAAACAGGTGCAACGTGGCAGTACCCTTTCAAACGTTATGCACTAGCAGGATACAAAAGAACAATAAAAGATGCTAGAGGTAATGCTATTGACTTTGAATCCTACACACTACACGATCACTTTAAAATGATAGGTGTTAAATTAGATAATTAATAGTATGCCGATACAAAACAAAAAAGATGAACAAATTGTAAAAGAACGTTTTGATTCAGACTACAAAGCAGGCTTCACGACAAATGTGGAATCAAATACTTTGCCTCCTGGACTGAATGAAGATGTTGTGGCAAAAATTTCAAAAATGAAGAATGAGCCTGATTGGCTTTTACAATATAGATTAAAAGCATACAGAAGATGGAAAGTTCTTAAACAACCGGATTGGAGTACTTTAGAAATTGATCCGATTGACTATCAATCTATCTCATATTATAGTGCCCCAAAGCCTAAACTTAAATCCATGGACGAAGTTGATCCTGAAGTACTTAAAACATTTGATAAACTTGGGATACCCACACAAGAGAGAGCGGCATTGGCCGGAGTGGCCGTTGATGCAGTCTTCGACTCTGTATCAGTTGCAACAACTTACAAAGAAGAATTAGGTAAGTTAGGAATCATATTTTGTTCGTTCTCAGATGCGGTCAAGGACCATCCTGAATTAGTTAAGAAATATCTAGGTTCCGTGATTCCATTATCGGACAATTACTTTGCAACATTAAATTCTGCCGTTTTCACAGATGGATCATTTGTTTATATTCCTAAGGGAGTAAGGTGTCCTATGGAACTTTCTACATATTTTAGAATAAATGCTACGAACACAGGACAATTTGAAAGGACTTTGATTGTAGCAGAAGAAGGAAGTTATGTCAGTTACCTAGAAGGTTGCACTGCACCGATGAGAGATGAAAATCAATTACACGCGGCCAATGTTGAATTGGTTGCAATGGACAATGCAGAGATAAAATATTCAACAATACAAAATTGGTATCCGGGCGATCCTGTAACAGGAAAAGGCGGCATCTATAATTTTGTTACTAAAAGAGGTTTGTGTAAAGGCTACAAATCAAAAATAACTTGGACACAATTTGAAACTGGCAGTAGATTGACATGGAAGTACCCAAGTTGTATCTTAAAAGGAGATAGTTCAATTGGAGAATTTTATTCTGTTGCATTGACCAACGGTAGACAACAAGCAGACACCGGAACAAAGATGATACATCTAGGCAAGAACACAAAGTCAACTATCATATCAAAAGGTATATCAGCAGGAAAATCAAAAAACACATACAGAGGTTTGGTAAACATCATGCCAAAGGCCTCAGGTGCAGTAAATCACACTGCTTGTGATTCGCTCATGATGGGAAGTGGTTGCGGAGCAATAACTGTTCCATATATAGAAAATAAAAATAAATCTAGCAGTATTAATCACGAAGCAACAACATCAAAAGTAAGTGACGAACAATTATTCTATTGTAAACAAAGAGGACTAAATGAAAATGATGCGACCAATATGATTGTATCAGGTTTTTGCAAAGAAGTATTCCAAAAACTGCCAATGGAATTTGCAATGGAAGCCAATAAATTGTTAGAGGTGTCCATGGAAGGCTCAGTAGGCTAATGGCAAGAGACTTGTTCGAAGATAAAGACAAATTAAAAGACAGTCATCCTAAAACAGATGATACAATACCTTCACCCTGCATTAGTGTATGTATGTACGACGATACAGAAAGTTTTTGTATTGGTTGTTATAGAACACCAAAAGAACTACAGGATTGGTGGGTAATGACCAAAGAAGAAAAATTAAAAACCTTAAACGAGATCGAGGAAAGAAAAAAAGGTTAATCCTTTGGTTTGTTAAACAAATGGCCTCGCCATTTAAAACTATATTGATAACTCCAGCCATCGTCGTAATTAAATTGACTTAGACCACCATTGTCATGACTGAAGTTCATGATTAGCGAATCAGGATCCCATATATCTGTATACCAATTATAATTAAATTTGTTAGATTCCCAATGAAGTTCTTTAAAATCTTTCACTTTCAATTGTTCCGGTACCGGTAAGTTTATTTGCGGAACATACTGCTTGATTATTTCTTCAACGCCGTACTCAACTTTTGGCTCATCAGCCGCGGCGATATTAGAAGTTAGAAATAGTAACCCAGAGATTGCACTTATAAGTTGCTTTCTCATATTCTTCCTTTACTAAAATATATAGTGTTTTGCCTAAAAGTCAATATAAAAAGTGGTTGTTTTTGGTTGACAGAAAGTTGATCTGTGCTAAAATGTAACAATAGAAGACATAAATGTAAATGTCTATAAACTAATCTCGTCGGATTTCGTCATATTCGGCGAGGTTGACTTTTTGCAGTAAAACGTTAAAATGTGAGTGTTATGCATAAGATTATACAAGAGTTAGAAACAGACAACAGTCGTCTTAAAAAAGAAGCAATTATTCGTAGAGAGAGCGATGCTGACAACATAGAATTCTTCAATGGTGTTGGTATGGCCTTAGATGGTTTTCGAACCTTTGGACTCAAGCAAGTTCCGAAAGCCACAAAAGATGGGCCAGGATTAAGTTGGGAACGATTTGCCTACGTGGTAGACAAATTAGAAAAAAGAGAACTTACTGGTAATGATATGAGAAAGACCGTTGATCATTTGTGTGAGACTGCTAAAGTTGAACAGTGGAACGACTGGTATCGTAGGATATTGATCAAGGATCTAAGATGTGGTGTCACTCATAAAACAATTAACAAGCATAGCAAAATTAAAGTGCCTGTGTTTGAATGTATGTTGGCCGACGACAGCAAGAAACACGAGAAGAAGATGACCGGCGAAGTATTAGTTGAACCAAAACTTGACGGTGTGAGAGTTGTTGTCATCTGTGACGTTGACAAGGATGAAGTAAAGTTGTTTTCGAGAAACGGCAAGGAACTTTCAAACTTTCCTAAGATATTACAACAATTTGATGAGATGCTAGATCAAATGCCAGAGTCAATGGTGTTCGATGGTGAAGTAATGAGTGATGACTTCCAGACATTGATGAGAGAGATACACAGAAAGGGAGGAGCCAAGACTGACGACGCTATATTGAATGTGTTTGACTGTCTACCTTTGGAGGATTTTAAAGAAGGTGCTTGTTCTACCACACTGATAGATAGGAAAAAGATATTAGACAACTATCAGTTTGGATCAAATATTAGACTTGTAGAAAATGTCAAAATTAATCTAAGTGAGGAAGATGGACAAAAGCAATTCGCCGACTACAACAAACTTTGTATTGATAAAGGATATGAAGGCATTATGGTTAAGCCTGTCAATGGCATATATGAATGTAAGAGATCTAGTCTTTGGCTAAAGGTGAAACCATTTATAGAAGTTTCACTTACTGTGAAAGATGTAGAAGAAGGTACAGGACGTAATGTAGGTAAACTAGGTGCTCTTATAGTAGAAGGTAAAGATGACGGCAAGTTTATAAAGACCAACGTTGGATCTGGATTGACAGACACAGACAGGGAAACATTTTGGAAGGCAAAAGACAAGTTGATAGGACAGATTGTAGAAGTTAGGGCAGATCAAATCACACAGAATCAAGACAGCAAAGACGAATGGAGCCTAAGGTTTCCTAGATTCTTACGATTCAGAGGTTTTGAGATAGGAGAGAAACTGTAATGAAAAAGTTTAAAGATAGAGTCAATGACTTTTTTAAATGGGTCAAAGGCACTGAACTTGTCGAACTTGACAATATAGACGTATCTGAAGATCCTGTGAGACCTGAACTTACTTTAGGATTTAGAATTACAAACGGTAGAAAGATTTTTGGTTTGAAATATGAAAATGAAATAGAGGCCATTGTGTGCGTGGCATTTTGTCCTGAGGTACCTTACACTGTCAGAGAATTAGATTATATGTCTAGAGTAAAAGACGGAAAGATTGGTGTAGCCTATACAGTTTGGTCTAGAAAAAGAGGTGCCGGTAGAGAAATAATTAACAAGTTGGGTGAATGGGCGAAGACAAATAAAGTTGAAAGACTGGTTACCCTGTCACCACTAACACCCATGGCGACCCATTTCCACATTAAAAATGGTGCAAAACAAATCAAGGTCAGTGAAGATACACAAAACTTTGAATATAAAATAGGAGATCACAAAAATGAAAGATTGGATGATTGATACTGCTACGGTTCTTTTTGACGATAGCCGTAATGATTTAAGGGCACTGCCTAAGACAGTAAGACTACAAATACTTGTGGTGTTAAGTTTTGTTTGGTCAACGGTTTTCAGCATCTACATCTTTACAAGCATGAACGCAATGGTTTATGGTTGGGCAGGACTTGTTATTGGACACCTGGCAATTATTTTTGCTATCTATTATACCTTCAAACAATTTCATAACGCGAGTAAACAACAACAAGATTACAAGTTTGGAACATATCATAGTGTCGGTAGGACTAGAAGTTTTATGATAGGTAGAGATAAGAAAGGCAATCCATACAAAGTTTATTTTGACAAATCAGACCCAGGAGGAGAGCATGAATAAAATCAAGTGGTTGATACTTGACAACTTGCCAACAATCTGGATGACTTTGATCATCCTATTAGGTTTAGTATTAGTGATGGATCACGCAGGAATAGTTTAATGAGCAAGTGGATAGTAGGTATCATGATGTTGGTTGTGGCCGCCATGTTTTGGAAAGGTGTTGAAGTTCTAGGACGTGGTGAAAACAACTATTCAATAGAATACAAAGGTCCAAAAAAAACTATTGAACAAAGATGGCAGGACGCCTATGACTGGCAGAAAGAAAGGAAAGCCAATGATTAAGTGGACATTTCAAATTAAAGCAGGTGACATGGTGGAAGTAGGACGTTTTAGGAACGTTAGAGCAGAAGTAAAAAGTATAGAATTTGACAATAAAGGGCAACCTGAAATTGTTACCAGCAAAGGCAGAAAGAAATTATTCAGTTGTAGATTGGTAAAACTTATGAAAAAAGCATAGGTTGACATTAAATTGCTTTATGTTATAATTAGGTAAGTTGGTAGCAATACTCTCATTTTTCAATCAACTTTTAACCGTTTAGGTTTTTATGCATTTGAGAGCGGCATAACCCGCGAGAGTATTTGCCACCAATTAAGTTATGCAAGTTCCAATTTCAAATCAGTACGGAGAAGATGAAAAAGGTAATCCAATCTACATAGATAGGATTTATCAAGGATTATCAAATAAGATGCGTCTGATCAACAAAGATGGTTCTGAATACCACGGAGCAATTAGCAAAAAAGCAATCAGTGTCAAAGGCAAAGACGGAGTCAAGTTTCGATCTTTTGTCCACGAAACTGCCGACGGCAGATGGTTTGATAGATCAGGTATGCCGATAGAAAAACCTAGCAATTTAATCACGAAAAAAGAATCCGAAGAGCAAGAAAGTCAAGAAAATAGCGGTAATTTACCAGGTTGACGTATTTCCAATAGATGTTATAATAAAGGTAATTAGGAGGAGAACAATTATGTATAAATGTTCACAAAAGGCTCAGTTAGTATTAGATCAGATCAAATCAAGATGTCAGTCTGATACATCAACTGATAACAAATGGAAAGGTAGATCTGGAAACTATATGTTCATTATGGGCAGAGAGAATCCAGATGGAATGGCAACAGGAGTTGTTCATAAATTTGCTCCGGACGGTGTCCAGCATAAACTTGCAGGATCTTTCAAGATCTTATCTGATGGTATCATCACAAGATTTACTGGCTTGTCTAAAGCAGATTGGAACAATGCAATGTCTAAAGCAGAAGAAAACTATAAAACTTCTATCGAAGAAACTTCTTCTACTGAGGCAACTGCACAAGAAAAAGTTGCAATCTAACTATACAGATGGTGGGTTCGTAAGGCCATATTAATGTTGAGGCAGGCCCACCATCACTAAATTATGCAGAAGAAAACTTTAGATAACATAAAAAAATATCTATCCTATACTATCATTTCTATATTGGTTGGTGCAGGAATATTTGTATTCGGAACTTTCAAGCCAAACTTTTGGATATTAGAAAAAATTGAAAAGAGATACGAGATAGCATATGAAGAAAAACTTGTTGCGTTCGAAGAAGATTATCTTAAGAAACTACAAAATATAGGTTTCACAGAACCCGCGTTTGTGTACAACGATAAACAAACGTTCATAAAGACGATGTATAAATGCATTGATTACGCAAACTTTTCATTGGAGAAAGAGAAAAGGGTACCTAGTTCGATATTGGTTGCCATGGCAATGGTAGAGTCAGCAAACGGTACAAGTAGATTTGCAAATGAAGGTAACAACCTTTTTGGTATTAGGACATGGGATGATAACGTTCCGCAAATGAAACCAAGAGGAATACCAAATGCAAAATTTGGAGTTAAAAAGTTTCCAAGCAAGTGCAGTTCGGTTGTTGAAGTGATAAGAATATTAAACAATCACCCTGCATATGAAGAATTTAGAAAGGCAAGAAATGCGGAAAAAGATTACAGGATTATGTTAGATGGTATTTCCGCTTGGAGCACAAACGAAAAATACTCCGCTATCATTTATCAAACAATAGTTGACAATAAACTTCCTTAAGGGTATAATAATATTATGACGATGCATTTAGCACAAGGTCTTACAATGTTGAGAACAGTAAGGCGTAGAAGAAGACCACTGACAGATACGCAGTTAAAGAAGTATGAGAAACAGATGCGTGAACACAATAAGTTTTTGCGTGGCCTAGGCCTCAAAGATCATCAGATGGATCTCAAAGATTATATTAATTATTGCAGAGGAGAATACAAATCAAGGAGAAAGCCTAGGGCGATCCCCGATCCTTTTGGTAGAGATGTTGTCTTTCAAAGACAGACAACAAATATTCCTTCGAGTAATAACATAACAGGAGTGGCCGCAACCAAAAAAGAAGCGATGGTATATTCCGGTGAAAGAAAATTACTTGGTATTGCAACCATGCACAAAAGCAATCAGGTGCCTGTATTCGATGACCAAGATGCAAAAGATATCGCTAAAATGCGAAGATGAAGAAGCCTGGTCTAGATCAATTTGAAATAGAAGCAAAGACATCCGGCGGTGCGGTGTTTGAACAAGGCGTCAAAATGTCTAAAAGCAATAAAGCAATCAGGAGAATGGCGGAGCCGCTAATGAAAAAGCATTGGAAAGGCAATGTTTTTAATCTTCATAGAATTTATAAGGTCGCAGAGTATCTTTTGAAGAGAAGCAAAAGAAGATGAGGACCAAGATATCAAAAGGTAAACTGATAAAAATTTTAAAAAAAACACCCGAAGTTCCAAACAAGGGTTTGAGTAGCATTAAAAACAAAGACACATCACACAAAGACTGGCTTAAAGGTTATTGGGCCTGGAAGAAAACTCAATAAATACCTACATAACATCATGAATCATTTAGCCAATGGGTGTAGTTTTAGCACCAAAAAAACATTTAGAAGTTGTCATCAACAACTTGGTCACAGATTAGGTCTGGAACCTACGATAAATTTGGCCAAAGGCGGAAGAGGCAATGACAGAATAGTCAATAGTACAATAAATTGGTTCTTGAAAAATCCCGAAAGAGTAAAAGACACTTTTGTTAGTATTGGTTGGAGTAGCACACATCGTTGGGACTTTGTATCAAAATACGTGACTCCAAAAGAAAAAGATGGTGGTATCAAGGGAGAACTACTTAAATTTTCATATCAATGGATGACTTGGTCTGTTTGGCAACACGAATGGATTTTGAAAGACAAAGAAATTGATCACGATTTAAATGGTGCAGTGAGATTGTATCAACATATTCTAACATTACAGAACTTTTTTAAACTGCACGGTATCAAATATGTGATGTATCATGCTTTGACAAATGACACTCCTATTGAGATGATTAACCATGTGACTAGACCTGATCTAAAATTATGGTATGACGCAATAGATAAAGAACATTTTTTTAATTTTGACAGCAGTGAATTTGTAAAAGAAAATATTAAAATGCAACAAGACAACAGATCTAATCAAGATCATAAGGTAGAAGTTTCTAATAAGGACTACGTTCAAAGTCATTTTGAATTTTGTGCAATGAATGGGTGGACCAAGTCTGCAAATGATGGACATCCAAGCCAGACAGGACATCATGCGTGGGGGGACCTATTACATAAATTTGTTATAGAGAAAAAATTAATATGAAGATAGTATTAGTAACCGGTGGTTTTGATCCCTTACATTCGGGACACATAGAATATTTTAAATCAGCAAAAAAACTTGGTGATGAGTTATGGGTTGGATTAAATTCTGATGACTGGTTGGTAAAGAAAAAAGGCAAAGCATTCATGCCAATGAATGAAAGATTTACCATTATTAAACATCTTGAAATGGTAGATAATGTTTTCTCTTTTGATGATGATGACGGAACGGCAAATTACGCCATACAAAGTGCATTGGCATTGACTGAAGAAGAAGACACAATAATTTTTGCAAATGGTGGTGATCGTACATCAAAAAATATCCCTGAACAAAAATTGTACAAAGAACACCGAAATGTTCAATTTAAGTTTGGTGTTGGTGGAACCAACAAAATGAATAGCAGTAGTTGGATTCTTAAAAAATATACCAAAAAATAACCTTTTTCCAAAACTTTTTTTGGTAATGGTAAAAAACCTCAATAAAATCAATGGTTTTGTAAAGATCAACTTGGTTGACGTATTTGGAAAATATGCTATTATAATACTATGATTAGGTTAGTAATATTATTTGCAATCTTCCTAGCAGTGTATCCAATGATTGGAGACGGTTGGGCACAATTCAGCAACGATGTAAATGTTGATGGTGTGTTCGATGTTGTTTCAAATGTTTTTGCATCACTGTCAGAGATGGTTGACAAATTACAAAAATAGGAGGACGATGATGGATAAAATCATCAAAGCGGTGCTTGTCGTTGTGGCCTGTATCGCATTAACAAACTGTTCTACGTACAAGATCAAGCCTGACATGGCTAAGAATGGTTACGTGAACAAGGCCCCTAAATGGTATGTAGACTACGACCACGAGACGTTTAGAAAATACCAGGAGGCGGCAACGGCAGTATCTCCAGATATGGAGTTGGCTGTTAAGAAAGCCATAATGCTGGCTAAGGCAAAACTTGCTGATAGGATTAATGGTGAGATGAACAACAGGACTACCATTAATAAAAACGAAGCAGGTACAAATGAAAACTTGACGGTGACGGCAGGTTCTCAGGATACGATTGTGAACATGATTGAAGACACTTTGGTAAGACATTACGAAGTGACTAAACAAGAAATCTATGTCACACAACATAAATCTTATAGAGTCTATGTGATGTTAGAAATTTCTAAGAAAGAAATTGATAAGATCGTAGCAGATATCAATAAGAAAAAGATTGCGGTAAAAATTGATACCAAAGCAATCAATAATGCGGCTGACGAAGTATTAAAGAACTAGGGCAATGGACACGAAATTTCTTGTCAAAATTATTGCCCTAGTGGTACTGACGTTGGTAATCATACTGACGTACATTGGCAAAAGTCATGCTGGTGGACCTTGGAATGATCAATACTGCAACATAGAGACAACAACAATTAAAACAATTGATAACCAAGGCAAAGTAATAGATGAACGCACAGAAGAGAAAGTTCATTGTGAGGATGGTGTTAAAGACTTCCTTCATGGTATGGGCATAGCATCTAATTGTCAAATATTCACTTGGGATATGCCTTACAAAAATACTACTATCAAAGAAAGATCAATTGCTTGTCAAAGATTGGATGGAACTTATGAGATTGTACCAGGCTATCATTCTGTTGAGTAGTGTTCTATTATTGAATGCTTGTTCGACAGGCAGTATGAAAGGTGAGTTGAGTGATACATCAGGCACTTTTATAGATATAAAAAAGGCTCCTTTGAATATGGACGAGACCATGTTGAATGCCATACCTGGGTTTCTTTGGAATAACGCACAATATCTACGTTTTAGCCTTAATAAGAATGAAAAACTACAACATAGATCTAGTGTATATCATGCATTAGATAACACTAAAAATGGTGAGGTTGTTGCTTGGTATTCTAAGGAACGTAAAGCATCCGGCAAGGTTAGAGTAATACACTCATACCCTCAATCAGGAGGATATTGCAGAGTTTACCAAACTTTTATACAATTAAATGGTGCTTTAAGACACAAGACTAATGCCGCTTGTAAAGAAATGGGCAGGTATTGGAGATTCGTAAACTAAATAATTTCATAAATAAATACAGTTAGGAACAAAAATGACAACGCCAAACCAAGAAGCAAAAAAATACGGTTTATCTCCAGACACTGGTGAAAGATCAAGAATGTATAGAGTCACTATTACACAAAGTGGCTATTCATCTACAACTGGTGACAACACAGGCGGAGGCGTTACTCCAAAAGTAGCAGGCGATTATGGAACACTTGGCACACATCCATCATCATTAGCAATTTCAACTATGTTATCAAGAGGTAACATTAGATTCAAAAAAATGGTATTGGCATTGCAGGAAAAAACTAACGTAGATTTAAGAAATATTACAATTGGCGGTGACTCAAATGGATCAACCCAACTAACATCTTTGGCTTTCACTTTGGTTGTTGAGAATGCTCAATTCTTATTAGCATCAGGTACAAATCCAGATGGTTCCACTTATACAACAAGTGCAGAAGGTTACATCAAAGATCAGATCACAGAAGTACTTTCATCAACTTTCACAGAAAATATCGAAGTGCATGATCCAACTGGAGCGGCTTCAAACCCAAGAACAGATGGATTCAAATTATTGAAATTGACTGCGGCACCTGTAACAACTAACAATACTACTCTTGTAAATTCGATTGCAGTGGTAGAAGATGCCCAGTTTAGATCACACGAATCAGGTGGCAACGAAGAGGCCATCGACGCAAGTAAACCTAGCACAGGCAACTAATCATTACCAAAGTTTTCACTCGTAAGACAATACGAGTTCTGTTATAGTAAATACACATATGTTTATTGCAATCTTGACTCTAATCTCTGCCCTATCTATATCCGCAGTAGCAATTTACTACTCGGTGGCNGGTTTGGCGGCCATCTTTGCCGCGGCAGTAGTGCCAATCATCATAATGGGTGTGGTTCTAGAAGTTGGAAAACTGGTCACGGCAGTCTGGTTGCATAGGAATTGGAACAATGCTGTCTGGTGGCTGAAAAGTTATTTGATAGTTGCCTTGATTGTTTTGATGTTTATCACTTCCATGGGTATCTTTGGGTTCTTATCTAAGGCACACGTTGAACAGACATCAATGACTTTAGATCAAAAGGCATCTATAACGTCGATAGAATCTAAAATTGAAAGATCCGAATCAAAGATAGACAGATGGAACACGGATCTTGGCAGGTTGCTTAAAGGTGAAGACGTTAGAGTGGACAGCCTGGTAATGCGTGAACAAGCAGAACTTGACAAGTTGTTCCAGAAGATCAAGCAAGAAAAAGATGATGCTAGGCAAGATGCTGACAAGCAGATAGAAATACAAAAAGAAAGAATCAAGCAGGCCAAAGAGCGGAAAGATTCTGATATAGCAGTTGCAAATGAAAGNTACAAAGGCGCATTCAGTAAAAGGAAATTGGATGATGCAATAAATGATGCTAAGGCCAATGAATTAGCGGTGGCGTCATCGGCACAAAAAGAAATACTAGAAATCCAAGGACTGCTCAACAGTAAATTTAAACAGATAGATGAGAAATATGCTAGTCAGGTAACTGATATTGAAAAGAGAATAAGTGATCTTAGGAATCAAGCAAATGCAAAAACCGAAGACATTGAAGGCAAAATTATCAACCTTGAAAAACTTGTAGAAGCAGAGACACTGATTGTGGATCAAGCAAGAGAAGAAAAGGCAGTATACGAAAAAGAATTTAGGAAACTTGAAGCAGAGGTTGGACCTGTCAAATATATTGCAGAATTCATTTATGCAGAAAAGGCCGACCAAGAGTTACTAGAAGAGGCAGTGCGATGGGTCATCATAGTAATCATATTTGTATTTGATCCATTGGCAGTATTGCTCTTGATAGCGGCCAACATGAGTTTGGTCAGACGATTACCCGGACCTCAACCTGAGGATTTAGTTGATTTGGAAAAGCCAGATCCTGAAGATCTTACACCGCCTAGTTCGTCTTCACCGACTCTTACTGAAAAACATAAGGAAATTGAAAAAGAGTGGAATGACAAACTATCTATATTCAATCAAAAAGTGCAGAAGCCAAAAGAAAAACCTTTAGAAATTGTGGTAGATGATGATAAAACAACTTTAAAATTTCTGCAAGAAGAAAAAGAAAAAGAATTTGAAAGAAGAATAAAAGAAGACGAAAAAAAGTTAGAAGAATTTTCACGCAAAGCAAAAGAAGAAGATCAAGTAAAAAAAAAGGACAATGAAATAAAGGATGGATTTAATCTAGATGAAGTTGCGTATGATGTCGAAAGCACGTTTGTTAAACCTAAAAAAGAGGATACAACTATCTCGGAAAAAATTGAGAAAGAGATGGAAAAGCCTATTGAGAATGAAAAGCAGGAGGATGGAGAGAGAATAAAACCTGATCTTACCACGGTTATTGAACCTGAGACAGATGTTAATAAGCCTAAAAATGCTAAACCAATGGTTATTAGAACTATGCAAAAACCAATAGAAAACACAGAGCCAAAAACAGATAAATTAGAAAGTAAACCAATTCAAAAAGAGGCAACTGTGGAAAAAGTAGAACAGTCGGACGTAGAAAAAAAAGAACTACGAGATAGAATTAACAGAGATGTTTTTATAATGGCCAGCGGAATAACCGAAGAAGATGCTAAAAATCATCCACCGATTACAAAATCTAGAATGCAATTTTTTGAAGATCATATAGACGGAATACTTAAAGGTGACGAAACTATAGAATCGATTCCACCAGAAATTAGAAAGACAATAGCAATTATAATGAGTGAATTTCCTAGTCCACCAATTGCTGAACCAGAGCCTGCACCAGTGATAGGAGTTGACAAGGGAATAGAAAAAATGTCAGTTGAACAACTAGCAGAAAAGTTCCAAGTCACACCCGAACTAGAAGACAGAGATATTACAGACGATGAATTAGATACTCTCCTTGCAGGCACAGAAGAAGAAATAAATCCAGGACAGAAGTCCCAAATTATTATACAAAATGGAAAAAAGATTAGGGTGCCTGTGAACAAGGACCTGTATGTACAAAACGAAGAACAGAGTAAAGATACACAATGGAGCAAAATAAAAGAACTTGATTTACCAGAACCTGAGAAAAATGAAATTGAATTACCAACACCAAAACCCACTGAAGATGAAAACAAGATAATCGATAAGACAGACGAGACAGATCAAGATCTTGAAGAGTTGATGCCTGAGCACACAATAAGTCCTGGTAAAATCGAAGCATACAAAAAAAGAATGTTAAGTGACAACGAGTACCAACAAAAAATTGAAGCAAGGATTGATAACTTGATAACTAAAATTGAGAACGGTGAATTAAAAATTACCGACTTGACAGAAACAGATAGAAATGTTATTATTAATATAATGAAAGACCAAAAGGAAGATGAGGTATAATGGCAAAAGGTGATAAACACGTAGGGTCAACTGATATCGTAGGAAACAAAGAAGCGAAGAAAGAATCCCCTGCATTAGGAAAAAAATTAGTAGACCTTTCAGAGAAAAAAGGCACAATTACATTGGTGACACCACCATCTTGGTTTACTAATCAAGATAAAAGTTTTGTTTTAATNAATTTAAGTAAACGAGATAAAGATAGTTTTGCCGATCAGATTAATAAAAAAATGAGTAAGTCAAACTTAACTTTATACGTATGGGATGATAACAATTTTTCAAACCTAGATCCGTTTGGCAATGAGTCTGATGCAAACTACGAAAAATATTTAGAAAATTGGAGACCAAATCAAAAAGGAAGAGATTACACATGGTTGTTGAATGCTTGTAGACAAGCAGATCACATTATCATGAATATGGATTATTCATCTAATCAATTAAGAGTATGGGCAGGTTACATATTAACTTTATCTAAGACATTCTTTATTAATAGTAACTTCGATGATGCTCAAGCATTTTCAGTTTTAAATAGGAACAAGATAGCAGGCATTCCAGAACTCCTGCCAAAAATAGCAAAAATTAAAGCAGACAGATAATAATGTCAGAAGAGAATTTAGTTTGTTCATTCTGCCAGAAGTCAAGACGCGATGTATCCAAGATGATTGTTGGTGCAGAGAAAGTGACTATCTGTAACGAGTGTATTAAACTATGTAACGAGATCCTAGCAGAAGATCAATTCAAAGTAAATAAAAAATTTCTATTAGATGGCGAATTTTTAAATCCTGTAGATATTAAAGAATTCTTAGACCAATACGTTATAGGACAAGATCACGCAAAAACAATTTTATCTGTTGCAGTGGCAAACCATTACAAAAGAATAATGGCTCCGCCTCCTGATTTTGAGATTGAAAAATCAAATGTTTTAATATTAGGNCCTACCGGAGCAGGAAAAACACTTCTTGCCAAAACTATTGCCAAGTATTTGAATGTTCCTTTTGCAATCGCAGATGCNACAACCTTGACCGAAGCAGGATACGTTGGTGATGATGTTGAAAATGTTCTAGTTAAATTACACACCGCATCAGGCTACGACAAAAAAGATACAGAGAAGGGTATCATATTCATAGACGAAATTGATAAAATTTCTCGTAAGTCTGAAAGCACATCCATCACTAGAGATGTATCCGGAGAAGGTGTGCAACAAGCATTATTAAAAATGGTGGAAGGGACTGTGTGCAGAATACCGCCAGGTGGTGGAAGAAAACATCCTGATCAACAGATGATCGAAATTGATACAAAAAATATACTTTTCATTGTGGGCGGAGCATTCACAGAACTTGAAAAAACCATGAAAAGAAAAGATAAAAGTGGTATCGGGTTTGGTGCAACAATCAAAGAAAGCGGCAACAAAAATTATCTCGCCAAGGTTATGCCTGATGATCTAATAAAATATGGATTAATCCCGGAGTTCACAGGAAGGTTCAGCATCGTCACAAGTATAAGTGCATTGTCCGAGCCACAACTGGTACAGATATTAAGTAAACCAAAAAATGCTTTATTGAAGCAATATCAATATATGTTTGGATTGGACAAAATTAAACTTACTATTACAAAACCCGCTCAACTGGCCATTGCTCAGAAAGCCAAAGAACTCAACACTAATGCCAGAGGACTCAAATCCGTCCTGGATCAAATACTGTTGCCATACCAATTTGACAGCACAGAAATGAAGATAAAAGGTGTAAAAGAAATAGTTATAGATGAAAAAGTGATAAATGATAATGCCGATGTACAATTAATATTTGGTGAAAATGAAAAACTTAAAAAACAAAATTCAAAATAGATCAGAAGAATATCAACCGAGACTGGCGCCAAATCGACCAAAGGGTGGATTATACGTGGAGGTCAGGGGTGATGACATTATGAAAGCATTCAGGAAACTTAAGAAAAAAATAAAAAATGCTGGACTAATGGAAGAATTAAAGGACAGGCAGTATTATAGAAAGCCNTCAGAGATAGCACGTGAAAAACGNAAAAAAAGTCTAAGATTAATACGTAGAATGACAGCACAAAGAGAAGATGATCGCTTGATGGGTGCTAAAAGAAGAAAATAATTACCAATATAAATTACCAAAAAAGGTCGCAATTTGACATATAGTACATATATGTTATAATAAATACAGTTGAAGATTGCTATAGATAGGATCTTCGATAACATTAACTCGCTAACTTAGGAGGAAAGCACATGAAAAACAATCTATCTATTTTTAATAACTTAAGACCAATAACCGTAGGGTTCGATGATATGTTCGATCACTTTGAACATATGATGGACGACAGTTTCTTCAGGGGAACTATGGGCAACTTCCCACCATACAACATTGTAAAGACTGGTGAGAATACCTATGACGTAGAACTTGCACTCGCAGGTTTTGGTAAGGATGATATTGTAGTTGAGTATAAAGAAAATTTACTCACAGTAAAATCTAAACCCAACAAGGATGATGCAGAAGACGTTGACAAATATGACAACGGAGTACTACACAGAGGAATCAGCAAAAGATTCTTCAGCAAGGCATTTACCATCGCAAATGATGTCGAGGTAAAAGGTGCGGAACTGAAAGATGGTTTGCTTAAAGTGAGCATGGAGAGAATAATTCCAGAACACAAAAAAGCAAAAACTATCGAAATCAAATAATAATAGATAGGGCGGTGGCAACATCGCCCTACTTTATTCAATAGACAAATAGTTTAAATATGCTATAATAAGGGTATGATAATGTCAGATACGATTTATAAAACAGAAACAAAAGAAAAAATAAAAGTAGAAGAACCAGGAATGTATGATGTCGTTTTTATTAATGACGATATAACACCAATGGAATTCGTAATAAGAGTTTTACAAAAAATTTTCCATAAGTCAATAGATGAGGCAAATAAATTGACTTTACAAATACATAACGAAGGTAAAGGTATAGTTGGATCCTTTGTGTTTGAAGTTGCAGAACAAAAAGGCATTGAGGCCACAATGATGGCTAGGAACGAAGGATTTCCATTGCAGATTAAAATTCAAAAAAGAAAATAATGTACAATGAATTTGACTTTAAAAGATTATGTTTTGAAAACGGAATCGGTAGTAAGGCACGTTCAGGACAGAACACCCGGCAGTGAATTTATTGAAAAGTATTGGGGCACACTAGATTATGCTACTGCAAGATTTAACACAATTTTAATTAAACTTTCTCAAGATCAAATCAAAGAAGTGGAACATAAAAAAGATATCCATGACTGTTTTGAAATAATACAAAGGTTTCATGATTACACAAAAAAATACGAAGACGGAACTTGGTGGAATCGTTGGTATTTTAAAACAATACTGCATGGACTTGGCACAAATAAGGTGCCTAAAATTAAAAAATTATACGAAAAACTAATAACTAGTAATGATGATAAGTGATAGTTGGATTAATTGGATAGTACCACAAAAGTATGTTAAGAATTATCTTCTAACATTGTTCATGGGTCTATGGTTCATTCCCAAGTATCTATTTGGTTTAANTTTTACTACATTAGGCTTATTATTCAATCTAGTAATTCTAGATATGTTATTTTGGAGAATGGCCAAAAATAAAGAATTAATTGAAGAAGAATTAAAAAAACGTAACGACAGGAGAGATGACGAATGAAAGCGATAGTATGGAGCAATGTAGGATGTTCGTATTGTGAACAGGCAAAAAAACTTTTAGATTCAAAAGGAATTGATTATGAAGAAAGAAATATTGCCAAAGGACCATGGACTGTTCAACAATTACAAGAAGCGGTGCCTGGTGCTAGGACAGTGCCTCAGATATTTGTTGACGAAAAGCACATTGGTGGTTATCAAGAATTAGTAGAGCATTTGAAGTAACATGACTTACATAGTCAACGACAAATGTATAATGTGTAAGCACACAGATTGCGTTGAAGTATGTCCTGTTGATTGTTTCTACGAAGGCGAGAATATGCTTGTCATCAACCCAGACGAGTGTATAGATTGTGGTGTGTGTGAACCTGAATGTCCTGTTGATGCCATTGAGCCTGACACCAATCCCGACACAGCCAAGTGGGTGGAGTTTAATAAAGAATGGTCTCAAAAATGGGAAGTAATTACAAAGAAAGTCGATCCGTTGCCAGATTATGAGAAACACGCAGGTGAAAAAGATAAGTTGCAAAAGTATTTTAAAGGAAAATGAAGTCAAACTTTGAGATAGAACACATCTACGAAAAACTAAAACAAAGATACCCACAGTACTCTAACAGAAAACCTAAGGCGAAAATTTACAGCAAGGCATATACCAGTCTCATTGGAGTAATGCTGTCTGCACAAAGCCAAGACAAAAGGACCGCAATGGCCTGTAATCAGTTATTCAGTTTGGCCGACACGCCTGAAGATATGATAAAGTTGAGTAGAGAAGAAGTAATAGAGGCCATAAGACCTGCTGGTCTACATAATGCAAAATCAAAAAACATACTTGCAACGAGCAAAATGTTATTAGAAAAATTTAATGGTAAGGTTCCTAACACACAGAAAGAACTTATGTCATTGCCCGGAGTAGGCCGTAAGAGTTCAGATATTGTGATGCGATTTGTTTTTGGTGAACCACATATTGCAGTTGATACCCATGTGTTTAGACTTTTATGGAGATTAGGTTGGGCAGATAGTTTAGATGAAGGCAAGGCAAGTATCACAGTAAACAACACCACGCCTGCCAAATACAAATACGGTGCACATATGTGGCTAATAACTCATGCAAAAAAACACTGTGTCAGTAGACAACCTGACTGTGACTCGTGTATAATAACAAATGTATGCGATAAAAGAATGGTAGACATACCTAAAGCAAAATTAAGAGAGGCTGTAAAACAATGAATGTAGAACTTATAGACGTAATGGGATCAGACCTTAGTGTGGTAAACGCGGCACGTGTGTCTTATTCCAAAGAATCAGAATGGGATTCAATTACTCCTGCAGGCCCAACACCGGGATTGTTGAAAGAAAAAGATGAAAAATTGATTAAGTTTTTAGCAACCCACAATCATTGGTCACCATTTGCCCATGCCAGTCTGCAATTTAGGATTAAGGCTCCGATTTTTGTTGCGAGGCAATTAGTCAAACATCAAGTTGGTCTGGTCTGGAATGAGGTGTCCAGAAGATACGTTGACTACACCCCGGAACTCTATGAGCCTAAACAATGGCGAGGCCGACCACAAAATTCAAAGCAGGGGTCAGATGGCACTGTGGAGATAGACAGCAACGAAAAGCACAGATTGGACATGACTATGAAACAGTGTGTCATTATCTACAANGCCTTGATAGGAAAAGGTATAGCACCTGAACAGGCAAGAATGGTTTTACCACAGAGCATGATGACAGAATGGTATTGGTCTGGAACCCTTTATGCGTTCGCAAGGGTGTGTAATCTAAGATGTGCTAAAGATACGCAGGAAGAAACAAGAAATGTTTGCGAATTAATCGCAACTAGATGTGAAGATAAATTTCCTATTTCATGGAAGTATCTTTACAATGTGTCATAATTAAAGTATATTAGAAAAGGATTTTACATGGCAGTAATAAAAGAATACAACAGAGAGAATATGATCGAGGCAATTGAGGAACACGCCAAAGGGCATATCAAAAAACATTCTATGAACGTTGAAGTGTACCTGAAAAATGCTACAGGTGTTGGAGAACATCCTGATATCTTAGAGGCAATAGAAAAAGAATTAGAAATTATTGCAAAGTACCACGATCAATTGGAAGTTATAAAGACTTACTTTAAAAATTAATTAGTTCCGTTCGTATGTGGTTTTGATATCACCTGTTGCCCATATCTTGGCATACTGATCAACATTGAAGGCTTGATCATCGTCCAGTAGACTGTCAACAACTAGATCTTCAACACAGAAAGCAATCTTGTGAGTGCCACCGTGATACT
>NZHE01000012.1 GCA_002691145.1 Rickettsiales bacterium
TGTCGAGGCAAAAGTGAAAACCGGCGCAAACACCTGGAAAAGTATAACAGAAATGTATTTTAAATTTAATGATGGCAGTAGCGATGGAGTTTGGAAAAGGATAACAGGTGCGTATGTGAAAACAGGTGTAAGCACATGGAAAGCAATGTTTGGCACAATAGGAGGACATGATGGTTCAGGGTTCCAACAAACGTCAACAGGATTCGGTGGAGCAGGATCATCAGATGCATTGGATTCATCAGGTGGAGCAGGATCATCAGGATCATCAGGATCTGGTGGCGGCGGCGGCGGAGGTCGTGTAATTTGCACTTGGCTGATGTATAAAGATATGTTCAGTGCTGAAGACTTAAAAATTGATACAGAGTTTTCTGTAAAATATTTGCCGAGAACTCTAAAGATTGGTTATTGGTACTGGGCAGTGCCATTAGTATCATACATGGACAAAGCACACAAGGAAAATACAAAATTTGGTAGATTAGTTATAGCAGTTATTAGAACTCTAGCACAGGCAAGAGCAAACGAGTTGGCATACAAAATGGGCCATCGTAAAAAAGGAGATATTTTAGGTAAATTTACAAGATTCTTGGGAGAAGGTTTCTGTTTTGCAGTTGGATTAGTAGTAAAACCTTTTGTTGAGAAAAGATTTGGTCATTGGTTAGAAATCTATGATCCAGACATTAATTAAGAAGTAAATACGTTAAAGGATAGGAAAAATGGCAACAAAACAAGAAGTCGCAGATTATATCAACGCAAACGCGGAGACTGTTTTAACAGCAGAAGAGATAGCAAAAGTTGATGCTAAAATGAATCCAGAAGTGGCAGAGATATTAATCAAGTTACTAGGTGACGTTAGTTTTTTAGTACAAGTGCGAGACAACGGAAGTAATTAAAAATGGCATATACCATTAACAACACTTTAGGCACAACCTTGGTGACATTGAAAGATGGAACCATAGATACAGCCACAACTGATCTTTCATTATTCGGAAAAGGTTATCCGGGTTTTGGTGAAAGAATGAATGAGAACTTTATTTCTCTTTTAGAAAATTTTGCCAGCACCACATCACCGGATAATAAAATTAGGGGACAGTTATGGTACGATGCAACCAATAATCAAATAAATGTTTACACAGGATCTAAATGGAAGCCAGTTGGATCTACAACAAACAGTGCAACTGCACCTACAAACGCAGTGCAAGGTGACCAATGGTATGACACAGTCAATAATCAGTTATATGTTCACAACGGAACATCCTTTACGTTAATAGGTCCTACATCAGTAGCAGGCTCAGGTGTTACAGCCATGGTTCCTGAAACAATTACTTCAACTTTAGGTGTTGAAAAGCAAATTTTAAAAGGTGTCGCAGGAGATTCTGTTGTGTATGTTGTGTCAGCAGAAGAGTTTACTCCAACATCAACAGCAGGCACTACAGGTGCTGATCTTATAGCGGCAGGTTTTGCAACAGTCAAAAAAGGTATCACACTATCCACTAGTATTTCAGACAACAAATTTTTTGGCACTGCTAACACTTCAGATAATTTAACAGTTGGTGGATCATTAGTGCCAGCGGCAAATTTTTTAAGGGCAGACGAAAGTGATACAATGGCAGGAACACTTACAGCAACAGCAGTCAATACAAATGCTTCTGCTCCACCAGGAGGTACATTAACGGTCTCGGGTAACCTAACTGTTACTGGTACACTATCGGCAACTGAAACGGTATCAACATCTGTTAGTTCATTAATAGTTGAAGATAACCTTGTGGTTCTTAACAGTACCACATCTGGTTTGTTGCCGTCAGGACAGGTTAATTTTGCAGGACTACAAGTAAACAGAGGGGCATCATCAGGTGGTGCAGGTCCATCTTCAACTCTAGTGCAAGATGCTTTTTGGGTATTTGACGAAACGTTTGGTGACGACGGAACAACAACTTTTGGTAATGCAGGCGGTGCCTGGACAGCGTTTAGATCGGCAAATGCACTCAATGACAAATCATTGGTTGATATTAGAGCCAATGTATTTCATGGAACTGCAACACAGGCCAACTACGCTGACTTGGCAGAGAAATATTCATCGGATAAAGAATATCCCACTGGCACTATTGTATGTGTAGGTGGAGATCAAGAAGTCACAGCCACAAAGGCAGATAGTATACCAATAGGTGTTGTATCTGAAAATCCAGCCTATCTCATGAATGCAGAGGGCGAAGGATTGATTATAGGGTTGAAAGGTAAGGTACCTATACGAGTAAACGGACCAGTTAATAAGGGAGACGTGATTTATGTTACAAATTCGGCAGGAATTGGTAGTAGAATTGCCGAAGATGGTGCACATATGGTAGGAATAGCATTGGACAGTCACGGTTTTGACGCAGAAAAATTGGTTAATTGTGTGTTAAAAGTATAGGATATAAATAAATACGATAGTTAAAACATTAATGTTTACAAAAGAGGATTTAATATGTCAGTAGTAACAGCAACAAGATACAACGCAATGCAAACCAAGATTGCCGCTGTACTGGGGACTGGTTCGGGAGATAAAGGTTATGGCCAATCTGTAACTTCTGTGCCATTATCAGTGGGCGACAAGGTTCAGGCAACGCATTTACAAGCACTATTCACAGATATAAACAAGTGTATATTGCACCAAACAGGATCAGCAACTTCAAACATAGCATCACAATCAGTAGGTGACATTGTAAAAGAAAACGATGCAACATCTAAAAAAGGTTGGATACAATTTGAAACTGAAGCAACAACGGCAGAAACAAATAGATTGAACAACAGTTCAGGAAACTTCACTGCCGCAGACAAACTTACAATACAGAGAACAAGTGCATGGGGAGGATCTCCGGATTCCATCAATGCAACGTTCACAGTAGTATTTGCATCAGCAGATATTAAAAGAAACTATTTCAACGCAGGTGGTGAAGTAAGAATTACTTTATCTCTATCAGGTGGTTCAGGTTCAAAAGGAACTTCATGGACAAACTTGTTTACCGCGGCAGGAACAATCAAGTTCGGAAGAACTGCAACAACAAGAACTGGTAGTGCAGGTGATACAACTTCAATTGGTAATGTCGACATGACAGGTTCTCACCAACAAATTTTCCAACATGACGTTGGATCAGGCGTGTACGGAGAAAACGACTTTAACATCACAGCAAGAGACAACAACACTACTACACTAGAATTCATCATCACTGTAAACGATGATGACGCAGGTGACCAAACAGGTACAGGTGGTCCAGTTGACGAAAACGTTGGTGGTACTTTAACAGCCACTATCGCAGAGTTCAGACCAACTAACGCAAGTGCGGTGACACTGGCAAGTCCGACATTTACTACTACAGACGGATTTCAATAATCTCTAATAAACAGGGTTAACAAAAGCATATTTTTGTTGACCTACGGCCGTAAGATAAGTATAATATTATTATGGATACAAGACTTAACGAAGCCTTGGAATTTACGGATTTTTCAGTTGCATTTGCTGATAGAAAACGTCTGCTCAAGCAAAAATTCCAGACTGCAACAATACATTACCACAATGGTGGAAAGTTCACCATTACCAGAGAACTTCTTAACTTTGTAGACAACATGGTCAACAAAGATATTGACTATGCAAAGACAAGTTCAATCCTCATAGACGACGCAGACAATCCCATCGAGATAGAAAACATAAAATCTTTTGCAGAAACAATAAATGACGTGTACTTCAAAGCCTTGAATGAATACCATACAGAACTGCAAAAAGCAAGAAAAGAACGAGATGCAAAAGGGTTGTTATGAAATCACGTGGAGTAGTTCTATTCGCTCACAACAATGAACTAATAAATTATGTTCGCCAGGCAGTGTTCTGTGCAAAACAGATCACCATGCATTTGAAACTTCCTGTCACTTTGGTGTCAAGCACTGTTGATGACGTATCAATAGAAGATCACGCAGTCTTTGATAAAATTATAACAGTAGAAAAACAATCAACACGCAACAACAAAACATACAGAGATGCCAGGAACAAAAGGGTGCAGGGTTCATGGTACAATGGTGACAGATCAAGCGTCTATGACCTCACACCTTATGAAGAAACAATAGTCATGGACACAGATTACATAATAAACAACGCTCAATTGCTAGATTGTTTCAATATAGATTGTAGTCTGCAGATATGGAAGGGTGGAACCTACATCAACAGTATGGCAAAGTTCTGGAGAATCGCAAACGTAAGCGATCCTTCAATCGAAATGTACTGGGCAACTGTGTTTTACTTCAAAAAAAATGAAAGAACAAGGAGATTTTTCAATCTCGTAAAGCACATCAAGGACAACTGGACCTATTACAGGTATGTTTATCATATTCAACCAACAAACTTCAGGAACGACTTCGCATTTAGCATAGCGATTCATATCATGAATGGTTTTTCGTCGGAGGCAGAGTGGCCTCAGCCGTTGCCTGGAGAACTGTATTACAGTTTTGACCGCGATCAGTTGCTAGACTTCAAAGACAACAAATTCACAGTGCTGTTGGTCGATCCAAAAAGACAAAAAAACACAGTTACCACTCTTCCTGGGGAAAGTTTACACGTAATGAACAAGATAAGTTTAGAAAAATATTTAGATGGGATAGAATAATGTCAAGGGGAATATTGTTGTACGCAAATAACAACGAAAAATGCGATTATCTAAAACAAGCATACGCACTTGCACTATCTATAAAAATTAAAAACGCAAATGAAAAAATTGCTTTAGCCACATCTGCAGATGTGTCCTACGATGTTTTTGATAAAATTATAAAAATTCAACACAACGATAAACTTACAATGCTACATCCAGAGAATCGTACTCAATTTTATGACATATCTCCTTACGATGAAACCATTGTTATGGACGTTGATATGCTTGTGGCTACTGATTTAGAAAATTATTGGAAATTTCTCAATAAATTTGATTTGTATTTTACTTCGAATGCATTTACATATAGGAATAAAGTAGTTACAAATAATTTTTATCGTAAAACTTTTGTTCTAAACAAACTTCCAAATGTGTATAATGCATTTTATTATTTTAAAAAAACAAAAGAAAATTGGCAGTTTTTCAACTTACAAAACGAAATAATAAAATATTGGAAAGACTATTATAAAAGATACACGCCAAAAAGAACACAGCAATGGCCAAGCATGGACGTTACATCTGCTATTGCTTTAAAGGTTCTAGGTCTCGAAGATTATGCCGTTCATAATCAAGACACTATTCCTGTTGTTCATTTAAAACCAAAGATACAAGGTTTTGTAAATCCACCAAAACTTTGTAGTGATATCTTTAACACTTACGTAGATCAAAAAGGAGACATATATGTTGCTAATTTTAAACAACACGGCATTGTGCATTATGTAGAACCTCAAATGTTAACAGAAAATAATATTAATATGCTTGAGAAAATATACGAGGAGCAAAACTAATGGCAGAATTTTTTTTAACTTTTGACAAAGATACTGGAACGATACTTTCCGTAGGCAGAGAACATGGTGACAATTTTATTCAAATCGCAGAACGTCAGGCTATTGAATTTCTTAATTTAGAAAAGAACACAATTGATTATCATGTCGTATGGAAAAATAAAAAACATACACTAGAAGAAAAAGCAAAAGTTCAGGTCAGTGAAAGTATAGTGGCAACGAACGATCATTATCAAATTCCGGAAAATAATAAGGATTGTAACCTAATTTTCACACAAGACGAAAAAAATAATAAATGGATTATTACTGCAAATGATGACTTTATTACTGAAGTGACGAAATCCCCGGGATTATTTCAGAACATCTTTGTAACTGCACAAAATAATCCAAATATTTACTATGGATCAATAAGGGTTGATTTTGATTTCTTGAAAAATAAAAAAGAACTAGTTATCGAAAGCATGGCTGGAAAAAATTGCAGTCTTTATTGTAAAAATGTATATAACAATTATCAACACGTGAGGATGTAAATGCAAAATTTTAAGGTCAAGGATTGCGATATTTTTTATTTGAGTTATGATGAGCCAAATGCAGAAAAAAATTATCATGACATATATCAAAAAGTTCCATGGGTAAAAAGAGTTCACGGTGTAAAAGGCTCAGATGCCGCTCACAAAGCCTGTGCAGAAAGATCAGATAAAGAAAGATTTATAACGGTAGATGGAGATAACATAATAAATGAAAAGTTTATTGATGTATCTGTACCGTTTGATGATGATATTAATCTAGCAAATTGCGTAATAAGTTGGTGTGGATATAATGTTGTAAATGGATTGATATACGGCAATGGTGGACTTAAATGTTGGCCAAAAGAATATGTTCTTAATATGAAGACTCACGAAAACGCTGATCCAGAAGACGTTGCGTCTCAAATAGATTTTTGTTGGGACATAAGATATCTACAAATGAACCACACTTACAGTGATGTATACAACAATCACACACCAGGGCAAGCCTGGAGAGCAGGTTTCAGAGAGGGAGTGAAAATGAGTCTTGATAGAGGTGCTAGAGTACCTATAGAAGAATTTAAAAAGAATCATTGGAAAAATTTAAATCGAATGTATATTTGGCAAATGGTCGGCGCAGATGTTGAAAATGGCATATGGGCAGTGTACGGCGCAAGGCAAGGCACTTATATGACAATGTGTACTGATTGGGATATTGTGCATACAAGAGATTTTGAATATCTAAATGAGATGTGGCGAGATATTGAAAGCAAAATTTCGTTAAATAACATTGAGGAAGAGATAATAAAGTTGGGTAACGACCTAATTGGAGAGTTAGATATTCCTATATCGCCAAAACCGTTGGATCCCCAGCAAAGTTCATTTTTTAAGAAAGTTTACAAAAATCCTTCCAGGGGAGTTGAGAGTTTTATCTCAAAAGAGTAATGGATAAAAAAGTTGTTTGTGCGATACCATGGATGCATTTGGCATTCGAACCTAGCGGCAAAGTAATACCTTGTTGTTTAACATCAACATTTGATTACTTTTCGGGCGATCTAAAAACACAATCATTACCAGAAATTTGGAATAGTAAAAATCAACGTGACTTACGTTTGCAAATGATGAAAGGTGAAAAACCCGAAATTTGTAAAAAGTGCTACAAACAAGAAGACGCCACAGGACAGTCCGGACGGACACATCACAACAAACAAAACGAAGATTTAATAAAATCAATTCCGCAAATAACTGAAAAAAACGGTGCAGTGCCTGACATGAAATTGCGTTATTGGGATTTTAGATTTAGCAACTTATGTAATTTTAAATGTAGATCATGTGGCCCGAGATATAGTTCTTCTTGGGTGCCTGATGCAAAAAAAATGGGTTGGATCACTGAACACGCAGAAAAAAAAGTTTTGAACATTGACGAAACAACCTTTCCTTCAAAACTTGATTTTCTCGAAGAGCAAGTAAAATACGTTAAAAGAATTTATTTTGCAGGCGGCGAACCGTTAATGATGCCAGAACATTGGAAAGTTCTTGAAATGTTAGATGCTCATAAGAAATATGATGTGCGTATTGATTACAATACAAATATTTCTAAATTAGATTATGCGGGTAAAAATGTAATTGATTATTGGAAAAAATGGGATACACACAACGGACCAAGAATAAATGTTTGGCCCAGTATCGATGAAATAGGACCACGTGCCGAAGTAATTCGTTCAGGCACAGTATGGTCACGTGTAGAGGCAAATTTGAAAACACTTGCAGGTTTAAAAAAACATATTGCTATAGAACCATCAATCACAGTAGGAGCAATGAACGTATTCAGATTGCCGGAAATTATTAATCATTTGACTGAACTTGGTGTTATTGGTGAGCACCCTTATCAAAGTTATGCAAACTTTTATTTAAATTTATTGGAATGGCCATCACATTTCCATATGCACATCTTAAGTAATAAATTTAGAGCACAAATAAAAGAAAAATTAAAGAAATTTGTTAGCGAATATAATAAGAAATGGGATACAGATATAGGTCCTAGATTCGATCAAATATTTGTAGAACTAGATAGATCACACAACGTGAAACAGGCGAGACTTTTTCTAGAAAAGACTAATCAATTAGACACAATAAGAGACGAGTGGACTTTTAAAACTATTCCAGAGATGGAAGATGTGAGAAGATTTTACCCAGGTATCTATAAAAGGTCAGAGATGATAGAAATTAAGCAGGCCAAACCTGCATTTTACTTAACATGGGTCATTAATAATATTTGTACAAACAAATGCAGTTATTGTCCACCTAGTCTCCATAACGGAAAAAATCATCACTATGATTGGAATCAGGCCAAAAAATTTATTAACAACTTATTTGCAAAACATAAAAGCATACATTGTTCTATCGCAGGCGGTGAGCCGTCGGTAAGTCCATTTTTTCCTGAACTTGTAAAAATGTTCCACGATAAAGGACACACTGTTGGAGTCACAACTAATCTTGCAAAGAGTATTAGATATTGGAAAGAAGTATCACCATATCTAACTTACATATCTTCAAGTTATCATCCTAGTTTCGAAGACAAAGAATTTTTAAAAAAAGTTTTGGTATGTGCAAGAAGCACTAAAACTTATGTTAGAGTAATGATGGATACAAGACATTGGGACAAGGCAGTTGATATGTACGAAACTTGTAAAGAATTAAAATATGTGACAACAGAGCCGGTAAAAATATTAGATTGGAATGAAGGTGATTTTACAGGATGTGATTACAACAAAGAACAACTGGAATGGTTCGAGAAAAATTCAAAAATTAATGGCGAATTCAAAGAAGCGATCTATAGAAAAAACAACATAGGTGGCCATTTTTATTATTCAGATGGTACAATAGATGAATATGGTGATGCAAACGAACTTGTTAATAAAGGGAAAAATGATTTTAGAGGTTGGTCTTGCGACATAGGATTGAAAAGTTTATTTGTAGATTACAATGGAAGCATAAGGAAAGCAAACTGTAGACAGGGAGACATAGTAGGTTATCTGCAAAAACAAGATGACATTGTTTGGCCAAAGCAACCTGAGATATGTTCGATTAAAAGATGCCATTGTTCAACAGACGTATATGTAGACAAAAGGAAACCAAAATATGGACAGTAAAACTTTTTTCATACAAGGATGTAGCCATTGTAGTGGTGCAGAATTACCTGGAGATACAGGCCATGGTTTAGTATACGATAAAAGTTGGCCAAATAAAGTAGCCACAAATTTAAATGCAGGAGAAATCGTAAATCGTGCTTCACCCGGCAGTTCAAATGACTGGATTATTGAGGATACAATAAATTATGTTCTTGATAATAAAGATAAAGATATTTTTGTATTACTTGGGTTCACAGGATCAGATAGAATATATTTAAAACATCTGGCGTATCAAAATTCAAAACCATATGGAAGGGCAATTTTAACGCCTGGAATAATCGACGACAAAAAATTCCAGGATGAAAACTTACTTACAGAACATCATGATATGTATAAAAGTTTACTCCAGACAGACTGGGGCACATGGCACCAAATACAACTTAGATTTTTTCGACAAGTAAATTATATTCAAACTTTTTTACAAGATAATAATATTCCTCATTTGTTCGTAACAACAATATTTCCACTAGATGCTAGGTATAAAAAATTTGGTGAATTTAAATGGCTGTATGATAAAATGGATAAGAAAAATTTATATGGGGATTTTACCAAAGACACTTGTTACTACGAAATACTTAAAGATAAGTTTAAGGTAAACGAAATGTTTCATATAGGACAAGAAGGACAAGATCATTTCGCAAATTTAATTACGGAGTATATAACAACAAATGATTTACTACACTAAAAATCTTGAAAATTATTTAAGGGATGGATGGAAAACATATCCCAAGGAGTATCGTGAATTAAATGAAGAAATAAAATTTCCGTTTGTGGAATATTTTACACCTAGTCTCACAATTCCCGATCAAAATTTTATATGGTTTTTTGAATTAAGACACCCGTTTATTTTGAAAAATTTAGACAAGTATGTTTTCCCACCAGAAATAGTAGATGCAATTAAGAAAAAAACCTGTAAGATATTAGTGCTAGGTTGGATGGAAAATTGGGGCATAAAAGAATTCAAAATTTTATTCGAATATTTTAGTAAACAGATACCAGATCTTGAATACAATGATTTTATATATGCAACTGCCAGTGCAGAAGATTACAGTGATGAAAATTTTAATCATTTCTATGCTAACAGGATGGAAAGACAATGGCATGAAATTTTTTATCCTAAAATTGCCAGAAAAGCAAAGAAAATTAAAAAAATAAAAGATTTTATTTGTCTTAATCGTAGACCTGCATGGCATAGATTTTTGACAGTCTCATTGCTCTGGGAATGGAGGCGTTTAGGTTACATCAGTCATCTCGCTAAAGATTCAAAACTAAATGATGATTACTATGGTACGGAAACAGCAGAAAATCATTACACAAAAGCATTTGATGTGTTTAAATCATGCGATCCGTTCCCTCATACGATTAGCAAAAAATTCACACGACAAGTTGAAAAAGCATTGCCTATGATTTTAAAACAAGATAGACATAAAATACTAGAAGGAGCAAATCCAAACAAAGACACAGATGCACCAAAATATCTTGAATCATGGATCCATATTGTCACAGAAACAAGAATGGAAACGCACACGGAAATGGACGGCCTGGTAGATAGATTCGTAAGTGAAAAAACTTTTAAACCCATGTTTTACAAGCAACCTTTTATAATTGTAGGACAATACAAGATACTAGAATCACTGCGTAAATGGGGATATAAAACTTATGATACTTTCTTTAATGAAGATTATGATAACACTAAAAATGGTTACTTCCGTACACAAAAAGCGATACAAAATATGCAAAGGTGGTTGAGTCTCACGCCGGCGGGCAAGGAAGCAATGTACAAAGAACATGAACACGTGTTTGAACATAACTTTAATCATCTAATGAAAAGAGGAAAAGAACTAGAAAAGAATTTACACGAGCACATACAAGGAGTTTTCAAATGAAAGTTTCATTTATAGGACTAGGTAAACTTGGTATGCCTTGTGCAGAAACTATTGCAAAAAGAGGTGGGAACACTGTAAATGGGTACGACATCGTAGATAAGAAAAGTAAGTTTGTAAAAATTAGGAATAATTTAGCAGATGCAGTCAAAGGATCCGAGATAGTTTTTGTGGCAACACCAACTCCACACGACAATGATTATGGAGGAGAAAAACCTGTAAGTCATTTAGAGCCTAAAGACTTTGATTACAGCAGTGTCATAGAAGTTCTAAAACAATGTAATGATGTTATGAATAAAAAACAATTACTTGTATTAGTTTCTACAGTGTTACCAGGAACAACTAGAAAGCATTTCGCCCCACTTGTCACAAAAACAAATTTTGTTTACAATCCTTACCTAATTGCAATGGGCACAGTGAAGGAAGACTTTTTGAATCCAGAAATGATAATGATAGGAACTGAAAAGGGCGGAAAGTCAAGACAGGCTTTAATATTAACAGAATTTTATAAAAATGTTCTAGGACATGAACCAAGGACAGAATATTGTACCTGGGACGAGTGTGAGGCAATCAAAATTTTTTATAATACCTTTATAAGCACCAAAATTGCTTTGGTAAACATGATACAAGATGTTGCCGTAAAAAATGGAAATATTAATGTTGATAATGTTACCAATGCTCTAAGTGCCAGTACAAATAGGATTATAAGTCAAAAATATATGACAGCAGGTATGGGAGACGGCGGCAGTTGTCATCCACGAGATAACATAGCATTACGTTGGTTATCAAAGCGATTGAACTTGAATTATGATATATTCAGTGCTATAATTGAAGCGAGAGAGATGCAGGCAAAAAATATGGCAACAGAAATTTTAAAGCATGGTAAAGTAATACATTTTACATCAGATTCATACAAGCCAGGTACCACAATGACAGATGGATCATATTCATTATTAGTTCAACATTACATTAGGCAACTAGGTGGTGTAGTGTCATATGGTTTTGGCCAGCCAATAGATGTACACGTTCTTACGCATCCAGGTGATACTGTTGAATTATCGGACGGAAAAGGAATTATTTTTGATCCATGGAGAAAGTATCCTAAGGGTAGCAACGTTATTCATTACGGAGAAAACGCCAATGTATGATTGTGTTTTTATAAGTTACAAAGAAACTAACAAAGAAGAAAATTGGGAAAACTTGTCTAGTAGATTTCCTATGTCTAAAAGAGTCGACGGCGTACAAGGAATACACCAGGCACACATTGTAGGCGCAAAATTGTGTAATACAAATATGTTTTGGATTGTAGACGGAGATGCAGTGCTTACTAACGATTTCGATATGTCGTATGTCGCAGATTCTTGGGACGAAGATATTGTCCACGTATGGAGGTGCCAAAATCCTGTGAATGGATTAGTATACGGATATGGCGGAGTGAAATTATTTCCACGTCTGTTAACTATTAACATGGATACTAATAGAACTGACATGACAACAAGTATAAGCAATAAATTTAGAGCAATGCCAGAAGTAAGTAACACAACAAACTTTAACACGTCACCTTTTGAAACTTGGAAATCTGCGTTTAGAGAATGTTGTAAGTTATCATCTAAAATTATCGATAGACAAAAAGATACAGAGACCGAATCAAGGTTGAATACATGGTGCAGTGTTGGCTATGATTCTCCGTTTGGTGAATATGCAATTAAAGGTGCAAAGCAAGGGAGACTGTTCGGTGAAACAAATAAAAAAGATGTAAGTCAACTTAAGAAAATTAATGATTTTAAATGGTTAGAAGAAAGATTTTATGAAAACGCATGAACTTTTAGATAGATTAGAATTGCTATATCCTAATAATGAAATGTTACAGGATCTTAGACGTGCATTTGTTGACGACGACAGGAACAGTTTGCAAAGACTTATCGGCAATATCAATCCAACAGAAATTACAAACGCAGTAAGAATGCTTGAAGGGAATAAAGATTTTGTAGAGGATTCTTTATCACAAGGACAAATTAAAAGTAAACTTTGGTTAATAAATGAATTAAAAAAATTAAAAATAGATTTGGGCACTGTTTTTTTATGCGCCGGCTGGTATGCTATATTGGCTACATTAATATTCGAAAATAATATTAAAGTTACTAAAATTAGAAGTTTTGATATAGATAAAACTGTGTTAGACATTGCTGAAAGATTTAATAAAAAATGGGTGTTAGAAGATTGGAAATTTAAACCTGCTGTGTATGACATACATGATATAAATTTTAATGAATTTACGTACAACGTTACTAGAACAGATGGACAGGTGAGAGAACTTACAGATAAACCAGACACAATCATTAATACTTCCTGTGAGCACATTAATAATTTTAGTGATTGGTATAGGAAAATTCCTGCAGGTAAACTTTTAATATTACAAACCAACAATTATTTTGATCTTCAAGAGCACGTAAACTGTTCGGACAGTCTAGCAAGTTTTGGAGACACAACACCAATGGAACAAGTGCTGTATGAAGGATCATTAGATTGTGGACAATATGTGAGGTTTATGCGAATTGGCATTAGATAATATGACATTGCGAGAACTACAAAAAGAAAGTGCCAGAGTCTTGGCGACAATAGATTCTACAAGTGTTGGTTTGTCAAAGTTTAATAAACTTGCACACCATAACAGCCTTAATTGGTATAAGGCAGTCATTCAAAGTTATATAGATCGATACGGTGATCTGCCAAGCAAGGTTGGGCCTGGAAAGGATGTAAAGTTAATCAATGTTTAAACTTACTAATGATGCTCCAAACACAGTCGTNATTGATTGGCTGATTAATAATATTTGTAATTATAAATGTTCTTATTGCATTCCTGAACTTAATGCTGGTTCTAATATTGAAACTCCCAGCACAGAAATATTTAAATATTTTAAAAAATTAGAAGAACATTTTTCCGGCCAAGATAAAATATTAACCATAAGTGGCGGCGAACCAACTCTGTACAAATATTTTACTGAACTTGTTAATCAAATTTGTAGCAATTTTAACAATTGGTATATAGAAATTTTAACTAACGGAAGCAGGACTACAAAATGGTGGGAAACTTTTGCAAANCAAAATAAATTTAAAAACTTACGNGTAAACATTAGTTTTCATCCTGAGTTTGCAGATGCTAATCATTTATTAGAAGTGTGTAAAATTTTACATAATAATATTGATACATCAGTTCAAATACTTTATAAGCCTCAGTATAAAGAAAAATGTAGTAATTTTTATACTGAATTAGCAAGTAGTGAATTATCGTTGTTTGTAAAATATAAATCAATAAAACAATTTGACGAAGACGGAAAAACTTTGGATTACAATGAAAATGATAAAAAGGAACTATCTAAATATTTTAAAACAAGGATAGATACAACTAGGTGGCCCATACCTCGTAATCTTATAATAAATGATGAGGCTAAACCTTTTAATCACATATACGAAATAGTCGCCACACAGAAAAATAGTTTTAAAGGCATGAATTGTGAGATAGGAAACAAAAGATTTTACATTGTACCATCTGGTGATGTGTTTGGTGCAACCTGTACAACAGCACAAAAAATTAACCTAGGAAATATGTATAAGCACACATTCAAACCAATTAAGAATGCAATATGCCAAAATAATTGGTGCCATTGTTTGCCAGACATCAAGATACCAAAATATGTATAAAATTGAAGATATAAAAAGTATACACTTAGAAATAACACAGAATTGCCAGGCGGCCTGTCCGATGTGCGATCGTAATATGAATGGCGGTGCAGTGAATCCACATATTAATTTAGATGAGTTATCTTTAGATGATTGTAAAAATATATTCACGCCTGCATTTATCAGGCAACTTTCTAAATTGTATATGTGTGGAAACTTGGGTGACCCAATAATAGCAAAAGACACACTAGAAGTTTTTGAGTATTTTAGAGAACATAATCCAAATATTTGGTTGAATATGCATACAAACGGTGGCGCAAGAGAAGAGGATTGGTGGAAAGATATTGCTAAAGTTTTTAAACAAAAAGGAGATGTAACTTTTTCTGTGGACGGCCTCGAGGATACGAATCATCTGTATAGACAAAATGTTCAATGGGCAAAAGTAGAAAGATCCATTAAAGCATTTACAGGCGCAGGTGGCAGGGCAAGATGGGACTTTTTAATTTTTGAACACAATCAACATCAAGTTGAACAGGCCAAACTTGTTGCGAAACAATGGGGTGTCGAAAAGTTTGTATCAAAAAAAACTGGGAGATTTATAAGTGCTAAATCAGAAAAGAAAGAACAACATCAAGCAGTNAATAGAAAAGGACAAGAAACTACTACTTTAAAAAAGCCAGAGGCCAAATATCAAAATAAAGAATTAAGCAAATACGATTTACTAATTGAAAAATATGGATCTATGGATTCATATTATGACGTAGTACCAATAAATTGCAAAGTCAAGGATGAAGGTAATTTGTTTATTACAGCAGAAGGACTTGCACTGCCCTGCTGTTGGACCGCGGGTAGGATGTATAAATGGTGGCAAAAAGATCCAAAGGTGGAACAAATTTGGCAGTTTATAGATCATGTTGGCGGAAAAGAATCATTGGATGCAACTAAAGGACTTGAAAAGGTATTTGAAACAGGAATATTTGACCTCATTGAAAATAGTTGGGAAACCAAAGGCTGTTCAAACGGAAAACTTAAAGTATGTGCAATGAAATGTGGAAAGGAGTTTGATCCTTTTGGATCACAATACGTGTAATGAAACAATTACCAGTATATTTTTTTAACACAGATCCTTATCCTAAAATAGCAAATAAAAATTTTAAGTTTGGAAAAGTTGATAACGTAGACACGGTGTTTACTTTAGCATCTGGATTCAAAAGATACAAATATAGTATTTTATATCAACCAAAGAAACTTGTTGTTTATGATCTTAATCCTTATGCAGTTGCACTACATAGGCGAATTGACGATCTTGAAAAAATTAACTTTGAAGCAATATGCGAATTATATTACGAATACGAGAAAGAAAAAATTAATGCAGTGTTATCTGATTACAAGTTGCCAAATCTTATTACCCTATCTGTTGAAAAGCAATTAAAACTGAATTGGGATATTGAATGCCAACGTTGGGGTGGTGAAGAAAACTTTGTGACTGCTTTTTTATATTTCAAACAACAAAAAAGGATTTACGAAACACTAGATGTAATACAAGGAAAAGATNACATTAAAAAACATCTGGGTAAAACAAATTTTATACACATAAGCAATATTTTTTCTTGGACGCATAATCCTAAGTTTGATCGAATTGCTTTACANAAAGAGAAAGAAAAATTTGGAGAATTTTGTTGGAAGAATAAAATAGGAGTAGCAAATGATTAATGATATATTAAACTTTATAAAAGATAATAAAAATTACGGGTTACCGTGGAAAGCACAAACATTGCAAGAAAAATGGAAAGATCCTGAAGTTAGTCATATTAAGATAGATTTCAATATAGACACAAATGATATGTATTGCGAATGCGTAGCACTTGCAGATAGATTTGTAGATCATAGAAAGGGTGACTATGCACACGATGGTTGGCAAGGCTTGACGTTGCATGGAATCTCGGAAGATAAAACTGAAGATTTCAATGCATATGGATTCAAAACATTTGAAGATGCAAATTATCATTGGACAGAAGTATCTAAACAGACACCTCATATTAAAAATTTTGTTGAATCATTACCGTATGAATACCTAAAAAGGGTACGTATAATGAAATTAAAGGCAGGTGGATACATTGCTCCGCATAATGATGGCGAAGGTAGATTAATGGGTCCACTTAATTTTGCAATAAATCAGCCAGAGGATTGTGAAATGGTTTTTGAAAATAAAGGTTTAGTGCCTTTTTCAAACGGAGTTGGATTTTATTTAGACGTCGGTAGGCGGCATTGTGTAGTGAATAATAGTAATGAAGATAGGTATCATCTTATCATTCACGGTAGACGCAACAATGACTTTTATAACAGATACGACGACAAAAAAACGGATAAGTAGTATTAATATGAGTAAGAAAGTACCGAACGCGGTATTACCATCAAATACTTTTTGTGTTTTACCGTGGATACATTTATCAAGCAGACCGGATGGCAGTATGAGAACTTGCTGTACTTCAAACGCAAGTGCCGTGCAGGATCCAGATTCAAATAAGAAAATTGGCGGAGGTCAGGTTGGCGTTGTAAAACGTGAGGACGGTGCACCAGCAAACTTTAACACCACAACATTAGACGAAGCATGGAATAGTACGTATATGCGTAATGTAAGGAAAATGATGTTACGTGGACAAAAACCTGCGCCTTGTTTAAAATGCTATAAAGAAGAAGATGCAGGGCATTTGAGTAAACGTGTATGGGAGACCGAGTATTGGGGTAAAAGATACGACATAGAAAAAATAATTAAAGAGACGCAGAAAGATGGATCTATACCTCCAAAAATAAGATACATCGATTTAAGGTTGGGAAGCAAGTGCCAATTAGCCTGTGTTATGTGTTCACCACACGATAGTTCAGGATGGATCAAAGAATGGCAACAGATACATCCTCAGATACAAAATGAAAAACTAAAAAACACAAGTCAATGGTACAATAAAGGAAAAGTTGATGGTGCAAGTTATAATTGGCACTTAAACAATCCAAAATTTTGGAACGATCTTATGGATCAAATTCCTCATATGTATCAATTGTATTTTGCTGGAGGTGAGGCACTTATCATTAAAGAACATTATGATTTACTAGAAGAATGTGTCAAAAGAGGACACGCAAAAAATATAGAATTACGTTATAACTCTAATGCTGTAGAATGGAGAGATGACCTTTTTGACCTTTGGCACGAGTTTAAACGTGTAAGATTNCATTATAGNATTGATGCTTTTGGTGAACAAAATGATTACATACGTTATCCAACAAAATGGGATCACCAGGAAAAAGTATTTTGGGAACTGGATAACACCGAGGACAAAATTGAGGTTACAACAGCAACAACTATAATGGCTTTGAACATAGCATACTTGCCTGAATTTACAAAGTGGAAAGTCAATTCGGGATTCAAAAAACTAAACAAATGGCCNTTAGGTGCTGGAGGTATTAACACACACTTTGCATATTGGCCCCCACAATTGAATGTTAAGGTTTTGCCACCACACATCAAACAGCAAATTAAAGACAAATATGAAAATGAATTTTACCCATGGATAGACGAAAACTGGCAAAAGTTCACAGGAGTGCAAGAATCAGGAATAGACAAAGATACTTTTATAGATGCCAAGTATGGAATCAAAAGATTCAAAGGTATTATCAATTTTATGATGTCTGAGGATTGGTCAGAAAGGCTCGATCAAACAAAAGAATGGATCACCTTATTAAACAAAACAAGAAATTGGGATAACAAATTTTTAAAGGTATTTCCAATATTTGAGGATGTGATTAATGGCCCTAGATAAGAAAAATTTTTGCGTAGTTCCTTTTGTACAACTCAATACCCGCGGAAAGGGTAATGCAAGGGTATGTTGTAGTATTGGTGGTTTAGATTATGGGATACCAAAGGACTATACTGTGGATCAATTGAATCCAGAAAATTACAACAGCAAAACAAAAGTTTACAATTTAGGCACTGATAAAATTGAGGATATGTGGAATTCTAAATTTATGAAAGATTTTAGAATGAAAATGTTAAACAATGAGCATATTCCTAACTGTGAGTTTTGTCATAGAATGGAAAAAAGCGGTTTAACAAGTAAGCGCCTGAGTAAAAACAAAACATTCTTTAAAAAGACCGAACCTAAATTAGATGGTTACAAACAAACAGGCGGAGTAGTGGACATGATGCCGCAGTGGTGGGAGATACGTTTATCAACGAAATGTAATCTATCATGTATTATGTGTGCCCCTGGTTTGAGTAGTATGATGTTTAACGAATTCAAGAAATGGGAAAAAGAAGGCAGGATATTAGATCACATGGCAGGCAGTTTACAGATTGCNAAACAAAGTGGTGTTGAGTACCTATCCAAGTCTACATATTTCTTAGAACAGTTGAGAGACAACTTAAAGAATGTTGTCTTTATGGAATTCAGAGGTGGAGAAGTATTTGCTGATAAGCATAGCATTGATTTCATAGATGAAATAAGCAAAACAGAACACGCAAAAAACATTAGACTTGACATTAGTACCAATTCAACAATCCTAGATGAACGTATTCTTGAGATACTGAACAGATTCAAAGGNGGAAAATTAAGATTTAGCATTGATGCCTACAAAGATAGAGATGAATTAATTAGATACCATACCAAGTGGGATAAGGTCGTTGAGAATATGCACAGAGCAAATAGATTACTAAAAGACAGTTGGATATTTTGGAGTCAAAGCACAATACAATTGGCAAACTGTATGTACATGGATGAACTATGTTGGTTCTTTGACGACTTTTGTAAACAAACAAATAATAATAGATTCTATCTAGGATTTACATCAGTAAGAGCAAAGGATTGGCTAAGACATGAAAATATGCCATTAGAAACAAGATATGATCAAGTTGAAAAAATTAAAAAATTTTTTAATAAAAGTTATCTATGTAACGAAAACGTAAACAAGGAATGGCACATTAAATCAATAAACGGTTTGATATCTGCTTTAAGTTCTCCTTGTTATGAAAACAAAGATTATAATTCACGTGCAAGAGGTTACTTTGACAAAATGACAGAACTTAGAAAGCAGGACTATTACGAAGTGTATCCTGCATTAAAATATTTAAAGGAGTACGATGCCACATAATTGGAGAGATACAAAACTTTGTCCTATACCTTGGATGAGCACCGGACTTAGAGCCAATGGTGATATACGGGTGTGTTGTCAGGCACAGCACGGACCTACTGGTGGCATTTTAAAAGATGATACAGGTAAGTCTTATCACGCCAGCAACGCAAATTTATCAGATGTGCGTAATAGTAAACTTTCAAAAGAAATAAGGGTGGCAATGATGAATAACAGATGGCATCCTGAATGTGTAAGATGTAAAAGAGAAGAAGATGCTGGTATGGCCTCGAGGCAGACTTATGAAAATGAAATTTGGGTAGACAACGGACCATTTGATTGGGAGACACTATTAAAACATACTGACAAAGATGGTACAATAAACACCAATGCAATTGATTGCAGTTTCTATGATGTGCGTTTTGGAAATTTATGCAATCTCAAATGTAGAATGTGTGGACCTACAGATTCCAGTCAATGGTATGAAGACCAAGTTTTATTATGGGGAGACAAGTACAAAGATAGTCATGGAACAGTCAAACTTNTAAAAAATTCCAAAGGCAAATATGAACCAGAGAACAATGTGTATGATTGGCACGACAGTGAGCACTATTGGAAACAGATGGAAGAGCGTATACCTCAGATCAGAAAATTATACATNGTTGGTGGAGAACCTTTGATGATAGATCGACACTATGAATTTCTCAAAAAATGCGTGGACAGAGATCAAGCAAAAAAAATAATTGTTGAATATAACAGCAACATAACAAACATACCACAAAGGGCATGGGACATATGGAAACATTTCAAAAGAATCAACGTTGGTGCAAGTATAGATGGTGTAGGCGATATCAATTACTATATGCGTCCACCTAGCAGATTTAACAAGATACATGAAAATTTACAAAAATTAAGCACAGCAGAAGGCAACTTCAAGGTTTGGATTGCTTGTACTGTCAATGTGTTTAATGTTTTGCACCTTCCAGAATTTATGGAATGGGCACTATTGAACAAGATGCCGAGAATAAACGACGATAACATTAAACCGATATTGACTCCACACCCTTTGCATGGTCCTAAGTTTTATAATATAAGGATGTTGCCCGATTACGCAAAAGAATATGTAAAGAAAAAATACGAAGACTATAAAGTAAAACTTTGTAACATTATTGACAAAAGTGATTTTACAAATGATCGTAAAGATGCAAGTAGACGTGAAGCGGTAAGAATACTAGACCAATACATAGAATTCATGTACGCCGCGGATTACAGTGACCAGGTACCTAGGTTCTGGGACGCAACAGAGCGTCTTGACAAAATAAGGGGGCACAGTATAAAAGAATATATTCCTGAGTTGTATTCTCTGTTGAAACAAAATGCCTAAAGTTTATTCTCAGAAAACCAAAGATCTTGTCAAATGGGTCAAGCACGAATCAAAAGTGTGCTTTCATGCGTACAAGGGTTTTGAAATCAGATATGACCACAGGGTAAGGCCATGCTGTTGGTACAGAGAAAACTGGAGAGATTTGTACAACAACTTTGAAAACCCACAAGAATACATAGGAAGCGATTTTCAAAAAGATATACAGACCAAACTTGACAAAGGCGAATGGCCAAAAGGTTGCAAAGATGTATGCGGCAAAACAGAAAGCAAAGGATTATTAAGTAGAAGGCAAAAGGATACTGTTGGTTACATTAAACGTTTAGAAAAAACACCAGAGACCAAAGAAGAACTATACGAAAATCTACGCAATAGTGACGATATGTTCTTAGATATGAGACTTAAGACACTTTGCAATTCAAGTTGTATTACCTGCTCACCATACCTCAGCAGTAAAATTGAAGAAGAAACAGAGAAACATCATGCCGACACAATGGACCATTACCTACAAGGATTGCGGAACGTCAAAGATGCAGAAAAAAAACATAGGGAATATGGCTTCAAATTTAAAACAGGAATGACAGATGAATACTTTGAAAAACTNTGGTCTATAAGAGGCAAGTCAGGAATAATAAGGGCGACAGGTGGTGAACCGTCTTTAAACAAAAGTTTATTCAATTTGTATGAGGAAATCCTTAGAACCAATGGCCCAGACAGTCATTCTATAGAATTTAACAGCAACTTTCAAGCATTTAATCAAAAATGGATCAAAATGATAAGTCGTTTTAATAATGGTAGGATGTCTATTTCTGTAGATGGTTTTGCAGAAAGAAATGACTTTTTACGTTACGGCAGTGAATGGTCAACGGTGGAAAAAAATATTAAACAGTGGTTAAAAATGGCTCCACCTGGCTGGGATTCGACAATTTCACCCACAGTATCAATTTTAAACCTGTGGCAACTGCCAGTGCTTGAACAATGGGCGACCAGTTTAGGAGTGAAAGTGTCGTACATAAACATCTTGAGATTTCCTGAAGTATTCAGTGTAGCAAGTATGGATCCAAGAATAAAAGAGTCTGTGCTTGAACATTTGACAAGATGGTATGAACGTAAAAGAGATAACAATAATCTCTTTAATGAGTATCAGGTCAAAAATCTATTATCTTACGTCAAAAACTATGAAGGAACCACAGATGGCCACATGGGCAAGTACATGAAAAAAAACAACATTAAAACTCCGTTTGAAATGTTTGTAGAGCAAATGCAAAAAATATCAAAACTGAGATACCAAGACGAAAATTATTGGTTAGAAGTTATGCCGGAGTATCGATCATATGTCTAAATTATGTTCAGCACCATATGTAGGTATACAGGTAGACACAGACAAAACTGTGAGACCCTGTTGTATGGCCAAGGCCTACACAGACGATCAAGGCAGTCCGCTTAAATTTGGACCGGGATTTGATTGGAACAAATTAAAAGAAAACAAGTCCTATCAAAGGATCACGAAGTCCTTGGACAATGGCAAATATCCACCAGAATGTAAAGCCTGTGTGTCTGACCCAACTCCATATGCCCATACCTACTTGAAAAGATATAACGTAGAAAAATACAGTAAAGATCCTGAACTGCAATACATGGATTTGAGACTGAGTAATCTGTGCAATTTGAAGTGTAGAATGTGTTGGCCGGGTGCAAGTAATCAGATACAGAAAGATTACAACAACTGGTCCAAGGTGGACACCGGACACAAATGGATGAATGATCACTTTAGGTATAGAACATTCGAAGAAGATAAAAGGTATATTGTTCATGATCCTAAAACGATACTGAAACAGTTTCCATGGGAACATCTGAAGACACTTGCACTTTATGGCGGGGAACCTTTATTGATTAAAGACTATGAAGTTGTAATGGATTATCTCATTGAGAACGATCTTTCTAAAAATATTACCTTTAAGATGCATACTAACTGTACAAAATGGACACCTGAGTTTCAAAATAAAATTAATAAATTTAAAGAGACTGTGGTGTATTTTAGTATGGAGGGTGTGGGTAGGATCAACGATTACATTAGATATCCATCGAAATGGGCAACGTTAGAGAGAAACTTTAGAAATTATTTAGAAAATAAACTACCAGCCACTGGATGGTTTGGCATTAGTATTGCATTGACCCCAATCACTTTGTATTATCTACATGAAGTCGTAGATTGGTTAGACAACATCTGTCAACAGCACAAAATAAAAAGAATAGATCTGCGACCTTCGTGGTGCTTTTATCCCTATCCACAATTGGCCAACGTTTTGACTGATCAACAGAGAGATAAAATTGTAACGCAATTGGACAACGAAAAAGCAAGATACTACATAAATGGTTTAGATTCCTATATAGACAAAATTAAAAAAGTTCAATACAAACCAGAGATGGCAAAAAACTTTCAACAAATTTATGCATTTTTTGATAAAGAAAGAAACCAGGATGGACAAAAGTCAGCGCCTGAATTCTTCAAAGAATTGGAGCAAAATGTTTTATAACCTACCATTGGATCATATTGATATAGAACTCACTACAAGATGTAACGCCGCGTGTCCTATGTGTTTTAGAAACAATCACGGAGACAGGCCAAATCCAATGTTAGTTGAAAAAGATTTTGAATTGGATTTATTAGAACAAATAGATGTGCCAGTGAAAAAATTAGCATTGTGCGGGAACTATGGAGATCCAATAATGCACAAAGAATTGCCACAAATAATTGAGTATTGGTTTAAGAATAAATCTCAAAATATTGTAATGATGACAAACGGTGGTGCAAGGTCTAAGCAATGGTGGACTGACTTGGGAAAGTTAACTAAAGGAAAAATGCGAGTGACATTTGGAATAGACGGACTTGAAGATACCAACCATTTATATAGGAGAAATGTGCGTTGGGATAGATTAATGCAAAACACAAAGGCATTTATTGATGCAGGTGGCGATGCAAGATGGAAGTTTATTATATTTAAACACAACGAGCATCAAGTACTAGATGCAAGGACATTGGCAAATAAAATGGGATTCAAATTGTTTGAAACTGTGGTTACAAATAGATTTGCAAATAGATACAACTCAGATAAGTTTCCTGTTTTCAATAAAGATAGTGATTTACAATACTACTTAGAAGCACCTTCTAAAAAAGGCACAGAAGTATTTCACAATGAAGTCAAAGATTATAAAGCAAAAAATGAATTGCGTATCAAGAAAACAGTAAAAGAATGGACAGGTGATATTAGTTGTTATGCCAAACGACAACAAAGTGTATATGTGGCGGCAGACGGCAGGGTGTATCCTTGTCCAAATACAGGTTATCATTTTTCACGTGGACAGGAAAATGTACTATGGATGCAAAACAAATTTTATGACTTACACGTTAATACTTTAGATGAAATAATACGAGGAGCATTTTTTTCCAAAATCGAAAATTCGTGGACAAGCAAAGATACCTGTGTGCATACTTGTAAGCAGGTGTGCGGAATAAAAAGAGATAACTTGAATAAGGTGGTAGAAGCATAATGTATAAATTTTATGATATAGAAGATATAAATGACTTGCATTTAGAACCAACAACAAAATGTAACGCCGCCTGTCCTATGTGTTTACGTAATAAGAGTGGAGATAGAATTAATAACAAATTAGTTGAACAAGATTTTGATCTTAATTTACTAGAAAATATAGATATGAACATCAAAAAACTTACTCTTGCAGGAAATTATGGAGATCCAATTCTATCAAATAAATTGTTCCATATAATAAAATGGTTCAAAGACAAACATAATGGCAAAATCGTACTACAAACTAACGGTGGCGCAAGAAAGGCTGACTGGTGGAAAGAACTTGCAAATATTGGTGGTGATAATCTAAGAGTCATATTTGGCATTGACGGATTGGAAGATACCAATCATCTGTACAGGCGTAACGTTCGTTGGAATATATTAATGAAGAATGTAAAAAGTTATATTGAAGCAGGCGGACAAGCGTCATGGAAGTTTTTGGTTTTCAAACACAATGAACACCAGATAGAAAATGCAGAACAACTATCAAAAGATTTAGGCTTTAAAAGTTTTCAAAAGTTATTGACTAATAGATTTTTTAAATCTGCAAAATGGCCCGTTATCAATAATAAAGGAAAAACAGAATATTATTTAGAAGAACAAGAAAAGTTCAATAATTTTACAGTTAGAAACAAATATAGACCAAAACAGTCAACAAAACAATATAAGAAACTTGAAAATGTAAAAATAAAAGAATTTAGGAAAATGAATCTTCAATTCAATATTGATTGTTATGCCAAGAGAGACACCAGCGTATATGTTGCCGCCGATGGGAGAGTGTACCCTTGTTGCAATACAGGATATCATTATAATATTACTATAGATGAACATCAAAAAAATAAAAAGTTTATTAGTTTGAAAGATAAAAAATTAAGCAAAATTGTAAACGGAGACTTTTTTGAGTACATCGAAAATAAATGGAATAAACAACCATTAAAAATATGTGCAGTAACTTGCAATTTAAAAAGAGATAATTTACTACAAGAGGTGTGGAATGATTAAAACTAAAGATACTTTTTGTTCTATAGCCTGGAATCATCAATTTATAGGACCTGACGGTAATATAAAACCGTGTTGCAGATATTCTATGCCACCTACTTTACGTAAACCAAATATTAAAACTGAAAAAAGTTTACAAGATGTGTTTATGGGAGACTTACAAAATAGGATACGTGATGATTTGAGCAAAGGAATTAAACACGGCGGCTGTAGGAAATGCTGGCAGGAGGAATCTGCAGGCAAAGGTTTATCTATAAGACAAAACTATAACAGAGATGTTCCGTTGTTGAAAGAACTACACGAGGACTTAGATGAAAAAAATCCAAAAATTACTTGGCTAGAATTAAGTTTCAGCAACAGATGTAATCTAAGATGTAGAATGTGTGGCCCTGTGTACAGCACCAATTGGTATAAGGATTGGAAAGTGGTGAAAAAATATGTGCCTACCGCGGGCAATATACCAATGAATTCACCAGACGAAGATATAGATAGGGTAATCGCTAGATATAACACAGAAGGACTCACAGATATGTCCAAACTAGATTCTGTACTTCCCAACATAAGGCATTTAAAAATGACGGGCGGAGAACCATTTATAATTCCTGAGTATAAACAGATTTTGCAAAAAATAGTCAAACTAGGCACAGCCGGAAATGTGTATCTTAATTACAGCACCAATGCAACAGTAAAACCAGATCAAGAATTGCTTGAATTATGGTCACACTTTAAAGAAATACAGATTGCAACAAGTATAGACGGAGTGGGTCCTGTGATAGAATATCAAAGATTTCCTACAAAATGGACAGTTGTTGAACAGGTTATTAAACAACTGATGATGCTCAGCAAAGAAATGCCATTGACGATAGGTACAAGGCCAACAATTACACTTATGAATGTATTAGACGTACCAAATATCACAAATTGGTGGGCAGATATGATGAACAAATATTATAAAAACAACTTTGATGAAAATGCTTGGTTAAATCACACTCATGCTTTGGTTCCGCACCACTTAAATCTCACAGTTTTACCTATGTGGGCCAAAGATATCGTGCAAGAAAGATTGTTAAACGCACCAACTAAAAAACAACAGGCAAGTTGGGACTATCTAGTCAAGGTATGTTACAGTGCAGATAATTGGGAGAATCAAAAAGATAAGTTTAAAGATTTTACAACAAAATTGGACTCGGCAAGAGGAGAAAGTTTTGCCGATGTCATACCTGAATTCAAGGAGTTGTTAAAATGAAGTACTTAGATATAAGTGAAGTAAGGAAAATACAAATAGATCACAACTCTACTTGTAATTTAAGGTGTCCGCAGTGTGCAAGGACAGTAGATGGTGGTACTAATCCGGATCTGCCATTGGAAGAACTACAGGTAAGTGACTATGAAAGAATATTTGATGGCATAACAAAACAATTAGACTCCGTGATATGGTGTGGAAACTATGGCGAGGTTATATTTTCTCCTACTTTTTTAGATTCCATTTCATGGGTACGTGAGAATGGATATGATGGCAATATAATTATTAACACAAATGCATCAGCCAGAAGTAAAGACTGGTGGGTCAAGTTAGCGGAAATAATAGGCAAAAGAGGACAAGTTAATTTTAGTATAGATGGTCTAAAGGATACTAACCATTTGTATAGAGTAAATGCAAACTTTGACAAGATTATGGAAAATGCGGAAGCGTTTATCGGCGCCGGCGGAAACGCTAGGTGGGACTACCTAGTTTTTAATCACAACGAACATCAAATAGACGAGGCAAAAATTCTTGCAAAAAAAATAGGTTTTAAAAAAATGCAGATCAAAAGAACAAACAGATTTGTTAATGATACTCAGTATCAAGGCGTGAAAAAAGATGTTGAAGGCAAAGAAGTGGTAAAAACACGTAAAGCACAATACGATCTAGAGGCTAGTAAAAAGGAAGACAGGAGTCTAAGTCAGCATGATTTGATTATACAAAAATTTGGCTCTTGGAAAAACTATTTAGATATCACAAATATCAAATGTAGATGGAAACCAATTGGGCAAATATTTGTTGACTTCCAGGCTAGAGTTTGGTCATGCACTTGGACTGCAAGTGGCATTTATCATCATGGTGAGAAGAATACACAAAGAGTACAGGCGAGAAAAGTATTAGACAAATACGGATGGGATTTCAACAATTTAAGGAAGCACAGTTTCAAAGATATACTTAATCATGAATACTTTGGGAGAGATTTTTGCAGTAGTTGGCAAGGCAAAACGACTGATGAAGTTCCTAAATTAATAGCCTGTGGCAGAACTTGTGGCACTGATTATGTTTTTTCTAGTATACACGGTAAGAATTCATCGATGATTGATTTTACAAAAGAGGTTGCCAATGTATCATAGTTTAGAATCAATAAAAGATATGCACGTTGAGATTACAAACAGATGTAATGCGGCGTGTCCTATGTGTGCAAGGAATCACTTTGGCGGAGCAACCAAAAAAGATTTAAGGCTTGACGAATGGTCAACAGAAGACGTGAGAAGAATATTTGATCCTCGTCTAAAAAATTTAGAAAACGTTATGTTTTGTGGTACACATGGTGATCCTGTTGTTGCGGATAATAGTCTAATTGCAATAAATCATATTAAACATAGCACAGATGCCACTGTTGAATTTTATTCAAATGCAAGTTTGAGGAAGCCGACTTGGTGGCGAGAACTGGGTTCATTGATGTCTACTAAGAAACCCGATCATTGGCACTATAACAAACACGACCTTGCTATATTCAGCATAGACGGATTAGAGGACACTAACCACTTGTACAGGAGAAAAACAAATTTCAAGAATATTATTAAGAATGCAGAAGCATTTATAGGTGCTGGAGGATTTGCTAGGTGGGACTTTATTGTATTCAAACACAATCAACATCAAGTAGAAGAAGCAAAGAAATTAGCGGATGACATGGGATTCAAAGAGTTCAGAATAAGAAAAACAGCAAGATTCACTTATAGTCCTGATGGTCCGATGAAATGGAGAGTTCAAGACAAACACAAAAACATAGAATACTACTTGCAACCACCCACAGATAAAAATTATTACAACGCTGAACAAGACAAGTGGACTGAAATAACAAAAACTGATGAGGGTAAAAATGATTATTTGAATAACACACAAATTTCTTGTCTATACAAAAATAAATTTAGGAGAATTTATGTCAATGCATATGCGGATGTTTTTCCTTGTTGTTACATAAGCAACGACGTATATCCTGGAAAAAATTCAATAGTCAAAGATTCTCAACAAAAAATATTTGACAGGTACCAAAAGCACTTTAATAGCCTAAGACATCATTCGTGGGATGACATATTAGAACACGAGTGGTTTGCAAACGAAATCGAAAACAGTTGGAACACAAATTTAGAAGGAGGAAGGTTAATGAGATGTGCGAGGACGTGCGGAGCAGGTTTCAAACCCATAACCACACAGAGTCACACACAAAAAATTAACTCGGTAAGTACAGTATCATGAGTGATTTTAAAGATTGGCCAGAGGAGGCTTGCCTAGCACCATTGACATCATACCTTGTAGGTACCAGTGGTAAGTACAGGCCTTGTTGTTGGTTCACCGAAAAGTTAGATCCTAATCATGCCAGAGCCGCGGAACAAAAGTTGACATTGCAAGAATACAGAGAACAAATATTATTTCCTATGTATGAGGAAATGAAAAAAGGAAAATATCCAGATGCCTGTAAAAGATGCGCCTTGCCTGGGTTCAAACGTTCACAAAATTATGAAAGATTTAGACCCGACGTAGGACAGATTGAAAAAACCAAAGAAGTAAGATATATAGACCTGCGTTTTTCTAACCTGTGTAATTTAGGTTGTGTAATGTGCAATACTGGCTCCAGCAATCAATTTCATAAACAAGCAGACCAAGGAAAGTATATGCCTGAGAGTGTGTATTGGATGGGACCAAAAACTAGGCGTAGTAAACATTATACCTGGACCGAAAATAAAAAAGTAATGACAGAACTTTACAAACATTTAGAAACTGCCACACACATCTATCTTACAGGAGGTGAGCCAAGCATCAATCCTGATGTGATAAAAATGATGGAGTATTGCAGAGATAAAGGATTTAACAAACGTATTAAACTTGAGTTTAACACTAATTGCACCAATGCAAACGATAAGTTTGTAGATCTACTGCATTCCTTTACTACTCAATTGATGTTTAGCATAGATGCTGTGGGCGAACTTGGCGAGGCCATAAGGTATCCCAGTAAGTGGGACTATGTTCAAAAAGCAGTATGGGAGATGATAAGCAGAGGTGGACCAAGGGCAAAATTTACTTGGGCACCATCTATCCATGTTTACAACTTTTTTAAATTACACGAACTTGTGGCATATTTTAAAAAAATTGAGAAGCAATGGTTAGATAAAGACATCAATACGAATTGGAATGTGATATTCCAACCATATTACCAAAACGTCAACAATATTCCTAAAGATCTCTTCGAAGAGTACATACACAAACATAGAGCAGAACTTGGATCATCGTTGATCACAAAGTTAAGTCAAAAGAAACATGGCCTGGCAAATGAAAATATAGATTGGGAAAAAACATTAGAAATTGGAAGAAAATGGTTTACATCTAGAGGATATGATCCTAAACTAACAGGAATACCGGGGATATAAAATGCAAAATGAAAACAAAGCAGTAGCACACTACTTCAAATACAACTATTCTGGTGCATTATCAGTAGACTGGTACATAGGCAAAAGGTGTAACTTCGACTGTACCTATTGCGTAGACTATCTACACGACAACGTCAGTAAGCACGTGCCTTTAGAAAACATGAAAAAATTAGTTGATATCATATACGAGAGAGAAAAAGAAAATGTGTTTTGGAGCCTAACAGGCGGAGAGCCTACTGTAAATCCAAAGTTTTTAGATCTTTGCAAATACATTAAAGAAAAAGGAGCAAGGTTTATAAGTGTCACCACAAACGGCAGTAGGAAAGCGGAATACCTTTGTGATTTATATCAATACCTGGACGGAATAACATTGTCTTTCCATTTCGAACATATGCAACACAGGATTGATGAATACATTGAAAAGTGTATCAAATTAGAAGACTGGAGACGTGCATGGAATGAAGAACAAAAGAAAAATCCTAATTTTCCAGATCATGACAGGGGTTACATACCAAAAACATTGATATTACGATTCATGGTATACCCAGGACAATTTGCTAACATGGAAAGAATGGAGAAGGCTTTTTTAGATCATGGTATTACAAACATAGAACATAGATACATCAGGGCACCACATGGTGGATCTAATGAACTTATGCCAACAAAAAAATTAGATTACAGCAAAGACAATGACAATATGGAATTGAATCAACTTACCGATATTCCAACAAAATTAAAAAGTATTGTTCAAAAACAAGAACAATTTTACACAGCAGAGGAAAAAGAAAAAATTAAAGTAAGATACGAAAACAAAAGTGCTGACAAGAAAAAATTAAAAAGATGGTTCGAAGAAGAAGGAGAATTGATTGATCGAGACTATCATTACAACGAGTTAAATTGGGATAAAGGAAATAATTTTTTAGGTTGGCAGTGTTATGCTGGAATGAAGCACGTCAAGGTAACTCCACCAGGAGACATCTATATAGGAAGTTGTCACGTTGGCGGAAAAAGAGGTAATATATATGAGAAAGACACAATTGACTTGCCAAAGGTTCCTGTAATATGTCCTAAGAACAGATGTACAGATAACACAGATTTAAAAGTACCTAAAATAAAAAATGAAAAATACTATCATCTGATCAAGGACATGATGGAATGGCGAGGTTAAATTATGTTCTGCAAGATACCCTTTCATGGATTAAATTTACGTAATGACGGCACAATAAGAACCTGTTGTAGTTCTATTGGCCAGATGCAGGGTATACTAAATGACGACAACAAGCCTATCAATATAACCGACTCTGATAGTCTAAACACGGCGTTCAACAGTAAAGAATTAAAATCATTAAGAATAGCCATGCTTAAAAATGATGAAGAGGGATATAAGAATCACTGTAAGCATTGTATACATCAAGAGTCTTTAGGCATTAATTCTGTAAGAACAAAACACAATAAGTTTTATAGGGACAGTAATCCTTTGGTCAACGATGACGGCAGTATGGACGCAGATAATTTAAAAATGTTAGATGTAAGACTCGATACAGTGTGTGATCAGGCTTGTATTATGTGTGGCCCTTACAGTAGCACCATGTGGGAAAAAGAAATCAAAAAAGATATCAACAAATGGTCAGGTAAAGTTGTTGATGAGTTCAATTGGGTACAGAAGTATAACAAAAATACCCTTACTCCTGAACATCTTTTTGACAAATTGCCTAATCTTAATCAAATAGAATTCAGAGGTGGCGAACCATTGGTAGATAAAAAAGTCATCCAACTTATAGATTATATGATTGATAAAGATTACGCAAAAAACATATACCTAAGTTTAGTTACAAATACGCAAAGTGCATCAAAAGATATTGTAAAGAAACTCAAAAAATTTAAGGGAGGTATTATCAGATGTAGTGTTGATGCAATAGGTAAAAAAAATGAGTACCACAGATATCATAGCAAATGGAACAAGATTGAACAAGGATTAACGAATTTATCAGATCTTGTACCAGCCAAGGAAGACAAACTGTCAACACTAGAAAGATTTCATGATAGGTGGTTGTTGATTATATTACCCACTATGACTACATACAATACTTTGCAATGGAAAGAGTATTTTGAATACTTTGATGACTTTTTTGAAAAAAACAATATGAGAGCCTTAATTGCATTGAACAGCATCAAAGATAGGCCAGAAATGTTTCATACCATTGTTGATTACGAAGCACGTATTAAACACGTGCAGGAACTAAAAGATTTACAAGGCAAACTTAAAATGCACCAATGGACTGACGGGTTCGGCCAACGTAATCTATCATACTTTAATAAACTTATGAAGGCTTTATCTAGACCACAGGAAAAAAATTCTACAGAATTAGTTGAAAAGTTTTTAAAATGGTGTTATACTATAGAAATAAACAGAGAACAGAAAGTTTATGATTATTTTCCAGAACTTAAAATTTTGGAAAAACAAAGAGCATTATATGAATGATTTGAAATGGAGTAACTATGATTTTACTAAAATCCCTTATGATGAGATTGTCAAAGTCGGACAAAGGACGCTCTTATACAGAGATCTGTTTACTGTCAGTTGGCTTCTTGGTCGCTTTTGCAACTATCGTTGCAGTTATTGTTGGCCATACGCCAGATCAGATAAAAAAGATCACAGGCCAACAGAGTTATGTCTTTCTACGATCGATGAGATAAAGAGACAAGCACGTGGAAATGGTTTTAACAGTTTTCATTTTTCTCTCAGCGGTGGCGAGCCTACCTTTCACCCTGGCTACTTGGCCATTCTCGACCATCTCGGTGATGATGTTAGCAATACTAATTACACTTCTGTTCACATGACAAGCAACTGCTCCAGAAACATGAAATGGTTTGAAGAATATGTCAAAAAAGTCGCACCGTTCCATAGAGCCAGTATTACGGCCTCATACCATAGGGAACACGTTAACACACAAGAAAAAAGAGAACAGTTCGCAGACAAGTTATGCTTCGTCCAAGAACATGACGTACAAGTCACAATCAACCAAGTTATGGTTCCAGAATGGTTCGATGAACTATATGAGGAATCATTATATTTCCACAACAGAGGTATTAACGTTACGCTCAAACCTCAATCGGATCCAACAGCGTCGAGAGTTGTTGAAGGGTACTCGAAGGAGATGCTTGACAAGTTATACAATGGAATGCCTCAGCGAGGATTCACAGAAGTCAAAAACAAATATGTCAGCAGACCCAAACCTCAGTTCCAATTACCTCCTACCACTGTTAGCAAAAACATGGAGAAGGTTCCTGCACACTTTCAGGTAGAATTTGAGGACAATAAAGGAAAAAAATGGTATATGGATCAAGCAGAAAGATTTAACGCATTTAACTTTAATAGATTCAAAGGATGGAACTGTAATTCGGGTTATCAAGGAATAATAATACGAGAGCCTGATGGTTCAATAAAAAGATCGTATAGTTGCGATGACAAACCCTTGGGTAATATAGAAACAGGATTTAAATTATTTGATAAACCTCAGATGTGTATTACAAAATCATGCGTATCTAGTGCTGACAGTAAGATTCCAAAGGAAAAAGTAAATGGCATCAATCTATAGCAATGGCGTCTTTGACAACAAGCCTAATTGGTTCCATTGGGAAGTAAATGGAGTAAAATGGGGCAATCTAGCAGATGTGGTTAAGTCGGGACAAGAAATAACTGATTGTAGTTTTTATGCCCAACAGTTACCTAAGGATGTTGATGACCTAAGGACAGAATCGGAGAGATACATAGATTCTATTATTAAGTCTTGCGGCTACAAAAAATTTGCAGTGTTGTTAAGTGGTCTAGATAGTGAAATTATTGCAAGGTATCTTTGCAAATTGAAACTAGATGTGGAGTTTTGGTATTGCAAATTTTGGTTTGAAACTGATGACAATTTAAATTTAGTAAAAGATATTGCCAAAGAATTGGATAGGAAACTCCATGTCGTGGAGTGGGATTGGTACAAAGACAGAAATAAAATGTTCCAGGCGGCACTTGACCACCTGCAACCATGCACTGTAAAGAACACACACGGAAACACAGTTGAACATATACCTCAAGATAGATACGTTTTTATTGGATCCAGAAATATAGAAATATATTTTAATGCACGTTATCTAAAACAAATAGCAGAAGAAGGTGGACATAAAAATTTTCACAAACCTGGGAGAAAATGTTTCATAGACACTAGACAATTTTCTCCCAGGACTGCTTTGCAAAAGTTAGAAAGACACGGAACATCTATATTCTGGAACAATGATGCCAGATGTGCTAGTAGTATTTTCAGAGACAAAAGATTTATAGTGTACGATTCTGGTGATGCCGCGGGAGATATGCATGACAAGGATATATTTTACGAACTATGGCCAGACTGCAAGTTCAAAGATAAAACTGACCCCTGGGTGGGAGGCAACATGAAATACACCTGGGAGAATAAATTTCCCGGATATAGAAAAAGCAGAGAAAAAGCGTGTGTAGAAATGCAGAGACGTTATATGCAAATGAAGTATGGGCAAGTAAAAAGTGTTTGTGGACACGTACAGGTGCCAACCTACGATAACCTTTGGGTATTTGGCGACCTGATGAATATAGATGAAATACTATAATGACTAAATTTATACATAAAAATGAAGTGGTATTAGAAACAAATCATACGTCACCGCACGAGATTGAAATTGACGAATATGATATTGATACCAGTAATTGGTTTTTCTTAAAAAATAATATTAAAATATATGATAGAATGGAAGGAGTACACCAAAAAGATAATGTTGAATTTGTGTTAGTTGAGAATTCAAAAACAGATGAAAAAATTAGAACACTTGTAGAAGCAAACTTACAAAACATGGTGCCATGGGCACCTGTGGTACGTAAACCAAGCAATCACAGACACCAAATTATTGTTCATGATAATGTGTTGTTGCCCAAGGACTGGTTCCTCGAAATATATCATGAAATTAAAACTGCAAAACAAAAAATTAAAATTATAGCAAAAGATCTCGCTGAAGTTACCATATTGCAAGATATTAGGCAGGCCGATACATGGATGGACACATTCAATAAATGTTTTCCATTCAACAATGAAAGATTGTTTAACACCTTTATTGATCAAACAAAAGAACCAATAGATACTTTCATAGGAGTGGCAAGTGGCTTCAAACCTTTTTTATTTTTAAAAAATATAGGTTATACCCCCAATACCAAGATGTATTTGTTTGATACAAATAAAGATATGTTGGATCTCAAAAAATGGACATACGAAGATTGGAATGGCGAAAAGGATTCTTATATTAATCGAATTGAAGGCATCGATTGTGTAAAACAAAATTACAATAAAATGTGGAGCAGGGATTTTTCTATGTTCGGACATGACATGAAAGCGGACCTAGCCGAAATGTTTTTCTATATAAAACCTAAACTCATAAACGATAGCATCACAAATTTTAAAGACTATGTTGAACCAGTTGGTAAAACTGTGATCTGGTGGGACGGAGTATTCAAATATCCTCCCTACTTCTACAACAAAACTAAAAAACACATAGATAATGAATTCGAGCAATTCTTACAATGCATAGAAAAAATGGACAAAAACTGCATTTGCTACGGTAATGACCCGTGGAAATACAGTTATAATAATGTGCAAATAGATGTGCTTCGATCTAAATTATATAAATAACAGCAAATATAACGTTATATTTAAAAGGAATAAAACCATGGCAACAATACAGCATAAAGTAAGTTACACAAGAGCGAATGCAGAAACACCATTCTTTCATGCTTATGAAGGAAAGTCAACAGACATGAGTGCTTTGAGTACGCATATAAAAACTAACTTTGAAGATACTGCTAAAACTAGCAAGGTAATAACTACTACTTCTTCAGATTTTCTTACTCACACGGTCACAAGAAGATTTAAAGACGAAGCAACTTTAAATGAGTTCTTGGAAGACGCTACTGTGAGTGCTTTTATCACTGAAAGAAACAATTATTGCAATGCTAATGGTATCACTAAAGATATCGAAGTATCTCAACAAGACGACTTAACTTTTTAAGACGTTTTGTAATCACAGTTCATACCACCAATAAATATTGGTATGAAGCATAGAATTTATCTGGACGAGATTCCAGAACAGCACACGATACAAACTTACATTCGTGAGTCAACAGATTGGTTAGAACAAAGATCAAAAGTTGACTCACGTTTTTCTTACGACAATACTAAAATTTGGAAAGTTACGGGTCTTGATCTAGATCTGGAAAAACTTAAAGTCTCTGCTTATGAGTCGTTTGACAAATATGGATCGGGCAAAGGACAAGGATACATTTTCATCACAAAGGAAAATCAGGAAGGCATTCCAACTGAAGGTGTAGATGTTTACACTGCCATGAGCACAGTGTACAATCAAGACCACATAGAGAAACTTGATCCAAACAAAAGCACACTAGGATCTAGGACTAGGAGTAAGCAACAGTATTACAGAGGCGGCAAAAATAAAGAATCTGATAAACCAAATTTGCCAAGTGTTTTAAGAAACTCATATTACGATTCTTGGGCATTCACAAAAACAACACCTGCTTTGTCGCACGGAGAACTAGGTAAACTTTCAAGCAATACTTTAAGAAGAAGCCAAATACGTGGCAGGATGGGTATGAGTAATGCCAAAAATTATACATATGATAAATTTAAGTTTGATGGCAATTATAGTGTGAATCAAAGTTGGCACAGAGACGAACCTGTATATGAAAATTTAAGAATAATGATTCCTATCAACACCTCAGAAGAATTTAGATTAGGAATAAAAGGCAGAGCAGAAGATATAAATCTTGATCCTGGAAGTGCCTATATATTAGATACTCATAATGTTCACAGGGTATATCCAGTGAAGCATGGAACAAATACCAGAATTACAGTAATATATGGTACAAGTCCATGGTTTGATTATGATGAACAAAATCGATGTTGGACCTCAAATGAATTTTATGGAAAATTACATCCTTTCGAAATGTTAAAGGAACACTATTTCAATGCAGATGTAGATGTAGAAGTGATATGATAAAAGACTTTATAAAACAAAATGATTTTGTGAAAGAATATTCATTAGAAAATTATTCGGATTACGAACAAGTTATTCGAAACAAGGTTGGATATATCAAAGTAAATTTAGATTTTCCCGCTTTACTTTTTATGGATGAATGTATAAGTTTGTTTGACAAGAGAAAACCGTTCACATACACAAGACACCAGGAACTGCCAGATGCTCCAGGATGGGCCGGTGTTATTTTAGCAGATAACGGCAAACCGAGGGCAACACCAATGTCAGAAGCACCTAAGTTAGTTGAATGGTTCAAGAGCCACGAATGTTTTGACTTTTCAGACAAAGATAAAACCAGGATACACATACACTACCTAGAACCAAAGTCATTTATACCTATACACCAAGATTACGAAAATGATATGTGTAATGGTTTAAATTTTGCTATAACACAACCGGCAGGCTGTAAATTTTATGTTGAGGATTACGGAGTGATACCTTTTAGTCAACCGGGAGATGTTTATCTATGCCAGATAGGCAAAAGACATTGTGTATATAATGATAGCGATGAAATAAGAATTCATATATTGCCAAAAGGTCCCTACCTTGACAAACAAAAAATTCTTAAGTATATAAACCCTTAATCCAATTGATTTCATCATCATCGACTTGACTTGGTTTTTGATTTTTAAATATTTCCGTTATATTAGTTTCATTCTTAATTGCACTGTCTTGTTTGCAAAACGAATTCAAAATTATTGCGATTTGTTGCGGTGAAAACTTAATCTTATAAGGTAAAGGCCTAAATGAAGATTGAAATAAATCATCAAGTACTAAAATTTTTTGTGTCTTAATTTTGTAGTTGTTTAATGCATCTGCATTTACAACAATTAAATTTATTTTTGAATTAGTACGCAACTCAAAAAATACTTTATCTTTTAACGCACTGTTTTTTGGATATTCACAATCAGCACTTGCTACTATGCAGTCTATAAAATGATCATAGACGTAGTCCAAAAAGTGTCTTGCACTTTCTTTGTTCTTACATAACACAATGTTTTTAATTGGTGTTATATTTGCTATATGCTGGTATTCCAAGTCCACTTTTTGCATACTCCCATGGTATAGTTGTCATCTCAGGCCACAATAGCCTGTAGATATTTTTGTCTTTATTACTAATAAATTTTATACTACTTGTCCAATTAACGCAAGAATTAATAAATTTAAAGTCCGTGTATGGATGAATCCATTTCAATTCCTTGTCTTGATTGTAAGCAAACACTCTAAAAGCACTTTCTTCTTTTAATCTACAGAACAAAAGTTTGTTTATATCATCTGGATGCTTATTATTTCTTAATTGTGCTTCAAAATATTCATAACACCTTTTATATTCTTCTGGTGAATTCAGGTACTTTAAAGCATCGGGTTTTGTACTTCCAATACGTCTGTGACTCCCACATATGTTAACAGCAAACTTTGCCATTGCTTCTATGTTAAATCCTTTTTGTGCAAAGTATTGCAATACGTATCTACTTTGCATATTGCCAACTCCAACCTCACCACTCCAACATAGATGATCGGATATACCTAAATCAAATATTGCTTTTCTTTTTGCAGAGTAAGTGTTCTCGATCCAATGGCTAAAAAAGTGTTCGTTTGTGTCTTCGTCAAATATTTGTCCACTGTACTCTATTGGTACAAACTGCACATCAATTTGTAGTTGGCTCGCTATTCGGGTTACAGGTTCTTTTTCGTGTTGTTTTGCTTTAGGTGACCACAAACTAATAAATTTAAATTTTTTTTCTAACCCTAGTTTTTTGATGATGTGAGCAAGGGTAGTTGAATCTTTTCCACCACTCAGGAACAACACATTTTTTTCAGCAACATTTTTTTGAATTAAATTTTCAAAATGTGTTTTGATTCCTTCTATAGAATTGGTTGACAACTTGTCATCTATCAGGGTCTCCTGTTCTATAATTTTTGTCTCACCATTTTTTATATGAATCATTGCGTCGGTGGGTACTCGTTTGATATTTGAATATGGAGTTTTGAGACTGACAGTAAATCCACCCATCATTTTCCTTTCATTAAAAAACGAATCATCTCTTTCTAAATTATTTGTTCGTTTAACTAGATCATGGTAAAACCAGTCATAGTCATTGTCGGTAAACCATATTGGATATGAAGAGAAATGATCGCTTATGTAATAACGTTCGTTGTCACTTAAAATCACCACACAACCATAGTTTCCTCGCGGTTTAACGCCTGTACACACGTCTTTAATGAAGTCTGGGGTGTTTGATGGCAGATCACCTCTCCATAGCACTGTAACCCCGTTATATTGGGTTTTATTGATCATAATGTTTTAAGTACGTAGCAGTTTGGTCCAAACTCTACGCCTTCATCAAAGAAATCACCTTGCTTGACATAACCAAATTTTTCATAGGCTGGTAAAGCGGCTTTTCTTGGTAAACTCCATATTGCAGAACATTTTTCTTTTTTTGCAACATCTTCAACTGCACCAAATAAAAGTTTGCTTATTCCTCTGCCTCTAGCATTTGGATCTACCCAAATACCTCGTGATCTGTANAGAATATCTTTTGTTCTGTGTCCACTGTTTACCCCAATAAGTTCTTTGTCCNTCGAAGACACCAAAAAAAGTAGGAGTGTATTTNTGATAAATGTCCATGTCAAATCCTCCGAGGTATTGCATTGAACTCATTTCTTTTATAGGAGTTTGCCTATTTGCCCACAGTTTAGTGGTCCATATTTCTTTTATATCTTTGAATCTAATTTGTTTTACTTGCATCATTTTTCTCGAAAGTGTTTGCAGACTGCTTTATAATTTTCATTTGTAAGCGGAATATTTAAAACACACTGCATAGATCCTTCGACAAAACTGAATACTGAATGTAATTTTCTTGTGTTAATAACATATGGTCTGCCAATCTCCATATGTATTCTTTGGTCTTCGAGTAGGAATACCATGTCCTTGGACGTGCATTTGTCCAACATAACAAGCACTCTAAAAGAACTTACCTCAGATATCTTTCCGTCTCTGTGTGGTGGGAAAAATCCGCCTTTCCGTAATTTTAATATGTGACTTCTGCCCATCGTGTGAAACATATCAAGCAATGGATGTAGGGTTTTGCATTCATTTGCAACACTTGTTCTAGTGGCAAAATCTGCTTCTTTGTAATTTGTTCCGTTCTCTAAATTGTATTCTCTTAAACTATCTAAATTGATGCCAGACATCTCGCCATTCAAACTTGTCAGCGCCAAAGCATCTCTGCCAAAATCTTTTCTTGGATTGTATTGTTTCCAATCGTTCTTGAATTGATCTAATTCTTGATTTAATGTTTTAACATTAATAGTAAAGTCCAGGGGCACTATGTCCCCTAGACTTNTTAGGTGTAGATAAAGGTTTGAATCAACCTTTGCCATTTATTTTGCCTTCGACTCAACATATACAGCAGTCGACCATTGCATTTTTTCTGATGCAAAGTCTACTAATGCTTTCAGTGAATCTTTTGTTACGTAACTGTAAAGGCTATCAAGAACTTTGTGAGCATCTTTTCCAAAGTACATAGGATATTTTCCTAATTTACTTTCAAGATATTCTCTGCTCTCCTTGTTCTTCATCATATTTTGAAAAGCCTCTGTCACTTCTTTTGTGTTTGCCCCTTTGTGCATATACAAACCTTTTTGCATACCTTCTCTCCACACAGTCGCTAAAACATATGCGTCATAGATATCTCCACTTGGCGTCTTGCCAAATGTTTCTTCGTAAAGTTTTGTCATGCTAGGTGTATCAGGCCAGTTTGGATCTTCCTCAAAACCTTTCATGGTGAATAATCCGTGGTTGAACAATCTTACTGCTTCGCCACTTTCCACCATTGGTAGTGTATTCTTGATGTGTCTTGATACTGGTTCTCTAATATAATTGAACTCACCTCTCAACCATGCCTGTTTTGCCTCGCCTGGACTCATCTTCCTAATAAAGTTGATGTTGTCCCAACCTTTAAGTACTGCCCATGCTAGGGTTTCTGGTACACATCCGCCACAATCAGCAAGACTTAATTTTTCTTTTTGCCAATCAAAGCCTTTCTTAATTGTAGTTGTGATGTTGTATGGTTGAATTAAAACTGGATCCCAATCATAGAAACTCCATTGTACATCTTCAATCAGCCAAGCATCAGCATTACCGCCNTGTGCCAGTACTATTGTTTTCTTGTCGTTTTTGTATTTGGTGTTGAACGTGTTTAATCCTAGGTTACCTTTTGCACCCTTGATGTGTTCAACAATAATCTTTTCGCCAAGATATTTTTCAAGTTCTGCGGCCACTGTCTGTCCCCANATACTTGTTCCAGTTCCTTGCGGACTTGGAATTATCAATCTATAATCTGCCATAGCACTTCCCATCAACATTAATGTTGATACTACTATTGCAGAAAACATACTGAACATTTTCTTCATGTTGTTTTCTCCTTGTGTTTAACATTATTATTAATATACCTAATCCCATAAAATATTGCAAGACAAATTATTATTACCAAACCAATAAAAATTGGTCTTTCTATAAGCGTCTTAACATTATACAATCCAATGGTCTGATATGTCAATGATTCTATCTTATCAAATAGGATAAAACCTAATAACATCGCAGGCCTATTGACTGACAGTGATTTGGAAAGTAGGCCAATTACTGTGCAAAACAATAAGATTAGTATGTCATTGTATGTATGGCTCACTTGATAGCATGACCACATAATTAGGGCCGCTATAATGAAAGCATACATTCTAGTAGGAACTTTTAAAATATATGTAATTGGNCTGGCCAATAACAAACATAATATTCCCACTAGTATCGTGCCGCCAATGTACCCCACGGCAAGAAATTCATAAAACTTTGTGTCGCTCTGTAATTCTACAGAACCTAGATTAAAATTCAAAAGATAAAATATGGCCAATATGACTGCGGCAAAGGGTGTGCCTGGTATTCCAAAAACCACAGTAGGAACGAAACTAGATGCGTGTACAGAATTGTTTGCACCTTCTGGTCCAATTACACCTTTAATGTTTCCATTACCAAACTCTTCATCTTTATTATGAGCCTTTGCTTGAGCATAACCTAACCAGTCTGCCACTATACCGTGTACTCCTGGTAATGCTCCAACTATTGCACCAATGGCTCCTCCTCGGAAACTGATGTACCAATTTTTAAGGGTAACTTTAATTCCGTCTGTCACCTGTTTGAAATCACCTTGTATTTTTTGTAATTTGCTTTTGCCTACTACCATATCCAGTATTTCAGGCATAGCAAACAATCCTGCCGCCATTATCATAATGTTAATTCCGTCTTCAAGATATTGCCAACCAAAAGTTAGTCTTGGTCCATAGTTTTCGTCTATTCCTATGTATCCTAGTACAAGTCCTATAATCAAACCAACAAAACCTAGCATTATTTTATTCTGTGTCAAAAATATTACACATACAAAGGCCAGTATATTAAGAGCAAGTAGTTCAGGTATGCCAAATAACAAAAGGAGTTTGGCATATACAGGCATCAATAAGAAAACTAGACTGCCCCAGAACAAACCATTAAGTGTACTAGAAGTAAAAGCGGCCGACAAGGCGTAAGTTGCCTTTCCTTGTTTGGCTAGTGGATAACCATCAAGTACTGTGGCGGCGCTGGAACTAGAGCCAGGAATACCCAATAAGATAGAACTCCAGGTGTCTCCAGTGGTGCAGGCCGCAACCATTCCTGTATAAAAAATAATTGCCAGATAAGGGTCTTGGTAAAAATATGGTATAAAAGAAAAACTAGTTAGAAGTGCAGTGCTGGGTCCAGCAGTTGGGATAATACCTAATAAAAGGCCCCACAATACTCCGGCGAGTAATATNAATAATATTTCCATCTTCTCGTTTCGTTAAACGGTTTGGAAAGTAGGCCAAACTCTGATTATTGTCAGTGTAACAGTTGTATTTATGCGTATAGAACCAATTATTTTATATTTGTGATAATATTGTCATATAAATATGTTTAATTAAAACAAAGGAAACGTCTTTATGTTTAAATGGATAAAATCACTGATACAAAAAATCAAAAATCATATTGCCCTAAAAAAGCAGATTAAAGAACTAAAGAAAAAAGATCCTTTCATTTACAAGTAAAAAAAATGAAAGTACTAGTAGCGGGTAATAAAGACTACGGAGTCGCAAAAAGCATTTACAAACTATTTCCATATGCGGAATTTGTAAGTAGGTCTAATGGTGACTGGGATCTAAGCAAATATCAAGCACAGAGAGACCTAGCGAAGAAAAGTTTAGACTTCGATGTGTTTATTAGTGTTAGTACAATTTGGAAATTTCACCAAACCACATTAGTTCAAGAAGTATCTAAGGCCTGGGAAGAATCAAATCATAAAGGATATATGATTGTATTTGGATCTAGTGCTGATACACCTGTAAAAGCATCAACGTGGATGTATCCAACAGAAAAAAAGGCCCTAAGAGCATATTGTAGACAAATAAGTCAAAAGTCTTCTGGCGATCAACCATGGCCAATCAAGATGACTTATATTGCACCTGGACATATTCATACTCCAAAACAAGACGAAAAGCACCCAACAAGGAAAAAATTAGATTGTGATTATATCGCAAGTGTTGTAAAATGGTTATTGTCACAACCAGATGATGTAAACATAAGTGAAATCTGTTTTGATAGGAAAGTATAATATGAGAATATTAGGAATCAATTGCATGAATCATGATGCCGCAATGGCAGTGGTCGACGGAAGTGAAATAATCTGGGCCGCTCATGCTGAACGTTATTCAAAAATAAAAAATGATCATCACCTTAATTGGTCTATAGTAAACGAAGCAAAAAAATACGGTCCTTTTGACAAAGTTGTTTACTATGAAAAACCATTGCTTAAAAAAACAAGACAACTTTACGCAGGCCAGTATGACCTTGCTTTTGATTATACAGAAATGCCTCAAAGACACTGCGGTATTTTTAATATCGAAATAGACGAGTTTGTATTGCACCATGACAGTCATGCAGGTGCGGGTTACTTTACATCTCCTTTTGATGAAGCAGTGGTTTTAACAGTTGATGCAATTGGAGAATGGGACACAATCTCTATCTCAATGGCGAAAGGTAATAACATTCAAAGAAAAGAAACCATAAGATATCCTCATAGTCTAGGAATTTTATATTCAGCATTTACTCATAGATGCGGACTAAAGCCTGCCGAAGAAGAATATATTTTAATGGGCATGGCGGCATACGGTCAACCTATCTATAAAGATGAGATATACGACGAATTTGTTAGACAAAATCCATTTGAACTTAAGAAAAATTTACACAGAGGTCTAGGCGATTGGCATCCAGAGGCAGACGTAATGGATATTGCGGCATCGATACAATCAGTCACTGAAGAATGTCTTGCCACATTATGGGCAAAGGCATCAAATTATCTCTCACCATCTGCATCTTTAGGTAAGCAAAGGAATTTAGTATATGCAGGCGGCGTTGCATTAAATTGTGCCGCTAACAGGACACTTGCTAATTTAGGTTTATTTGACAATATTTGGATAATACCAAATCCCGGAGATGCCGGAAGTTCTCTAGGATGTATTGCGGCACATGAAAAGAAACATCTTAATTGGAAAAATCCATTCCTGGGTTATAATATAGAAGGCGAATATCCAATAGATAAAATTATAAAAGAATTGAAAGAAAATAAAATGTGTGGTGTTGCAAATGGAAGAGCAGAATTTGGACCTAGAGCACTTGGTAATAGATCATTGTTGGCCGATCCACGTGGTAACGAAATAAAGGATTTGGTAAACAGCATAAAGAAAAGACAGAAGTTTAGACCATTCGCACCTGCCATATTAGAAGAGGATGTAAACGAATATTTTACACTGCCTAAAGGCGTAAAAAATACCCCTTATATGCAATATACAGCGGCGTGTACGCATGGTAAAGACTTTCCTGCCATAATACACTATGATAATACAAGTCGTGTGCAAACGGTGTCTAAAAGCGATAACCAAGGTTTCTATGAATTGTTAAAGGAATGGAAATCACAAACAGGATGTCCAATACTTTTAAACACTAGTCTTAATATTAAAGGACAGCCTATAGTAAATGATATCAAAGATGGTAAAGCGTTTGCTGAANGATATGGAGTAAAAGTATTTTAATGAATATATTATTAACAGGACATAAAGGCTTTATAGGATCAAATCTTTTACAAGTATTAAGCAATGATACCTCTATTGATAAAATTTATACAATAGATAAAAAAGACGGACAGGATTTATTAGATTGTAAATTAGATCATGACGTGGACTTGGTAATACATCTAGCAGGACTATCTGGAGTACGAGATAGCCTAGACAGACCAAATGAATATTGGAAAAATAATGTCATGGCGGGATTGAGATTGTTCACTACTTTTCAAAACAAAAGAATTATATACGCTAGTTCATCAACAGCGGTCGAGCCAGATAAAAATCCATATGCTTTAAGTAAAAAAACTCTAGAAAAACTTGCTCCTTTTAACAGTGTTGGACTCAGGTTCACAACTGTATATGGTCCTAATGCAAGAGAGTCAATGCTTATACCTATGATATGCAATGGTGCAGTGAAGTACATTAACACTAATCACAGTAGAGATTTTATCCATGTTCAAGATGTGTGTGATGCAATCAAAGTGGTGATGCAAAAGCCAATTAAGGGCGTAATCGACATAGGAACAGGAAAGTCACATAAATTATTAGATATCATGGGCAGATTCAATATAAACGGATTTGATAAAAAAATAGGAGGTGACACAGAAAGGCTAGATAATAAAGCAGATATATCTGTTTTAAGACAGTTTGAATGGAAACCTAAGATTGACTTGGAAGATTATTTAATGAAGAAATTATATCCTTTAGCNGAGATGACAATTGGAGATCAAAGATGACAGAATTTATATCACCATTTGGTCCAATGATAATGCACTCTAAATTAAGCGATGAGTGTTTTAATATATTAAGAGCAAATGCCAATGACTCCAGGCATGAAGATTTAGATTTCCGACAAAAACTTTCTGGAAATATCCATTATGAATACAAAATAAATTTCAAAACACTTGAACATAAAAATTTAGTTGTGAATGAACTTCTATCTTTTGCAAAACAGTATGTAAATGCTTGTCGAGAACAATACAGAGTAAAAAGATTTAATGAAGTAAAAGCAAAAAACTTACAAATCATAGATCCTATTTGGGTAAACTTTATGCGAAACGGCGAATGGAATCCTGTCCATTTTCATGCGGGACAAATTAGTTGTGTGACTTACCTATCGATACCACGAGAAATAAATGAGGAAAATAAAGTTGATCCT
>NZHE01000013.1 GCA_002691145.1 Rickettsiales bacterium
AAAGCCACAGTGAGCAAGGGGTGATTTTATGCAAAGGATTCAAAATCCGTTGAACTTCGGTTCATGTCCGTTCGAGTCGGACTAGGGGTACCATTTACGTGATAACTTATAAAATTTTACAAACTTAGTGACAGGTAATGTGATACTATTAATGTGTTAATTGAAGGATTTAACACCCTGACCATCTAATTGGTATGGTTTTTTAAAAGATAAATAAAAATGAGTAAAAAAATAGCTGTAATAGGTGCTGGTTTAGCAGGAATCACTTTTGCCTACATAATGAAAGAGAAATTCAATGTAAAAATCTTTGAAAAATCACGAGCAGTAGGTGGAAGAATGTCAACCAGAAAAGAATCTCCTTTTATTTTTGATCATGGAGCTCAATTTTTCAAAATTAAAACAACTGAATGTAAAAATTTTTTCTCACAATTGTTTATACAAAAAATTATTCAACCTTGGAGTTTTAAACTTGCATACTTTGAAGGAGATCAATTAAGAGAAATTAAAATAATTGAAGATGCTGATAAATTTTATGTTGGCGTTCCAAATATGGATTCCATTCTAAAATATATCTCTAGAGATTGTAATGTAATCTTAAATACAAAAATTGAAAGAATTAAGCGAAAAAATGATAAATGGGAACTTCTTGATCAAAATAAAAATCTTCATGAACTTTTTGATTGGGTCATATTGAGTCTTCCATCTGAGCAATCTCTTGATCTAATTTCAAATAAAACTTCCTTTTATCCAAATGTAAAAAAAATCAAAATGAAAGGGTGCTATTCTTTGATGGTTGGCATGGATAAATCATTGCAACTAAATTTTGATGCAGCATTTATTGAAAACAATGATATTGCATGGTTAGCCCTAAATGACTCAAAACCATCAAGAATGAAAAATCATTCTTTACTAATTAACTCTTCATACGAGTACGCTACTAAAAATATTAATACTCCAAAAGAGAAAGTCTTAGAACATTTGTTAAATATATCTAGTAACTTAATAAATTATGATTTATTTAAATCATCTATGATAAAAACTCATCAATGGAGGTATGTTGAAGCCGAATGTTCACCAAAAGAAAATTATTTTATTGATCATGAAAATAAAATTGCCGTTTGCGGTGATTGGTTAATTAATAGCAGAGTGGAAGGTGCATTCTTAAGTGCGAATGAACTTTCTAAAGAGATTGCTTAATTTTAATTAATCAAATAGACATTTCAAATTTTTTAGGGATTAAACAAAACTTATTCAGAATAGCTATTAAAATATAATAGAAAATAAAATAATTTGTAGAATTTTAATACACAATTTTATTAAACTTAAATTTAAAAAAAATTGTTAAATTGCTCTTAATTTTATAAAATGGAATACATAATGAATTTTTTTAGAAACTAATTGTCGAGTAATTATTAAAAAATCAGAAGTAGTTAATCGTTTATTCAAATTCTTAAATAAGAATTAAAACTTATACATTTAACAAATATTCACATGTCAAAGAATAAAAAGTCTAATTACACTGGTATAACCGAACTTTTAAATATTGATAACTACCTAAAAAATTATAACTTAAAAATAGTTGAAAAATTTGTAAATGACTTTAAATCAAAAGGACCCAAGATTTTAGATTTTGGAGCAGGCATTGGGACATTATCTGAATTATATTTCAAAATGACTTCTACTAAACCAATATGTATTGAAACAGATATACATAATCAGAATTTTCTAAAAAAAAAAAGGTTTGAAGTTTATAAGTCTTTACAAAACATAAATATATTATTTGACTCAATTTTTTCGTGTAATGTTTTGGAACACATTAAAAATGACCAGGAAGTTATCACGAACCTATATGATAATTTAAGAAAGGATGGATTACTTTTTTTATATGTTCCCGCATTCCAATTTCTGTATTCTGAGATGGATAAGAGCGTTGGTCATGTAAGGAGATATGAAAAAAAAGAATTAATAAGAAAGGTTAAAAAATCTGGTTTTAAAATTGTTTATTGTAACTATGCTGACGCAATAGGTTTTTTTGCAAGTATAATAATAAAATTCTTTGGATATGATACTAATAAGGGAATTGGTTCAAAGAAATCGCTAATTTTCTATAATAAAATAGTAGGTCTTTCTTTTTTTCTTGATAATCTAGGGTTCAAAAAGTTTTTAGGGAAAAATATCGTATTACTTGCAAAAAAATAATTATTAAAAATACTAAAAAAAGAATTAGACTCAGATTATAGATCTTAAAAATATAGACTTATAATTAATTTAATTATTCCGTTAACAATTTATTTAGTATTAGGGATTAGTAGACGCGTTGGATTCAAAATCNGTTGAACTTCGNTTCATGTCCGTTCGANTCGGACTAGGGGTACCATATNAAGTGAATGGGAGTAAGGATTTTTTGTTTANTAGTAATTTTCTTGAAAGAATTTTCCATTATTACAGACATCGACACTAATATTTTCATATGAGTAGAAAATAAACTAACAAAGTCTTTCAAGAATAAAAATAATTACTTAATTAACTAATCTTCAATTACTAGGCATATCCGTGATTTAGTGCATTTTAATTTTAAACAAATTTATTAAATCTTAAGTTTTTGAATTACCTGGGATCATATTGATACTTTTCAATCAATTTATTTATATCTGTATCTGTTTTTTTAAATCTAAGATGAGCTATTCTCCCAATTACTTCGATATCAAACAACTGATGAAGAATTTGGTAATAATTCCTATTTCTAAAGTCATCAACTATAATTGAAATCTTATCATTTTTACTTTTTAATAAAAATTTATAAACAAAGAGACAGCATAAAACTCTATACCTTCCATCAATTAATACAAAATCTGGTTGTTTTTGATCTCGTATAATCTTTTTCAATATATAGCTTGCATATTTGATTGCCCTTCTGTTTAAATAAAATCTTCTTATGCTCGAAAATACAGGTGTAGAAAAAAAGAAAACAACCCCAAGACTAACAAGTATATAATTTTTTTTAAAATTTGATTTTAAAAAATTAAAAAAATTTGCATCACTTTCAACAGCATAAAAATCTTTATCTAATTTTTTTGCAAGCAAGGTTGAATTCCCTGAGCCATATTCCAAATAGCACTTAGACTTTAAAAGTTTATAAAAATAGAAATTAGTTGCTTTCTTTGAACCAAAATTAATATGAGTTGACACATTGTAATTTGGTCTAATGTAACTTTTAAATCTTAAATAGTGATAAGGTATGCTAAAATTTCTAAAAATATAAAAAGGAATTAAAATTATTGAAATAAAGTAGCTATAAAATCGGTAATTTTTTAGAAACATTTTTTGAATATAAATGCTTAATGTTTAACAATTATTACAAACTAAAACCTCTGAATAAATCTTCCCATAATTCAGTAAATTTCAAAAGCCTTACTCTTCATTTCATTGCTAAGGTTATTGCTTTCCCATTCATAGGTATATTTTTAGAGATTTTGAAAAAAAAAGTGTGATAATAAAGTGTGATAGAAAAAACTTTATGTATTTAAATCAATGACTAATACACTAACACAACTGATTCAAAATCCGTTGAACTTCGGTTCATGTCCGTTCGAGTCGGACTAGGGGTACTAGAAAAATATTTTTCTTAAATTTGTAATATTAAAAGTTTATATTTAAATTATGTTTTTATTATTATTATTTTTAATTTCTTTTAGTCAATTATCAGCTAACCCACAAATGAATTATCAAAGTTTTAATGATGGTCAATCATTTATAAAAAATCAAATTCAAAAAAAAATTAATAATAACAAAGCCAAAAATGTTATTGTTATTGTTGGTGATGGTTATGGCATTACTACAAACTATATAAACAGATTGAATCAAGGACAAATAAATGGTGGACTTGGAGATGAATTTGTTTTACCGCACGAAAAATTAGACCATTTGGCTTTAATAAAAACTTACACTACTAATGGACAAACCCCAGATTCCGCAGGAACATCAACAGCAATACATAGTGGCATTAAAACTAAATCTGGAATTATTGGACTAACTGACAGTTCTATACGTGGCGATTGCATGTCTAAAAGAACTGAAGTGGAGAGTATCAGTGATATATTTAAAAAATTAGATAAGAGTGTTGGAGTTGTTACAAATACTAGAATAACGCACGCAACTCCCGCGGCATTATACGCCCACTCGTTTGACAGAAATTGGGAAGATGACTCCAAAGTTCCTAAAGATTGTTCACAAGATGATATAGCTTTGCAGTTGATCAATTCTGATATTGATCTTGCATTAGGAGGTGGCAAAAGACATTTCTTACCTTTAGAAATTGTTGGTCAAAAAGGAAAAAGAACCGATTCAAGAAACCTTATTGAGGAATTTAAAAATAGTGGGGGAATTTTTCTTAATAATGAAAATGACTTTCAAAACTATAAAATTGATACTACAAAAAGATTAATCGGTCTTTTTGCTGATTCGCATTTTCCTTATTTAGCAAAGGAAGAAAACAAACCTTCTCTTTTAGATTTATCAAATTTAGCTATCGAATATCTCAATAAAAACAGAAATGGTTATTATTTATTAATAGAGGCCGGAAGAATTGATCACGGACATCATGCAGGAAAACTAAATTACGTTCTCAGACAAACCCAACAATTCAATAAACTTATTCAAAATATTATTCAAAATGTAAATCTACAAGAAACGTTGTTAATCGTTACTGCTGATCATGCCCATTCTCTTGGTATAAATGGGTATTGTGGAAGAGGATCAAAAGTAAATGGTATATGTTATAGAATTAACCCCAAAGAATCTAAACATCAAAGTAAGCCTAATTTAGGTTTAGACGGGAAACCTTTTTCAGTTGTAAACTACCTAAATGGACCTGGAAGTATTTTTGCAAAAAAAAATTTTTTCTATTATGCCAATCGAAAGAGGTTATCTGATTTTGATTATGATGATATTGAGTTTGACCATGAAGCACTCATTCCTACATTTAAGGAATCACATTCTGGTTTAGATGTAGTTGCATATGCCTCCGGCCCTTTTTCATTTCTACTAAATGGAACTATCGAGCAAAATTTTTTATTTCACATTATTAACTATGCAATAAAAAATTCAAATATTGATTGATTTTAAATCAGAAGCCCCAGATTCCTAATACTTTTCGCGAGATATATGGCATTTAAATAACACTTATTTGTTACTAAAACTAAAAAAATCTTTTCAATATGGATAAATAAGTAACAAACACAAAAATGAGTGAACAAAGAACAGCTGCACTGCCCAAGTCTTTCGCTCTTTTTGAAAGGTCATGATGTGAAAAAGAAATTCTATCAATAGTGGCTTCAATGCTTGAATTAATTAATTCAATTATGAGTAAAAGCATTACACTTCCTATCATGAGAAGTTTTTCCGTGACCTCGGTTGGAAATATAAAGGCAAGAGGGATTAATATCAAAGTGAGAAACAGCTCTTGTCTGAAAGCACTTTCCTCCTTAAAAGCAAATATAAATCCTGAGAAGCTGTTTATTAAAGCAAAGTATAATCTCTTCAAACCAGTATTCTTTTTATGCGGGTTCTCTTTAAAGACATATGTATTAGGATCCCTTTTTTTCACATTTTGCAAATTATATTCAAAGATATTGACAACATTCTTCCAAGTGAATTTTTTTACATATTGTAACGGTTTGCTTGCAGGTATCTTTAATGCACTTAAACATGCAATTTTAAGATCTTTATTTAGAACTCCTGCACCACTTTTTCCAATGACATTAATTGGCCCTGCAACTGGAAATGCAGCTATTGGTAATCCGCATGCCATGGCTTCTAGTAAGACTAGCCCGAAAGTATCTGTTTTGCTTGGAAAAACAAATAAATCTGCTTTTCCATAGTATTCATGTAATTCATGTTGTTTTTTTCCTCCAAAAAATTTAACATTTGGATACTTTTTTTCGAGTTTGTGTCTATCTGGACCATCACCTACAATCCATTTTTCACAGTCGAGATCTAATTTTAAAAATGCTTCTAAGTTTTTTTCAATAGCAACTCTTCCTATATTTATTAAAATCGGTTTGTTGTTTTTCTTTTTTTGCAAAGGAGGTTTGAAAAGCTTAAAATCAACACCTCGTGGCCAAATTGTAGTATTATTTATATTCCACTTTTTTAAATCTTCTATTACTGATTGTGTTGGAACAAGAACTCTCTGTGCTTTACTATGAAACCATCTTAGATAACCATAGCTTATAAAAAGAGGAATTCTAGTCCGCTTATAAATATATTCCGCAAATTTTGTATGAAATGAAGTTGTATAAATAAGTCCATTTTTTACTACATAATTCCTTCCTGCTATGCCGAGAGGACCCTCAGTTGCAATATGAACTGCATCTGGAGAGAATTCTTTAATTAACCTTTTAACTTTCTTACCCGGTAAAAATGATAACCTGATTTCAGGGTAAGAGGGACAAGGAAATGTTTTAAAAAGATTTGGTGTTATCATTAAAACATCATGCCCTTTTTTTTCTAGTAATTCTTTGGTTTTAGATAAACTATGCACCACTCCATTAACTTGAGGGTGCCAGGCATCTGAGATTATTACTATTTTCATGGTTGGGAAATTATGTTTTTTTGAGTCAGCTTAATTTGACGTGAATGATTTTGGGAAATTCGAGATGACCAGTCAACAATCTCAAGACTACCATCGAGATGCTCTACAATTGCAGTCATAGACTCTACCCAATCACCACTGTTACAATATATCATGTCATCAATTGATTTGAATTCTGCTTTATGTATATGCCCACAAACAACACCATCAAACCCTCTCCTTTTTGCTTCTCTGATCATTACTAATTCGAAGGCAGTAACAAATGAAACTGCTTTTTTTACTTTTTGTTTAATAAATTTTGATAGTGACCAGTAAGGTAGCTTTAAAAATCGTCTAAAATTATTAAATAGGTCGTTTAATCGGATTAATATGGCATAACCCTTGTCACCAAGGTATGCGAGCCAACGAGCATGTTTAATAATGCCATCAAATTGATCTCCATGAATGATCCATAATTTCTTACCCTTGAGCGTGGTGTGGTGAGCTTCCTTTTTTATTATTATATCTCCAAAATTCACACCAATATATTTTCGGGCAGCCTCATCATGGTTACCTGGTATGAATACAACTTTTACACCTTTTCTGGCTTTTCTTAATAATTTTTGAATGACGTCATTGTGGGCTTGTGGCCAATACCATTTTTTCTTTAATCGCCATCCATCGACAATGTCTCCAATAAGAAAAACTTTTTCGGACTCTGAAACTTTAAGGAACTCTAAAAGTAATTCTGCTTTACAACCACTTGTACCTAGATGTACATCTGAAATCCATATTGTTCTATAATGATTTTTTCTGAGGGATAAATCATCCATATAAAAAANATAACAAATAAATATGTCAAAATTGTTACAACACTACATATGGTAGTATGTGTATATTTTAATGAGACAAACACCCAATATATAGACTTAGATTATTTTTTGATTATGAACCATATACAGGTTGAAAATAAGAGCTGGATACGCTTACATTCAGAAGAAGAAGCTTTAGAAATGGGTTTTAAAAAGGCATCGGCAAATTATGATTTCTCTAAACTCGGTCTTCCAATTGATATACGCGATCGCTGAGAGGGTTTGCATCCCTACAATCCTTTACCACCAAATAAAATTAGCCCGCTAAATTATTCTTCTAAAGAAAAAATAAAAAAATAATTTGAAATTCGATTTTAAATGTATAGTTAAAGTCTTAATGTATCTATAAAATTTTATAACGTAAAATGACAAAAAAAATCGCTGTAATTGGTGCTGGCTTAGCAGGGCTAACATTCACTTCAATAATGAAGGCAAACTGTGATGTAAAAGTCTTTGAAAAATCTAGAGGAGTCGGAGGAAGAATGTCAACCAGAAAAGAACCCCCTTTTAATTTTGATCACGGGGCTCAATTTTTTAAAATTAAAACAAGTGATTTCATGAATTTTTTCTCAGAATTATTTACTAAGCAAATAATTCAACCATGGAGTTTTAAACTCGCTTATTTTGAAGGACGTCATTTGCGAAAAATTAAAATTATTAAAAATGCAGACAAATTTTTTGTCGGAGTGCCACATATGGATTCTATTTTAAAACATCTCTCTAAAAGTTGTGATGTGATATTAAATACTAAAATTCAAAAAATAGTTCGAAAGAATAATAAATGGATGATTTATGACCAAAACAAAAATTCTTATGGCTCCTTTGATTGGATTATATTAAGTCTTCCCGCAGAGCAATCTTTAGAGTTGATTACGAAAAATATTTCCTTTTATCCTCTGATAAAAAAAATTAAAATGAAGAGTTGTTTTTCGTTGATGGTTGGTAGGAACCAATCTATGAACTTAGATTTTGATGCTGCATTAATTGAAAATGAAGATATTGCATGGTTGGCCATGAACAATTCCAAACCATGCAGATTAAACAATCATTGCTTATTGGTTAATTCTTCATATGAATATGCTGCTAAAAATATAAATACTTCAAAAGATAAAATTTTAAAGCATTTATTAAACACAACTAGTAATTTGATAAATAATAAATTGGTGGACTCAACTATGATAAAAATTCATCAATGGAGATATGTAGAGGCTGAATGCTCTCCAATTGATAATTACTTTATTGATCATGATAATAAAGTTGCCATGTGCGGTGACTGGTTTATTAATAGTAGAGTTGAGGGTGCATTTTTGAGTGCAAATGAACTTTCTAATGAGTTCATTTAATTTACTGCATATCAACTAAAGCTATTTTCTTGATTTTACTATTTATTACCTTAATCCTTCATAATGAATTACTATAGTTATTTAAAAGAAGATTGACAGAAAAATTCACGTAACCGTAACAACAGCTTCTTTTTCAAATGAGTAAGCACAAACACCAATAAAATTATTTTCTTTAAAAGTAAAGCTTTGCTTTAAATCTGAAATAATATTTTTATAATTTTCCTCAAATTTTTTTAATGAGTCTGAATTATTAAATTTAAATAAAATATTCAAGTCACCTGACTGGCTTATTGTGATATTTAGTCCAACAATGTCATATTCAGATGTTTTTGAACCAAAATTATCAGAACAGAAAGACGCTGCTATTTTAGCTTCACTGACGGAGGAAAATTTAAAGTTTAATACTTTTCCAAACATTATAGGTCCTCAAGCTTTTCTAGCATTTTAGACAAATTATAATCTTTAGACGTCATATTCTTTACTGTTTTTAAAACACCTGTATTTATCGATAAATCATTTTTAAGACGATTACCAAATTTAGTAATTTTTAAATCTGAACCATCTCTTCCGGCTAGCTCTTTTTTAATAAGAAAATTTTTTTCATACTGACTTAATGTCTGACTTAAGAAAAATTTAAGAATGATCATTACTTCAATGCTCGAAATATTCTCAATTTTTTTTGATATTTTTTCTAATATTACTATTAAATTTTCTGCACTCTTATTTTTATAGTTCTCTTGTATTTGAAGTTGATATGCTAATTTGGCTGTCAAACCAATCATTAATTTTTTTTTTATTTTCTGGTAATTTATTAACTTTACTGTCACCTACGCATAATGTTCCTAAAGTATAACCATCCCCAGTAATAATTGGAAAGCCAGCATAAAATTTTATTAAACCATCGGCAACGAATGGATGATTTTCAAATCTTTTATCTTTTCTCAAATCTTCAACTATTAAAGGCTCTGTGCTTGATAAAGCATATTGACAAAATGTCTGCTGTCTAGGAAAGGTTTTTCCTGCATTTTCTGGCAACCCATCTTTTGCTAAACAATATTGATTTTTATCGTCGATTAAACCCGTCCAACTGATAGCACAACCAGTAATCTCCTTTGCAAGAAAACAATAGATTTCATATAAATTGTCTTGATCTAAATACATTACACCTGTTCTATCAACTGCTCTAAGTCTTTGAGACTCGTTTTCTAAAATTTGTGCAGGCATAAACTTCATATCACTTTGAAAAATCATAAAAATTGATNACTCTAATATTAATCAAATTAATAGTAGAGTCAAAAATTAGGTTATTTTTTTTACAAAATAATTATGAGCTTTGAATCATAAATTATTAAATATATGAAAGGTGTAAAATTAAATATAAAATTTAGTTATTTCTTATCAAAAAGTATGTATTCAAATTCATATACTTGTTGTTTGAAATAAATAAGGTACCCATTAATACAAATATGAAAACGCTTGATATGCTAAATATAATTATAGAAGAAAAATTATAATTAATACCGAAAAAATTAGTTATAAATATAAAAGAAAAAATTATAGAAAATATTAGTGATGAAATAATTATAGGTATAGAAATCAATAAGGACTCAAACATTATTATTTTTATAAGATTTGATTTTTCAAAACCTAAAATTTTCAAAACTAAATTCTGATAAATCTTTAAATTTCCAATCACATTTACCGCATTTGAGATTACAACAAGTCCTATCAAAATAACAGTACTTGAAATGATAATACTTACAAAAAATAATTTACTTAATAGATTTTTGGTCTTATTGATATACTCTGATAGTTTAATATAAGTAATGTTAGGGAGCATTTTTAACAAATTACGAAGACTAACTAGTTCTTCATTATTAAACTTCACAGTAGATATGAATTCATGCGGAATTTTAGAGGCGTAATCAGGATTGAATAAAATTGCAAAATTCATGTTAAAATCTGTGTAATCAACTTTTCTAAAATTTTTTATCTGTCCAGTAATCGAATTACCATAGATATTAAAAGTTATAGAATCACCAATCTCCAATTTTAAATTTTTTGCAACTTTGGAATCTAATGATATATAAAGTTTATCTTTACTATCTTTATCCCACCATTTTCCTTTGCTAACTGGATTATTAGATGGAGGTTTTTTTGACCAAGATATTCTTCTCTCACCGTTAATAAACCAGAAACTTTTATTGTTTTCATTTATGACCTGTTTTGGATTTTTACCATTTATAGTAAGTATTCTGGCTGAAATCATTGGCATATTAATTTGCTTTGATTCTTTATCAATTAGTTGAACTTGCTCTGAGAATAAATTTAATTCACCTTTTTGTATCCCTAAAAAAAAATAGTTGGGCGCATTTCTAGGAATTGAGTTATTGAGTTCTTTNTTGATACAAGAGGAAATAATCCCTAAAAAAAATAATATCGTCATTCCGAGTCCCATGGTCATTACAATGATTGAGTTAAGATTTCGATATGAATTTAAATTTTTGATAGCAATTTTTACAGAGATACTTTTTGTATTTTTAACTTTATTCAATATTAAAAGGTAAACTTTTGAAAGAAAGTAGTAAAAAATACCAATAACAATAAAAAAGAGAAAAAATGTAGCAGTTTGTAGTGGTTTAACATTCAAAATACAAAACAAAAAAATAAAAATTAATAAATAAGAAAAGATTTCAAAAAGATTCTTTTTTTTATAATTTAAATTGAAATTTGTCTTACTGTTTCTAAATAGATCCGAGACTTTAATTTGCTCAATACTATCTATAACGGGCTTTGCAAATATAAAAAAAATAAAAAAGCTAAAAAGTTGGATAATTAAATACTCTTGTATTTTAAAGTTTACTTGAAATTTTATATTTAAAAAACTTAGCAAACTATAATCAAAAAAAGAGATTACTAAAAATCCAATAAAATAAGCAAGAAGAGAACACAAAACTAAAATCAAGAGGGTTTGTAAATAATATAGCATCTTAATATTATTTGAGCTCATTCCCAATGATTTGAATAATGCAATCTTAAACTGGTTGCTACTTAAATAAGAAAATAATGAGTTTTTTAAACCTATACCTGAGATCAAAATGGCTGAGGCGGAAATTATAGAAAGAAAATAAATAAAATTTTCAATTATCTTTTTCAAATTTTGACTAGTATCTTCAGGTGATTTAATGGTGATATTTTTTTTTTTGGCTTAAATTTTCTGATAATCCTTTAACATTTTCCTTTTCAATTATTTTATATTTATAGTTGATAAAACTACCTAAATTATTTACTTTTAAATTCTTCAAACTTTCATGACTAATCACGGCTTGATCTCCAAAGAGAAATAAACCACCAATTTCTGGCAATGCTTTTATAAAACCAATTACTTCAAAAAAAGTACTTTGTATTTTAACTCTATCACCTATTTTTAAGTTAAGATTATCCTTGATATTTTTATCAACTAAAATAACGTTAGTTCTTTTTCTAAGAGTATTGAGTGAATTTGCAGGTTCAACTTTTACTTTTCCGATTAGCGGATAATAATTATCTATTACTTTTATTCTTATTGTTTTACTTTCTCCATTTTCTGAGCGCAAAATAGAAGTAAATTCAAAGATTTTTGTCAACAAATAACTTTTTTTTAATTCATCTAGAAATTCTGGATTTAATGGTTTGTTTTTGGATGATAATTCAAAATCACCTCCTAGAAGTACTCTTGAATTATTTGAAATTTCATTTTCAATATTATTTCTAAAAATTAGAACTGTTGAAAAGATAAGTAAACTTATAAAGATTGTAAAAAAAACTTTTATAATTTGCACTTTGCTTGTACTTAATTCTTTTATGAAAAATTTAAATAATTTTGAATAAATCATTTTTAAAACTTAATATTTCCATCCGATAAATTAATTATTTTGTCACACTTTTTTGCTAAGTCCAAATTATGAGTTACTAAAATTAAACTAATCTTTTTTTTCTTTGAATAATCTAGGAGTAAATTAGAAACTATTTTTGTGTTTTTTTTATCTAAATTCCCAGTAGGTTCGTCGGCTAAAATTATTTTTGGATTAAAAGAAATAGCTCTTGCGATTGCAACTCTTTGTTGTTCTCCACCTGATAATTCAGAAGGTAAATTATTTTTTCTATGAATTAAACCAATTTCCGAAAGAATTGAAGTTGCTTTTTTTTCTTCATTGCCTATTTCGTTAATTTGCATTGGAAACATAACATTTTCAAGGGCAGTGTAATTAGGTATAAGATAAAATTGCTGAAATATTAACCCAATCTTTTTTTTTTCTTATTTCAGTAAGTTGTTTTTCACTTTCTTGGGCGAGGTTTTTGTCTTCAAAAATTATTGATCCTGTTGTTGGTTTTTCTAGACCAGACATAATCATTAAAAGACTTGTTTTTCCCGACCCACTTTCTCCTGTTATAGCTACTCTTTGATTTTTTTTAATTTCAAAATTTATATTTTTCAAAACTTTGATAACATTATCTTTTATGTAATAATTAAGATTTATGTCGTCTAATTTAAGTAAGTGTTTCATTTTAAGATTTTTATTTTTGTTCGTTATAGTAGTAAACTTTATACCAACAAAAGTTTATTGTAATCTAAAAATTGCACTATTTGGTGATAGCTTAATGGCAGGGTATGGTTTGGACGATAGATTTCATTTATCTACAGTTTTGGAAAAAAGATTGAATGAAAAAGGTTTTGATGTAGAGGTAATCAACGCGAGTGTCTCAGGTGAAACTACAACTGGTGGATTAAATAGGCTAAACTGGCTACTTGAAAAAAGAGAGTTTAATATTGTAATCTTATGCCTTGGTGCAAATGATATGTTGCGAGGTATTAACCCAACTTTAATACAACAAAATTTGGATAAGATCCTAGGAATTTTAAAAGAAAAAAATATAAATATACTTTTAGCAGGTATGTTATCTCAAGAAATATACGGGGAAGAGTATAGGAACAAATTCGATAAAATTTATCCCGAGCTTGCAAAAAAATTCAAAATTTCTTATCTGCCTTTTCTGTTAGAAGGTGTAGCACTTAATCCTGAATACAACTTGGATGATGGAAAGCATCCCAATGCTAAAGGAATTAAAATCGTTAGTCGTAACTTAGAGAAAAAATTGATTCCTCTTTTAAAACAATAGTTTTTAAATTTTTGAGTACAACTTAATTTAATCTATTCTAGTTACTTCAACAAGATTGTCCGAAAATGTTGGAGCATTGCCCATATCTGCAAGTTTTGCAGTGCTGATACTATTAACCGTACCGCTTTCGTTAAGTTGACGCCAATATCCTAGGGTGGCAACTATAATACCTGCAGAAACGTCATCTGTAATTTTTACATTACCCTCAAACGAACCCCTCTCATTAAATACACGGACCATGTCTCCATTCTTTACATTTCTGTTNTATGCGTCAATTTCATTTATTAGAACAAATTGTTCTCCCTGAACATCTTGTTTATCTTTCATGTTCGCATAACAAGAGTTTAAAAAAGCATGACTTTTTGGAGATATAATATTTAAAGGATATTTTTCAGCTAAATCGGGGTTTGTAAACTTAGACTCATTAGGAGGGTTATAATCAGGAAGTTCGGGTAAATCTTCTCCAGGTTGATAATCATCATACATTTGCCTAAACGGACCGGCTACAAAATTCTTTGCATCTTTTAAAATAAATTCGCACTTGCCAGAAGCAGTAGGAAAATTTCCCTGCTTATGAGGTGCTCTAGTATCTTTACAACCCACGTTTAGTCTAGCAAATCCATTTTCTTTTAAATAATCCAGTGTAATACCTTGGCTAGCAGGTGCAGTCCAATCAACATAATTACTTAAACATTCGCTGTCAGACCAAGAAAATTGTTCATCATTATAATTCATAAGTTTTGCTAGTCTTCTAAAAATTTCATAGTTAGGTAAAGCTTCACCAGGTGCTTCAACACATTTTTCATTATATGTTAAATATAAGTGTCCCCATGATAATATCATATCTTCGTGTTCTGCTCCCATTGTTGCTGGAAGAAGTATATCAGCGAAGGAAGCTGTATCTGAAATAAAGTGTTCTGCAGACACCATAAACATATCTTCTCTTTCAAGTCCTTTAATTATTTTTTCTGTTTCTGGCGCTTGAGTAACTGGGTTAGCATTCCAACACATCATTGATTTTATGGGCATATCTTTATCTATATTTTCACCTAGTAAAGCTCTTCCAATTTGCAATGCATTNATAACTCTTGTGCCTTTTGGAATCCAGTCTGGTCTGCAAATAACGTCAAATTTATAAGGGTGCTCCCATACAGGGAACTGAGTTATGCCTCCTCCAACATATTTCCAGGCACCAGTAAGAGCGGGAATACATGTAACAGCTCGTATAGTTTGCCCTCCACCATTATGTCTCTCAAGTGCAACTCCAATTCTGATACCAACTGGTTGAGAAGTAGCAATCTCAAAAGCAAGTTTTTGAATATTCTCACTAGAAATTCCTGTTATATTACTAGCCCAGTCTGGGGTCTTATTTTTTACATGGGNTTTAAGTTCTTCAAATCCATTTGTATAATTTGAAATATAATTTTGGTCTGTTAGATTATTAGAAATTATATGATTGATTAACGCTATGGCAAGAGCACCGTCGGTTCCAGGTTTAGGAGCAATGTGCCAATCCGCTTCTTTAGCTGTTCTCGAACGATACGAATCAATAACAACAACCTTAGCTCCTTTTCTTTTAGCATCTTTCACTATTGCCCAATGGTGTAAATTTGTACTTACACTGTTACATGCCCAAATTACAATATATTTACTGTGTATATAACTTTCTGGATCTAAACCAGCGGTAGGACCAATTGTACTCAACCAGGCAGTGCAAGAGCCCTCTCCGCAAAAGGTTCTTTCGCAAACAGTAGCACCCATTTTATTAAAAAAAGAATCACCTCCGTTTAACCCATGAACAAGACCCTGATTTCCAAGATAACTATATGGAACTATAGCTTGAGGTCCGTATTCACTTATAATAGATTTCCATTTATCCGATACTGTTTGTAAAGCTTCATTCCAACTAATTCTTTCAAACTCTTTTTTTCCTTTTTTTCCAACTCTTTTGTGAGGATAAAGTAATCTATCTGGATGGTAATGGCGTTCCTCATAATTTTTTAACTTAACACATAATGTACCTCGTGTCATAGGGTGATCGGGGTTACCTTTTACGCGAGCAAGTTTTTTATCTTTTAACTCATAAAGCATTGCACAGGTGTCTGGGCAGTCGTGTGGACATGCGCCAAAGTATTTTTTTGATGAATAATCGTCCATATAGAATCCCTGATTAATCTTAATGAATTTATGAAGCTTTAACAAGTTTAATTTAGAATTATTCTAAAGAAGATAATGATTATTATTATTAATATAAAAAACGAGTTTTTTCTTTTAAATGTAAAAAATAAAATAAGCTAATTTTTAAACTTTTACTCAGTAATTGATTTGAGAACTTTTAAAAAACTTCGAANGCTTTTTCTGGCTTTTTTATTTGATTCTCTCCAGACTGGAAGACTCTCTTTTAATTTTAAAAATCCATTACTCGTCAAAGAAAGGATATTACCATTGCTATTACGTTTAATAATTTTTACTAATCTTTTTTTTTTTAAAGTGATTAAATTACGTCTAATAGTTGAGATTTCTAGGTTTAAGAGCTTTGAAATTTTTTTTGTTTCAAGTTGTTCATAAATATTTAGAATTGCCAAAATAGGAATCTGTGTTGCAGTTATTTTTTTATTTTTAAGCGATTTATTGTAGTCATTAGTTAAATCTCGCGCCATTGTCCTTAAGTTAAAGCAGCTACATTTTTCCAATTCGTCTAGTTTTATAATTTTCTTCATAAGTTCTCAATTCAATTGATCTGCCTTAACAAGAATATATTTCTTTACAAATATGTATAAGTAAAATAAGTTAAAGGTATATACACGTCTACACTTAAAATATTAAAATGGAAATAAAAAAATTCGAATTAGGTAACAATACTTTTATTAGGTACAAAAAAATTGGTTCAGGAGCTCCTTTACTACTACTTCATACTTTTAGAAATCGATTAGAATATTCTGATCAACTTGGAAATATTTTAAAATCCAAGAATACTGTGTATTCAATTGATCTTCCAGGTTTTGGCGATTCATCCATTAATGTGAATACTAATTATGATTTAGAATTTTTTACCGATTCAATCCTTAAATTTATAAATGATCAGAAGATTAATAATTTGAAGATTGCTGGCGAATCAATAGGTGCAACTTTAACTGCTAGCGTAGCAGTAAAAATACCAAATAAAATAAAAAAAATTTATATGTTTAATCCTTATGATTATGATTCATATTTTGGCGAAGGAGTTCAAAGAGGTAATTTTTTTGCAAAATTTATTTTATTTCATGTAGGATTACCAGTCGTAGGGAGTCTTTTTTCTGCATTAGAAAATAAATTTATATTAAAAAACATTATGCGTGGCGGTTTTTTTAATAATCAGAAATTAACCAATGAATATTTAAATTTACTATGCCTTTCACTTAAAAAAAAAGGCTACGTTTATCACTTCAGGAACGTACTTTCGAACTTTAATAAAAATAATGGCATAAAAGAGGTTTACAAAAAAGTGAAAGTACCTGTTAAATTAATTTATGGCGAAGATGATTGGGCTAAAGAATCTGAAAAACTAGAAACTATGAATATCTTGAAGTTAAAAAAATATGAAGTTATAAATAAATCAAAACATTTTTCTTTTTTGGAGAATACGAGCTTAGTAGCAAAAATGATATCACAATAAAGATTAAGAATGTTTTTTTCGAAAAATAGAATTTTTTTTAATTTAACAATTTTGAGGTAGAAAGGAAAATAATATGGAGAAAGTTGCATTCATATCTGGAGCTAACAGAGGTATCGGGTTTGAAACAGCAAAAAAGCTTGCTGAGACGGGTATAAAAGTAATTTTAGGTTCCAGAGATATGGATAAAGGTGACCAAGCTATTAAAAAATTATTGTCTCTCGGAATAAACGCAGACCTTGTAGAATATAACGCGTCTGACCTAAGCTCACCTCAAAATGTGTTCAAATATATTTCAGATCAGTATGGTAAACTCGATATTTTGATCAATAATGTTGGCGTTCTGCTTACTGGTAACTTATTTGTTACAAATAGTTCCTCAATTAGCGATGATGATTTGAAAGAAACTTTTCAGACTAATTTTTTTTCAGTGGTTTCTTTAACCCAAGCACTTTTGCCATTAATAAAAAAATCAGTAGCAGGCAGGATTGTTAATGTTTCGACAATTTTAAGTTCACTTACACTACACTCAGCGGAAAATTCACCTATTTCACCTGCTAAAGAATTGGCATACAATGCATCCAAAACAGCACTGAATGCTTATACAGTTCATTTAGCTGTGGAGCTTAAGGATACAAAAATAAAAGTCAACTCTGGTCATCCAGGTTGGGTAAAGACAGAATTAGGAGGTCCAAACGCTCCTGTAGAAGTAAAAGATAGTTACAAAACTTCATTGCATCTAGCTACTTTAGACGATGATGGCCCAACTGGTGGATTATTTCATGAAGAAAATATAATTCCATGGTAGATGTTCTATAATGTATAAAATAATTTTAAATGAAATCTATCAATCTTTTGTATAAATTATCATTATCAATTTTTCTAAAAAACTCTATAAGTAACTTTGTTTTTTCTTTAGAGCTTTGAACTTTTTTTGTCACAGCTGATATTACATTTACAAAATCATCAATATTTAATTTTTTTTTATTACCAAATAACGAGCATATGAGAAGGAAATTAGATAACTCTAATAAACAAAGAATCTCTCGGATCAAATCATAGAAGGAAGTTTTTGATAATTGGATTTTTTCAATGTTTTTTAAAAATTCATTCATGAAGAAATTTTTAAAAATAAGATCATTTTCCTTTGCAAACCTTTTAAATTTATTTTTATATACAAAAAGAAATCTCTCTTTGAATTCAATCTCAGATTTATATAAGAATTCACTTTGTTCTTTAGCTTGTTTACAAAGTCGATCGTACCTAGAGTTTGTTGAAGTATCTGAAAAACAAATTGTTGCGAGAACTTTTATTTTTATTAATTGGTCCTCAACTTTTATCTTTTCGTTAACACTTTTAAGTTGGTCTTTTAAAATCGCGTTTCCTCCAAATAACTTAATATGTAATTCAATAATTTTGCATAGAGTTTTAAAAAAAGAATTTGTTCTTTTGAGTTCAATCAATACTTTTTCTATAAATTGTGACTCTTTATCAGATATTCTTTTTAAAATATTAAAAGTATGAATGTTTCTAGAATTAAAAATATTGACCAAATTATCCTTATCTAACTTTTCTACCTTTAAATTTTTATTGTTTAAGCACAACCTTGCCATTTCAGGACAAGACATTTCACAAGCAATAAAGTTTTCATTATCAAAATTTTTTATGATTCTTGGATAGGTTGAGCAACCAATTGACAAACTTTCCTTTCCCAATAAATTATAAGCTTTACATAATTTATCTTGATTTAGAAACGGACAGGAGTTATTTAAATTTTCTAATTTTCCATAGTTTATTTCTGAATTCTCATTTTTCTTGATTAAGTATTTTTCAGAGAGATTTCTGATGTCTTTATTTGAAGAACTTTGATACTTTTTATAGGTATTTTTGTCAATTTCTATGTTCCATCCAATACAACAAGAGTCAATACAATCTTTTCCAATGCATTCAAAATTCTTCATATACTTAGCAATTTGATAATGTTTGTTTGTGTCTGTACCCATATTAAAATTTCGCAATTTTAATGCCAATCTATTGATTTTGATTAATAAAATGAGTTTATTGGATGAACTGAGGGTCAAATTCCGCAGGAAAACATTTGTAAGCCCCAAATAACAAACCTGTAAGGTACCGTAATTAATGTTTACAATGAGACTTAAATAAAAAGGTTTTTAAGGGTTAGTAGACGTCTCTTAAGTATCTTTTTTCCTTTTTTAGTTGATCAATATATCCCTTTGTCTCTAAGTCGTCATGTTTTCCCTCTTTTTTAACGATATTAAATAACGCTTTATCTACATCTTTTGCCATATAAGTTGCGTCACCACATACATAGATATAAGCTCCATCATTAATCCAAGAAAATATTTCTGCCGAGGACTGTAACATCTTGTGTTGAACATATACTTTTTCATTTTGATCTCTAGAAAACGCTAAATCTAGTTTTGTTAGTAGTCCGGAATTTTTGAAATCATTAATCTCCTTTTCATAAATAAAGTCATTTTTACGTGTTTGATCACCAAAAAATAGCCAATTTTTACCACTTGCTTTTCGCATCTTTCTTTCCTCTAAAAAAGCTCTAAAAGGAGCAAGACCAGTTCCTGGACCAATCATTATAATGGGAACGGTGTCATTATCTGGAAGTCTGAAGGAATTATTTGGTGTGACATAAACACCAATTCTCGAAACCGATGTTTCAGAATTTGCTAAAAAGTTTGAACACACGCCCTCATGTATCCTATTTGAATTTTCCCATTTAACGGAGGAAATTGTCAAGTGAACTTGATTAAGGTGCATTTTAGGGCTAGAAGAAATTGAGTAAGCTCTTGGTTGAAGTGGTCTTAACAGACTTAAAAACTTTTCTGGGTCTATTTTGGTCTTTGGATTTATATTAAGTATATCCAAAATATCTTTTCCCCATAAAAAGGAATCTAACTCTTTTTTTTTATTTGGAGAAAGTAATTTTTCAAATTTTTCATCTTTGATAAAAAGATTGATTTTTTCGATAAAATTTTTATTTGGAGTTGAAATTTCAAAGTTATTCAACAAAAGAAACTGAATTGTGTTACTAAAACCAGATGGTTTATAGTTTTTTTTAGTACCTAATCTTTCTAAAATTAATTCAACTAATCTTCTATTATTTACAGGAAAGACGTTTAAAGTATCTCCAACATCATAATTAATTTTACTATCCGCAAGTTCAATTTCGTAATGTTTTATCTCTTTTTTTGACTGACTTCCTGATAATAATTTATTTTCAGAAATCTCAGCAAAATACGGATTACTTTTATTCCAGATAAATTCTTCATTTATATTTGACTTATTATCAAACACTAATTCGTTAGTGTTATTGAAGATTGGTAGAATTGAATTTATCCAATTTTTGGAAGGTTTTTCAAAATCTACATCACAATCAATTCTCTTCATTATTCTTTTAGCGCCAAGTTGTTCAAGTCTAAAATCAATTAATTTACCTGCATTGCAAAATTCTTCATAACCTGTGTCTCCTAATGCTAGAACTCCAAAGTTCAGATTTTCCAGTTTAGGAGCTGTATCAGATGAAAGGGACTCCCAAAAAAGTTGAGCATTATCTGGCATTTCACCCTCACCGTAAGTAGACACAATAAAAATAGCATTCTGAATATTTTTCAGTTGTTCCATTGAAATATCATCCAAAGGCATAACACTTGGTAAAAAATTATTTTTTTCTGCAAGATTAGCTGTATCTCTGGCGATATTTTCTGAATTACCAGTTTGAGTTCCATAAAAAAGACTTAATGAAATCTTATCTTCACTTCCTGAATCGGACGTGTTATTTATTGAATTTTGCTTTAGTCCTGATAAAAAACCTGATATCCAGAATTTTTGCTCACTAGAAAAAGGAGAACCATTTGGAAAAAAAGGCTTTTTTGAATCAATATTTTTGGAAATAAAAGTATTGGTTGGAGAAAAATTAGATTTTTTTTCTATTAAATTTTTAAGAACTTCTTTTTTAACTTTATTNCTCACTATATTTACCAAAACATGTATGTTAAAGATAGTAAAACTATTAGTTATTTACAACTAAATCTGGAAGTATTTGATTATAAAAAAGCTCTTCATAATTTGGAACTTTTTTCATGGCTTTAGAATTTCTCATATCCTGATAAATTATCCACCCATATGTACTCAGACCGTCCATGGATAAAACGCTTCTCATAGTTAGGGCTTTCTTAAAATCACTCAGTCTCTTATTTGCAACCATAATTGAAAGTTCTTTGTCATTATAGTGAGATATTGCTCGTTTTGAATGTTTTAAAAGTTCATTCATAAGAAAAAAATTTTCGGTGAGCACTAAATTTTTTACTTCAGAGTTTATTTCAGCCTCTTTTGAATTTTTTTCAGGGGCTAATCTTTTAGCAGCAATTTTTTGAGCGAAATTTAAAACAGTCCAGTTGTTAAGTAATTCAATTTTTTTCTGATCGTCATCGTCTTGGTCATTGGGGATTTCACCTTCTAAGATATTTTTTCCAGAGTGCCAAAAATCTTTAAACTTTTGCACTTGATAACTTGCCATTCCTTGTGACAGTTCATTAATTAGATCCTCTTTCGACTTGCTTTTCAGAATTTCTTCATAATCTTGATACTGTAAAAGCGATTTTGGAGTAATAAATGCCATGTTAAACTTTTCAACTAACCAATTATCTAGTAAATATTTTGCCTTTAGTGATTTCGTGGCAATAACATGCCATTTTAACATTTGCAGAATAGTTGTTTCATGCATTTTAGAAAGTTCGGATTTACAATCCAAATATCTTATGTAAACTGANTCTTTACTAATATTATCTTTCAACATTCTCTCAGGATCGTATTGGTAAGCGAAACCACCAGACATCCCATTTCCAAATCCACGAGAAAAATTTCCGATGTTTAAAATTGTTCCATTTGTCATATATTCTGAACAATATTCGCCTACACCTTCTACAACAGCCGTGGATCCGGAGTTTCTAACCGCAAATCTGTCTCCGGCCTCTCCTTCAACAAAGAGTCTTCCTCCAGTAGCCCCAAATAAAGCAAAATTACCTACGAGAACTTGTTTACTTTTAGTATCATTAACTTGAGAAGGATTTTTAATAATAATTTCTCCACCACTAGCCGATTTTCCAACACCATCATTACAAGTGCCAACATGAAACAGTCTCATGCCATTATTGNAAAAAGCCCCAAAGGATTGCCCTGCCGATCCAGTCGTTGCGATATTAATTGTTTTCTGATCAAAAAATTTTCTACCCGATGAGGTTGTAAAAACAGATTTTAAATTATTGAATTTTTTTTCGTGGTTTATCATCCTCTCAAGATCAATAGATAGTTGACCAGCAAAAGTTTTATTTGTATTTGATAAATCTATTGGTTTTGATAACTTTATAAATTCCATCTTTTCAGACAATAATCTTTTTTTTATGAAACTTAAAAGTATATCGTCAAAGCTGTAATCTTTTTCCATATACTTTGGGTTTTTTATTTTTCTTTCTCGAATTATCTCTAGCATCTTACTTAACTTTATTTGCCCTACAGCAGATTTCGTATTAATTAAATTAAGTAAATCAGAGCGCCCTCTTGACTCTTTAAGTGATTTAAGTCCTAATTTAGCAAGAATTTCTCTTACCTCATGAGCTATGTTTAAGTAAAATTGTGCTAAAACTCGCGCATCACCGTTAAATACCTCAGAGTTAGTAGTGATACCTGCAGGACACTTGATATTACAGTTTTTGGCCATCACACATTTCATCATCATCATAGCTGTTGTTCCAAATTCAAAACTATCTGCACCCAGAAGAGAAGATTTGATAACATCGCTACCAGTTTGATGCGCACCAGAACATCTGAGTAAAACTTTGTCCCTGATGTTATTTGAGCAAAGTGCTTGATGAACTTCAGCCAAACCAATTTCAGCAGACCTTCCAGCATATTTTAATGAAGTTACGTTTGCTGCCCCGGTTCCACCTGTGCCACCTGCAATATTTATAATATCAGCACCGGCTTTTGCTACNCCAACAGCAATAGTGCCAATACCAACAGATGAGACTAACTTGACTATAACTTTCACTCTTGCAGCTTTCGCGTCGTGAATTAATTGTGCAAGATCTTCAATCGAATATGTGTCATGATGAGGAGGTGGTGAGACAAGTTCAACTCCAGGAGTTCCATTTCTTGCAGCTGCAATCTCAACAGTAACTTTTGCAGCAGGAAGTTGTCCACCCTCTCCAGGTTTTGCACCTTGAGCAATTTTAATCTCAATTTCTTGAAGCATTGGATCAGCTAAATAACCTGTCCAAACTCCGAAACGACCAGACGCAAGTTGTTTTATTCGAGAGGCTCTAATTGTACCATATCTTGACATATGTTCTCCGCCTTCGCCACTATTTGAAAGAGCTCCTACCATATTTGTACCATGTGCTATCGCTTCATGAGCAGTTGCAACAAGAGCTCCATGACTCATGGCGCCAGAAGCAAAAGTTTTCGTAATTTCACTTGCAACCTGAACTTTTTTTAAGGAAATTGAATTAGGGGCCCTTAAAATCTTGGACAAAAAATTCATTGCGTTATTTTTTGCTTTAACTAATAATTTGTTATTTTTATTTTCGATAATTTCAAGATTATTTTTGAAAACTTCTTTTAAAGCTTTTTCTAATAATTTAAGTCTAGGTCTGGTACTTCTAGTTTTATCACAAATAACTATTTNAAAATTATTTTTTTCTTTTTTTACAGATAAATTTTTTATTGAATAATTATTATTTCCTATTTTATTGTAATAATTAAACACACTAACAAAATCTTCCTTATTTTGAGCTTTATTAATATCCTTTGGAAAGCCCAGAATATCACGAAGAGCTGCTGGTTTTTCTGCCCGCTCTCTATTCATTAATTTTGAAAAGGACCGATACCCAGGGGTAATTTTAAAGTTGTTAATTTGNTTCAAGGTGAGTTTTTCAAATGTAGTATTTTTAAAATTTTTATCATTTATTCCAAATGAATCATACATTTTGTTTAACGTTAATAATCTCATATTTTCTTCGTGATCGTTTGATTTTTTCTCATCTTGTAAGACTTTTTCCTCTGTTAGATCTAAAAAACCTTTTACAGCAGTTAACCCGAATGAATGACCAGCTCCTTCTGTTCTTTCTTTGAACAAACCAATCATCGGTATATCCTTTTCGGTAGAAATAGTTTTAGACCTTTCATGCCAGTCTGCAATACTTTGTGCTATTTCTGAAAAGCCTACTCCGCCAACTGGCGAGATTAAATTGGGAAAGAATATTTTTAAAATTGAATCTTCAGTATTAAGGTAATTAGGTTCAAAAAACTCACCACCTGAATAGCTTTCAACTGTGCACAGACCGACCTTTCCCATTATTTTCATAAGAGATTTCTCACAAGCCTTTATGAATTTTTTTTGTGACTGTTCTAAATCACTAGAAAATTTGTCTTGTCCCCTTAATTCTGAGCAAATCGAATATACTGCAGACCCGCCAAAGCCTAAAGCACATGCTACATGGTGTGGCGAAGAAATTTGACCACTTTCAACAATAATCGAAGTTTTAAATCTTAACCCCGCGGAAATTAACCCCTGATTAATTGCTGATACTGTGAGAATCATTGGTATTGCTGCTTTCTCAGAACTTATCTCTCTATCTGTCAAAACAACAATTCCTCCATCTTTTTTCACAAAATTATTTATCTGGGTTGATAACTCCTTCAAACGATTTGTGATTGCTAGCTGATTTTTTTTATAGTCTCGATAGTTTGGTTTGAATGTAAAGTCAAAAGACTTTATTGGTGTAACTTTTTGTTCTTTAATTTTTGAGAGATCTTCAAAGTTTAGCAATGGCGAATCCAAAACAATTTGTGGAATTTTTTTTGTTTTCATATTAACTTTTGGTCCTAAGGCCACTCTTAATGACATTCCATCAGATTCTCTGATTGGGTCTAACGGTGGATTTGTTACTTGAGCAAATCGATGTGAAAAATATTTTGCCATACCTCCTTCTGAAGGTGACAGAGCGTTAATAGCATTTCCGTAACCCATAGCTGAAACTTTTTCCACACCCTTTTCTAAAATTGGATCTATTAGGAATTTTAGGCTTTCTTGATTGTGATAATANGCTACGTATCTAGCTGACACATTCAAATCTCCATTATATTTTTCTTTTGAAATTTTACTTTTATTCAGTTCAGAAATCTTAAGAGAGTGCTCTTTTAATAGAGTTATGTAGTCCTTTTCTTTTGATAGTAATTCATATGTTTCCAAAGTATTAAATAATTTTTTTTTTTCATGATCATAATACCTTATGCCCCCAGCTTCAATTCTCCCTCTTTCAATAACAGTTGACTCTGGAAATCTTATTTGTCCTGATTCAGACATTACCGATATATAATCATGAGTTTCAACTGTTCTAAGAGGTCTTAGTCCCAATCTATCTAAACAAGCGCCTACGATTTTACCATCACCAAAAATAACAGCTGCTGGACCATCATTTTTTTCTTCATATAATGAAAAATATTCAAACATAGCTCTTACTTTTTTTGATAGGTATTTATTATTTTCCCATGCTGGGGGCATCATGCATACTATTGCAGATACAATATCCAAATCATCTTCCACTATTCTATTTTTTAGAGTTTGATCAAATCTGCAGCTGTCTGATTGTCCATTTGGTCTAATTATTTCTTTTTGCTTAGCCTTGTAGATTGCATTTTCAGATAAACGATTCTTGTTGTCTGTGTTTAGTTCTCCATTATGAGCCATTAATCTAAAAGGTTGTGCCATAGATGGATGAGGATCAGTATTTGTTGAGAATCGAGTATGAAAATATAAGGAACTGATCTTATGTTTTTTATCTTGTAAGTCTAAAAAATAAGGTATGAGTTCATTTGAGTTTAATCTTCCTTTTAAAACCTGTGTTTTTGTTGAGAGAGAAAGCGGATACAAACCCTCAAAATCTTTTAAAATAAAAGCTTCTTTTTCAATCTCTAAAAGGGCTTCATGAGTAATTTTTTCCAAATCTTTGCAGCTTAAATTTTTTGGCGTTTCAAAAATCCATTGTTTAATTGATAATTGTAGTTTCCTTGCAGCAGCCCCTAGTATCTTCATATTAACTGGTATGATTCTTGATTTTAAAAATTTCATTTTTTTATTGATAAGAATCTTTTCTATGAGATTCACAGCTTCATTATGAAACCTTCTATTGTTAGGTAAAAAAAAGTTACCAACACAAAATTCTCCTAATTTTAGTTTTTTGGAAGTTATTTTGCTGAAAAAATCTTTTGACAAATCAATTGAAACTCCTGCACCGTCTCCAACACCTTCTGAAGACATTCCGCCTCTGTGTGGAACAGAACATAGTGCTTCATGACTTTTTTCAATAATATCATGAGTTTGCTTTCCGTCTTTTCTAGTTATAAATCCAACACCACAACTACTTTTATCAAAAAATTTGTTGTACAATCCATATTCTTTTTTCATAAATTTATTTTAATTTTTTTTTGAATGTAGGTAAAATAGTATTTAATAAATTTCAAATAAGAATCAATAGGTTATGCCAAACAGATTTTTTTGTTTATTATTTTTACTTATGTCTATAATAACTTCAAGTTCCTGTTCTACATTGCGAGAAAAGAAAATTTCTTTAGAATCTCAGGACTATCCTTTTAAATTTAGAAAATGGTCAACAAAAGTTAATTCTGAGATTACAGTGATAGCTATTCATGGGTACAATGATTATTCTAATTCATTTGAAAAACCTGCTAAACTTTTTTCTAAGTTTAACATTGAAACAGTTTCTTTTGATCTAAGAGGATTTGGAAAAAATGATGATTTTGGTGAATGGTTTCCGCTTGAAGTTCATACCAAAGATCTAAGTAAAGTGGTAAAAAAGATATTAAAAAAAAATCCAAATAAAAAGATATTTTTACTTGGTGAAAGCATGGGCGCTGCAATTTTAGTTAGTTTTATAAATAAAAATAAAAATTTACCAATTGAGGGAATTATTTTTGTGGCTCCTGCTTTTTGGAATATTTCGGAGTCAAATCCAATAAAAAGTAAAATTTTTAAGTTATTTTCATTTTTTTTTCCTCAAGCTATTTTGAAAGGTAACTCCATAATTAAAGTCAGGCCAACAGATAACATTGAAATGTTAAAAAAACACTCAAAAGATCCTTATGTTGTGAATAGTCCAAAAGCAAAAAGTTTATCAGGTTTAATTGAACTGTTAGACAGTGCTTATGAAGAATCGAGGATTTATCTAAGCAAACCATTTTACAAAACCTTAATAGTGTTACCTTTAGTTGACGAAATAGTGCCTAGAATGCCTATTATTAAAATCTTAAAAGATAAAAAAGTAAGTAAAAACTTTAATAAAAATCTTTTTTTGTCTGTACATGAAAAAAACTTTCATATGATTTTAAGAGATCTTGATGGTGATAGAATATCTCGAGAGATTAAAGAATGGATTCAAGATAAAAAAAGAGTAACTTATTTACATTCATTCCAAAACCCAATTTCAAAGCTTGAAAAAACAAAGTTTTATCACAAATTGGATTGATTTTTTTTATAACTAGACATTTTTTCTCTATTGTTTAATAGTAAGTTTATTTTGTATTATGAAACTTTATATTACTATTTTTATTCTAACTTTATTCTTTTCTTTTTTTAAAGCAGAATCCCATCAAAAAAATACCAAAAATTTTACTTGTGCTGATGAAAATGGCCCAAGATTTGAATTTACTATTCCTGATTTAAAAAATAGTTTAATAAAAGAGGATTTTTCATTTAAAGATTATGATTTGGAGGACAGAAATTCTTTTGTATTCAGAAAAGGTGTTTTGGAAAAAAAAAGCAGCTACATTGACGATAGTTATTATTTCTATAAGGTGAATTCCGAATTAATGGACAATGATTTAAAAAATATATATTTTGAGTTTTTTCCTCCATCAACACTCATGCTCAAACAAAATTCGTCAAACTTTTTAAATTTAGCCTGTTGGAGGAAGAGCGATTAAAAGTTTGGCTTAGATGAGAATATGTATTAAATAATTATTTTTGTTTTATATCTATTTAGTTTTGAAAGGAAATAAGATGCTAAATGTTTATTTGTCAGGAGAAATACATACAAATTGGAGAGAAGAAATTATAGAACTTTGCAAAAAACAACGTTTGCAAATTAACTTTAGCTCACCAGTAACTGATCACAACGCATCTGATAATTGTGGAGTTGAAATTTTAGGAAATGAGGACAATGTTTTTTGGAAAGATAATAAAGGGGCAAACATAAACTCTATTAAAACAAAAAATTCTATTAAAAACAGTGATATTGTAATTGTAAAGTTTGGTGAAAAATATAAGCAATGGAATGCAGCATTTGACGCTGGTTACGCATCGGCATTAAATAAATCAATTATTGTTATACACAATGATGAAAATCAGCACGCACTCAAAGAGGTAGATGCATCAGCTTCTGCAGTTGCTAAAGATCAAAATCAAGTGGTAAGGATTTTGAAATACATAATTAAGGGTTCACTTTAAACTTACTTTTTGCTCAATTTTGGATAATTTTTAATTCTTATGAAAAGTACGATATATAAAAGCGTTTATTTTTTAAATATCATTGCTGTTTTTTGGAGTGCAGAACTTTTATCAAAAGAAATTCAATTAAAATGCGATATTTTACAAGAGAATGAGAATAACANTCCTTCAAAAAAAAATCTCTACTCAGGTAATTCCCTTCAAATATTTTTAAATATAAAAGACAAGTGGATTAATGATCTAAGCAAAGAAGACTGGCTAAATAAAATGAATGAAGATGTGTTGAACGTAAGTACAGTTTTTAAAGTTGATAATAATAATATTTTTTTCACATATAAGAATTTTTTAACCTCCGAAAAAAAAAAAAACTGAGTCAAGTTTTTCAATAAAATTATCGAAAAAAAATGGTCATTTAAAATTCATTAAATACTACTACAATTTTGAACAAGAGATTTTTTTTACCTCAGAATTGGTTGGTGTTTGTGATATAAAAAAACTAAATTTATTAGAATTAGAGAATTAAAATTTTTTTGTTTTAAGTTNTAAGTGTTTAAATTATGATAGATCACATTTATAAGAAAGATTCTTAAATCTTTTTTGAGCCCAATACTTGTAAAGAGTGGAAATTATTTTTTTTATCGGTTTAAAATTTAAAAAGAATATTAAAAACTTAAACTGTTCTAATTCTTTCCAAATAGTAATAAAACCTTCGACTCCTATTTCTGTAATTCCTTCTTGATTTATTACATGTAAATAAAGAAGACTGTCATTAAATGAAATTTTGTATTTTTTTAAAAGGCTTTTATTTTTATTAATATCAACCCAAAAAATTTTTTCCCCGAAATCTTTTTTTTTATAAAAATTAATTTCTTTTGAACAAATTGAACAATTTCCGTCAAAAAAAACTAAAATTTTTTTCATGATCGTTATATAATATCTAAAATCGTGAATAAAATGTATTTTATTAAAAAAAAAATGAAATTTCCAAAAACCCCAAGCTTTAGATTAAAGGGAAAGCGTTCTTTAATAACAGGAGCAGGAAGGGGGATAGGTCTTGGAGCTGCTATAGCACTTTCGGAGGCTGGTTCAGAAGTCGTTATTATTTCCAGGACAGAAAAAGAATTAAAATGTTTAAATGATTTTTTAGAAGATCAGGGCTATAAATCAAAGTACAAAATTTTAGACATTACAAAAATTTGTGATGTTGAAAATTTTATAGGTAATGAAAGACCATTCGATATTCTGGTTAATAATGCTGGTATAAATATTCCTTCAAGTTTTGTCGATACGAATATAAAGGATTATGAAAAAGTAATGGAACTTAATGTAAATGCCCTAATTAATCTAACCAAATTAGTTGTAAAAAAAATGTTAAAAAATAAAATTCGAGGATCAATCATAAATGTATCGTCTCAAATGGGTCACGTAGGCGCAATAAAAAGAACAACCTATTGTGCTTCCAAATTTGCTGTGGAGGGTTTTACAAAAGCGCTNTCAATTGAACTAGCAGAAAAAAAAATACGTGTAAATTCTATTTGTCCAACTTTTATTGAAACTTCACTGACAAAAGAATTTTTGAAGAATAAAAAATTTAAAGATTACGTTTTATCAATGATCCCTTTAAAACGTTTGGGAAAAATTGAGGATATTATGGGAGCATTTGTCTTTCTAGCTTCGGATGCTTCGTCGCTTATGACAGGAACCAGTTTGGTTTTGGACGGTGGATGGACAGCCAGATAACTTTTTGAATTCAATTAGATCAGAAAGTGAAAGCTCGAAAGAAAGTCATCATGAGCTCTTTTAATTAATAATTTACTATTGTTTAATATAAGGTGTTTTGAAAACAGAAAACAAATAATTTTTACTTTTATAAAAAAGGAACTACCGTTATATCAAAATAAAGTATAATAAAAATCTCTTAAAAAACAGCTTAAAGCTTTATTTTGTGNNATTTTTACATGAGAAAACTGTATATTTAAAGATGTATTAACTAGCTTTTTTCTACTCTTGGAATAAAGTATATTTAAACTACATACCATATAATTTTTATTCTTCTAATTCAGAATCCCAATAAAGGAAATCATTCCAGCTTTTATGAAGAAAATTTGGAGGATATGATCTCCCAATATCTTTTAATTGAAAATTTGATGGAACATACGGTGTCTGATTTAAATTAATACCAAAATTTTTTAAAGACTTATTTCCTTTTTTGATGTTACAAATTCTGCAGGAAGTTACAACATTTGTCCATTCAGTTTTTCCTCCTTTCGAACGAGGAATAACGTGGTCAAACGTAAGCTCTTCTGTTTTGAAAGGTTTATAACAATATTGACACGTAAATTTATCTCTCAGAAACACATTAAATCTAGTAAAAGCTGCCTTTGAAGGAAGAGGAATGTAGTCTTTGAGCGCTATGACACTTGGCAATTTAAATTCCAGGGAAGGTGAACGTACCTTTTTTTCATATTCAGAAATTACATTAACTCTGTCTAAAAATACGGCTTTTAACGCATTTTGCCAAGACCAAGTTGAGAGTGGAAAATAACTAAGGGGCTGAAAGTCAGCATTTAATACAAGTGCAGGACAACTGTTATTTTGTAAAGTCATTTTTTACCATAATTAAATCATTATACATCATAATACTTAAATATTGGAATTATATGAAAAAATTAAACTTTAAAAACTTTTTTTATAAATTCTATTCCTATTTTTAACCCATTCTCATCAATTGAGTGTCCCAAATTTTTTGCTAGAGAATAGTCAACATTGTATCCAAGACTTTTTAAATCTTGATATGCTTTAATTGAGTAAGAATGATTAACTACATCATCAAGCTCGCCGTGATAAAGTTGTATTGGAAAATCATGTGCTCTGATATCTTTTTCTGAATAATGAAATAATCCTGAATATCCAATAATTCCTGCACATGGAAATTCTTGTTTAGTGAAATGATTAAGAGCCAACATTGTTCCTTGTGAAAAGCCAACTATTAACAAGTCTTTTAGCTCTAAATTATTTTCATTTAAAATATGTTCAACATATTTTTTCACATAAGGTTCGGTAATTTCAAGACCACTTTTGATCTCATTTTCTGTTCTTTCATTTAGTGAAAACCATTGATATCCATATGGATTTATTTCACATTTAAAAGGTGCATTTGGAGAATAAAAGGCAACTTCAGGGAGAAATTCCTCCCATATATTTGAAATATTTATTAGGTCTGAACCATCTGCTCCATAGCCATGAAGAAAAAGTACTAATTTCTTTATATGTTTCGATTTTTTTTTATTAGAGTAACCAGATATTAAATCAACCATTACTCATCTTAAGTATTTGTTAATTTCTTTTAAAGTATTTTTGCAAAAAATTTTTTTATTTTTCCTTATTAAAAAATCTGCTATCGGAATAACTGAATTTGGTTTAATTAATTTCTTTTCTAGTAGAGTCATAATTTCTGAAATTTCAAAACTTCTAAATTTTGAAATTTCACCATCCTGATTTTTTAATTTTTTAAGGTCACTTATCTCAATATCATATATTGCTATCGTGGAGGGTTCAAAATTTTTTTTGTGTATTGGAAAATAGCTTTTTAAGGCAATGAATCTACTTCTTTGTATATCTTTTTCATTTAATCCAGCCTCTTCATTAGACTCTTTTAATAAATTCTCATAAAGACTTAAGTTTTTTGGTTGTCCTCCCCCAATCAGATTATCATACAAACCGGGAAAGTTTTCAACGTTTTCTGATCTTTTACTTAAAATCATATGAAAAGACTTATTTTTGTAATTCCAACCATTGCAGTGAACACCATAAGCTGGAAAACCAAATAGAGGTAAAATATTTCTTGGGACATTAAATATTTCCGTTGCAGAAAATCTCTCTAATTGACTAAATTTATTTTTTGGATTCAAGGCCGGATTTTTGAAAACTGAGCAATGCTCGATTTTAGTATTTTGGAAAAAATATTCTTTATGAAAAATTTTTTTTACAAAATCTTTGTCTAATGAATTCAATTTTTTAAAATTTATTTTTTCTTTAAAAGATAGCTTAAAATATTCCTCAAGTTTTTTTTTGTTGTGAAAATTGATCCAACCAATTTTTACATTTTCATAACTTACAGGAAAAAATTTTTCTTTTCTAAAATTATTAAGCTCTATTAAATAGCTGAGAATTAATTCAGAGAATTTTTTTTTTTACTCATTTTCTAGAATTTCAATAATTTCACTCATGATTTTTTCAATTTTAAAGTTTTTGGGAGTAAAAACTCTGCTTACACCCATTTTAATCAATTGTTTTTCGTCCTCCGGGGGAATAATACCTCCAACAACCATTGGGATATGGTGCATTTTAATTTTTTTTAAAAGAGAAAAAATCTGTTTCACTAAAAAAATATGTGAACCAGATAATATTGATAATCCTATTATACTGATGCCCTCTTCAACGCATGTATTGACTAATTGCTCGGGTGTTGATCTAATACCATCATAAACAACCTCAAGACCAATATCTCTAGCCCTAACTGCAATTTGTTCTGCTCCATTAGAATGGCCGTCTAAACCTGGTTTTCCAACTAACATTTTTGGTCTTCTGCCTAACGTTTTAGTTAAAACGTTAACTCTATTTCTAATAATTTTAATTCTTTCCTTATTTTCTTTTTCTAAATTAAATGATGATGACGTAATGCCGGTTGGGGCTCTATACTCTCCAAAAATACTTCTCATCACATTACCCCATTCACCAGATGTGATTCCACCATGAGCACATTTAATTGAAATAGGCATAATATTTTCTCCACTTTTTGCTTTCTCAGATAACTCATTTAAAAGTGATTTTACTGTTTTATCTGAACGAGATGCTTTCCACTGTTTTACATTTTCAATTTGTTTTTTTTCAGCTTTTTGATCAGCTTTCATAAAGCCTCCATCCTCATCATCCATTAAAGGAGATTTTACGCCTTCTGTAAAACAATTTACACCAACAACTTTTTGCATTCCATTCTCAATATTTTTTTGTCGAATTGTTTGTGAAGATACCAATTTTTTTTTCATATATCCATTCTCAATGGCAACTTTAAGACCTCCAAATTTATCAATTTCACGTAATTCATTATTTGCTTGATTTTTTAATTCGTCTACCTTTTCTCTGATTTGAGATGAACCTGAAAATATATCACCAAATTCAAGAAGATCAGTTTCATATGCCATGATTTGCTGAAGTCTTAAACTCCATTGTTGATCCCAAGGTCTTGGAAGTCCAAGTGCTTCATTCCATGCTGGAAGTTGAACAGCTCTTGCTCTTGAATTTTTAGCCATTACTACTGGGAGCATTTGTATTAAGATTCTGTAAACATTATTTTCAGGTTGAGATTCTGTAAGACCTAATGAATTTACCTGCATTCCATATCTAAATCTTTTATATTTTTTTGTCTTAATTTTAAATCTTTTAGAGCAGATTTCTTCCCAAAGTTCAGTAAAAGCGATCATTTTTGCTGTCTCAGTTATAAATCTCATTCCTGAGTTTACAAAAAAACTAATTCTTCCAACTATTTTTTCAAAAGTTTCTTTGTTAATTTTTGAATTTTTTTTTACATACTCTACAACCCCTATAGCAGTAGCCAATGCAAATGAAAGTTCTTGATCAGGTGTGGCCCCAGCCTCTTGAAGATGATAAGAGCAAACATTCATTGGATTCCATTTCGGAACTTCTAATGTTGTATATTTTATTATATCTGAAGTTAATTTTAAACTCGCCTCAGGTGGAAAGATGTATGTCCCTCTTGATAAATACTCTTTTGTTATGTCATTTTGTGTTGTTCCTGAAAGTTCACCTTTTTTTGCGCCTTGCTTCTCTGCTGTTGCAATGTATAGAGATAAAAGCCATGCGGCTGGTGCATTTATGGTCATTGAAGTATTCATCTTTTTCAGAGGTATCTCATTGAACAAAGTCATCATGTTACCAATGTGACTTATAGGAACACCCACTTTACCAACTTCACCTTTTGATAAAACAAAATCTGAATCATACCCAGTCTGTGTTGGCAGATCAAAAGCAACCGAAAGCCCTGTCTGTCCTTTACTCAAATTTTCTTTGTAAAGCTTGTTTGATGCTTCAGCAGAAGAATGACCTGCATAAGTTCTTATAACCCATGGTTTATCTTTTTCATTTTTCATAATAAACTCTACTAAGGAAAGTAATATTAAATTTAAATTTCAACAAGAAAATTATGTTTTTTTTTTATAACAATGTTATAAACCAATTTAAATCAATAAAAATACAAATTAAGAGTTTAGAGACATGAAAAAAATTTTTGAGATTGGTCAGATACCAAAATTAGGAGAAGTTCCAGAAGAGATGTATGCATGGGTTATTAGAGAGGATAGATTGGGAGTCCCTGAAAAGGCAATGCAAATTGAGAAAATGCCCGTTCAAATGCCAGGTGATGACGAAGTTTTGGTAATGGTAATGGCAGTAGGTATTAATTACAATAATGTATGGGCTTCCCAAGGAATTCCCATTTCTGTAATTGGTTCTGAAACTGGATATCACATTGGTGGTTCGGATGCTTCTGGAATTGTTTGGGCTGTTGGAGAAAACGTAAAAAGATGGAAAGTTGGAGATGAGGTAATTATACACTGTAATAGAGACGATGGCGATGATGAAGAATGTAACGGAGGTGAACCTATGTACTCAAAATCACAAAAAATTTGGGGATACGAGACAAATGATGGTTCATTTGCTCAATTCACAACTGTACAATCAAGACAACTATTGAAAAAACCTGAACATTTATCCTGGGAAGAAAGTGGATGCTATACTCTTACTCTAGCGACTGCATATAGAATGCTTTTTGGTCACCCACCTCATGCGATAAAGCCAGGTATGAACGTTCTTGTATGGGGAGCTTCTGGTGGAATTGGAAGCATGGCTGTTCAGATTTGCAAAGCTGTTGGTGCTAATGCAATAGGGATTATTTCTGATGATGAGAAGATACCTTTTGTTGAAAAATTAGGCGCTGTAGGAGTACTAAATAGAAGAAACTATGATTGTTTTGGAAAATTACCAGACGTAAAAGAACAGGAAGAATATTCTAACTTTATAAAAAAATGTAGGGTTTTAGGAAAGGATATATGGAATATAACCGGAAAAAAAGATGTTGATATTGTATTTGAGCATCCTGGTGAATCTACATTCCCAGTTTCTACTTATCTGGTTAAAACTGGAGGAATGGTTGTAATTTGCGCTGGAACTTCAGGCTATAATCTTTCTATGGACGCTAGATATATCTGGATGAGACAAAAAAGAATACAAGGGAGCCATTTTGCAAATCTTCATCAAGCTGATCAAGCAAACAATATGATGATTAATAAGCTCATAAATCCCCTAATGTCCGAGTGCTTTTCATGGGATAGAATACCTGCTGCGCATACTAAAATGATGAATAATTTGCACTTACCAGGGAATATGGCCGCCCTTGTGCAAGCTTCAAAACAAGGTATGAAAACATTTAATGAGATAAAATAATCATTCAAGATTGAACATTGATTTAGAAGCATTATTTATATATAATAAGTTAGGAGATAAAAAATGGATAGTTCAGTAGCAATAGAAACAAATGTTAAAGAAAATTTGGATGTCATTCCTCACATTACATCTTATAAAAAGATATTAAGCGGATTAAAAGTTATTAGTGCAAGCATAAAATCTAACCTCATAAAAGAATGTATGACAGATGGTAGGTTGAATTCTAAATTATTAGAGTCTAATCAATTCCAATGCCATGGTTACGCTTGGTTTGAGACATATCGGGTTAGTTTAGAACAGATGCTCAATTGGTATCTAACTTTAAAAGATAATTCTAAAAATTCTAAACTCGATGGTTTGATTTTAGCTTCGGCCTTTTCCGAATATTCCTTGCAAATGAGAGATGGCATTATGATGAGCCAATCTGAAATGATAAGAGCAGTTGAAGACTTGAATATTAATAGAAGCGACTTTGATTTCCTTTGTGATGATGAAATTGATTCCGCCATCAGCTTTGGTTTGTCAAAGACTGTTCGTTTAAGTATTGTGAGTTTTCTTGAACAAGGGCAGTTCCCTAGCTTAGGTTTAAATGATGAAACATTGGAGATGATTCAAGATCAGTTTAAAAAGTTTACAGATGAGAAAATTATTCCGTTTGCTCATGAATGGCATCTAAAAGATGCATTAATTCCTGATAGTACCCTTAAAGAGATGGCAGAATTGGGTGTTTTCAGCATTGCCATTCCTGAAGAACATGGAGGTCTTGGCATGGGAAAAACAGCTATGTGTGTTGTTACCGAAGAACTCTCTAGAGGCTTCTTAGCAGCAGGCTCATTGGGAACCAGAGCTGAAATTGCTGGTGAACTAATTAGACTTGGAGGCACTCAAGAGCAGAAAGAAGCTTTTTTACCTAAAATTGCCTCAGGTGAAATTTTGACGACTGCAGTTTTTACTGAACCAAATACAGGTTCAGACTTAGGTAGTTTAGCAACTAGAGCAAAAAAATATGATGATTGCTACATTATTAATGGAAATAAAACTTGGATTACTCATGGGGCTCGTTCTGATTTGATGACAGTGCTTGCAAGAACAAATTCCGATGAAAAAGGATACAAAGGTCTAAGTATGTTCTTGGTTGAAAAGCCAAGAGGTAATTGTGAACATCCATTTCCAATGGACGGTATGAGCGGGGGTGAAATCGAAGTACTTGGATATAGAGGTATGAAAGAGTATGAAATTGCACTAGATAATATTAAAGTTCCAAAGAACAGACTTTTGGGTGAAAAGGAAGGACACGGTTTCAAGCAGTTAATGGAAACCTTTGAATCAGCAAGAATTCAGACTGCGGCAAGAGCTGTTGGTGTTGCTCAATCTGCATTAGAACTAGGACTTCAATATTCGAAAGATAGATCCCAATTTGGTAAAAAGCTTTATGAATTTCCAAGAATTGCAATGAAATTAGCTTGGATGGCGGTTGAGACCACAATATCAAGACAAATAACACTTTTTTCAGCTAGAGAAAAAGATAATGATGTAAGATGCGATATTGAAGCAGGAATGGCAAAGTTACTTGCTGCTAGGGTCGCTTGGAGTAATTCCGATAGTAGTCTCCAAATTCATGGTGGTAACGGCTACGCTCTAGAATATCCTATAAGTAGAGTGCTATGCGATTCAAGAATATTAAACGTTTTCGAAGGAGCTTCCGAAATTCAAGCTCAAATTGTTGTAAAGGGTTTATTGACCAAATAAAGTATGATTCAGTTTCTTAATATTATTATTTTATTGTCATTTATATTAACATTTTTAACTTTGATTGCCGGCCTTGTTGTTACGGCAAGATCTGGCGATGACAGTGCTAAGATAAACAAATATATGAAGTATCGTGTTTACTTTCAATCTATTGCAATATTTATATTGATAGTTTCGATGTTAATAAAAAAGCAAATTTCTGGATAAGCTTTTATGGTTAAGCTTGACAAAATCTACACAAGAGGTGGCGATCAAGGTCAAACATCACTTGGAGACGGTCAAAGAGTTCACAAAAACGATTTAAGAGTAAAGACTTACGGAGACTTTGATGAGATAAACGCAATGCTAGGAATTACAATTTGTTATTGTTCTGATAGAGTAAAAAATTCATTGTCTATTATACAAAACGATATATTTGATTTAGGTGCTGATTTATGTATTCCAGACAATACAAAAAAAAACAAACTTAAAGTGAATTTAGAGCAAGTACTTTTTTTAGAAAATAATATAGATAAAATGAATGAAGATTTAGAGCCATTAAACTCTTTTATTTTACCCGGTGGTTCCAAAGCTTCATCCTTCTTGCATCTTGCAAGATGCATTACAAGAAGAGCAGAAAGAAGTTTATCCGAATTGAATCAGAATGAAAGTATAAATGATTACATATTGCAGTATATAAATAGATTATCAGATTTTTTGTTTGTTGCGGCTAGATATGAAAACATTAGCAGAGGTGATATACTCTGGGAACCGGCAAAATCACAAATATAGGAGATATAATGAAAGCAATAGTGTGTGTAAAAAGAGTTATAGATTATAATGTCAAAATTAGAGTAAAGTCAGATAATAGTGGCGTAGAAACAGAGAACGTTAAAATGTCTATGAATCCTTTCGATGAAATAGCTGTTGAAGAGGCTGTCAAGATGAAAGAAAGAAACGAGATTGATGAAATCGTGGTCGTATCTATTGGGTCTTCAAGTTCTCAAGAAACTATTCGTTCGGGTCTTGCAATGGGAGGTGATAGAGGTATACATGTAATTACGGATGAGAGTCTTGAGCCATTAGCTGTCGCAAAAATATTGTCTAAAATAATTGAGAAAGAATCTCCTAAAATTGTTTTTTTAGGGAAGCAAGCAATAGACGATGATTCTAATCAGACAGGTCAAATGTTGTCAGCAATATCGGGGTTTTCTCAAGCTACGTTTGCATCAAAAGTTATAAAAAAAGAAAATTTTCTTGAGGTAACAAGAGAAATTGACGGAGGTCTAGAAACAATCAAGATTTCGTTACCCTCTATTGTAACTACTGACTTACGACTAAATGAACCAAGATATGCATCTTTACCAAATATAATGAAAGCTAGGCAAAAGAAAATCGATAACATTAATATTGAGGATTTAAATGTTGATGTTAAATCTAGATTAACTATATTAAAAGTTAATGATCCTCCAGAAAGAAAAGCCGGAGTAATGGTCAAAGATATTGATGAATTAGTTGATAAATTAAAAAATGAAGCAAAGGTTTTATAATGAAAGTATTAGTAATAGTTGAACATGACAACATCGAAATTAAACCAAGCACCCTAAATTGTGTAAGTGCAGCAAAGTTAATATCAGATGATATTGAATTAATAGTTTTTGGACATGATTGTAAAAATGTTGTAAGTACGTCTGAAAAAATAGAAAACATTAAAAAAGTAAATGTCTTTCAACACAAAATCTTTTCACATACAATAGCTGAGTCGGTTTCATTACAATTGAATAGTTTTTTAGAAAAAAATCAATATACTCATATATTAGCACCATCTACTACTTTTGGTAAAAATTTACTTCCAAGAATATCAGCTATGTTAGATGTTCAACAAATCTCAGATGTTACCAAAATAATAGATCATGAGACCTTTGAAAGACCAATTTATGCTGGAAATGCAATTATGACAGTTAAATCTAATGATGACGTAAAGATTTTGACAGTACGAAGCACCTGTTTCGAACAAAGTAAGTTCGATAGTAATTCAGCTGATATTAATGAATGTGAAACAGATGTTGATTTTGAAAACAAGTCTGAATTTGTTAAACACGAATTATCAGATTCTGATCGACCAGAATTAACATCAGCTAAAGTTGTAATCTCTGGAGGCAGAGGAATGCAAAACGGAGATAATTTTAAGTTGTTAGAAGGTATTGCTGATAAATTAGGCGCTGCTGTAGGAGCAAGTAGGGCAGCAGTTGATGCAGGCTTTGTTCCGAATGATTGGCAAGTTGGTCAGACAGGAAAAATAGTTGCTCCTGATCTTTATATCGCTGTTGGAATTTCGGGAGCTATACAGCATATAGCCGGTATCAAGGACTCTAAATTTATAGTAGCAGTTAATAAGGACGAAGAAGCACCCATTTTTAAATTTTCTGATTATGGTTTAGTTGGAGATTTATTTGAAGTCCTACCAAAGTTAGAAGCAAAATTATAAGTCTTGAATTTTTTTCTTTACCTCAGGATTTAACCAATCAAAATAACCTTCAACTCTTGAAATTTCCAAACCGTCTTTGATAATTAGTGTTGTTGGCATTTTTTTAATTTCAAGCAAGTTTGAAATCTTAAAATCCTGATCCGTAAAAACTATGAAGTCTTTGAATTTATTTTTTTTTTGAATTTTGGTATTACATTTTCTGGAGAGGAATCTATTGAAATAAATAGTACAGATAACTTTTTTGAGAACTCTGTTTGTAATTTTAGCAAATCAGGTATTTCTTTGATACACGGCGGACACCATGTAGCCCAAAAATTTATAATAATAATCTTTTTGGATAAATCCTTAAAATTAAGTGTTTTATTATTTAAGTCAATTAAATTAATGTCTTGAATTTTCTTTGGAGTGTGGTGAAATGTTAACGTATTTTTTTCATTACCAAAAGTATTTGTATGAAACAATAATAATAACAAGAGAAAATTCTTAAGCATATTTAATTATAAACTAACATGAATAAAAAAGCTAATCCATTGTGGGGTTCAAGATTTAAAGGGAATTCTTCAGATCTTTTAAAAAGGATTAATAACTCAATCTCTTTTGATTTCAAATTAGCATTTTACGATTTGAAAGTATCAAAAGCTTATTGTAAAGCGCTATTTAAAGCAAAGTTGATTTCATCATCAGATAAAGAGAAAATATATAAAGCATTAAATGACATAGAAAAAGAAATTGTAAATAAAAGTTTTAAATATTCTCAAGAATATGAAGATATTCATATGAATATTGAAATGGCATTAATAAAAAAGATTGGAGAAATAGGTGGAAGAATCCATGCAGGTAGATCGAGAAACGATCAAGTCACAACAGATTTAAAATTATGGATGATTGATAAAACTAAATTTTTGAATAAATTAATAAAAAACCTTCAGACCTCCTTAGTTAAAAAAGCTGAAAAAAATATTTATACAGTAATGCCAGGCTTTACACATTTGCAAAATGCGCAACCTATATCTCTAGGGCATTATTTCATGGCATTTTATGAAATGTTTTCCAGAGACTTAAAAAGAATGGAAGCGCTGTTAAAAATAATAGATGAATGTCCATTAGGCTCAGGTGCATTAGCAGGAACAAATTTTTATAATATTGACAGAAATTTCTTAGCAAAGGAATTGGGTTTTAGCAAACCTTCAAACAACTCATTGGATAGTGTATCAGATAGAGATTACGGCGTTGAATTTTTATCAAATTTATCAATGGTAGCGATGCATTGTTCTAGATTAGCAGAAGATTTAATTATTTGGTGTAGTAGCGAATTTTCTTTTGCTAAAATTTCTGATTCTTTCTCGACTGGTTCGTCCATAATGCCACAAAAAAAAAATCCTGATGCTGCAGAACTTATTAGATCAAAGGTTTCAAGGATCTACGGAAATCTAAATTCACTGTTAATAACTCTTAAAGGCCTCCCGATGGGCTATAGTAAGGATTTGCAGGAGGATAAGGAAGCAATTTTTGATTCTTATGAAACAGTTGAATTAATATTGATGGTATTAACTGAAATGATAAAAACTATTAAAATAAATAAAAAAAAAAATGTATGAGTCTGCTGAAAAAGGTTTTTCTACAGCAACAGATTTTGCTGACTGGCTAGTCAAAAATCTTAATTATCCGTTTAGAAAATCACACAATGTTACTGGAAAAATTGTTTTAATGGCAGAGGAACAAAATTGTAAACTTGAAGAACTACATTTAACGGATCTTAAGAAAATTGTTCCAAATATTACAAAGGAAATTTTCAATAATATTTCTGTTGAAGATTCTGTCAAAAATAAAAAATCTTTTGGAGGAACAGGCTTTGAACAAGTTAAAAAAGCAATACAAAAAGCTAAGTTAAAGTTAAGAAAATGAAATTTAGTTCACTTATTTTTCTCTTTGTAATATTATTATTTTTTTCTGCCTGCGGAAAAAAAAGCTCATTAGAAGAATACAAAAAAAAACAGTCTCAGATGGATATAAAATATGAAAATCTATGCTAAAAATTACTGTGAACATCTAGATTACAAAAAGAATGATTTGTTTTTAGAGAATATTAAGTGCACTAAATTAGCTAAAAATTATGGTACACCTACTTACTGTTATTCAGTGAATGAAATAAGAAATAGATTTTTGTTGTTTAAGGATAAGCTCAAAGAACTAAACCCACTTATCCTTTTTGCAATGAAATCTAATTATAATCCCAATATTATATCAATTCTCTCTAATCTCGGTTGTGGTGTAGATGTAGTTTCAAAAGGTGAAATTGAGATCGCTCTCTCAGCGGGCGTCTGTCCAAAGAAAATTGTTTTTTCTGGTGTAGGTAAAACTGATGAAGAAATTACATTTGCTTTAAAAAAAAATATTTTACAACTGAATGTTGAATCTATTGAAGAATTAGTAGAAATTGAAAAACTTTCTAAAAAGTATAAAAAAAAAAATTGAAATATCTTTGAGAGTAAATCCAGATATTGACGCAAATACTCATAAAAAAATTTCGACTGGAAATTATGGAGATAAGTTTGGTATTCCTCATGAAAATATCATTGATATATTTAAAACTTTCAAAAATAATGAAAATATTAAAATTAACGGATTAGCAATTCATATTGGATCGCAAATAATTGAGATTAATCCATTTAAAAAAGCCTTTAAAAAACTCAGAAAAATCGTTCTATCTTTAAAAAAAAATAAGTTCAATATAAAAAAAATAGATTTAGGTGGAGGTATTGGAATAAATTATTCAAATAATAAAGTTATTTGTTTAGATGAATATAAAAATCAGATTAAAAAAAATTTCAGTGATTTGAATGTTGAAATCATATTGGAACCAGGTAGATTTTTAGTTGGTCCATCGGGGATTTTATTAACAAAAGTAATAAGAGTTAAACAGGTCGATAATCAAAAATTTCTTATACTTGATTCTGGTATGAATGATTTAATACGGCCGTCAATGTATAATGCTTATCACGAAATCTTACCCGTCAAACTAACAAAAAAAAAAATCACTAAATATGATGTTGTTGGTCCAATTTGTGAATCTGGAGATACTTTTGCAAAAAATCGAGGACTTTTTGAAATAAAAAAAGGAGATTTGTTAGCCATATGCTCTGTTGGTGCATATGGCACATGTATGACTTCGTATTATAATTGTAGGACACCACCTAAAGAAATTTTAATTGATGGTAGCAAATCAATTAATACAAAAATCAGTAAAAGCGTAGGAGATTTTTACAATAACGAGATTCAAAGAAATGCAAAGTAGTACCTATCTAATTATTTTTCAGATCTGGTTTTTATATTTCTGGAATGTAATCATAAGATGTTTTGAATCATGCAAATTCTTAAGTACATTATTATTTTTTAATTTTTTTTGTATAAACTATCAATTTTGGCCTGAGTCAAATAAAATAAAATTGCTTACAGTTTCTGCATTCTTCATTTTGGGTTTTTTAGCTTTTATTAAAACGCTAACAACTATTAAAAAGATTAAATGGCCGTCAATTTTTAAGACGAAGTTGATGTTAGAAAAAAAACTCAAATTTACAAACAACGAGATAGTAAATATCTTTGATGTTTTAGCAAAAAATAAAAATAGTGAAGCTCTTATCACGAAAAATATTTGGGAGTCTAAAAGAAAGAGATCAATAAAAACAATTGAGGAAAAAAGAATAATTCAACTAAAAAATTTCTTTTTAACAGATTTTAAGGTTTCCTATTTTACAAAGCTATCAGTTTTGACTTCAGGAATGTTAGTTTTTTTTTTTAACTGATAACTCTTTTTACCAAAATTTAGATAAATCTTTTTCTACAAGAGGAGTTGATGTTTCAAAGGCAGAATATAGTTCTAATATCTGGATTTTTCCTCCAAAAAGTTCTAAACAAAGCCCCCTTTTTTTAGAAAAAAATTTTTATGACAAAAATTTTATAAAAAATAATTTTATTATTCAAAATAAAAGTAGAATTCTAATTAATATCTTTAATACTAAACCTAAAGCTGCAAGACTTGTATTTAAAGGTAATGACAACAAATCTATAGAAAAAGACCTAACTGTTGTTGATTACAATAAGTTAAAATATGAAAATTTTGTACAGGAAGGAACTTACACTATATATATTGATAACAGTGTTTTTCAAAAACTTTTAATCAAAGAAGACAAAGCACCTATCGTAAAATTTATTGATGAGCCAAATTACAAAAATGGATTTTTATCGTTCAAATTTGAAATTTATGATGAAAACAATAAGCATTCATGGCTTGAGATTGGTGATAAAAATAGTTTATCTAAACAGATTGTTTCAAAAAAATTTAAAGATTTCGATCGAACTTTTTCAAAACCATATCATTTAATTCCTCTCGATAATGTGTCAAACAAAAAAACAAAGAAATTTAATAAAAATATTGAGCAAATTATTTTGGTAGATAAAAAATATGATTTGATTATAAAATCAATAGATACAAATAAAAATCAAAGTTTCTCAGAAATTAAAAAATTAAGATTGATACCAAAGAAATTCATGGATAAAGAAGCTAACAAAATTATTGCTTTAAGAAAGGATTTATTTATTAAAGAAAATACAAGTGAAATTTTAATAAAATTAAGAAACTTAGCAAAGAAAAACAATAATAATTTTGTAAAACAAAATATTTACAATTTAATAAAATTTACACAATTATCAGAGTTAGATAAAAAATCTGAGATTGAGGTTTTAATGAATAAGATGTGGGAAATTTCTATATTTCTCGAAAACAATAATATTGATATTATAAAAAATAAAATAATAACACTTAAACAAAAGCTCGCCGGTCTTTTGGAGGAAAGTAGTAATGAAAAAGAAATTAGGGAAACTGTTACCGAATTGGAGGTTTTATTGGAAAAATTTTTAGAGCTTACGAAAGTAAATTCTAAGGAAAAAGAAAAATTACTATCACAATTAGAAAAGGATCTTAAAAATAATAATGGGAATATCAGTAAAAAAACAGATAATTTAAGGGACAGAGCAAATAATTTAGTAAAAAAAATTGATTCATTTTTAAACACTCAAAATTCCGATTCAGATAATAAAATCTTGAAAAAGATTCAGTCTACATACGAATTGCAAAAAAAAATCATAGATCAAACATTTAAAAAGGATGAATCCATAAATAAAAAACTTCTTCTTAAACAAAGAAATGTTGAAAATAAGATAATTAATTTTAAAAATGACCTCTTGGAATTTCTTCCTGATTCAGAAGGAATCATTGATAAAATCATAAAAAATTCTCGTCAATCTGAAGATAATATTAGTAATAAAAACTTTGATATAGCTATTCAAAATCAAAGGAATATTTTATCAGAAATTAAGCAAATTTATAAAAATTTGATTAAAAATAATTTCTCAGAGGAAAAAGAAGATGAGGGAAGCTCGAATAAAAATATAGGAGAATCAGAGGATGATCAGTATGATATCCCAATAGTCTTTGAAAAAAATTCATTAAATAAAATAATAAAAAAAATAAGAGAAATGACTAATGAGGTTCAAAGAAAAGAAAAAGAGAAAAAATATCTAAAAAGCTTACTACCAGATTTTTAAAATGAAAATTCTTATAAAAATTAGAAATGTAAATGTCAGTTATTCAAAAGAGAGAAAAATTTTTAAAGATATTAATCTTGATATAATAAAACAAGATTTTATTCTGATAAACGGAGAAAATGGCTGTGGTAAGTCCTCGTTTTTGAAATTATTATATATGCAACTTCTTCCTAATAATGGAAAAATTATAATTTTTGATAAAGAAATTGATAACAATTCAAAAAAAGACATTATTAAAAACAGAAAAAAAATGGGTGTTATTTTGCAAAATGATTATCTTATACCTTATTTAACAGTTAATCAAAATATAGAAATATCTAACTTTATACAAAATACCAAAAAAAAAGATTATAATTTAAGGGTTAAAGAAATTTTAGACTGGGCAGGACTAAAAGATATAAAAAATGAAAAAATTCATAATCTTTCTGACGGGGAAAAGCAAAAAGTAATCATTGCAAGATCTCTTGTTTCTAAACCAGATATTCTTATTGCTGACGAGCCAATTACATATTTAGATAATACTACCAAAGAGAAATTTTTTTTTTTACTATCATCCATTAATAAATTAGGTACTACAATAATTATGACATCCAAAATGCCTTTAGAAATTCCAAATCTAAGAACGAGAAAATTAATAATAAAAAACGGACAATTAATTGAAAATATTTGAGAATCTTTATCCTTTTAAGGAAATTTTTTTAAATAAAGAAAATAAATTATTAACAGGTTTATCTTTTTTTATTGTTGGCTTGATTTCGCTTCACTTTATTTTTTACTTAAATTTTTTTAATTTTTATGGCTCATGGATTAATAAGGAATCTAAACTAGTAACGGTTCAGATTACTCCAAAAAAAAATGAAAAGAGAGTTCCATTAAATATACAAGACTTAATTATAAAACTATATTCTGATAAAAAGTATTATTCAAATATTGAAATTAAAGATGATACCAAAATAAGAAACGATTTAGGTTTAAATAATTTAAGTTCGTTCAGTAAACTCAGAGTTCCTTTTATATTTCAGATTAATTTACAAAAGAAAGAGTATTCTCTGGAAGTGGACAAGTTAAAACAAGTCTTAGAGGAAAGAAAATTCGAAATCTACTACCATAGAGATGATTTGCAAGACGTTTACAAGCTAATCTATAAGGTAAATTTATTTATATTTATTTTTGGATTTTTAAATGCAATATTATTTTTTTTTTTTTAACATTATTATTAAAGATTAGTTTAATTTCTAACTTAAAATTTTTAGAAATAATTCAGATAATGGGTGCTGATAATAAAAAAATATCATTCACACTTTCATTTATATTGATAAAAAAGATACTCCCAGGTTCATTTCTTGCTATTTTTTTTACAAGCATTTTTTCTATTTTAATTTCAAGTTTATTTGGTTTACCTGGAAATCTAAATGAGGACCTAGAAATAACGAACTCTTTTTTTAATTATTTTATTTATTTATTGTTACTTCTTACATTCGTTTTAATCTCTCTTTTTTGTTATTTTGTTATCTATTTGATATATTTTCTTGAAAAGAGGTTTTTTATTAAATGAAGAAAATTTTATATCTTATTATCTCAATCATTATATTAAGTCTTATCTGGTGGTTTCAGTACTTAGTAAATATTTTTCCATTAAAATATACACTTAGTGAAAATCAGGTAGAGCAATTAAATATAACCTCGGAAGAAAGTAACTCCGCTATTATTGTGCTTACAGGTGCAAAAGGTAGATTTGAAAAAGGCTTTACACTTTTAGAAAAAAAAATAAGTAATAAAATGTTTGTTTCAGGTGTGTATCCCGGTGTAAATCTTGAAAAAAAATATGACCACCTAATCAAAAATGAAAACTTTTTTGAATGCTGTATCTTTTTTGGTAATAACGCTTTTAATACTAAACAAAATGCTGATGAGGTAATAGAATGGATAAAAGAAAATGAGATTAATAAAATCTTTTTAGTTACATCTTATTACCATCTACCACGTGCAAAAGTTATTTTTGAAGAAAAAATTCCCTTAGATATTACTATGATATATATCCCTTCTGATAAGTTCCAACTTAAATTAGAAGATACCTTATACTTAATTTATAATTTTAAGTTAATAGTTTTGGAATATTTTAAAATACTTTATACATTTATTTTTTTTTAAAATATGATTTTTATAAGAAATATATTTTTTTATATAATTTTTTATATCTGGACAGTTTTATTTTTTTCTTTTTTTTCTCCAGTAAAATTTTTTACAAGAGAATTTACTGTTAAACTTTCAAATTTTTGGACAGGTTCAGTTATTAATTTAGCTAAGTCAATATTGAATATTGATTTTGAAGTCCAAGGTAATTTTAAATCTCGTAACCAACAATTTATTTTAGTATCTAACCACCAATCTGCGTGGGAAACATTCTTTTATCCCTCTATCTTTCCAAATAGTGTATTTGTTATGAAAGAAAGTTTAACTAAACTTCCAATACTAAATGGGTATTTTGAAAAATTAGGTTACATTCCAATAAATAGAAAAAAAGGATACGCTTCAACAAAAAAAATATTAAAAGCTGCAAAAAGTTCATTGAGAAATGGTGCAAATTCAATAATAATTTTCCCAGAGGGAACTAGAGTAGATCCTGATGATAGATCTAAAATTCATGCTAGCGGTATTTTTATATTATATAAATATTTAAATATCCCAATTTTGGTAATAAAACATAATTCCGGTAAATTATGGAGAAATAAAAAATTTATGAAAATAAATGGTAAAATCAATATTAAAATTTTTCCTGTAATTAAAACTGGGTTAACAAAAGAAGAGATGACAAGTAAGATAAATCATTTTTTTTCATAACTTAGTTTTGTTTTAGAGAAATTATTTTTTTCCTTACTTGTTTGCTGTTTTTGATTAAGTTAGAAATCTTTGCGGAGTCCTCATTACTTATAAGTAATTTAAATTCTAAAAGACTTTTTATAAACAAATCAATAATTTCAGTCATATTAGACTTATTTTTAATGAAGATATCTTTCCACATCGTTGGATCTGATGAAGCTATCCTAGTGAAATCTCTGAATCCCCCAGCGGAGAATTTCATTAAGTCTTTTTTAACTTTATTGTTATATTTAACCGCCATCTCCACTATGGTAAAAGCAATTAAATGGGGAAGATGAGAGGTTATTGACATAACTTTGTCATGATCACTCGGTGACATTAAAGCCACACTCATTCCTATACTAGACCAAAATTTTTTGATGATATTGATGTTTTTTTTACTACTAAATTCAGGGGTAAGTAAGCACCATTTATTTTTAAAAAGTTCATTCATAGAATGTTTTGCACCTGAAAATTCAGTGCCAGCTATTGGATGTCCAGGAACGAAGTTTTCTTTTAAATGAATTGAATTATAAAAATCACTATTAAAAATATTTTTCACAGAACCTACATCTGTAATTATCGCATTTGAATTAATAAATGCAGAAGTTTTCTTTATTAACTTTGGTATCATACTTACTGGAGTACAGACAAATATTATAGAGCTTTTATTGATATTTTTGTCAATTTTTGTGTATGCTTTATCTAAGGCTTTTATTTTTAAGGCCGCTTTTAAATTACTTAAATTTGTATCTATACCTATAACTCTTTTAACTAATTTTTTTTTTTTGCGCTTAGTGCAATTGAAGAACCAATTAAGCCTGGTCCTATAATCGCTATTTCATCTATTTTTTTTTTTTTTAACATGTCTAGTTTACTCAACAATTTTATACAGTTCTTTTACAAATATTTTTAGTTCTGATTCAAGTCCAATTGATACCCTGAAAAAATCTTTAAGACCATAATTATTTAAATCTCTTACTATAATATTATTATCTTTAAGTTTTGATACGATCTCCTTTGCTGAAATATTCGTTGATGTATTCTTTACTAACAAGAAATTTCCAAAGCTATCATAAACTTTGAAATTTAATTTTTCCAATTTTTTTCTTAGCCAATTTCTCCAAACAAAGTTGTGTCTTATACTTTTTTTAAGAAATCTATTATTTTGTAAGATCTCAGCTGCAGCTATTTGAGCAATAAGATTTACATTGAAGGGCCCCCTTATCTTTTCAAGAATTTCAATTATCTCCAAAGAAGAGTAAGCCCAACCTACCCTTAACCCTGCTAACGCATAAACCTTCGAAAATGTTCTAGTAACAATAACGTTCTTAAATTTTTTTACTAAATCAATTCCATCAGTATAATTAGCTTCGTTTACGTATTCTGCATACGCCCCGTCTAAAACTATAATTATATCTTCTGAGACTTCTTGTAAAAACTTACAAATTTCTTTTCTATATAAAATGGTTCCAGATGGATTGTTGGGGTTAGCAAAAAATATTACTTTTGTTTTTTTTGTAATTTTTTTCAAAATATTGTTAAGAGATATATTTAAATCAATAGAATCGGCATAAACTATTTTTGCACCTGCTGCTTGTGCAATTACTGGATAAAAAATAAAGCCATTTTTACTGCATATGATTTCAGACCCAAACGGAGTAAATGCTTGTGAAATCAGTGAAAGAATATCATCAGAACCGTTTCCACATATGATTTGTTTTTTATTTATTAAATATTTTTCTGCGATTGCCTGTTTAAGAAGTTGAGAATCACCATCTGGATATCTAAAAGAATTAGATAGTTCCCTTGATATCAACCTTTCTAAATTTACTGGTATTTTAAACGGAGATTCATTTGATGACAGTTTTATAACTTTACCATTTTTTCTAGTTGCTATATATTCCCCTGGTATGTACTTAGCAATTTTATTAATTGTTGGTCTTACATTTTTAAGAAATGATTTTTTTTGTTTAATTATTTTCATGTTAATTTACTATCAACCTAAAATTACTTTGATTAAAATTTAACATAGCTTTGATGTTTTTTTAGTCAAGTAGTCAAAATGAATATAAATATAATGTTTGAATCAAAAATTAAAATTACTAAGAACGACTCCATAAAGTTAGATTCAGGAATGAATCTTGAACAATGCGAAATTGCCTACACTACTCATGGTAAATTAAATACTGATAAATCTAACGCTATTTTAATTTGTCATGCTTTAACAGGAGATCAATATTGCGCTGGTAAAAATCCATTAACTGGTAAACCAGGGTGGTGGGATAATTTGATTGGGCCTGGGAAAGCAATTGATACTAATTATTTTTTTATAATATGTTCAAATGTTATTGGAGGTTGCAGTGGAAGTACAGGTCCATTAACTGAAAATCCTGAGACAGGTCAAATATACGGACTTGATTTTCCAGTAATTACAATTGCTGATATGGTGAATGGTCAGGTAAAATTAATAGAGTGCCTGGGAATTAAGAAATTGTTTGCAGTAATTGGAGGTTCAATGGGTGGAATGCAAGCTCTGCAATGGGGAGCATACTATCAAGACAAAGTTAATGCAATAGTTCCTATTGCAACATCATATAGACACTCAGCTCAAAATATTGCATTTCATGAAATTGGAAGACAATCTATTATGTCAGATGTAAATTGGAATAAAGGTTTATATAATAAAAAAAATAAAAACCCATCTAGGGGTCTTTCATTAGCTAGAATGATAGCACATATAACCTATCTTTCAGAGTCAGCTCTTCAAAGAAAATTTGGAAGAAACCTCCAATCAAAAAATTATTTTTCTTACGATTTTAATGTTGATTTTCAAATCGAAAGTTATCTTAAGCATCAAGGCAATTCTTTCAGTGAGCGATTTGATGCTAACAGTTATCTTTACATCACAAAAGCGATGGATTACTTTGATTTATCGAATCATAAAGGTGGTTTAATAGAATTATTTAAGGAAAATAAAATAAAGTTTTGTTTTTTCTCATTTTCATCAGATTGGTTGTTTCCAACTACTGAAACAAGAACAATGATTAAGGCATTGAATAGTTGTGGAGCAAACGTAAGTTTTGTGGAAATTGATACAGATAAAGGTCATGACGCTTTTTTGTTAAATGAACCTGAATTTCATAAAATTTTGACTGGATTTTTGAATGGTCTTAAAAGAAATATTGAGTAAAATGAATTTAAGAAGAGATTTAAAAATAATTGCTAATTTAATTAATCCAAATGAAATAATTTTAGATGTGGGTTGCGGAGACGGTGTTTTACTTGAATATCTTTTGAAAAACAAAAAAGTGGATTGTAGGGGTATTGAATTAAATCAAGAGGGAGTAAATAAGTGCGTTCAAAAGGGTTTGTCAGTTATTCAGGGAGATGCAAATTACGATCTTAATAACTATCCTGACAATTTTTTTTCAACAGTTATTTCAAGTCAAACTGTCCATGCTATGATTCAGCCTGAAATAGTTTTAAAAAATCTAATTAGAATAAGCAAAAGGGCTATTATTTCATTTCCAAATTTTGGATTCTGGAAAATTCGAAGAGAATTTCTTTTGAAAGGTAAAATGCCTAAGAACACTATTTTACCTTACGAATGGTATAATACGCCAAATATACATCTATGTACCATCAAAGATTTTGAAGATTTTTGCAAGAATTTTGATATTAAAATTTTAAAGAAAATTTTTATCAATTCAGAAAATGAGATATTTAAACCAATATTATTTGAAAATTTTTTTGCATATCAAGTTATTTTTTGTATAAGTAGGTATGATTGAAGTTATTCAAATTCCTGTTCTCAGAGACAATTATACTTACATACTAATAGATAAAGAGTCCAATCAAACAGCATGCGTTGATCCTTCGGAATCAAAGATTGTCGTGCAAGAACTAAGAAAAAAACGATTAAACTTAAATTTTATATTAAATACTCATCATCACAGCGACCACACTGGGGGTAATATTGCGCTAAAGGAAATATACAAATGCAAAGTTATTGGTTCAGAGAAGGATAAAAAAAGAATACCAGGAATTGATATTTATTTAAATGATAAAGATGTATATTTTTTGGGAAAATCCAAATTTATTGTCTATGATGTGCCAGGGCATACAACTGGACATATATGTTTTTTTTTTATGAAAGAGATGTTTTTATTCTGTGGAGATACTCTTTTTTCAATGGGCTGTGGTAGAATATTTGAGGGTACTCATCAACAAATGTGGAACTCACTCCAAAAGATTAGGGCTTTGCCAGATTCGACTTTAATTTATTGTGGTCATGAATATACTCAATCTAATATTAAGTTTGCAATCAGTCTTGAACCTGAAAATTCTCTTCTTGAAGAGAAGTATCAAGAAGTTTTTTTTAAAAGAAAGAATAATAAGCCAACGGTACCATCTAGATTGTCTGAAGAGAAAAAACTTAATCCTTTTTTAAGAGCTGATGATAAGGTATTTATGGAAAATTTGAATCTAAGAGAAAAAACTAGTCTTGAGGTTTTTTCACAAATTAGAGCTCAGAAGGATATGTTTTAATCCATCCTAAGACCACCATTAATAGAAAAGTTAGCCCCATTAATATATCCTGCTTTTTCAGAAACTAAAAATAAAACTAATTCAGCTATTTCACTTGACTCACCTAACCTTTTTGTTGGGATAGTCTCTATAATACTTTTAAGTATATCCTCTCTAATTGCAGCAACCATCTCAGTATTAATATAGCCGGGCGATATTACGTTTGATGTAATTCCCTTACTCGCACTTTCTAACGCAAGTGATTTTGAGAATCCTGCTATTGCTGATTTCGTTGCTGCATAGTTTGTCTGCCCGAATTGACCCTTTTGACCATTAACAGAAGATATATGAACAATTCTACCAAAATTATTTTGCCTCATGTCATTGATTACATTTGAAGTAACATTAAAAATTGAGTTTAAATTAATATTTATAACATTATCCCAATTTTTTTTTCCATCTTATGAAGAGGAGCATCTTTAGTAATTCCAGCATTATTTACTAAAATTTCAATTGGTCCATGTTGATCTTTAATTTTGGAAATGTTTTGTGTGCATTCATCGTATGAACTTACATCCCATTTTATGACTTCAATTTCGTTGGATTTTGAAAAACCATTAGCAGCCTCGTCATTAGACGCATAGTTTGCAATTACTTTGTAATTTTTTTGCTTTAAAGCAATTGAAATGGAAGAACCAATTCCTCTAGTGCCACCTGTTACTAAGGCTAATTTAGTCATGAGTAATTCCTTTCTACACACATTGCAACTCCTTGCCCTCCTCCAATACAGAGTGTTGCAAGGCCTTTGGTTTTTTTTTGTTTTACCATTTCGTGAATAAGTGTAACAAGAATTCTAGCTCCAGAGGCACCGATAGGATGTCCTAAAGCAATTGCACCTCCGTTAACATTGACTATTTCCTGATTTAAATTTAATTCTTTACTAACCGCTAGAGCTTGAGCTGCAAATGCCTCGTTAGCCTCAATTAAATCTAATTCACTAATATCCCAATTTGCAATTTTAAGAGCTTTTTTTACAGCTGGAACTGGACCTATACCCATAATGGAGGGGTCAACTCCCACGGATGACCATGAAACAATTCTCGCTAAAGGCTTTAAGTTTAATTCGTTTGCTTTTTTCTCACTCATTAAGCAAATTGCCGCGGCGCCATCATTTAATCCAGAGGCGTTTCCAGCCGAAACAGTACCATCTTTTTTAAATACAGCTCGAAGATTATTAATTTTTTCAAAAGTACTTCCATGTCTTGGAAATTCATCTTTATCAAAAATTACTTCTTCTTTCTTTGTTTTAATTTTTACAGGCTCAATTTCCTCAATAAATTTATTAGCTAGTTGTGCAGTCTCAGCCTTGTTTTGAGAAAGGACTGCAAATTTATCCTGCTCATCTTTTGAAATTTTAAATCTTTCTGCAATATTCTCTGCAGTAGTTCCCATGTGATAATTATTCATTGCACACCACAGACCATCGATAATCATAGAGTCTTTGAAGTCAGCGTCACCCATTTTATACCCATTCCTTAGATTGGAGGTGTGATGAGCATTACTCATGGATTCCTGACCTCCCGCAATTACTATTTCTGATTGATTAGTAAGAATTGATTGGGCAGCCATACTTACGGCTCTTAAACCTGAGCCACAAACTTGATTGATTGTCACAGCACTTTTTTCAATTGGAATTTCAGCTAAGCATGAACTTTGTCTAGCTGGATTTTGTCCCGAACCTCCGGTTAAAACTTGTCCAAAAATTACTTCATCAACATCCTTTTTTGAAAGATTCGAATCTTTTATGACACTGTTCAAAACAATCTTTCCTAATTCAGGAGCAGATAAAGAAGACAAACTTCCAAGAAACTTCCCTATTGGAGTTCTTTTTGCTGAGGTGATAACAATATTAGTCATTGAGTTTCCATAAATTAACAATATGAATTGTTGAAATTATCAAAATCTTATACATATATCAATACACATTTTTTAATATGAAAAAATTACAAATAATACTTTCAAAATTATCGACTAAAAGGTATAAAGTAAATATTTTGAGGTATTTATGTTTGTAGTATTTGAAAATGGTGGAAAACAATATAAAGTTTTTGAAGGTGATACTTTAAAGATTGAACATTGTGAATGTAAAAAAGGTGATATTCTGAAATTTAGGACAATTCTTTTATACAATGATAATAAAGGCGACACAATAGTAGGCAGCCCTTATGTTAAAAACTTGGAGTTAAGTTGCAAGGTATTGGATATTATAAAAGATAAAAAAATTATAGTTTTTAAGAAAAAAAGAAGACATAATTATAGAAGAAAACTTGGGCACAGGCAAAATATGGTGGTCCTTAAGGTACTTAGTTTAAATTCTGATAAAAATAAAGTTTCAGGCTCTGCTGACAAAGTAAACGTATCTGAAAAAAACAAATCAAAAATTTTGGAGGTAACAAAAGATGGCTCATAAAAAAGCTGGAGGAAGTACAAGGAACGGAAGAGATACTGCTGGAAGAAGGTTAGGCGTAAAAAAGTTCGGTGGAGAAATGGTTATACCAGGAAATATAATCATTAGACAAAGAGGTACGAAGTATCATCCCGGGATTAATGTTGGCATTGGAAGAGATCACACAATCTTTGCTCTTGAAAAAGGTAACGTACTTTTTAAAAAAAAAAGTCAAGGCAGAATGTACGTTAATGTGATTCAAACTAAAACATAAACATAAACGACTGCAGGTCCCTAGCTAAAAATAAGGGGTAATATGAAATTTCTTGATGAAGCAAAGATTTTCCTTAAAGCTGGAGATGGAGGATCGGGGTGTGCTAGTTTTAGAAGAGAAAAATTTATTGAAAGAGGAGGCCCAGATGGGGGTGATGGTGGACGTGGTGGATTTATCTATTTCGTATCTTTTGAAAACTTGAATACACTTATAGACTTTAGATATAAACAACATTTTAAAGCAAAAAATGGGGGAAATGGTTCTGGAAAAAGAAAATCTGGAATTAACGGTGAAGACTTAATTATAAAAATTCCCGTTGGAACTCAAATACTTTCAGAAAATAAAGAACATGTATATAAGGATTTTCTAAAGCCAAATGATAGCTATTTAATTGCTAGGGGTGGAGATGGTGGCAGAGGTAACTTTAAGTTTAAAAGTTCCACTAATCAGTCTCCAAGAAGATTTGAAATAGGTTGGATTGGTGAGGAGAAGTGGGTTTGGCTAAGATTAAAACTAATTGCTGATGTCGGTTTAGTTGGATTGCCAAATGCAGGAAAATCCTCTCTTTTAAGGTGTTTGTCAAACGCCACTCCAAAAGTTAGCGATTATGCTTTCACGACTTTAAATCCTCAACTTGGTGTTTTAAGATTCAAAGAAAAAGATATTATAATAGCTGACCTACCTGGCCTCATAAAAGGAGCCTCTGAGGGTGTTGGATTGGGTCATAAATTTTTGGCTCATATTGAAAGATGTGAATATATCATTCATCTAATTGATATTTCATCTGTTAATAAAGATGAAATAATAAATAAATATGACTTAGTAAGAAAAGAGCTTAAAGATTACGGAACAATAACTCATGATAAAGAGGAAATTATTGTTTTAAATAAATGCGATTTATTGAGTTCAAATGAAGTAAAAAAAGCATGTAAAATTATTGAGGACGTTTCAGGAAAAAAATCAATAACAATTTCTTGTTTAAATATGTTTGGTTTATTAGACTTAGAGAAACATCTATTAGACAAAGTTAAATGAAAAAAAAGCCTTTTGCTCTCGAATCGAAGGTCATAATTATAAAAATAGGTTCTGCTCTTCTTATAAAAAATGAAAAATTTAATCTAAAATGGTTGGAGAGCCTAGTTCTTGATATCTGTGATTTAAGAAAAAAGAAAATAAAGATAATCATAGTTGCGTCTGGTGCAGTTTCCTTAGGAAAAAAGTACTTAGAGATAAAAAAAAATAAAAAATTAAAAATTAATGAAAAGCAAGCCTGTGCTGCTTGCGGACAAAGTATATTGATGAAAAATTTTAATAAAATCTTTTTGGCCCAAAAAATTAAAATTGGACAAATCCTCTTAACTTTTTCAGAAACTGAAAATAGAAGAAAAAGTCTTAATGTAAGAGATACAATTCAAACACTATTAGATTCTAATATAATTCCAATCATTAATGAAAATGACTCAGTAGCTATAGATGAACTGAAGTTTGGTGATAATGACAGATTAGCCGCAAGAGTTGCACAGATTATTGAAGCGGATATTTTGATTTTATTGAGTGATGTAGATGGCTTATATAACTTTAATCCAAAAAAAAATAAAAATGCTAAGCTTATTAGAAAAATAAACAATATTAATAAAAAAATATACAAAATGGCTGGAAATGAAACTAATTCCTTTGGTTCAGGTGGAATGAAAACTAAAATTGAAGCAAGTGAGATAGCGTCGAGTTTTGGGTGTAAAACACTGATTTTCTCTGGATTATATAACAGACCGATACAAAATTTTTTAAAAAACTCAAAAAAAGTAGGAACTGTGATTGAGGGCAAGAAAACAGACTCAAGTTATTATAAGAAATGGTTATTTAGCAGTATCAATGTTTTAGGAAAGATTATTATAGACGAAGGCGCATCTATCGCTTTGAAAAAAGGTTCAAGTTTACTTCCATCAGGAGTTTTACAGGTAAAAGGACGTTTTATTAGAGGAGACATAGTAGAAATTTTAACTGAAGATAAAAAACTGGTCGGTAAAGGTATAGTTTTATACGATATTGAAGAAGCAAAATTAATAATCGGCAAAAAAACTTCTGAGTTTATAAAAATATTGGGATATATTGGTAAAGAAGAACTTATCCATAGAGATAATCTTATATTAAGGAGAAAAATTAATGAATAATCTTTTTCAAGAAGTAAAACAAATTTGTCTTAACTCAAGAAAATCGTCCTATGAAATTGCAGTTCTGGGTAAAGAAAAGAAAAATAAACTTTTGATAGATGCAGCAGAAAATATATACAAAAGAAAAAGAGAAATACTCGAGGCTAACCTTAAAGATTTGAAGCAGTCTAAGAAAAAAAAACTTGCAAACTCACTTTTGGACAGACTACTACTTGATAATGAGAGAATTGAAGCGATGTGTAATGGAATCTTAGAAATAAGTAAATTAAATGATCCAGTCGGAGAAGTGATTTCAAAATGGTCAAGGCCTAATGGACTAAAGATAGAAAAAGTTTCAGTACCACTCGGAGTTATCGGTGTAATATACGAATCAAGACCGAATGTAGCTGCTGATGCATCTGCACTTTGCCTTAAGTCAGGAAATTCAGTAATTCTCAGAGGTGGTTCCGAAAGTTTTAATTCATCGAATGCAATTATAAATGCTATTAAGGACTCTTATCAAAAGAATGGATTATCCGCGGACGCACTTCAAACTTTACCAACAGTTAGTAGAGACGCTGTTGGTTATCTTTTAAAAATGAGTGAATTTATAGATGTGATTATACCAAGAGGTGGAAGATCACTTATTCAAAGAGTTGAGAAAGAGAGTAAAATTCCAGTTTTTAGACATTTAGATGGAATATGTCATACATACATACATAAGTCTGGAGATATAAAAATTGCTCATGATGTTTTAGTTAATGCAAAAATGCGAAGACCAGGAATTTGTGGTGCTACTGAAACTTTATTAATTGACAAGGAAATTTTAAAAACTCACCTACCAAAGATTATTAAGAAGCTTAAGAAACTTAATTGTGAAATTAGAGGAGATAAAGAAATTTTAAAAATGGATGATTCAATTAAAAAGGCTTTTTCTAAAGATTGGAAAACTGAATATTTAGACGCAATTATATCAATTAAAACTATTAAGGATGGAGTTGATGAAGCTGTTACTCATATTAACACGTTTGGTTCAGGTCATACTGATTCAATAATATCTGAGGATAAAAAAGTCACAGATTATTTTTTGAATAACATAGATAGTGGAATTGTTATGCATAATACATCAACACAATTTGCTGATGGAGGTGAATTCGGTATGGGAGCTGAAATCGGTATATCGACTTCAAAACTTCACGCAAGGGGACCTGTAGGTGTATCTCAACTTACTAGTTTTAAATATAAGGTCAGAGGTAATGGGCAAATAAGACCTTGAAGAAATTTAAAACTGTTCACTGTAAAAAAAAGACAATTGGAATATTGGGAGGAACTTTCGATCCCCCACACGTGGGTCATTTAAGAACAAGTTTGATTGCAAAAGAAATATTAAAATTAGACGAAATTTGGTGGGTCATTTCTCTTAGAAATCCATTGAAAAAGGAAAAAATATCAAGTTTTAAATTACGTTTCGAGAGGGTACAGAAGTATTTAAATGGAAAAAAAATCAAAGCATCAAATCTCGAATATAAACTAAAAACGCCGTACACTTCAGAACTTTTGAGTTACTTAAGAAAAAATATGCCAACTAAAAACTTCGTTTGGATTATGGGAGTAGATAATTTAGAGAATTTTCATTTGTGGAAGAATTGGAAGTCTATTTTTTATAAAGTTCCGATTGCAATTTTTGACCGACCATTTTACTCTCTTTTTGTGAAAAAGAGTAAATGTTTGAATTATTTCAGTAAATACAGATTAAATTCTGGAAAGATTACTTCACTAAAAAAAAGTTCTCCTCCATGTTGGACGTTTCTAAGGGGTTGGCCAAATAATATGTCTTCAACAAAATTAAAACTTTAAAATGAAAAAGATAAATGAAATAGAAAAATTATTACAACAAATCATAAACTGTTTAGATGAAATAAAAGCAATTAATACAAAGGTTATTGATTTACAAAACAAAAGCTCAATTTCTGAATTTCTAGTTATTTGTGATGGTAGTTCTTCAAGACATGTGAACTCTATTGTTCATAAATTATCTAAGCAACTAAAAAAAAATATATTGTCAGTAGAGGGGATTCCTCAGGCTGAATGGGCGCTAGTAGATTTTGGTGATATAATTGTACACGTTTTTAAACCTGAACTAAGAGAGCATTATAACTTAGAAAAACTTTGGTCGAACTCAGTTCCTAATGATCAACAAAAATTTGGTTAATAATGGAATTTAAAATTTTAGCTGTGGGACATTTCTCTTCAAATAATCCTTACAGGACTTTATTTGAGAGTTATCAAAAGAGAATGAAAGAAAAAGTTAAGTTGATTGAAATAAAAAATCTTAACTATGATATACAAAAAAAATTATCAGAAGAGAAAAAGTTAATTATGAGTTATTTTGAATTAAATTCTGAAGTAATTATTTTAGATAAGGATGGAAAAAATATTTCAAGTATTGAGATGGCAGACTTCTTTAAAAAAAAAGCTATAGCAGGATCAAAAAAAATTATATTTATTATAGGAGGCTCCCATGGATTGCATCCAAGTTTAAAAAAACAAAATACCATTCTCTCTTTTGGCAGACAAACTTGGCCACACATGATGTCTAGAATTATGTTAATTGAGCAGATCTACAGAGCCACTTCTATTAATATAAATCATCCATATCATAAATGAAAAGTAAAACTATTAATAAAAAGGTAATCCTTTGTGTACTCGATGGTTGGGGAATAGCTCCTAAATCTAGGTCAAATGCTATTACAAGTTCAAAGAAAAAAAATTATGACTATTTACTATCAAGATTTCCAAATACAATTTTAAACGCATCAGAAATTGATGTTGGTTTACCAAAGGGACAATTTGGTAACTCTGAGGTTGGACATATGAATATTGGCTCTGGAAGAGCAATTAAACAGGACATTCTTAGAATATATGATGCTATTGATAATGGATATTTGAAAGACAATCAAGAGCTGAAAGATTTGAAGATAAAATCAAAAAGAATTCATGTTATTGGCCTTCTTTCGCCAGGTGGAGTTCATGGCCATGAAGATCATTTATTTGCACTCATTGATTTATTAGCAAATACTTCAAAGGAAATCTTTATTCATTGTATTTTAGATGGTAGAGATTCGTCTCCTAAGAGTGGAATAAATTCCATGAGGAAATTGAAAGAAAAAATTAACAACAAACCCAATGTAAAAATAGGTACAATTTCAGGAAGATATTATGCATTAGATCGAGATAATAGATGGGAAAGAATTGAATTAGCATATCGTGCTATTGTTGAGGGTAAATCTAAAAACTTTTTCTTAGATCCAATTGAAGCAATTGAAAAAAGTTATAATAATTCCTTGACTGACGAATTTTTTATCCCAGTCAAGATTGGAAATTATAATTATATTCAAGATGATGATGGTCTTCTGATTACAAATTTTAGGGCTGATAGAGTAAGAGAAATACTAACTTCAATGTTTGATGAAAACTTCATGCATTTTAAAAGAAAAAAAATAAATTTCAGTAAATCATTAGGATTAATTGAATATTCAAGAAAAATTAACAAATATATGGATTCATTATTCAAGCCTGTTCTGGTAAAAAATACTTTGGGAGAGGTCTTATCAGAAAAAAAAATTAAACAAATGAGAATGGCCGAAACTGAAAAATATGCTCATGTTACATATTTTTTTAATGGAGGAAATGAAAAACAATTTGAATATGAAGACAGAATTTTAATCGCATCTCCAAGGGTAAATACCTACGATCAAAAACCTGAAATGTCAGCTTTTGAGCTTACAGAAAAAATTCAAGTGCAAATAAAAAAAAAATAAGTATGATTTTTTGTTAATAAATTATGCGAACCCAGACATGGTTGGTCATACTGGAGTTTTGTCCGCGACTATTAGAGCTATTGAAACAGTTGATAACTGTCTTGGAAAATTGTACAAAGTTGCAAAGAATAATGGATATATTTTAATTGTAACTTCCGATCACGGAAACGCAGATTGTATGATTGAAAACTCTGGAATGCCATGTACCACTCATACTACTAGTCCTGTTCCATTTATTATATGTACAAACGATAAAATTAAATTAAAAAAAGGTTGTCTTGCCGATATTGCTCCTAGTATTTTAGATATTATGAATATTGATAAACCTTATGAAATGAAAGGTAAAACATTAATAGAAAAAAAATGAAAAAAATTATAAATATTTTTATATTATTTCATTTATTTATTTGTTTAAAAGTCTTTGCAAGCGAAGAAATTACATTATTACAAAAAAAAACAATCTTAACACATGAAAGTCTCGTTAAAATAAATGATTCAATTAAGAAGTTAGATCTAGAGATAAATCAAAATAAGCAGCTCCAATTAATTTTTAAAAATAAAATCATAGAAGACGAAATCTTAGCGCAGAATCTTATAGAGTTAATACAAAAAAATTATAATTCAAACCTATTAAAAGAACTCCTAAAAAAATATCCAAATTATTCAAGTTTTCTTTCTGATAGGATAGTATCAAAATTTTATTTTGATTTAATTAAAAATAACATTAACGAATATTTCTTAGATCTCGGTGAGGTGGAAAAGTTAGATTTGGAACTAAAAGATAAGATATCTTCTTTCAATAAACAGAAAAATGAATTAAGAAAAAATAAAAAAAAGCTCGAAAGAGAACTCAAAAAAAAAGTTTCGCTACAAAGAAAAAGTTTAAAAAATAAAATTTATAAAAAAAAAGAAAATAAAATTAAAAAAAAATCAAATAACATAAACGATTTAGTTCAAGGGATAAGTAATTTTAAAAGGAATAAAAATTATACGAACCTAAAAAAAAAGAAGATAAGATTTCCGGTTGATGGTGAAATAACATCAAAATTTGGTGAGATAAAAGATTCATTTCCTTTAAAAAATGGAATAATGTTTCAACTCAAGGATAATCCTTATGTTATCTCCCCAATTAATGGAATTGTAGTATTTTCTGGACAGTTTAGAAGTTATGGAAATTTAATTATTATAGAAAATTCTGATCGCTATCATACTATTCTTTCTGGTATGGATGAAATTCTTACAACTTCAGGAAATAAGGTGCTTGTTGGAGAACCAATTGCAAAATACTATTTTAGTGGTGTGAATAAAAAAAGAATTTATTTTGAGTTGAGATTTAAAGGAAAAGCAATTGATCCGAAAAAGGAAGTTGAGATTTTATAAAAAATCTGCATAATCAAGAAATGAGTTTAAAAATTTTGACTTTCTTAGCAACGGTTTTATTTTTTTTCGGTTCAATTCAAGCTGACGAAAAAAAGAAGTATACAAATATCTTAATCTTTTTGGCGAAGCTTTTGAAAAAATAAAAAATAATTATGTTGAGGAAATTGCTGTTAAAGACTTAATTGAATCTGCAATTGACGGAATGCTAAATTCTCTAGATCCCCATTCAAGCTTTCTAAATTCAGAAAAGTTAGATGAACTTAGAGTGCAAACTAAGGGAGAATTTGGGGGCCTCGGAATTGAAGTAACACTTGAAAATGGAGTTGTTAAAGTTATTGCGCCAATTGATGATACTCCAGCTGAAAAAGCTGGAATTAAAGCTGGTGACTTAATAACACATCTTGATAACGAACCCGTTCAAGGAATGTCATTATCTGAAGCTGTAGGTTTAATGAGAGGAAGAGTTGGTTCAACAATAGTGTTAACTATAAAAAGAGATGAACTTGATGACATTAAAATAGAAATAACAAGAGCCATAATTGAACTGAAAGCTGTCAAATCAAGAATTGAAAATAATAATATTGGATATATAAGAGTTTCTTCTTTCAATCAAAAAGTAGATGAGGAAATAAAAAAAGCTATTAAAAGTTTTAAAAAAGAAAATGAGGATAGTTTAATTGGTTACGTTTTAGATCTAAGAAATAATCCTGGTGGTCTCTTAGACCAAGCAGTCAGTGTAACTGATATCTTTTTAGATAAAGGAGAAATTGTTTCAACAAGAGGTAGAAATAAGGAAGAAGGTAGTAGATATAATGCCATAAACAGCGATATGATAAATGGATTACCTTTAGTAGTACTGATTAATCAAGGCAGTGCCTCTGCATCAGAAATTGTTGCTGGTGCCCTACAAGATCATAAGCGCGGGATCATAATGGGCACAAAATCTTTTGGAAAAGGTTCCGTTCAAACAATTATTCCATCGGGTGAGAATGTTGCTATAAAGTTAACAACTGCAAAATATTACACTCCATTAGGCAGATCAATTCAACAAACTGGTATTGACCCTGATATACTAGTTGAACAATCTGAAATAAAGTCTTTAGAACAAGAAAATAGAAGAAAAGAGTCTGACTTAAGAGGTTCAATCAAAAACGAGCAATCTATTAAAGATGTTTCAGTTTCTGATTCAAAACAAGAAATAACTGATTATCAATTAACTAGGGCACTTGATTTAATTTTAGCTCTAAATCTTATAAAGCAGTAATAATTTATTCAATGAATACTAATTACAGAAAAGGTGTTGGAATCTTTCTTTTAAATAAAACTAAAGACGTCTGGATTGGAAAAAGAGTTGATGTTAAGTCAGAATTTTGGCAAATGCCGCAAGGTGGAGTAGATAAGAATGAATCTTTTAAAGATGCAATGTATCGTGAATTGGATGAAGAGATAGGGACAAATAATGTTATGATAATCGATCAATGTGAAAAGTTATACAAATATGATTTGCCAGAGAATATAAAAAATAAAGTGTGGAACGGAAAATATATAGGCCAGATTCAGCAATGGTTTGCTTGCCTTTATCTAGGTAACGATGATGAAGTAAATTTAAAAATGCATAAACCAGAATTTTGTGAATGGAAGTGGATAAGGCCTCAAGAAATTATAAACTTAGTGGTTCCTTTTAAAAAAGAAATGTACAAAAAAATATTAGACTCGTTCAAGCACTTATATTCCTAGTTATAATATATACTCTCCGCAATTTTAATCTTTTCTCTAAGATCTATATTGTCAGGTTCTAAATCTAAATTATGTTTGAGTTTTTTTATTTCACTCTCATTAACTTCGCTTGCGCTTTCTGTAAGAATTATACATTTATTTTCAGTTATTTCACATACCCCTTTGTTCACAAGAAATTTTTTAAAAACAATTTCTTCTTTGTATAAAAAAATTAAACCTAGTCTAAGGTTAGTGACAGTTGGTGTATGATTTTCAAAAATACCTAAATCACCCTCCTTACCGGGTAATATTATAAATTTAAAATCTTCAGATAAGATTATTTTTTTTGGTGATACAATCTCAGTGAGCATTTTTTTATATTATTTTTCTTTCTCTAAATTTCTAGCTTTTTCAAGAACTTCATCAATTGTTCCAACCATATAAAATGCTGATTCTGGTATATGATCGTATTCACCATTAACCAAACCTTTAAAACCTTTAATTGTGTCATCTAAATTGACAAATACGCCTGGTGTTCCGGTAAATACCTCAGCAACATGAAATGGTTGTGATAAGAATCTTTGTATTTTTCTTGCCCTATTAACAACTAATTGATCATCTTCTGAAAGTTCATCCATGCCTAGTATCGCTATTATATCTTGCAAGGATTTGTATTGTTGAAGTGTTTCTTGTACCTTTCTAGTAACATTATAATGTTCTTCACCTACAACTCTTGGATCTAAAACACGTGACGTAGAATCTAATGGATCAACAGCCGGATATATTCCCAACTCAGCGATTTGCCTTGATAAAACTGTTGTAGCATCAAGGTGAGCAAAGGAAGTAGCAGGGGCTGGATCAGTTAGATCATCCGCAGGGACATATATAGCTTGCACTGATGTTATTGAACCTTTGTTGGTTGAAGTGATTCTCTCCTGAAGAGCTCCCATATCTGTAGACAATGTTGGTTGATATCCGACTGCTGACGGAATTCTTCCAAGCAAAGCAGAAACCTCTGAGCCTGCTTGGGTAAATCTAAAGATATTGTCGACAAAAAATAACACATCTTGTCCTTCTTGATCTCTAAAATATTCAGCAAGTGTAAGACCTGTTAAAGCCACTCTTGCTCGAGCTCCGGGAGGCTCATTCATCTGTCCATAAACTAATGCGGCCTTAGAATCATTTTTGTCTAATTTTATAACTCCTGACTCTATCATTTCATGATATAAATCATTACCTTCTCTCGTTCTTTCACCAACTCCAGCAAAAACAGAATATCCACCATGTCCTTTGGCAATATTATTAATGAGCTCCATTATTAAAACTGTTTTACCAACACCAGCTCCACCGAATAAACCAATTTTTCCTCCCTTTGAATAAGGCGCCAATAAATCAACGACCTTGATACCTGTGACTAAAATTTCAGTTTCTGTTGATTGATCTATAAACTCTGGAGCGCTTTTATGAATTGGTGACTTAAGCTTTGTTTTGATTTCACCCCTGTTATCAATAGACTCGCCAACAACATTTATAATTCTTCCAAGAGTTTCCGGTCCCACAGGAACTGTTATAGGTTCACCGCTATCAACAACTTTTTGACCTCTTATAAGTCCATCCGTGGAATCCATCGCAATTGTTCTAACAGTATTTTCACCCAAATGCTGAGCTACTTCAAGTACAAGATTTTTATTTTCATGATTAATTGTAAGGGCGTTTAGAATTTCAGGTAGCTTTTCTTTAAAGCTTACATCGACAACAGCTCCCAAAATTTGTTTAATTTCTCCAGTATTTTGACTCATATCTTCTCCTATTAAATTGCTTCTGCTCCAGAAATTATTTCTATTAGTTCTTTAGTTATAACTGCCTGTCTTGAACGATTATAAAACATAGTTAGATCATCAATTTTATCATTTGCATTTCTAGTGGCATTATCCATAGCTGTCATTCTTGAACCATGTTCACTTGCAGTACTTTCAAGTAATCCAGTAAGAATTTGCATTGCTAGATTTTCAGGAACTATACTTTCTAATATTTCCTCTTCGCTTGGTTCAAAGTCATAAACCAATGCATTACTAACTTCTTTTTCATCAGAAAATCTTTCTGACTCATTATTGAGTGGAACAAGTTGATCCATCTTGACTTCTTGAGATATTGCACTCAAAAATTTAGTATAAACGATTTCACATCTATCAAATACACTTTTATTAAAGTTTTCTATAATTAAATTTCTTATTTTTTTTACTTGTTCAAAATCTACTTCTGGACTAGCTACATCTGTAAAGAATTCTACTATGTCATTTTTGTATTGTTTTATGAGTGCATTTTTAGCCTTTTTACCGATGAAAATAAATTTTACCTCTTTGCCTTCTGTTTTATACTTTTTTACAATTTTATTAGTGTACTTGATAATTGAACTATTAAAACCACCACACAAACCTCTATCGGCAGAACAAACTAACAACAATACTTTTTTATTTATTCCAGTTCCTGTAATCAATGATGGACTATCGCTTGAAAAATTAGAATTTTTTTTTAAAGATGAAATTATTTTAGACATTCTCTCAGCATATGGCCTAGCTGCGATTGCGTTGTCTTGAGCTTTTTTTAATTTTGCAGCTGCAACCATTTTCATGGCTGAAGTTATTTTTTTAGTAGATTTCACACTAGAAATTCGATTTCTCAAATCTTTCAGACTAGGCAAGATTATTCTCCTTTAAAACTAGACGCAATTTTTTTGATAAAATTGTCCATTTGCGTTTCTAACTCTTTTGAAATGCTTTTTTCACTTTTAATTGTTTCAAGAATGTTCTTACCAGAATCTTTAAGTTCTTTAAGAAGTTGAGTTTCAAAAGTTGTTACTGATTTAATATTTATATCGTCAATAAACCCATTCACGCCGGCATAAATTATAACGACTTGTTCTTCTACTCTCAATGGCGAATATTGGGGTTGTTTTAGAATTTCTGTAAGTCTTCTACCCCTTTCAAGTAGTTTTCTTGTTGAAGAATCTAAATCAGAAGCAAATTGAGAAAATGCTTCCATCTCTCTAAACTGAGCTAAATCAAGTTTTATTGAACCAGAAACTTGTTTCATTGCTTTAATTTGAGCTGCAGAACCAACTCTACTTACTGATAAACCAACGTTTACAGCAGGTCTTATACCCTTGAAAAAAAGTTCAGTTTCAAGAAAAATTTGCCCATCTGTTATTGAAATTACATTAGTAGGGATATATGCAGAAACATCTCCAGCTTGAGTTTCAATGACAGGTAATGCGGTAAGTGAACCGCCTCCTTCTTTATCATTCATTTTAGCAGCTCTCTCAAGTAGTCTTGAGTGAACGTAAAAAACATCTCCTGGATAAGCCTCTCTTCCAGGCGGACGTCTTAGTAAAAGAGACATTTGTCGATAAGCAACTGCTTGTTTAGAAAGATCATCGTAAAATATTACGGCATGCATACCATTATCTCTAAAATACTCTCCCATGGCACAACCTGTATAGGGAGCTAGGTATTGAAGTGGAGCTGGATCTGAAGCCGTAGCTGCAATCACTATTGAATAGTCTAAGGCATTATAATCTTCTAAAGTCTTTACTATTTGCGCAACAGTAGACCTTTTCTGACCAATTGAAACATAAATACAATATAATTTTTTACTTTCATCTTTTGTCTTATTAATTTCTCTTTGATTTAAAATTGTATCAACGATCACTGAAGTTTTTCCAGTTTGTCGATCACCAATTATCAATTCTCTTTGACCTCTCCCTATTGGAATTAAACTGTCAATGGCTTTAATCCCAGTTTGCATTGGCTCATTTACTGATTGTCTGGGTATTATTCCAGGCGCTTTTACTTCGACTCTTTGTGATTTTACATTTGTTAGTTTACCTTTTCCATCTATTGGATTGCCTAGGCCGTCAACAACTCTACCAAGTAGACCTTTCCCAACCTTAACTTCTACAATATTTCCTGTTCTTTTTACTACATCACCCTCTTTAATTGATCTATCATCTCCAAATATAACAACACCCACATTATCTTCCTCAAGATTCAACGCCATACCTTTAATTTCATTCGGGAACTCTACCATCTCGCCAGCTTGAACATTATCCAATCCGTAAACACGAGCAATACCGTCACCAACAGTCAAAACAGTTCCAATTTCTGATACTTCATTTTGAGTATCAAAGTTTTCAATTTCTTTTTTTAGAATTTCTGAGATTTCAGATGCATCAATGGTCATTTTTACTTAGCCTTTCATTGAATATTGAAACTTTTCAAGTTTGGTTCTTACGGAAGCATCTATCATTACGGAATTAAACTTTATAATAACACCACCTAAAATATCTGCATCTACTAAATTATTTATATCAACCTTTTTCTTTGTAACTTTTTCAAACTTTTCTTTTAAAGTTTCTGACAAGTTTTTATTCATTGGTTTGGTTGTTATTACAGAGATTTTTACTATATTTTCTTTTTCTTCAATTAGGCTTGTGAATAAAGAATGGATTTTGTGAATGGTAAAAAGCCTATTATGTTTAGTTATAACTTTTATAAAATTTGAAAATTTTTTCTCAAAACTTAGTTTTCCAAGGATTTGATCTAAAATTAATAATTTTTTGTGAGAGGAAATAAGAGGGTTGTAAACGAATTTTTTAAAATCTTCACTTTCATCTACTAAAGAGATCAATGAATCAAAGAAACTTTTATTTTTCTTTAACTCTTTTTCATCTTTACTAGAAGAAATTAGAGCTCTAGCGTACCTAAAGCATATTTCATTGAAGTCTGTTATATTATTTGTCAAATTTGGTCCAATTAAGCTGTTAGATTAAATATTTAACATATCAAATTTTTTTATTCAATGTTCTAAAATAAATTAATTAAAAAAAATTCTGAGGGTCAACGTCTATTTTAAAATCAATTTTATTTTCACCTTTTATCTGCATTAAATATTTTTTTAATTCATTTTGAGTATTTGAATTTTTAAGAATTTTTATTAAAATTCTCCATCTAAAAATATTTTTTAATTTGAATAAAACTGCAGGCGCAGGACCTAAAATCTCAAGATTTTCAAATTTTTCTGAGATAAGTCGAGTTAAGCTTATACTCTTCTCTTCGGTTTCATTAGTATTTTTACCCTCTATTATTATAGATATTAAATTTGAGAAAGGAGGACTAAATAACTGTCTTCTTTGATTAATCTCCCACTCAAAAAAATTTAACTCTTTTTCATTAAAGCATTTAAAAACTGGGTGTTCTGGCTGATAAGTTTGAATTAAAACATTGCCTCTGGATTTTTCTCTGCCAGCTCTTCCAGCCAGTTGTGTAATAAGTTGATATACCCTTTCAGATGAGCGAAGGTCAAAACTATTTAAAAGTGTGTCCATATTCAATATTCCGACAGTATCAAGATCAGGGAAATGGTGGCCTTTTGATGTAATTTGAGTGCCTACAATAATATCAATTTTTTTATTTAGAATTAGATTCAAAATTTTTTCAAACTTTTTATTTGAGTTAATTACGTCACTTGACATCAAGCAAACTTTTGCATTTGGAAATAATTTCTTTACCTCATCAAAGACTTTTTCAATACCTGGACCAACAGCGTCGAAGCTTTCAATTGAATTACAACGATTACAAAAATTTTTAAAATTTTCATGATAATTACAATAATGACATAAAAGTAAATCATCCTTATTTTTTGTTTTTTTATGAAGAACAAGCGAAATCTCGCAGTTAATACATTGCTTTATATGCCCGCATTTTTTACATATTACTGTTGGAGCGTAGCCGCGTTTATTTATGAATATTAAGGATTGTTTTTTTTTATTTAACGTACTCATAATTTTTAGTTCTAATTCTTTAGAAATGAAAGAATTCACAGGTTTTGAATTAAGCCTCATATCTATGAAATCAATTTTTGGAGGTGATGTATTTTTTACCCTACTGATAAGTTTTATTTTTTCATATTTATTAATTTGACAATTGTGGTAGGTTTCTATTGAAGGAGTGGCAGATGCTAAAACAACTAAACACCTTGCAAACTTTGCCCTTAATATTCCAAAATCTCTTGTATTAATAATTATATTTTCCTCTTGCTTAAAAGATGTATCGTGTTCTTCATCTATTACAATTAGTCCTAATCTTTTATAAGGTAAAAAAATTGCTGACCTAGTCCCAATAATTATATTTGCTTTACCAGATATGGTATTTAACCAAATTTCATTTTTTTTTTTTTTGATATTGAAGAGTGATATATTTCAGGATCTAGATTAAAATCTTTTTGCAGTTCTCTTACCCATTGTTTAGTTAAAATCTTTTCTGGCACAAGAATTACACATTGTAGTCCTTTTTTTAAAGCTTCAATTATTACGTTCATGTAAACTCTTGTTTTACCAGAATTAGTAACTCCTTCTATAACCGATACATTGAAGCTTTTATCTAATTTTTTTCTTAAAACATTAAAAGCAATTTTTTGCTCATCGTTCATTTTATAATTAAATTTAAAATGGTTAGTATCAGTAATTTTATTTGAAATTTTTGTTTCAATGATTTGATCGTAATATTTACTGGAAAAGTTGGTTAAACACAGTTTGCTAATTAGTTGTAAAGAATTACATGAATAATTTGAAAAAAATTCAATGCTTTTTATTAACTCGTCTGTTAAACATAATTTATAAAATACTCTTGAAACTACTTTTATTTTAATCGAGGGTTCATAGTCGATTACTTGGTCCCATATTACCCCAATTTTTTTTTTCCCTCTAAAATCTACTTCAACTAGAGTTCCTTTTTTTATATTTTTTGAATGAGATATTTTATAAAAAAATATTTTTTCGGACCTGATTGGTAAAAGAATTTTTATTATCATAAGTTTTCTATTAAAAGTAGATTTAAAAGAATAAATTATGTGTATATAATATAATTTTTAAGGTTATAAAAAAAATGTTAAAAAAAAAATTGATAGAAATGTGGTTATTGAATTTTTAAAGAAAAATCCAGATTTTTTTATTGAAAATTCTAATTTATTAGAAACATTAAATTTCCCTAATGAAACACAAAGTCAAACTAGTGAGGATGTAATTTCTTTTAAAGATTGGATTATAAATAAATTGAAGAATAAGCAAATTCAAATTATTAAAAATGTGAGATATAATTTTCTCACTCAAAATAAAGTTCATGAAGCGATTCTTAAAACCATAGAATTCAATGATTTAAAGTTATTAATATCCTTTGTCAATAAAAGCTTACCGAATATTTTAGATATTGATTGTATATTATTATTGTGTTCAGATAAAAAAATTATAGACTTTGGGGGTCATTATATTCAATCTGAAAAAATAAAACAGGTCTATGGAAAAAATGGATATTTCATTATGGACGCTGTTGATGATAAATTAAATCTTTTCAAATCAGTAAAGTATAAGATATATTCAAATGCTATTTTTTCTTTAAACAAAAAAATTTTTAATGCGCCCTCGATATTAGTTTTTGGTAGTAAAGAAAAAATGTTTCTGAAAAATAAAGGCTCTGAATTAGTTCTTTTTTTTTCCAAGATTTTTCAACAAAAATGTAAGTTTTTAGTAAATGGAAAGTAGACATTTTGAAAAAATAAAGTCTGATTGGTTGAAGTGGCTTTCAAATGAAAAAAGGTTGTCTTCAAGCACCTGCTTCTCTTATAGTCTAGATCTTAAAAACTTTTGTAATTTTATTATATCGTATAAAAATCAAGTATTAAACATTGATATTTTTAAATCCATTGACGAGAAAACTATTAGATCTTGGTTTTTCTTTAGACTAAAAAAAGGAATTAATTCTAGATCTAACGCAAGAGCTCTATCGTCAATTAAAAGTTTAACTCAATTTTTGATTAAAGAGAAAATTATAAAAAGTTCAATTATTGTTTATTTAAAATCTCCAAAGTTTTCAGAATCTTTACCAAGACCTTTGTCAATCAAGCAGGTTGAAAAAATAATAGAAATATTGAAAGAAAATAAAAAGAATTGGATAGCAAAAAGAAATATAGCCATAATTTTTTTGATGTGGGGACTTGGTCTTAGGATAAATGAGGTACTAAAACTTAAAATATCTCAATTCTCAAATTCAAATGATCATATTCTAATTTTAGGAAAAGGCAAAAAGCAAAGAGTTGTTCCAATATTTGAGGAGCTAAAAAAATTTATTATTATCATGTATGAATCAATTCCAATTAAAATTAAAGAAAGTGAATATCTATTTTTAGGAGCAAGAGGAAAAAAACTAGATCCGAGCGTTTTCCAAAAAGAGATTAGAAAAATAAGAAACTTTCTTATCCTTCCTGAAAATGTAACACCTCATACATTTAGACATAGCTTCGCTACACAACTTTTAAATAATATGGTTGATCTAAGAACTATCCAGGAATTATTAGGTCACGAATCGTTGACATCAACTCAAAAGTACACGGCGGTCGATTCTGATAGACTAAAAAAAATTATTGATATTTACCATCCCAGGAACAAGTGAAATTATGAAGTTTCATATCGAAAAGTAAGCTTCATTTGACCAGCGACCTTTACTATTTCTGAGAGACACTTTGGTGCGTTGTCTTCTCTCACAGCTATAGCAAATCTTGAAATATATTGAGTATTGTCAGGAAAAGTTATCTTTTCAGTATTCATTCTGACTATGACCGCAGAGTTTTCATCTAAGGTATTTATTATTTTATGTAAAAGACCCTTTTGGTCTTCACCGGATAAAATAATTCTATGAGTAATTTTGGTAGTAGGTCCAGATTCATCGTCTAAATGAAATGCATTTACATTAAATTCACCATCTTTACATGGTTCAATATTTTGCAGTTCATGCTTTATTTCTTCAATTTCCATGTTATTAGGTTTACTGTACACCATTGTCAATTCGCATGCTCTACCCAACGTAGCGAATGTTACTCCAGAAAATTCTCCTCCTAGATCAGTTAATTTTGAGGTGATTGAAGTAATTAGTTTTGGTTTGTTTTTACCTAAATATGATATAATTGCATGTTTCATTAATTTAGTCTCATTAAATTTTCATTGCTTTTCGCATAGCATCACCAATCGTTGTGATTGTATCTGCAACAGTAACGCCAGCAGATTTTAGAGCATCTTTTTTTGCCTCTGCTGTTTCAGAACCGCTGCTTATAATAGCACCAGCATGACCAAGTTTTTTTCCTTTTGGTGCAGCTGCACCTGCTACAAATCCTGCAACTGGTTTTGATATATTTTTGCTCCAGGATTTAATAAAATCAGCGCCCTCAACCTCGGCGGTTCCCCCAATCTCTCCTATTAATACGATTCCGTCAGTATCTGGATCATCAAGAAAAAGTTCTAAAGCATCAACAAAATTGGTACCATTAACTGGATCCCCTCCTATTCCAATAATAGTAGATTGTCCAAGTTCTGCTGTCTGAACCGCAGATTCATAAGATAAAGTTCCAGATCTTGAAACTACTCCTATTCTTCCAGACTTACAAATATGCCCAGGAATTATTCCAATTTTACCAACACCTGGGGTTAAAACCCCGGGACAGTTAGGACCAACTAACCTTGTCTTAGAACCTTTCATTTCTCTTTTTACCCTCTGCATATCGCTAGTTGGTATGCCATCAGTAATACAAACAATTAGGTCTAACTCAGCTTCTACTCCCTCAAGAATAGCATCTGCAGCAAATGGAGGAGGTACAAATACACCACTAGCATTGCACCCTGTCGCTTTTTTTGCTTCAACTACAGTGTTGTAAACTGGCAATCCAAGGTGTTTTTGTCCACCTTTATCAGGAGTAACACCTCCGACTAAATTTGTGTTATATTCGATGGCCCTCTCCGAATGAAAAGTTCCTTGCGCCCCCGTGAAGCCCTGACAAATTATTTTAGTATCTCTTGTGATTAATACAGCCATTTTATTTGTTAACTAGTTCTACTATTTCTTTTGCTGCCTGATCCATTGTAGGGACAGGAGTAATTGGAAAACCCGAACTTTTTAATATATCCATACCCATTTCAACATTAGTACCTTCTAATCTTACTACTAACGGCTTGTCTAACCCAACATCTTTAGCTGCATTAACTAGTCCTTGTGCAATGTCATTACATCTCATCATACCACCAAAAATATTTATTAATATTCCCATAACGTCAGAATCTCTATATATCAATTTGAAAGCTGCAGCCACTCTTTCAGGTGTTGCGGCACCTGCAACATCCATAAAGTTAGCTGCTTTACCACCATAGTGTTGTATAATATCCATTGTAGCCATAGACAATCCTGCCCCATTTACCATCAAACCAATATTTCCATCCAATTTAACGTAGTTTAAATCATGTCTAGCAGCTTCTAGCTCTAGAGGATCATATTCATTATCATCTTTCATTCCAGCAATTTCTCTTTGTCTATATAAGGCGTTATCATCAAAACTAGCTTTGCAATCTAATGCAACAACATCGTCATTATTTGTAACCGCCAGAGGATTGATTTCTAATAATGAAGCGTCTAATTTAGTAAAAGCATTGTATAATGAAACAAAATTTTTTTGCGCTTTTTTGGCAGCAACACCACTCAAGCCAAGTTGGTATGCAATTGTTCTGGCATGATGTGTAAGAAGTGGACTTCCTGGACCTAATTTTACTTTAAAGATTTCTTCAGGATTTTTTTCTGCTACGTCCTCAATATTTACTCCCCCTTTTTTTGATGTGATAATAGTATTTCCTCCCGTTTCTCTGTCAACAGTGACACAAAAATAGAATTCCTTTTTTATATCAAATGCTTTTTCTAAATAAACTCTTCTGACTACTTTACCTTCAGGTCCTGTTTGAGATGTAACAAGTTTCATTCCTAAAATTTTTTCTACATTTTCAATAATTTCATCATGTCCTTTGCAAACCTTAATTCCTCCCCCCTTGCCTCTTCCTCCCGCATGTACTTGAGCTTTTACTACTACCTGGTCTTCATTCAACCAAGATATAACAGTTATTGCTTCATGGGGTTGAAATATAACTTCACCAGCAGGGATATTAACTCCAAATTTAGAAATTAACTGTTTTGCTTGGTATTCGTGAATGTCCATAAAGATAATTATTTAAATTTAGTAGATCAAAATATCGAATAATGTTTGTTTAAACAAGAAGTTTTTTACATTTTTGTGTAAGTTCACGTACTGCACTAACACTTTTATCAAAATTATTCTTTTCTGATTCAATGAAATCAATTTCATATATTTTTTCAACGCCACTTTCACCAATAACTATGGGCACACCAACAAACAGTTCTTTATATCCGTATTCACCCTCTAATAGTGTAGAACAAGGTAGTAATTTTTTTTGATTAAATAAGAATGATTCAGCCATCTCTAGAGCTGAAACTGCAGGAGCATAATACGCTGAACTATTTTTTAGTAAACCCACAATTTCTCCGCCACCATTTCGTGTCCTTTCAACAATACTATCTAATTTTTTTTGTGAGATAATTCCTTTTTTCACAAAATTATCGATTGGTACACCGTTTACACAGGTAAATCTCAACAAAGGCACCATCGTATCTCCGTGTCCTCCAAGAACAATAGTACTGATATCTTCCGATGAAACATTGAGTTCATCAGATAAAAAGTACTTAAACCTTGATGTGTCCAAAATACCTGCCATTCCTACAATTTTTTTTTTGTCCAAACCACTCGTTTTATAAAGCGTCCAAACCATTGCATCTAGCGGATTTGTTACACAAATTACGAATGCGTTTGGACTATTTTTTTTAATAGATAAACCAATATTTTCCATAATATTAAAATTAGTTTCAATCAAATCATCTCTGCTCATACCTGGTCTTCTTGCTATACCAGCTGTAACAATAATCACATCGCTGTTTTGAATTTCTTCTAGATCTTCTGAACCTCTAATGCTTATAGCAGTTTTAGTCACTGCTTTACTTTGATTTAGATCAAGAGCCTTACCTTTTGCCAAGCCCTGTTGAATATCAATTAGAACAACATTAGCTAGATTTTTTGACATAATCATTGAGGCAATTGTACCTCCTATATTCCCTGCACCAATAAGACTTATTTTTTTCAAATTTTTTCCTAATCTTAAACTTATAATATACTCACTCAAAAAAAACTCAATTATTTAAAAAATATCGAGTCCTATATCAACTGGTTCAGGATTTTGCGTTATAAAGCCTGACGAAATGTAATTTATATCTAAGTTTTTGTATTTACTTATATTACGTTTATTTACACCGCCACTTATTTCAAAAATTATATTTTTCTTTTTTCTAAGTCTGATAACTTCAATCAGTTCTTTTTTTTTCATATTATCAAGTAAAATATATTTGCACCCAGAATTTATTGCTTTTTCAACTTGATTTTTATTTTCACATTCAATTATAAAATTACTTATTTTTTTTTCGTTAATTACTTTTAAAACATTATCAATACCACCAGCTATCTTTATGTGATTATCTTTAATAAAAATTTGATCATGTAAACCAAATCTATGGTTTTTTGCACCTCCGATTAATGTTGCATATTTTTGAATAAATCTTAATCCTGTGATAGTCTTTCTTGTATCTAATATTTGGATTTTTGAATTTTGTAAATTTTCGATGAGTTCATATGTTGAAGTAGAAATACTACTTAGATGTTGAATGAAGTTAAGTACGGTTCTTTCTAGTAACAAAATAAGTTTTGGATCTCCAATTATATCTAATATTACATCATTCTTCTGTATTAAATGACCGTCTCGAAAATAATTTTTAATCTCTAATTTGTTCTTATAAATTTTTAAAAATTCATTTATAAAACTTATTCCGCACAAAATTATTTTTTGTCTTGCTACAATTGATGCTTTGATCTTTTTTTTGTTTATTAAAAAATTTGAAGTTATATCATTTAAAGGTGAGTTTCCTGTATCGATTTTTAATTCTTTTTTCAAAAGATTTACAGCGAAATTAGTTAGTTGTTTTTTTTTTCATTTAAATGAACTAACTTAATTCAAGCATTCTATTTAGTGGTTTCTTTGATTTAAAAATCAATTCCTCAGATAATTCAATTTCAGGACTCATTTTTAATAAACATGTTTTGAGTTTCTCTATCGTATTTAATTCCATATATGGACATATTGAACAAGAGCATTCTTCGTTGTTTGTTGGAGCAGGAATAAATATTTTAGATGGTTTCAACTTTTTCATCTGATGAATTATATGTGGCTCAGTTGCTATTATAAATTTATTTGAGCTACTTTCATTTACATACGATAAAAGTGCTGATGTAGAACCTATGAAATCTGCGTGATTAAGAATGGATTCTGGACATTCTGGATGTGCAATTATTTCAGCATCGTCATTTCTAATTTTTAATTTAAGAATTTCTTTTTCAGAAAAGATTTCATGCACTACACAAGAACCATTCCACAAGAGCATATTTCTTTTTGTTATCTTATTTAGATATAGTCCTAGATTTTTATCTGGAGCAAATATTATTTTTTCATTTTTCGGAAGACTATCTATGATTTTTTTTGCATTAGAGGAGGTAACTATTATATCTGTCATGGCTTTGATTTCAGCAGAACAATTGATGTATGAAATAACTTTATATTCTGGATGTTTATCTTTAAAAATTTTAAAATTTTGTGGTTTACAAGATTTTTCTAATGAACATCCAGCATTCATATCAGGTAAAATTACTTTTTTATTAGGACTTAAGATCTTTGCAACTTCAGCCATAAATTTTACACCACAAAAAACAATTACTTCTGCCTCAGTATTTGCTGCTTTTTTTGATAAATCTAGTGAATCACCAACAAAATCTGCAATATCTTGGATGTCCTCATCTTGATAATAGTGCGCGAGTATAACAGCTTTTCTCTTTTGCTTTAAAAAATTAATCTCATCTTCAATAAAAGAATTTTTTTTAATATTATCATCCATTTTAATCATCCAAGTGTAAAAATTTATGCTGTTTAGGAGAATTATCTATAATATACTTCTTTGATAAAATTTCATTTAATCTTGAGTACGTTCTTTTAAAATCTAAATTATTATGGGATTTCAGATAAATTTTGTCAAACTTTACTAACGTTGAAATAGATAGAATTTTTTTTCTCTCATAAACTGCGTCTATTAGGTAAATGAATCTTTTAATTTTATCATTAATTTCTTTTTTTAACATGGGAACATTTTTTATGAAAAGAAAATTTATTGAATCCAATAAAAAAAGGTAGTCTTTAAAATTTAAATTTGTTCCACAAATCAAATTAAAATCGCACTCTAACAAGTCTCCATAGAATTTTTTTAAAGAAAATGTGTGACCGGGTCTTTCTATCTTTTTTTCAATTCCTGATTTATTATTTATAATCTTTTTTTTTAGTATATTCATTTCATTATTATTTGTTTCTTTAGTATTTTCAAAAAGAAAATCTGATAATGAGGAATTTTTAATTCTGTAGTCTGATCTTGTATTTAATTTAATAATTTCAAATTTATTTTTAATAATTTCGATAAATTCTATTATTTGTTTTTTATGATGATTATTAAAATATAAATTTTCAGGTGAAAAGTTACTTGTAAAGAGAATCATTATTTTAATTTTTTTCGCAATATTGATAAATTTTTTTAAAAGTATAACGTCAGCAATATTATTAATTTCTAATTCATCGACAAAAATAAGTTTTTGATTTGAAAAAAAAATTTTATTTTTTTTAAGTTCATCTAAAAGTTTGGATTCATTTGAAAAATCAATTTTTTGTAATTTAAACATAAGCTCATTAAAGTGAAAAAGACTTGAATCTTTATTTGCTTGAATTCTGTTAAAAGCTTTCATTATTACCGATTTGCCTCTACCTGCAGGCCCATACAAGTAGATACCACTTTTTTTTTCGTAAAAAAAATTCTTTAACATCAAATTAGGGGAGTTTTTATTAATTAAAATAATGATTTTTTTTATAATATTTAGTTGTGCAATGTTAGGTTTGAAATGACTTTCTTTAAGGAGTATATTTTTGACAATTTGTATATGCGTTTTCACAAATATCAAGACGAAATTTGCATTCTCTTAATAGACGCAATGGCTTTTGCAGGATTTAGACCTTTAGGACAAGTTTTTGTACAATTCATTATGGTGTGACATCTATAAAGTTTAAAGGCATCGTCTAACATTTTCACTCTTTCCTTTGTATCTTTGTCCCTGCTGTCAACAATAAAACGATACGCCTGCAATAAGATAGCAGGACCAAGAAATTTGTTCCCATTCCACCAGTAGCTTGGACAAGAAGTTGAGCAACACGCACACAAAACGCATTCATACAAACCGTCTAATTTTTTGCGTTCTTCTGGGCTTTGAAGAATCTCTGTGTTCTTAGGCTTTTTTTTGGGTCTAAGCCAGGGTTTTATAGACTTATATTGTTCAAAAAATTGACTTAAATCTGGAACTAAATCCTTTATAACTTTCATATGTGGTAACGGATATACTTTTACTTTTTTTTGATTTTTTTCAAGAGGTTTCAAACAAGCAAGTGAGTTTGTTCCATCCACATTCATTGAGCATGAACCACAGATACCCTCTCTACAAGAGCGTCGGAAAGTAAGACTCGGATCTAACTCGTTTTTAATATAAATCAGGGCATCTAGAAGCATGGGGCCTACTTTGCCTAATTCAATGTAAAATTTATCAATTCTTGGCTTATTACCAGAGTCTCTTTCCCATCTGTAAATTTCAATTAATTTTAAATTTTTTGAACCCCTTTTTTTAAAGACTTTTCCATCTTCTATTTTTGAGTTCTTTGGGAGTAAAAATTCAACCATAATAATTTTCTAATAAACTCTTGCTTTTGGCTTAATTGTTGAAACTTCAATATTATTTGTTTCAAGTTTTACGGGCCTAGTATTAAATGTTGTGTTTCCATTATGATTTGTCCATACTAAATTGTGTTTCAACCATTTTTTGTCATTTCTATCCTGGTAGTCTAACCTTGAGTGAGCTCCTCTACTCTCTGTTCTCTCAATAGCAGTATCCATACTAGCGATTGATTGTAAGATTAAATTATGAAGTTCAAGTGCTTCAACAATTTCAGTATTCCAAATGAGTGATCTATCAGTAATTTTTACATTGTTAACTTTTGACAAGATATCCAACAATTTTTTCTTACCCTCTATCATAAGTTCTCCGGAGCGGTAAACTGGACAATAGTTTTGCATAGTATATTGCATTTCTAATCTAAGTTTAGAAATTGAATTTTTTCCTTTTGAATTTTTAATTCTATCAAACCTTGTCAAGATTTTTTTTATGCTATTATTTACATTTGAATAATTTTCTTTTTTTTTATCAATTATTTCTGCACATCTTTTGGATGCAGAGCGTCCGAAAACGACTAAATCTAAAAGAGAGTTTGAACCTAATCTATTAGCACCGTGAACAGAAACACATGCAGCCTCCCCGATGGACATTAAACCTTTGATCACTTTATCTTTTCCATTAACGACAGTTAGTACTTCACCATGAATATTTGTTGGTATTCCTCCCATATTATAGTGAACTGTTGGTTGAACGGGTATTGGTTCTTTTTTTACATCAACTCCTGCGAAAATTCTCGCTGATTCAGTAATCCCTGGTAACTTTTCCTCTAATGTTTTTTTGTCCAGATGACTTAGATTAAGATTTATATGATCCTGTTTGGCACCACAACCTCTACCCTCCATAATTTCTGTAGTCATAGACCTAGATACAACATCCCTGCTTGCTAAATCCTTGGCATTTGGTGCATATCTTTCCATGAATCTCTCACCATCTTTATTTGTCAAATAACCACCTTCACCTCTAGCACCCTCAGTAATTAAAACGCCTGCGCCATATATTCCCGTAGGATGAAATTGTGTAAATTCCATATCTTGAAGAGGAAGACCTGCTCGCAAGACCATCCCACCACCATCGCCAGTGCATGTATGCGCGGATGTACAGGAATAATAAGCTCTTCCGTAGCCACCTGTTGCTAAAATAACCATCTTAGAACTAAAAAAATAAAGTTTACCATCGTGTAAATTCCAAGCTACAACACCACAGCATTCATTTTTATCATTCATTACAAGATCAAGAACAAAATACTCTACAAAAAATTCCGCATTATGTGATAAAGACTGTTGATAAAGCGAGTGTAACATAGCATGACCAGTCCTATCAGCGGCAGCGCAAGTTCTTTGTGCAGTCCCTTCTCCAAAGTGTGTGGTCATGCCACCAAATGGTCTTTGATAAATTTTTCCGTTTTCAGTTCTAGAGAAAGGAACACCATAGTGTTCAAGCTCTATAACAGCTTCAGGAGCTTCTTTACACATAAATGCTATTGCATCCTGATCTCCTAGCCAATCAGAACCCTTGACAGTATCATACATGTGCCATTTCCAATCATCTTCACCCATATTTCCAAGAGCCGCACTAATTCCCCCTTGAGCTGCTACGGTATGACTTCTTGTTGGAAATACTTTTGAAATACATGCTGTTTTTAATTTAGATGACGCACAACCCATAGTTGCTCTTAATCCGGAACCCCCTGCACCAACAACGACTATATCAAATTCTTTTTTATCTATTAACATATCATTTATATTGTAAGCATTAAATTAAATACAAACTAATTCCTGAAAAAACAATACATGATGTTATAACTAAATTTTTAAATATAGAAAGTAATTTTTTTAAAACGTTATCATGAACGTAATCATCTATAATTACTGTCAGACCAAGACTTGAGTGAAAAAAAATTGATGTAGAAAAAACAAATAATAAAATAGAATTATAGCTTTTCTTTATCCATAAAATTGTTTCCTCATAATTACTGAAGCCATTATTGAAAAAAGAGATCAAAAACCAAATTGTGAAAATAAGTATTAAAATTGCGCTCAGTCTTTGTAAGCTCCACATAATTTTTTCTGGAATGTTTATTTTAATCATAAAATAAACTTACTTGTTACAAAAAAGGTTAATAATACAGATAGAATAATAATAAAAACAGCTGAAATAGATGAAAATTTTATTGATAAACCAATTCCTAGATCCCAAAATAAATGTCTAATTCCATTCATCATGTGATAAATGAATCCATATGTTATTAAAATAAAAATTATTTTTAATATGTAATGAGAGCAGATTTTTAAAAAAAAAGTATAACTTAAAGGACCAAATAATAGAGATATTAACCAAAATATATAAAGAGGTAAAGCAAGGCTTAGACAAAAACCAGTTATTCTGTGTTTAATAGACAAAACTGAGGTTAATTGAGGTCTATAAACTTGAAGATGAGGTGATAATGGTAGTTGTTCCTTGTTATTCATTTTAAACTTTTTTTGGAATTAAAATTGAATAATTGAGGTCTAATACAATATTATCGGGCAAGTTTTTTCCTTCAGGAAAAGACATTTTATTGTCATTTTTTGATGCAAAAGTTTTTATTTTTAGGGCACCAATAGAATTATTTATTGTCGTTTTGCTAAGTACTCTAGACCAAGCATAGATAGTATCACCACTAAAGGTAGGCGCCGAATGACGTCCTGAATGAATTGCAGCGATCCTAAAGCCATTTGCGAATCCATTACAACTTATCGCTCTAGCTAAAGAAATTATATACCCACCATAAATAATTCTTTTACCGAACCTACCATCTTTCTCAACATGATGATTAAAATGTACTCTTGCATTATTTTGATAAAGCCTTGTTGCTATTTGATGTTCGGCTTCTTCGATTGTCTGACCATCCAAGTGATGTATCTCTTCGCCTACATTATAGTCTTCGAAGAATGCATTACTGCCTGTGATGATAGGATCCCATTTTTTATTATCAAACTTTTCTGGAACTATAAATTCTTTTTCGTCCACAAATTCAGGTAAATCAGGAATTGTTGGTTTTTCAAGGTGCGTTTTGTTACTTTTTTTTCTCATCATTAGCCATCTGAAGTATGATAAGACATTTTCTCCTTTTTGATTTTCTCCAACTGATTCGACATACACTGTTCCTGTTTTACCATTTGAATTTTCTTTCAGACCTATTATTTTGGATTTAGATTTAATTGTATCACCAACATATGCAGGTTTTAAAAATTTAACACCTGCGTATCCTAGATTTGCAATAGCATTGAGAGACAAGTCTGGGACAGTTCTTCCAAAAACAATATGGAAAAGTAATATATCATCAATTGGTGTTGACTCGTAACCTAGACTTTTTGAAAATTTGCTAGAATAATTTAACGCAAATCTACTTCCGGTTGTTGCAAGATATATAGCAACATCACCATCAGTTATAGTTCTAGGAATACTATGCGTAATGACTTCATCTAATTTGTAATCTTCAAAATATCTGCTTATAAAATTTTTCATTTTTATAAATATTTTCTAATCAAATTTTCAGCTATTTGCACACTGTTTAATGCGGCTCCTTTTCTGAGATTATCAGCAACAACCCACATCCCCAAACTATTTTTTATACTTTTACTTTCCCTAATTCTACTCACAAAAACATCATCTTCACCAAAAGTTTCGTCTGGTGTAACATAACCACCGTCTTTTCTTGTATCTATTACTTTTATTCCAGGAGCAGTTTTTAAAACTTTGGATGCTAATGAGGCTGAGATCTTTTTATCTGTCTCAATGTAAACAGATTCACCATGCCCAATAAAAACGGGTACACGTACGCAGGTGGCAAAAACTTCTATTTCATCACCTAAGATTTTTTTCGTTTCATTTACCATTTTACTTTCCTCTTTAGTATCTCCATTTCTTAAAAATTTATCAATATGAGGGATTACATTGAACGCAATTTTTTTGGTAAAATTTTTATTTGAATACGTCTTATTTTTAAACATACTAATTGTTTGATCAAAGAGTTCATCCATAGCACTTTTTCCAGCGCCTGAAGTTGATTGATATGTTGAAACTACAATTTTTTTAATTTTAAATTCATCATGTAAGGGTTTAAGTGCGACAACCATTTGAATTGTTGAGCAATTTGGATTTGCAATAACATTTCTACTTCTATAGAGTTTCATAGTTTCTAAATTTACCTCCGGAACAATCAAAGGAACGTCATCATCCATCCTAAAACAAGAAGTATTGTCAATTACAACAGCACCTGATTTAGTTGCTAAAGGAACAAAAGTTTTTGATATTTTTGCACCAGGAGATGAAAGCACTAGATCAATATTAGAAAAGTCAAAATTTTCCAGGCTTTGTATCTTCAAAATTTTTTTTGGGCCAAATTTTATTTCAGTTCCCTCAGATTTTTTTGAAGCTATGATACTTATTTTTTTAAAAGGAAATTTTCTTTCATAGAGAATTTTTAGTATTTCCCTTCCAACATTTCCTGTAGCACAAACGATCGCTATATTCGTTTTTTTCATTTGCTCATTAAGTTAAGTTCATTAATAATTGTATCTCCCATCGCTGATGTTGAAATTGTATTGCCGTGTTCTGATGTTAGATCTTTAGTTCTAAAGCCTTGCGCTAGAGTTTTTTCTATAGCTGATTGAAGCATATTACTATAAGTCATAGAATTAAATGAATATTTAAACATCATTGCTATACTCTGAATCATAGCTAGCGGATTAGCAATATTTTTACCAGCGATGTCTGGCGCGGAACCATGAACGGGTTCATACATCGCTTTTCTTTTTTTAGATTTTTCATCAAGTTCACCTAGCGATGCTGAAGGAAGCATACCAAGAGAGCCCGTTAGCATTGAAGCACAATCTGATAAAATATCCCCAAACATATTTGTAGTTACAATCACATCAAATTGTTTTGGATTTTTTACTAGTTGCATTGAAGCATTATCTACATACATATGACTTAGTTCAACTTCAGGAAAATCTTGAGATACATTTATTACAACTTCTCTCCATAGTTCTGTTGATTCTAAAACGTTAGCCTTATCCACTGAACATAATTTTTTGTCTCTTTTCATTGATATTTCAAAAGCCAATCTTGCAATTCTTTCGATTTCTTGAGAAGTGTAGACCAATGTGTTAAAACCTTTTTTAACTTTATTTTCTAATTCTATAATACCTCTAGGTTCACCGAAATAAATTCCGCTAGTTAACTCTCGTATTATCATTAAATCCAAACCTGATATTATCTTCTCTTTTAAGCTTGAAGCATTTTTTAGTGAATCAAAGACTATGGCTGGTCTAAGATTTGCGAATAAATCTAATTCTTTTCTTAATTTTAGAAGACCTCTTTCTGGTCTTTTTTCAAAACTTAAGTTTTCCCATTTTGGGCCACCTACAGCTCCAAGAAGAATGGCATCAGAATTAAAAGCTTTGTCTAATACATTATCGCTTAGTGGCAAATCATTCGCGTCAATAGATGCTCCTCCAATAAGTTCTTCTTCTATTCTAAAATCAAGCGAGGAGTTTTCATTGAACCAACTGAAAATTTTCTTTGCCTCATTAGATATTTCTCTACCTATACCGTCCCCTGGTAATAATAAGATATTATACATTTAAATTTTTCTTTTTATTTTGTCTGCCATAATCTTTTTTTTTTTAATTTTAATTCATAATCTTCGATGTTTTTTAGTTTTTTTAATGTTAAATCAATATCGTCTAAACCCTCAAGTAAGCATTTTTTTTTAAATTGGTCCACATCAAACGCAACCTCAGATTTGTCTTCAGTTTTAATTATTTGATTTTTTAGGTTAACTTCGATTCTTTCCTCCATACTAGCTTTTTTCATTAGTTCTTTTACTAATTTCTTATCTAGTTTAATCGGCAACAAACCATTTTTAAAACAATTATTATAGAAAATATCAGCGAAACTCGGGGCAATTATACATTTTATACCAAAATCTAGAAGAGACCATGGTGCATGTTCTCGACTACTTCCGCAACCAAAGTTATCACCCGCAATTAGAATTGATGCTGTTTTGAAGGGATCCCAATTTAGTACAAAATCATTTTTGACATTTCCTTTAAGATCATACCTTAACTCGTGAAAGAGATTTTTTCCTAAACCTGAACGTTTTATTGTTTTTAGAAATTGTTTTGGTATGATCATATCCGTATCAACGTTAATCATATCCAAAGGAGCTGCAAACCCATTTGTTGTTACAAATTTTTTCATTCTAAATATCCTCAACAAGACTGAATTTTCCTCTTATCGCTGATGCGGCTGCAATTGCTGGACTCACAAGATGGGTTCTTCCCTCTCTTCCTTGACGACCCTCAAAGTTTCTATTTGATGTTGATGCGCACCTCTCCTTAGGCATTAACTGGTCTGGGTTCATTGCTAAACACATTGAACAACCAGGTTCCCTCCATTCAAAGCCTGCATTAATTAATATTTTATCAAGACCTTCTTTTTCAGCCTGTTCTTTAACGAGTCCAGATCCTGGAACTATCATTGCATTTACTTTAACTTTTTTTCCTTTTACAATTTGAGCAACTTCTCTTAAATCTTCAATTCTCCCATTAGTACATGAACCAATGAATACTTTGTCAATTTTTATTTCTCTAATCTTTTGATTAGGATATAAACCCATGTAGTCTAGAGACCTTAATACAGCCTTTCTTCGATTATCATCTTTAATTTTTTTTGGATCAGGAACATTCCCAAGAATTGGAGCAACATCTTGCGGACTTGTACCCCAGGTTACTTGAGGTGAAATTTGTTTTGCATCTATAATAATTTCTTTATCGTAGCGAGCATTTTCATCCGACGGCAAAGTAGCCCAAAATTTTATTGCCTCTGTCCAATTTTCTTTTTTTGGTGCATAAGGTCTATTTTTAATATATTCAAAAGTTTTATTATCAGGAGCTATTAGCCCTGCTCTGGCTCCAGCCTCAATGCTCATATTACATATTGTCATTCTCCCCTCCATCGATAACTCTCGAATAACATTTCCTGCATATTCTATGACATACCCAGTTCCGCCAGCGGTTCCTATAAGCCCAATAATGTGTAAGATTATATCTTTAGATGTAACTCCATGCTTGATTGTTCCATTCACAGTAATTCTCATATTTTTAGCAGGTTTTTGAATAAGAGTTTGTGTTGCTAATACGTGTTCAACCTCGCTAGTCCCAATTCCAAACGCAAGTGAACCAAATGCTCCATGTGTTGCTGTATGGCTATCGCCACAAACGATTGTCATGCCAGGTAAAGTTATACCTTGTTCTGGTCCAACAATATGAACTATACCTTGTCTTTTATCATGAAGAGGAAAGTAAGTTATATTGAACTCTTGACAATTTTGACTCAAAGTCTCTACTTGAATTTTACTTTCTTCATTCTTAATACCCTGAGAACGATCTGAAGTTGGTACGTTATGGTCAGCAACTGCAAAAGTGCTTTGCGGGCAACGCACTTTTCTTCCAGTATTTCTTAAACCCTCAAAAGCTTGAGGACTAGTTACTTCATGAACTAGATGACGATCAATATAGATAAGACAAGTCCCATCTGATTGTTTGTCTACGATGTGATCATCCCAAATTTTATCAAAGAGAGTTTTAGGCCTCATTTTTTAAATTACTTAGGGGCTGCTTTTTCTAATTTTTTATTATCTTTAAATTCAGAACCTTTTAAATCCTTTTTTTCACTAATTTTATCTATCTTTTCAACTGGTGAAGATTGTTTAGCCTGATTGAACCTATTTTTTTCTGAAATTCTAGCTGATTTTCCGCTTCTATTTCTCAAATAATAAAGCTTTGACCTTCTAACGTCACCACTTTTAGAAACTTCAATTTTAGCTATTTGAGGTGAATAGAAAGGCAAAACCCTTTCAACACCTTCACCATATGAAATTTTTCTTACAGTGAAAGAAGAATTTATCCCTGAATTTTTTTTTGATATGCATATACCCTCAAAGACTTGAATTCTTTCTTTTTCACCCTCTTTAATTTTTAGATGAATTTTTATTGTATCACCAGGAAAAAATTTTGGATGGTCTTTATCTTTAATTAAATCATTAATTTGTCTTTTTTCAAATTTTTCTAAAGTATTCATTTTTAAAATTCCTTTTTCTTCTTATACAACTTCCACAAATCAGGTCTAGCTTTTTTTGTAATTTCTTTTGCTTTTGCCTTTCTCCATTCCTCAATTTTATTATGATTTCCAGATAACAGAATTGATGGGACTTCTAATTTATTCCAATTTCTAGGTTTAGTATAATGAGGATATTCTAATAAATTAGAATGAAAACTCTCATTAAATAAGCTATCTTTATTACCCAAAACTTCAGGAATTAGTCTTACACAGGAATCAATTAAAATAAAAGCTGCTATATCGCCACACGATAGAACATAATCGCCAACCGAAACTTCTTCAATAATATTGAAATCAAGGAATCTTTGATCAATTCCTTCATATCTGCCGCAAATTAATACAATTTCATCATATTCTAAAAATTTCTTTAATATGTTTTGGTCAAGTTTTTCACCCCTTGGAGAAAAGTTTATAATTTTGCGTTTTTTATATTTACTATCGTTTAAAGAATAATCTAAGCATCTTTGCATAATATCTGATCTCAAAACCATACCTGCTCCTCCACCGAAAGGTTTTTCATCAACTCTTTTATTTTTTAAGGTTGAAAAATCTCTAATGTTGAAAGTTTCTAATGAAAATTTTTTTTCATTTAATGCCTTTCCAATTATTGATTTTCCCAAAGGTCCAGGAAATATTTCTGGAAATAATGTTAATATTTTAAATTTCATTTTTGTAATAATCTGGATTTAAATGTATCTGCTTTTTTTCTTTATCTATTTTTTTTACATGGACTCTATTTTCAGGGACCAAGATTATTTTTTTACTTTTTTTCAATTTTATCTCTAGATAATCTCCTGCTCCGTGATTGTTTACAGAAATTACACTACCAAACATTATTCCATTAATAAATACTTTCAAGCCAATTAATTCAAAGAAATAATATTGATCATCATTGAGGGGTGGAAGTGATTTTTTTTCAATAAAAATATCTTTATTGGTAAGGATGTCGACTTCTTCTTTTGAATTGAAACCTTCTACCGAGCAAACATAAATCTCTTTACTTTTCGATATAAAATTTAATTCAATTTTTCTATTATTTTGAAGGAAAAATTTCTTAACAAATTTGATATCATTGGGATTTTCAAAAAAACTTTTTAATTTTATAAAACCTTTTACACCGTATGGTTTTAAAAATTTCCCAATAACTAACATCTTATGTTACGGATAAATTTTATGTTCATAATATTTAACTTAAAGTTTTTTGGTAATTACTTTTTTAAACATTAGAAAGAGTAACTTTCACATTAATTATTGTTAAGTTTTAGAAAAATTTTCATCTTTTTCTTTAGCTACTGGTTCAGCTGTTTTTTCTTCAGTTACTTTTGATTCAGCTACCGGTTCAGCTGTTTTTTCTTCAGTTACTTTTGATTTAGCTACTGGCTCAGCTGTTTTTTCTTCAGTTACTTTTGATTCAGCAACGGGCTCAGCTGTTTTTTCTTCAGTTACTTTTGATTCAGCAACTGGCTC
>NZHE01000014.1 GCA_002691145.1 Rickettsiales bacterium
AAAATAAGGGGCTAATTTTTTTTCTGATTTGAAGACTCCCGTGCAATCTAAAACAATATCTACACCTTCTAGTTTTAAATTTTCAATTTTATTGTGATTGTTAAAGATTAATCTTCGATCATCAATTGAAATTATATTTTGGTCGCAAGAAAATTTGGCATTCCACCGACCATGAACAGTGTCAAACTCCAACAAATGACAATGTGTGTTTATGGCTCCAACTGCATCATTAATCCAAGCTAAATCTAAATTTTTTTCTAGAAGAAATTTGAGTACATATTTACCAATTCTTCCTATTCCGTTAATTGCATACGTTGTCATGATGGACCATACTTTGATAGTGTTACAGTTTTATGTCAACTATTATCACTATTAAAAGGATAATTTAATAAATTTTGGAAGTTAGTAAAATAGACCTTGCTCAAAACACTCCTCAATAATATATTGAATTTCGCCTAGTAATTGGTCAATCTGAAAATTATAAAATAAATTTAAATTAAAGGAGAAAATGAATGAGTGATAAATTCGGTATGAAAGTAGGTGAGGCTTTAGTTGCAGGAGGCCCACCAGGAACAGCTGCAGAGCCTGAAGTCGTAATTGGAGAAATGAACGGGCCATTTGGGACTGCATTTGCAAATCTTATGGGAAATCAAACCAAAGGGCACTCAAAAGTGCTAGCGATTATGAACACTGATATTATGGTTAAACCCGCAACGTTGATGGTTAGTAAGGTTACAGTTAATAAAGAAAGATATACAAATATTTTGATGGGAACAGTCCAAGCAGCAATTGCTAACGGTGTCCTCGATTCTGTTAGAGCAGGAGATATCCCAAAGGAAAAAGCAAATGAACTAGGGATTATTGTTTCGGTTTGGTTAAATCCTTCCGTAGCAACCGATGATAATTTAGACCATAAAATTCTGTTTGATATTCATAGAAAAGCAACTGCTCAGTCAATTCAAAAGGCTATGAATGATGAACCAAATATTGACTGGTTACTAGAAAACCAAGACAAAATTATTCATAAATACTTTCAAATGGGTCTAGATGGTAAAATTTAGTTTTCTAGTTTTAGAAAATAAAATAACCCTACTAGTATGAATATCGTTGAGCAAAATAATGCCCCAACTATACCAAAATATTGGTAGGTTAACCCTGATAGCAATGTTCCAACAAACCTTCCAGTTGCATTGGACGTGTAGTAAAAACCTAAATCAAGTNTAACATTGATTTTGTTCGAAAATGCAAGTATGAAAAAAGAATGTAATGAGCGTGAGTTTCTGCATTACCATTAATATCATTAATAAAAACTAATTTTAAATTTGTAGCTTTCTCCAAAAGCTCCCTTGCAATAAGTTTTCCTATTCTTCCAATTCCATTAATAAGAATATTCATAAATTTTATTTATAATGATTATCTTATATACCGTAATAAAAGCCCCTTATCTAGATAAATAAGGGGCTTTTAGAAACGTATTTGTTTAAGTAGTTAGTATTTTAAATGTAATCTTGCTTGAACACTTGTTAATGAAGCAGTATCAGCATTTGTGTAAGCAGTTGGTGAAGAAGTAGAAGCTGAACCAGCCATATCATCACCATCAAAATAAATACCCCTAGCAAAGTCAACCATTAATCGAACATTACTATTAAAATAATGATTTACTCCAGCATGGATTGCCCATCCATCACCTTCGCTTAATTCACTATCTTTCATATCTATTCTCTCATAAAGCACTTTCACTGCCGTACAACCAAAAGTACCTTTACATTTTACGCCGCTTATAGCACCTTTTGAACCATTAATTTTAACATTTGCGTTTCCAGTTAAAAAATAATGTCCAAAAACACTAAATCCCTCACCTTCATAATCATCATAGGCTGTGTAACCATCAATTCTACTTCCTGATGCTCTCTGATACTCACCCGCGATATATAATGGACCGTTTGTGTAAGCAAATTGTGGTCCATAGAATACATATGAGTCAATATTTGATATAGATCCATCTAAAAATTTTTCCCCACTCATGTGAAGTCCATTGGCCCTAACACCTAATGAATGACTGTTGGAATCTGCTTTATCCATGTATGCATAATGAAATCCTATCATTGCTTGATGCTTTTTTCCAAGCTTCGTTGTGTAATGAACAGCAGTTGTCGAACCCCACTCTTCAGACCCCACGGAGGATGCGGCATCTTCCATTTCTTGTCTAAAAGCTCCTTCAGCACCAACAAAAAAAGTTGTTTTTAGATGTAGTGGAAATTTTTTGCCAAAAGCACCCGCAGTATCATATCCTATACCAGTTCTGTGCCCCCAGTTCATTGCTTCATTATGCATTGGTCTTTCCATGAAAAGTAAACTGTTAGAGCTTGTATTCTCCCACATTCCAGCTGCAGCCTTTTGGTTTCCTACAGAGATTTTACCAAACCCTTTAATTTTCTTGCTAATAATTGCATCTTTAACGTCAACACCCTTTGGTCCAGATGCTGAACCACCAACATTATCAGACACTGTTTCTGCAAAGTCTGGTTGAAAAGCAATACCCCAGCCATCTCCTACATTTGCTTTGATACTAAATCTTAATCTTCTGAACTCGGAACCAAAAGAGTCTTGACCTTGTAAAGCTCCAAATCTATTTGCGGTAATTAAACCCATATCATACATGGCCCTACCCTTAATTTGAAAGGAATATTTCCCATCAGTACTTTTNATACTCAAACCTTTTCCTTTTTTAAAATATGCTTTGCTTTTTTCCTTAGACATCTCTGTCTTCATTTTAAGCAATTCATTTTGCAAGGCATCAATTTGTGCATCATAGTCCTGAGATTTTCCTTCAAAAGCTGTAAGAGTAGTAAGAGAAAATATCAGAATCAATATAAATCGTTTTTTCATTTCACATCCTTTATCAATAATTAAAAAAATAAAAAAACAAAGTAGATAGTAATTATTACATTTTTATGACAGTAAATACTTTTTGAAAAATTTATTTNAATTATATCTTTTGCGAAAATTCAACACTAAATTTTGATCCCTTGCCAACAGTTGATTCAATATCAAGTCTTGTATTATGTCTACTAAGTATATGTTTAACAATTGACAAACCCAGACCCGTACTTCCAAAATCTCTTTTTCTCGAATTATCAACNCTATAAAATCTGTTTGTGAGAAGAGGTATATGCCTATTTTCAATTCCTTGACCAAAATCTTGAACCTGAAATATAAATTTTTCATTTCTCTTTCTAAGAGAGACTTGTGAGGATTCCTTTGATTTTCCATATTTGATAGAATTCTCAATTATATTAATAAAAACCTGTTTAAGCTCATTATAATCCCCAATAATCCACATTTGTGAATTTGGAAAATTAAATATAACTTCTTTTTTGATTATATTTTTTTCGAATAAACTTTTGGTATCATTTATTATTTCTATTAAATCTACTCGAGTCTTTGGTGATGAAAATTCAATTTGCTCTATTCTTGATAATGACAGAAGGTCTGAGACCAAAGAGGCCATTCTATCAACTTCTAATTTCATGATTTTTAAAAATTTCTCTCTAGCAATTTTATCATTTTTACCTATGCCTAATAAAGTTTCACAATAACCAACTAGTGCAGAAATAGGGGTTTTTAATTCATGACTCACGTTAGCAACAAAATCGGATTGAATTTTTTTACTTTTTATCTCAGCAGTAGCGTCGTAAAATCTAATGAATAAAAAATCAGCAAATCTTGACCGATCTATCGAAACCCAGACGTCAAAAGTTCTATCATGAGTGCTAAGAATCTGAAGTCTTTCGGTTTGTGAGGTATTTTGTTCTATTGAATTATTTATCATCATTATCAAGTCAGGCATTTTTAATAACGCATGAATATTCTTACCTTTAGCATTTTCTCCAACTATATCAATTCCCCTAACATTTAATTCAATGATGTTACTTTTTTTGTCAATAATTATTAGTGGGTCAGGAAACAAATTAAAGAAACTTTCATAAAACTTTATTCTTGATTTAAAAGACCTTAATTTATTTACATAAATATTTTTTATAGAATTTGAGTTATACGCAATTGGCTCAAATGTGCTAAAGAAAAAAAAATCTGAACTAGAAGCAGAATGTTCGTCTAAATTTTTGATTTTTGAATTTAATTTTCTAAAATCTAAAATTAGCTTATAAAGTAAAAATAAACATAAAACGGCAATAAAAATAAATATCAGGATAAATTCTTTATGAATAAACATGAAAGTATGTAAATATTAATTTATTAAATAGTTAAGGTTATTATAACAAAATGAAGCTTAAACAACAAAGTTTAATAAACTTAGAAAATTTCAATCAAAGAAAAAATATAAAAACCACTCCAATGATGGAGCAGTACTTAAATGTTANGAGTAAACATAGGGATTATTTACTGTTTTATAGAATGGGAGATTTTTACGAATTATTTTTTGAAGATGCAATTGTAGCATCAAAAAATTTAGGAATCACACTTACAAAAAGAGGAAAGTTAGACAACGAAAGTATACCTATGTGTGGTGTACCTTATCATTCTGTTCAAAATTATTTATCTAGGTTGATAACATTAGGTTTTAAAATAGCGATTGCAGAACAGCTTGAACACAACGTACNAGAGGACTTAAATAAAAAAAAATCTCCTAAAATTTTTAGAAGAGACGTGGTTAGGATTATTACACCTGGAACTATTTTAGAAGAATCATTACTTGATTCTAAAAATTATAATTTCTTAACAAGCCTGTACATTAGCAAAGGTAAAGGAGCAATCGCATGGATTGATATGACTGCAGGCGATTTTAAAGTAATGTCCTTAGATAAAAATCTAATGGAAAAAGATTTAGCAGAGCAACTTTATAAAATCAATCCTAGGGAAATAATCACTACAGAAGATATTTCCAAAGATATTTTATTAAAAAAAGATCTTAAACCTTGGTCTGATAGAATCACATTATTACCTTTTAGTTTTTACGATGAACAAAATTGTATAGAGAGGATTTTATCTTTTTATAAATTAAAGAATTTAGATTCTTTTGGAAACATTGAAAAAACTGAAGTTTCTACAGTTGCAGCACTGATTGAGTATCTAAAGCTTACCCAAAAAGATAACGTGCCGTTCATCCCAAAACTTGAAGTTATAAAAAATAAAAATTTTATGGAGATTGATAAAATTTCAGCGGTAAGCTTAGAACTTTTTGCAAGAAATAAAGATGACAAACAAGGAACTCTTTTACATACAATTGATTTTACAAAAACTTCAATTGGTGCAAGGATGTTAAAAGAGTTTTTAAATAACCCTCTGACTGAAATCTACCTAATTAACGAAAGACTGGATTATGTGGAACAGTTCCTAAAAGCAGAAACTTTGGTTTCAGATATAAGAGATATCTTAAAAAAAATTCCAGATCCAGAAAGAGCTCTATCAAGGATAAGTGCAAATTTAAAGAATCCTAGAGACGCATTTATTATTTTTGAATTTATATCAGAAAGCCTGAAAATTTTTAAACGAATCAAGGAGGAAAATAATAAAATTTTAAACAAACTTTTGATTTCGGAGAACTTAGAGCAAAATTTCAGTAAACTAAAACAAAATATAAAAATTTTGTTAAAAGAAAATCCTCCAATAAATTTGAATGAGGGAGGAGTGATTAATGACGGAGTTTCAAAAAAACTCGACTACTTAAGAAATATTAGGCTCGAGTTTCAAAAAAAAATTGTCAGTTTTCAAATAAAATATTCTGATCAAATAGGGTTAAAAAACTTAAAAATAAAATACAATAATTTTCACGGTTATTTTATTGAGACTAGCAATAAGAATTCTTATAAGTTAAATCAATCTGAAGAAATAGATTTTCTATTAATTCAAAATACAGTAAATAATTCAAGATATCAAACTCAGGAACTCAAGAATTTATCATTTGAAATTGAAAAAGCTGAGAGCGATTCGGTAAAATTAGAAAAAGAACTATATTTTAATCTTTGTAAAGAGATATTAAAAAATTTTTCAAAACTAAATTCCATGAGCAAATTAATTGCTTTCGTTGATGTTTTAAATAACTTTGCACATATTTCCAAGGAGAGAAACTATGTTAGACCAAAATTTTCTTTGAAAAAGAAATTAGATATTATAGATGGACGACATCCAGTAGTGGAAGAAAGTTTAAGAGGGTCCGGAAATCAATTTATTCCAAATAATTGTAGTCTTGAGGCTAAAAACCAGACATGGTTGATGACTGGACCTAATATGGCAGGAAAGAGCACTTTTTTGAGGCAAGTAGCTATTATTTGTATTTTAGCACAAATGGGTTGTTATGTTCCTGCAAAGAGTGCTGATCTGAGCATATTAGACAAAGTGTTCACAAGAATAGGTGCATCAGATGACTTGTCAAGAGGTCTATCAACCTTTATGGTTGAGATGATTGAAACTGCAAGAATTTTAAATGGTGCTACTGATAAATCGTTAGTAATTTTAGACGAGTTAGGGAGAGGTACATCCACTTCTGATGGATTAGCTTTATCTTGGGCAATTTTAGAGTTTATTGTTCTTGAAAAGAAATGCATTACATTTTTTGCAACACACTATAAAGAGTTGACCAAAATCAAACAGTCGTTTAAAGAGATTTCTTTGAAAACACTACAAACACAAAAGTGGGGCGAAGATATTATTTTTTTATATAAAGTTATTGACGGTATTTCTGAGAGTTCATTTGGACTTCATGTAGCTAAAATTGCAGGTATTAAGAGTTCAATAGTNAAAAGAGCAGCAGAAATTATTACAAAATTAAAAGTTTTGAATCTAGATGATGATTTTAAAAAGCAGCAGGGCCTGACAAATAAAAATTATGAAAAAAATGAAGATTTTAGCGAAATCATTGAAATTATAAAAAATTTAGAGCCTGATAGTTTGTCTCCTAAACAAGCTCTAGAGATTATTTACAATTTGAAAAATAAAACTTAGACATTAATGGTTAATTCGAAGAATTTGAGTTTAATTAAAAAAAGAGATTTTAAAAACTTGATNAACTCCTTTTTTAAAAAAAAAAGTGAAATAGAGCATAGCTTTTATAAAAACAATAACGGTCTAAAAACTTGCCTTGATCTATCAAAAATTACAGACGTACTTATCCAAAAAATTTATAAAAAAATTTTAATTAAANATAATTTAACAGAAAATGATCTTATTATTACCGCTGTAGGTGGATATGGTAGAAAACATTTAGCTCCATTTTCAGATCTAGATATAATGTTTGTTCCTTTTTCCAAAAAAAAAGAAATTAAAGATAGCATTGAAGCGATCTTATATTTATTTTGGGATTGTGGATTTCGCGTGGGTCACTCAGTTAGAAAATTAGATGAATTAATAGGAGAAGCTCAAAGTGATCTATCTACCCAAACATCCNTGATTGATATGAGAAAAATCTGTGGAAGTGAAACAAAATTTAAATTGTTAGAAACACGGTTAAATTTTTTCTTTAAAGAATACCCTATTAAAAAATTCTACGATTTNAAAATTACTGAAAGATTAGCAATAATTAAACAAGAAAATAATTCACCCTACTTTTTAGAACCAAATATTAAAGAAGGTGCAGGAGGCTTGAGAGATTTGAATATTTTATTTTGGTTTTTAAAAAGATTTTTTGGTACTGATGATTTACATTTGCTTGAAAAAGAAAATAAAATTTTTAATTCCGAAAAAAAGAAAATCCTAAAATCCTTAAATTTCTTAATGACAGTAAGATGCTATATGCATTTTATTAACAAAGGGGAAAAAGAAAAACTAACTTTTCATTTACAGCAAATAATTTCAGAAAAGATGAGGTATAAAAATCGCAAATTAAATCTTCAAGTTGAAAGATTCATGAAACATCTTTATTTGCAGACAAGAAATATCCAGTTTTTATGTAAACACTTGCCAAAATCACTTTTATTNCCTTCAGAAAAAAATCTTGAAAATATTAAAAAATTAAACGACGATATAATATTGTCTGGAAATTTTATTCGTATTAAAGATGAAAATATTTTTCTAAAGAAGAGTGAGAATTTGATAAATATTTTTTTTGAATCCGTGAAACTAAAAATTCCAATTCATNCCTCTGCTTTTAGATTCTTTTTTGATAAGATGACTTCATTTGACCAGATTTTGATAAAAGATANATCAACTAGATTGAAATTCGAAACAATAATTTTTCAAAATGTTTTCGAAGATACTATGNATGTCTTAAATGAATGNGGAGTTATCTCAAAATTGATTCCTGATTTCTCAAAAATAAATTTTAAAACACAATTTGATCTTCACCATGCTTATACCGTTGATCAACATACAATAAATGCTTTAAATTTATTAAGAAAAATTAACTCTGACAATATCAAGATTAAATTTTTAGCTCATCCTTCAATTGTCTTCAAAAAGGTAAGGCATCCGAGAAGACTTTTTTTATCTGTTTTGTTTCATGATATTGGAAAAGGGTTTGAAAAATCTCATCAGGAAAAAGGAGCCGATATTGCACGAAAGGTTCTGCCAAAATTAGGTTATTCTAGAAAAGATATAGGTGAAATATGTTGGCTAGTACAGAATCATCTAATTTTTAGTGAGTTTGCTTTTAAAAAAGATTTAGAAGAAAAATCTGAAATTAAATCATTTACTCGAAAAATTCAGTCTTTAGAAAAATTACAATTGCTTTATCTTTTGACAGTAGTTGATGTTGCTTCTGTTAATCCCAAAAGTTGGAATAGTTGGAAAGGCTCACTATTAGAACGACTTTACCAAAAATGTTTAGAAGAAATACAAAAGCCATTATTCCTTAGAATCGAAATTTTTGATGAAAAAATAAAAAAAAAGATTAAGAGAATCCAAAAGAAAGTTTTTTTTAATTTAGAAAAAAATACTGAAAAAGACTTCAATAATTTTTGCAATATTACAATTCCAGAATTTTGGACTTCACAACCAATAGAGAAAATTGCACATCAAATAGATTTCTTTTTTCTTGGGAGTGAATTATTAAAAGAAGACAACGTTTTAATTGAGAACTCAAAAGTTAAAGGAATTTTAGAAGTCTCGGTTGTCACTAAAAATAGAAGAAAACTATTATTAGATATTATAGAAACATTTATTATTTTTGAAATGAATGTTCTAGAGGCAAGAATTTTCACTTTTAAAAATGATCTTGTGATTGACACTTTTAAAATTACACCGTCTTCAAAATTGAAACTTAATGAGAACGATCTTGAGGAAAAAAAAAAAAAATTTATCAAAATATATGAACGAAAACCTAAAAAAACAAAAGAAATTAAAAAATTTATTTGCGGCTGAAGAACTAGTAAATAGATCAATAAAAGATTCAAAATCAGTAGACATTGATATAGCCTCCTCAGAAATTTACTACATAATCAAAGTTACTTCCAATGATAGGCAATTTTTGTTATATGATATATTACAAATAATTTTAAAAGAAAAATTATCAATATCAGTCGCTAAAATTTCAACAACCTTGGATTACATTGAAGATATTTTCTATATTAAAAAAAAAGAAAATAAAAAAGTTTCAAAGAATAACAATCTTTCAAAATTAAAAGAAAGTCTGCTAAGGATAATTTAGAGGATAAATATTTGTTTTTTAAAATTTTTTCAATTATAGGGTCATTAACTTTTTTAAGTAGATTGCTTGGGTATTTTCGAGATTTTTTTATTGCTAAGTTGTTAGGAGCAGGATTAGTTTCAGATGCTTTTTTTGTCGCCTTTAAATTACCCAATTTATTTAGACGATTATTTGCTGAGGGCTCACTGAACTCAGCATTTATTCCGGTCTTAGCTGGTGTAAGAGAAAAAAAAGGAAGAAACGAAGCAAGTAATTTTTTATCAAAAATATTTTCTATCACATTGGTTTTTTTACTTTTCTTAGTTATCTTTTTTGAAATTATGATGCCATTTATAATTTCTATGATTTCTCCGGGTTTTAATGAAGACTCTGAAAAGTATGAATTAACAATTTATTTGGCTAGATTAACATTTCCATTTTTACTTTTTATTTGTTTATCATCTCTTATTGGTGGATTTTTAAATACTGTTGGTAAGTTTGCAGCAATGGCTTTTATACCAGTAATTTTAAATCTCACTATGCTAACAGTTTTATTTTTTTTTTCTTTTAATGAAGATTCTAAACAAACTATCTCACTTTTTTTATCTGCTTCTATTTCTTTGGCCGGTATAATTCAATTAATATGGTTGGTTTTAAATTTAAAAAAAAATCATTTTAATTTGAATTTTAAAATCAAAAATCTTTTTAAGATCTCACCTGAAATAAAAAAACTTGCAAAACTTTTTATTCCAGCAGTTTTTGGAAATGGTGTTTATCAGTTAAACCTTTTAGTAGACATGATTCTTGCATCAACACTAGTTCATGGTTCTATTTCTTATTTGTATTTTGCTGATAGAGTAAATCAACTTCCTATCGGGGTTATTGGAATTGCACTCAGTACCGCCCTTTTACCAATTTTATCAACACAAATAAAAAAGAAAGAATATAAAGAAGCTAATTTTACTATTAATAACTGCCTGCAAATAGGAATTATTTTTGTACTGCCTTGTGTTATTGGGATTTTGACACTCTCAAATCAAATTATTGAGATTCTATTCGTCAGGGGTGAATTTAGTAATGAAGATGGCTTATCCACAAGTCTTGCCTTAACGGCTTTTTCATTTGGTTTACCAGCTTTTATTCTGATAAAAATTCTTGCGGCTAATTTTTTTGCTAGAGAAGATACAAGAACGCCTGTGAAAGTAGCTCTTGTAGCTGTAATTATTAATCTGATTCTTAATTTGATCCTTATTAAATATTATCTTCATGTTGGCCTAGCGATAGCAACATCAATTTCTGCATGGGTAAATTGCTTACTACTATTTTTTATTCTTAAGAAAAGACAATTTATTAAAATTAACAAAGATACTTTAAATGTTTTTATTAAATGTTCGTTTGCATCTATACTCATTGGAGTTTTCATAATTATTTCAAAAAAATCAATCATTATATTTAATATTAATGATTTCTTTATTGTTAAATTTTTTAAATTATTTGGAACAATATTCATGAGTTTTAGTTTATACTTAGCTATGTTGTATTTGTTTAAAATCAGTCATTTTTTAAGATTTAATTTTGGAGGTAAAAATTAACAAAAAAAAAATATTTTCTGGAGTTCAACCTACTGGAAATTTACATCTTGGAAATTATTTAGGTGCTATCAAAAATTGGGTTAATTTACAAAAAGAATCTGATTGTATTTTTTGTATTGTTGATCTTCACTCAATTACAAATTCAGATCAAGTCCAAGATTTAAAAAGTAACACTTATGAAGTGCTTTCTGCATATATAGCTGCAGGTATTGATACAAAAAAAAATATAATTTTCAAGCAATCATCAATTTCTGCACACTCTGAATTATCCTGGCTTTTGAGCTGTAGGACACCAATTGGATGGTTAAATAGAATGACCCAATTTAAAGATAAAGCCGGGAAAAATAAAGAGAAAGCTTCTGTTGGACTTTACTCATATCCGATACTAATGGCAGCTGATATTCTTTTGTATAAATCTACTCACGTTCCAGTTGGTGATGATCAAAAACAACATTTGGAGTTATGCAGAGATATTGCTCAAAGTTTTAATAGATTTTATAATGTTGATTTTTTTCCGATACCAGAACCGATAATTTCCAAAAATTTTTCAAGAATAATGAGTTTAAAAGATGGAGAAAAAAAAATGAGTAAATCAGACGAATCTGATTTTTCAAGGATTAATATGAATGATAGTCAAGAACAGATATTAAAAAAAATAAAAAAAGCAAAAACCGATTCAAAAAACTTCCCTGAAAATGAGGAGGAATTATCTCAAAGACCAGAAATCAAAAATTTGATGGGTATTTATGCAAGTTTATCAAAAATTACTACTAAAGAAATTATAAAAACTTATAAAAATAAAAATTTTTCAGAACTAAAACTTGACCTTTTTGAAATTATTAGCTCCGAGTTATTACCTATCTCAAAAGAAATGAGCAAGTTATTGAAGGATAAGAGATATCTTGAAGGTATTCTTAAAGAAGGACAAGAAAAAGCCTTTGAGATCTCCGAAAAAAATCTAAAAAAGGTTAAAGAAATAATAGGTCTAATTTAATGTACTATTTTCTTCCTATTGCTGAGATTGAAATAAATATTTTAATAATTTTATTTAGTGGCTTTTTTGTAGGTTTTTTGTCGGGGTTGTTTGGTGTAGGGGGTGGGTTCTTAATGACTCCAATTCTTATCTTTTTAGGGATTCCACCAGCAACTGCAGTTGCAACAGAGTCAACACAGATCTTAGGTTCATCTGTTTCAGGTGCTACAGCTCATGGTAGAAAAAATAACATCGACTATGAGATTGGAATATTTTTGTTGGTGGGTGGTATTTTCGGATCTACTCTCGGTGTTGTTTTTTTTAAGTTTATGAGGGAGTCAGGTAATATAGATCTTATTATTAGCGTAATGTATATAATTTTTTTAGCAATCATTGGAATTTTAATGTTTATCGAAAGTGCACTTTCACTGTTTAAGGATTCTGAAATAAAAAAGAAGACTAAAAAAAGAAACCTCTTAGATGCACTGCCATTAAAATTAAAGTTCAGAAAGTCAAAAATTTACAAATCAATTTTGCTACCTATTTTAATTGGTTCTTTTGTTGGGATTTTATCTGCATTGATGGGGGTTGGAGGTGGGTTTGTTATGGTTCCTGCGATGATATATTTATTAAAAATGAGTACTGTTACAGCAATCGGAACCTCTTTATTTCAAATTGTTTTTGTGACGGCTAATGTAACGATTCTTCAAGCAACTTATAATCAGTCCGTTGACTTGATACTTGCCATTTTCTTATTGATCGGCGGCGTCATTGGGGCTCAGATTGGTTCAAGGTATACGTCAAGATTTAAAGGCGAACAATTGAGAATTCTGCTTGCATCTGTCGTTATTATTGTTTGTTTTAAGATGTCTTTTGATTTAGCAAGAGAGCCTCTTATGAACTCAAGAATAATAATTCAAGATATAAGCTAATGCTAAATATACTCTCTTTCATTTTTGTATTTCTTTTTTCGAGTTGTTTAGATTCAAAAAATTTTAGTTTTGATGTCTCAAGGAATTTAATTCATTTAGATAAGAATTTTGAACCTACATTTAATATTTTTGGTTACAACAATTTTAATAACGAAATTTTTCTCAAAATAAAAGGACCTACTCAGTCGGTCATACTCCAAAAGAAAAAAAAAATTTTTAATATATGGACCTGGAAAAGATCGGGAAAATTTACTTTTCCTTCCTTATTTCACTTTTACACTAATAAGTTATCACAGACCTCTGAATTTAAAATAAAAAAACAAATGTTTGATGAAATAAAAGTTTTTGGAAAGGATAATGACAATTTGAAAAGAGATTTGATTGAAAATAAAATGAAAAGTCAGCTTTTTTTGATAAAAAACGATGCATTTGAGGATGTTGATAAGAATATTAAAGGTTTTTTTAAAATACCAGTGAACATCCCATTTAATGCTAATCCAGGAAAATATGTGATTTCTCTAGAAACTCTGAACGGCAAGGAGATTTTGAAAAAAGAAAAGATAATTTTCATAAAAAAGCCTGGAATTAATTCATTCATTTATAAATTTGCCCATCAGCTTTCACTTCTATATGGTTTATTTTGTGCTATAGTAGCAATAAGCTTGGGTTTAGCTGCAGGCTATTTTTTTAGAAGAATATAATAAATTATGAAAAAAGAATTAAATTTTTTGGTTATCATAGATAATTCTAAAGAAATGTTTAATGCCTTGAGGTACGCTGCTTGGAGAGCTTCTAGAGCAAATGGAAAAGTTGTGATTCTTTATACGTTTGAAAGTTTAGAATTTAGTCACTGGAAAGCTGTTGAGAGTATAGCTGAAAAGGAACTCAAGGAAGAGGCGGAAGATAAAATTAAGGAGTACGAAGCCTTAGTATTTTCCATTTGTAGGAAGAAACCCAAAAAATACATTATGAAGGGTGATCGGCTAGATTGTATTTTAAAGTTTTTAGATTCTAATAAATTTATTTCAAATTTAATTTTAGCTGCGTCTTCTAGCACAGGGGGCCCTGGTCCTTTGATCTCAGGCTTTACCGGCAAGCATAGGACAAAATTAAAAGTCCCACTAACAATTATACCTGGAAATTTATCAGAAGAAGAAATTGACAATTTATTTTAATTCATTATTTTAGATTTATGTTTATACAGACAGAAACAACACCTAATCCATTAACTTTAAAGTTTATTCCTGAAAGGGTTGTACTTAAAAAAGGTACATTGGAATTTAAAAATAAAGATGAAGCAAAATCTTCCCCTCTTGCATTGTCACTATTTGATAATGACATGGTAAGAAATGTATTTCTTGGAAAAGATTTTATAACTGTTACCAAGTCTGAAAAATCAAGCTGGGAATCTTTAAAACCTGATCTTTTATCGAGAATTATGGACTTTTATTCTCATAGTACTGACGTGGTTAACGAAGATGTTTTAGAACAAAATAATAATGTAGAAGAAAACTTTGATGTAAAAGATTTAGATATTGTAAATCAGATTAAAACTCTTTTAGAAGAAAAAATAAAGCCTGCTGTTGCTCAAGACGGAGGTGACATAAGATTCAATGGATTTGATGCTGGGATTGTTTATTTAGAATTGAGAGGAGCCTGTGCTGGTTGCCCTAGCTCTACATTAACTCTTAAGTCTGGGATAGAAAATATGCTGAAATACTATATTCCTGAAATAAAATCTGTCGAAGCTATCAACTAAGTAATGACCACCCGTGATAGCTCTTATAAATATTATATATATTCACTCATATTTATAATCTTTTTTAGCTATGTTTTTGCAGTCGGAAAGTTTTTTTTTTTCAAAACGGATGAGCAATATTTTAAACCTATAAGCTACCAAATATATACCTCTAATAATGACGTTTTCAATCAATCGCCAGAGATAATTAATCTCTCCTCTGAGATGAAAGAAATTTTTGATAGAGAGAATTTCAATCTTGAAAAATTAGTTAATGGAAATTTTGAAAGTTTAATAATTTTCTCTTCTTTACCAGAAGATTTTTTCGAACTAGACCTCAACATTGATAAGCAAGAACTTTTTATAAAGGTTGTTACATCTATTTTATACGTGGAAAATAAGAAAGTTTTAAATCTAAGGAAACAAATATTGGAATGGTGGACTGAAAATGATGGAGAAATAATTGATAAGATTTATTGGCCTGAGTGGTTGAAAAATGTAAGTGAGGATTATATGCACAATGATAAAAATATCGGAAACCTTCTTATTAAGGTAGATATGGTTCCTACTTCGATGGCAGTTGCCCAATCCATAATAGAAAGCGGATGGGGGAACTCAAGATTTACCAAAGAGGGCAATGCAATTTTTGGTCAGTATACCTATGATCAAAGAGCCGGAATGGTTCCAGCTAGTAGGACTGATAGTGATAAGCATTTGATTCGAAAATTTTCAAATCTTTCTGAATCTGTAGAGTCTTACATAAAAAATATAAATACACACCCAGCATACGAAAAATTTAGAGAACAAAGGAAAAGTTTGAGAATGAATGGAGAAAAGTTAATCGGACATAATTTAGTTGAAAATTTATCAAATTATTCTGAAAAAAAAAATCTTTACATAAATGATGTAAAAAAAATTATTGAAGATTATGAATTTGAAAAATTTGATAACATTTTATTTAATTAATAAATTGTTAAAGGTTGGTCAATATCCTCGTCTCCTAGAAGAGGAAAGTTTTTAGAATTAAAAAGTTGATAGTGCCACCATTCATTTCTAAAAAAATCCCATCCTGCGGAAGTCATTAAGCCTAATAATAATATTCTATTCTCAAAGGCCTTTTTCGAAATATATTTTGACGAATGATACGAGAGAGAAGAAAATTCATCAAAACCTGTACCCATATCTAGCTCTCTTCCATTTTTATCAATTAGTGTTAGATCTACGGCGGCGCCCCTTGAATGTGGTGAACCCTTTTTGGGAGGTACTATGAAATTGGGATTAGGTAAAAAATCCCAAAGTTTTCTTTGAGATTGAACAGGTCTAAAACCATCAAAAATTTTAATTCTATAACCCAATTTTTTTGCAAGCTCTACAGCAATATGAAGATGCTCAAAAGCTATTGGATTTAGATATAATTCATTTCGACAATAAATTTTTTTTTTGGTAAAATTATCATTTGTAGAGTATTTTAGATCTATGTCTATATCAATATTTTTATTTGTGACTTTTACTAATTTTTTTTTAATCATTTTCAAATAAGTAGGAAAATAATTTTATGATATCACTATCTCTTTATTGTTCAAGTGACTCTGTTTCTTTAGCCTTATTTGATAAAGAAAAAGAGATTTTATTTCTCCAAAAAAAAACCGAAAGCAAAAATAAATCTGATATTTTAATAGCTTTGATTAAAAAACTTTTTGAAAATTTTAGTTCTAAAAAATTAAGGTTTATTTACTTTTCGAGAGGGCCTGGAAGTTTTACCTCAATCCGATCCTTAGTATCAATAGCACAGGGCATTAGGCTTTCAAATAAATCAAAAATCATGACAACCACAATATTTGAAATCTTTTTATATCAAATATTAAAAAATAAAAAACCAGTTTTATTTGTATATAAAGATTCAAGAAGAGATTTTTATTTTCAGTTTTTCGATTTTATTGATTTAAAATTTGTAAAAGTCTCGAGGATCTTATCAGGTGATATTCTGAAAATAAACAAAAAAGTTCAAGAATTTTTAAAAGAAAAACAGATGACTAAACTATTTACTTATTCAAATGAAACACATGACGAAATTAAAGAAATATCTAATATTAAATTCCAAGAGTTATCCATAGATGCAAGAAGTGTATTTCAGGCAATAAATTTTGGTTTTGCTAGTAAGAGAATTAGCATAATTTATCATCATCCTCATTATGGAAAAAGAATTAATAATTAGGAAAATAAAGATTAATGATCTAAAAAAAATTGAATCTCTTCAGAGAGAAAATGCTGATGAAATTAATAATATTTGGACATTTAATGAAATTTTCAGATTTGTTGAAAGACAAAATGGATTAGCATATCTTTCAGAAAAAAACAAAGAACTTAATGGGTTCATTTTGTGTTTGAGCAATGAAGATTTATTAGATGTTTTTATAATTTTCGTAGCTCCACTTTATAGAAGAGGAGGTATAGCAAAAAAATTCATTAATCTCTGCAAAAAATACTGCGAGAAAAACTCCTTAAAGAAAATATCCTTAGAAGTTAGCGATCAAAATTTTGCTGCAAAAAAACTTTACAAAAAATTAAAATTCAAACAAGTTGGCCTTAGAAAAGATTATTATTCTATTAATGGAATAAAACAAGACGCAATTATTATGCAATTAAATATTTAAAGTCAAAAAAGTTGAATTTGAAATTTGTCTTTTTCTAAATTTTTGATTTTAGTTTTAATGTTCTTGGATAATAATGTATTATTTAAACTCTTCAAATTGTTTTTTCCTCTAACTATTATTATTTTTTCATCATAATTAGAATTCTGTTCTAAAAAAATCTTAGTTTTTACAAATATCATAGGGCATGTGTGATTTGATAGATCTAATTTACTTTTTTTATTCATATTTTTAATGTATCATTATCATTATATAAATAAAATTTTTTTTTTGGTAGAATTGTAACAATTTTGCCACATTAAATTATAGAATAGGTATAATATGAATAGATTATTAGAAAAATGTAATTCAAAAAATCTTAAAATGACAGATCAAAGAAAAGTTATTGTGCAAGTCTTATCGGAATCAAAAGACCATCCAGACGTAGAGGCTGTGTATCAAAGAGCTTCAAAAATAGATAATAAGATTAGTATTGCCACTGTTTACCGAACGATAAGATTATTTGAGGAAAACAATTTTTTAGAGAAACACGAGTTCAAAGGATTTAAATCTCGATATGAACCAGTTAGTGATGATCATCATCATCTAATAGACATTAAGAGCGGCGATGTAAAAGAGTTTAGAAACACCTTTATTGACGCAATGCAAAAACAAATGGCAAATGAGTTAGGATACAAATTAGTTGATTATAGATTAGAAATATATGCTGTCCCGATTAACGACAAGTAAGAAAAAAAGCAAAAGTAGATTTAGGAATATCTTATCAAAAGCGACTTTTATTGCAAAAAATGTAATTTATATTAAAAGTTTCACTCAAAAAATTAATAACAACATTTCTAAATCAAAGTCTATTTTTATAGACTATCCTTTAAAACCCAAAGTAAACTTTTGGGTTGATAAAATTAATGTAAAAATTGTTAAAGGAAGAGATCCACTAATAAGAGAGGCTCAAAAATTAAGATTTCAAAACTTCTTTGAAGAAAATAATAATTCCAATAAAGTTGACAGTGATATGTTTGATAATATTTGTGATCATCTAGTTGTTATTGATACAAATATTTCTGAAAATTTTGTGGTAGGGACATATAGATTATTATTAACAGAAGATTTTTCCACAAATTATAAAATGTATACTGAGACAGAATTTAATCTGAGTAATTTAAAGAAAGGTAATAGAAAAATTCTTGAAGCAGGTAGATCATGTGTTCATCCTAATTACCGTGATGGTAGAATAATTAGATTATTGTGGAGAGGTTTGGCGAGTTATATTTCCCAAACAAAAGCAGATTATATTATTGGATGTGCAAGTTTTAATGAAGTAAATCCTCAAAAAATAAAAAACGAGCTTTCTTTTTTGCATCATTTCCACAAAGCTCCAAAAGAAATAACAGCAACTGCAATTGAATCAAAGGCAGCCATTTGGGATATGGTTAAGATAGAGAAAATAAATGTAAGAAGTGTATTTAAATCTCTGCCACCATTGATTAAAGCCTATCTCAGGGTAGGTTCTTGGATAGGTGATGGAGCCGTTGTAGACGAAGAATTCAAAACTATAGACGTGTGTATTATTCTTGAGACTAAAAAAATTTTAGCAAAGTACATTAATATGGCATCAAAGAATTAAAATGTATTATTCCCCATATCTATCGATAGTCAGGTTAACCTTAACATTTTTTTGGACATTAACTTGTTGTTCAATTCAAGCATTATTTTTTTTCCTTCCTAAAAATTTTTTTTACTTTATTCCTAAATTATTTTTCAAAGTTTTGTTAATCATTTTTGGAATAAAAGTAAAGTTACAAGGAAAAATGGAAGATAAAAATATGTTATATATTTCCAATCACTCATCATATTTAGATATCATAATACTCGGTTCTAAACTAGATGCACTATTTGTTGCTAAGTCTGAAATTTCTAAATGGCCAATTATAAATAAAGTTGTTAAATTAGGTAAAACTATTTTTGTTGATAGAAAAAAAATTTTCAATACGAAATTTCAAGTATCTTTGTTAGAAAAAAAGTTGACTGCTGGTACAAATATTATTTTATTTCCTGAAGGGACTTCTAGTGATGGAAGTAAAGTTCTTCCTTTTAAAAGCTCTCTTTTTGCTGTAACTGAAAAAAAACTCAATAATCATTATATTCAACCAATTTCAATTTCATACACTGGTTTGGACGGTTTGCCAATGTGTAGAAAATTCCTACCTTTTTTTGCCTGGTATGGTGACATGGATTTAGCTCCTCATGCCTGGAAATTTCTTGGCTTGAGTAGTTGTGAAATTGATTTGAGTTTTCACGAAAAAATTCCTTTTTCAAAATTTAAATCTAGAAAGGACTTCAGTAAATATTGTTTCAATATAATTGCTGATCAAGTAACCAAAGATTTAAATAAAAAAAATAGAGAAAATAAATTTAACCTGTATAATGCAGAGTACTTATAAGTACATTAAACGAAACTTAATTTATATTCATGAAAGAAAAATTTTTTTATATAAAAACTTATGGTTGTCAAATGAATTTTTATGATTCTGAAAAAATTTCAGATTTATTAAAACCCCTTGGATTTAAACCTTCGGAAAACTTAGATATTTGTGAGTTAGCAATTTTAAATACATGTCATATTAGAGAGAAAGCTTCAGAAAAAATGTATTCAGATATTGGACGCCTTGCTAAATATAAAAATTTAAAGCTTAAAAATGGAAAGAACTTTAAAATTGCTATATGTGGATGCGTTGCTCAGGCCGAGGGAAAAAGAATATTGGAAAAAAATAAAAATGTAGATATGGTGTTTGGACCTCAAAACTATCATACTTTACCACAAAAATTAAAAGAAATTTCTTCAATCAATAAGATTCTAGATATAAATTTTCCGAAAGAAAGTAAATTTGATTTTTTTCCTAAGCCAAGTAATAAAGGAACGACCGCTTTCGTCTCGATACAAGAAGGATGTGATAAATTTTGTACATTTTGTGTTGTTCCATATACTCGAGGAGCAGAGTTTTCAAGACCTGTAAACGATATAATTTTTGAAATTAAATCTCTAGCTAGATTAGGAGTTAAGGAAGTAACACTGCTTGGTCAAAATGTAAATGCTTACAAAGGTAGTTTTAGATTGAAAGATGGAAGTAGAAATTTTATGGATTTAGCAAATCTTTTTTCAGAAATAAATCAGATTTCTGAAATAAAAAGAATAAGATACATTACATCTCATCCAGCAGATATGTCAGATGACTTAATTATTGCTCATAGTAAAATTAAAAAACTTATGCCATATCTTCACTTGCCAATTCAATCTGGTTCAAATAAAATTTTAAGAAAAATGAACAGAAAATATACTAAAGAGAATTATGTTAAAATAGTTGGAAAATTAAGAGAATCAAGAAAAGATTTAGCTCTTACTTCAGATTTTATTGTTGGATTTCCTGGAGAAACTTCTCAAGACTTTGATGAGACCATGGATATCGTAAAAGAGGTTAAATTTGCAGGTGCGTATTCTTTTAAATATTCTCCTCGACCTGGAACGCCAGCATTTGAATTGAAGAATTTGGTAGATGAAACTGAATCTAATAGAAGACTACAAACTCTTCAAAAAGAACTGCTAATCCAACAGAATAACTTTAACAAGTCTTTTATTGGTAAGAATTTATCTGTATTAATTGAAAAAGAAGGAAAAAAAAAAAATCAATACGTGGGTAGAAGTCAATACCTTCAACCTGTACATGTGTTTTCAAATGAAAACATTATTGGAAAAATTTTTAATGTTAGTATAAACGAAATTACATCACATTCATTACATGGAGAAATTAATTAATTTATGGATTCGTATTGAAAAAAAAGATAAGAGAACCTGGTAGATCACCCGATTATTCGGAAAGTACTGTAGCTTTCGAAGATAATCAATATGTATCTATTATGTGCGGGGAACTAGATAATAATCTTAAATTTATAGAAAATGAAATTAGTGTAACTATAATTCCGAGAGGAAATTTCATGCTTCTTCAAGGCGAAAAATCAATTATCAGCAAAACAATTTTTATTTTAAAAAAACTTTACGAATCGGCAAAAGCCAATATTCAAATTGATTACGGTGAGATTAAAGGAATAATAAATATGTATGATGGTTTAAAAAAATCAGAAAAAAATTCAGAGGCTGCCGATGAACCACTTTTTGTAAAAGCTGGCAAAAAACTTTTAAAGCCAAGGTCAAAAAAACAAAAAAAGTATTTTGAATTAATTAAAGATAAACAAATGGTATTTTGTTGCGGAGCAGCAGGAACTGGTAAAACTTACTTGGCAGTTGCCTTTGCGGTTTCAATGTTAAAGTCGGGACAAGTTGAAAAAATCATATTATCAAGGCCAGCTGTTGAGGCGGGAGAGAGATTAGGATTTTTACCTGGTGATTTAAAAGAAAAGATTGATCCTTATTTACGTCCAATATACGACGCTTTAAATGAAATGCTAAGTTTCCAAGAAGTTATAAAAAAAATAGAAAGTGGCCACATAGAAATTGCACCATTAGCGTTCATGCGCGGTAGAACTTTATCTAACTCTTTTGTTATTCTTGATGAATCGCAAAACACTACCTCAGTTCAGATGAAAATGTTTTTAACAAGACTTGGAGAAAATTCAAAAATGATTATTAATGGTGATTTATCTCAAGTGGATCTACCCTCGGGGACTAAATCTGGATTAAGAGAAGCAATAAATATTTTAAAAAATACAAAGGACATAGGATTTATAGAGTTTGATAATAAAGATGTAGTAAGAAATAGTTTAGTTTCTAAGATAGTTTCAAAATACGAGTCATTTGAAATTAGTCAAGGAATAGGTAATAAATATTTATCAAAAGAGTTAAATGAAAATTGACATAAAATATAAAGAGGTAAGAGACCTTGATCAAAAAAAGGTAAGCTTGTTAATTAAGAATACGATTAAATTAGTCCAGACAAAATTAATAAAAAAAAAAATTAATAACTATGTACTAAGTGTTTTGGTTACAAATAATCTGAATATTAAGAAATTAAATTTTAAATATAAGAATGTAAATAAAGAAACAAATGTACTTTCATTTCCGCAAGAAAATTTAATTGAAAGAGTTAAAATTAATGAAAATGTGAATTTAATTGGAGATATAGTTTTATCAATAGAAAAAATTGAGGAGGAAGCAAAGAGATATTCGAAAAAATTTGAAGAAAGGCTCACACATATTTTAATTCATGGTTTTTTGCATCTTTTAGGCTATAATCATGAAAATTCAGATACAAGAAAAAAAATGGAAAAAATTGAAAAAGAGATGATGTTAAATTTAAATATGTCAGACCCATACTGCTTTTAATGTATTTGAAATAAAGCTTGAAATGGAAAATTTTTTTAAAAAATTTAAAAATCTACTTCCCTTCTATAAAAAGGGAAAACAAAATTATAAAGAAGTTATTGAGGATTTAATTGATCAACAAGATATTTCAAATGAGAGAATAGATGACGGAACCAAGAAAATTTTTAGTAATGTAATAGACATACACAATAAATGTGTTGAAGACGTTATGGTTCCTAGAGCAGATATAATAGCTATTTCTGAAAACTCCTCAATGCAGGACCTTTTAAGACTAACCTCAGATTACAAACATTCCAGAATTCCTGTCTACAGTAATAATTTAGATAAAATAATTGGTATGATTCATATAAGAGATATTTTTTCTTCAATGAAAACTAAGTTTAAGCTTAATGCACAAAAAAAAATAAAAGAAATATCAAGAGACATACTTTTTGCAGCTCCAAGTATGAAAATATTAGATTTACTATTAAAGATGAGATCTGAAAAAATTCACATGGCTATTGTTGTTGATGAATATGGAGGTACGGATGGTTTAGTAACTATTGAAGATCTCGTTGAAGAGATTGTTGGAGAAATAGAGGACGAGCATGACATGGTTGAGGGTGTATATTTTAAAAAATTGTCTAAGAATTCTTTTGAGCTTTCTGCTAGAATGTTAATTGAAGATTTCGAGGATAAAATCGGGAAAGAACTTCAGTTAGATGAAAAAGAAAAAATTGACACTGTTGGTGGTTTAGTATTTTCTTTGGCTGAAAGGGTACCCGAAAGGGGTGAAGTTATTACACACCCAAAAGGCATAGAATTTAATGTTCTAGAAGCTGATAGAAGAAGAGTGAAGAAAATTATTGCTCAGATAAAAGATAGATGACAAGAATTTTTATTCTTTCTTTTTTCTGTGGTGCATTGTCATCACTCGCTTTCTCATTTTTTTTTTAATACCCTTAAAACTAGTTGGTTTCACTTATTATTTGAAAAATTTATACATCTCTAAAAATTTAAAAAAAATATTGAACTTGTCATTAGGTTTCGGTTTTGGTTATTTTTTGGTTGGATTTCATTGGATAATATTCCCACTACTATATGACTCTTTTTTTAAATACTTTATTCCAATTGTAATAATTATTTTCCCGCTTTTTTTTTCATTATTTTTTTTATTGTCTTCGTATCTATTTGTTCTAGTTGAAAGAAAGTTCAAAATTCAAGATTCAGGTATTTTTACTAATTCCTGTATTATTGCATTAATATTTTTCTTTTCAGAGTATTTACGATCTTCAGTTTTGGGAGGTTTTCCATGGAATCTACATGCACACATTTGGGGATTTGATTATAGATTTATTCAACTCTGTAAATATTTTGGAGTTTTTGGGTTGTCATTTCTAACAATTTTTTGGATAGTATTAGCTTCAAATTTATTTTTAAAAAAAAACTACCGTACCTCTTTTTTTATTTTTGTTATTTTTCCTATCCTATTATTCTCTTTTTCGAAAATCAATCAAATTGACAACACTGGTGACTTGTTAAAACTTCGAATTGTACAACCAAACATCTCTCAAGAAAATAAATGGTCTAGAGAATATTTTGTTAGGAATTTAAATAAAACGATAAATCTGTCTTTTGATAAAAACACAAAGCAGTCAAATTCGGAATTAATAGTATGGCCTGAAGTTGCAATTCCTTATGTGATAGAAAACAGTTCAGATTTTAATAAAATTCTACCTTTAAATTTGTTAAATGATTCTATTCTAATTATAGGTGCGTTAAGAAAAGAAAATCTAAAAAACAATTTTAAAATATTTAATACATTATTTGTATTATCAAAAAATGGAGTTGAAGATTATTATGATAAAAGAAAACTTGTGCCATTCGGCGAGTATTTCCCGTTTAGAAGTCTCTTTAACTTTAAAAAAATTACTCAGGGAGACATAGATTTTAGTTCAGGAAATGAAAATAAAAATATACGAATAAATATCAACAATAAAGATATAAGTTTTGAACCACTGATTTGTTATGAAGGTATATTTCAAACATTTCCAAAGCTTGATAGAAGATCTAACTTAATTGTCAATATTACTAATGACGCTTGGTTTGGAACTACTTCAGGTCCTTCACAACATTTAACAGCTTCAAGGTTTAGATCAATTGAAAAAGGCTTACCTTTGGTTAGAGTCGCTAATACAGGTATCTCTGCTGTCTTCAATGAGAAAGGAAAAAAATTAATTTCTATTCCATTAGATAAAGAGAAAAGTGAAACAATATTTTTAAAATTAGCAAAAGAAAATACAATATTTAGTAAGTATGGAAATAAATGTTTGATAATTTTAATTTTTTTAGTTTGCTTATTTTCAAATATTATTGATAATTTGCTTTTTAGAAAAAAATTAAGATTATAGAGGCAAATTTATGAGGTCAAATAAAGATTATGTTTTTACCAGTGAATCAGTATCTGAGGGTCACCCAGATAAAGTTTGTGACCAAATTTCAGATACTATTCTCGATCTTTATTTATCTGTAGATAGTTCTGTAAGAGTAGCTTGTGAGACATTAGCTACTACAAATAAAGTTATACTATCTGGCGAAGTAAGTAATATAGATCTAGTCGATAATATTAAAATTGAGGAAACCATTAGAAACAAAATAAAAAAAATTGGATATGATCAAGATGGTTTTAGCTGGAAGACAGTGGATATAAAAAATTTTCTGCATAATCAGTCAAAAGATATAGCCATTGGAGTTGATGAAATTAAGAATGTGAAAGAACAGGGTGCGGGAGATCAGGGTATAATGTTTGGTTACGCATGCACTGAAACTGAAAATTTTATGCCCGCACCTATTGAGTATGCCCATAATATATTAAAAAATATGGCTGTTTATAGGCATCAAAATAATACATTTTTAGGACCAGACTCAAAAAGCCAGGTAAGTATAATTTATGAAAACAATCAACCCATTGGTGTTTCCTCTGTAGTTGTATCAACTCAACACAGTGAGGATGTAAGTAATACAGAACTTAAAAATAAAGTTTTTGAATTGATAAAGACTTCATTACCTAAAGATTGGATGCCACATGAAAAAGATTTGTATATTAATCCCACAGGTAGATTTGTAATAGGAGGACCTGATGGAGACACAGGTTTAACTGGAAGAAAGATAGTAGTAGATACTTATGGAGGAGCAGCACCTCATGGTGGGGGAGCTTTTTCTGGAAAAGATCAAACCAAGGTTGATAGGTCAGCAGCTTATATAGCAAGATATCTTGCAAAAAATGTAGTCGCTAGCAAGATTGCAAAAAAGTGTTTGATCCAGTTATCTTATGCTATTGGAGTATCTAAACCAGTATCTCTCTACATAGAAACTGATGAAGAATCAAAAGTAAATATAAACAAACTAACTGAAGTTATTAATAAAAATATGGATTTAACTCCTTCAGGAATAAGACAATTTTTAAAATTAGATACCCCTTTTTACTCAAATACGTCTGTTTATGGACATTTCGGAAGAAAGCCTTGTAACAGCACTGGTTGTTTTTCTTGGGAAAAACTAGATTTTATTTCTGATTTAAAAAAATATTACTAACAATGGATAGCAAAGTTTATTTATCGTACAGACTAAGAAAAAAAATTATTTAAGTTTCTTTAAAGAATGGTATGAAGTTAAGTATATTAATTTTTTAAATTTATAGTTATTTATTTGTAAAACAGGTATAGATAAAACATGATTAAGTTGGAACATGAAGAAAACAAAGATTTATTTTCTATAGATCTTTTGGATATCGCCAAAAATATAGCGAAAGAAAAAGGTATCGACTCTGAAGAAGTTTTGACGGCGATGGAGACAGCGATTGCTAAAGCTGGAAGAACAAAGTATGGCCAAGAGTTTGATATCAGAGCTCATGTAGATAGAAGTTCTGGAAAAATTGGTTTGTTTCGATACCTTGAGGTTGTTGAATCAATAATGAATGAGCCAGACGAGGAAAGAATCAACAAGATCAATCTATCAGATGCCACAAAGAAAAATAAAGATCTTAAGATCGGAGAATATTTTATTGATCAATTACCGCAAATAGATTTTGGAAGAATAGCTGTTCAAACCGCAAAACAAGTTATAGTTCAGAAAGTTAAAGAAGCAGAGAGAACAATGCAGTTTGAACAATTTAAAGACAAGGTGGGTGAAGTTGTTAATGGAATTGTGAAGAGAGTTGAATATGGTAATGTAATAGTTGATCTGGGGAGAGCTGAGGCTCTTTTAAGAAGAGAAGAACTTTTAAATAGAGAGAGTTTTAGACGTTCCGATAGAGTCAGGGCATATATAATGGACGTTCGTGAAGAAACGAAAGGTCCTCAAATTTTTTTATCAAGAGCACACAATCAATTTTTGGTAAGTTTATTTACTCAAGAAGTACCCGAAATATATGACGGAATAATTGAAGTGAAATCAGTTGCCAGGGATCCTGGAAGTAGAGCTAAAATTGCCGTTACATCAAAAGAAAAAAGTATAGACCCAGTTGGGGCTTGTGTAGGCTTAAGAGGAAGTAGAGTTCAGGCTGTTGTAAATGAATTACAAGGAGAGAAAATTGATATTGTACTTTGGTCCGAGGATATAGCTACCTTTGTTGTCAATGCACTTGGTCCCGCAGAGGTTGATAAAGTTGTTATTGAAGAAGAGTTAAATAAAGTAGAAATTATTGTACCTGACGAACAACTAAGTCTTGCAATCGGAAGGCGAGGTCAAAATGTTCGTTTAGCAAGTCAAGTAACAGGCTGGGATATTGATATTATGACAATTAGTCAAGAATCAGAAAAGAGGAATGAGGAGCTTAAAAGATTGTCTCAAATCTTTATTTCAAGTTTAGATGTTGACGAAGTTATTGCTCATCTGCTTGTAACTGAGGGATTTTCTTCTGTTCAAGATGTATCTTTAGTCACTTTAGAAGAATTGTCATCAATTGAAGGCTTTGACGAAAACCTAGCTAAAGAACTAAAATCTAGAGCTGATAACTTTTTAAAGAAAATGGAAAATGAAGCATTTGAGAAACTAAAAGAGCATGGTGTTGATGATTATATGTTAAAAAATGAGTCTTTTTCTGCAACCCAACTTCTAATATTAGCTGAGAATGAGATTAAAACAAGAGATGGTTTAGCGGATTTGGCAAGTGAGGAATTAATTGAAATAATTGGGGAAAATATTTTAGAAAAAGTCAAGGCAGACGAGATCATTATGAGTGCACGTGAACACTGGTTTGATAAATGAGCTTAAAACATGGAAAAAGATACAAAGAATGAAAAAACACTTACTGGAACATTAGAATTAAAAAAAACTTTTGACGCTGGTAAGATTAAACAAAGCTTTTCACATGGAAGAACACGTTCAGTATCGGTTGAAGTTAAAAAAAAGCGTTCCTTTGGAAAAAAACCGGTTGATCCTATTCTAAAAAAAGAGAGTTTAGAACCTACTAAACAACAAAGCACATCAACTTCAGAAAAATCTGACAATGATCCATTACCAGATAAAAATATTTCTCAAAGTTCTGAAGTTCAAAGTTCTGAAGCATTAAAAAAGAGGTCTGATGAAATTTCAAAAAATGAACAATCAGGAAATTATAATAACCTAGGGAAAAGAGTTTCTGACAGAAATGTATCTGAGGAAACAAAAAAAGAAGAAATAACCGAAGAAAAAACAAAAAAAGTAAAAAATCTAAAATTAATAAAGGTTCCAAAAAAACAAGATGAGAGGCGTAAGGGAAAATTAACTATTTCAGAAGCTCTTGAAGATAACAACGAGAGGGTAAGGTCCTTAGCAGCTATAAAAAGAGCTAGAGAAAAAGCTAAATTAAGAGTTTCACAAAATGAGGAACTTAAAGAGACACCAAAAGAAAAGAAGAAAAGAGAAATTATCATTCCTGAGTTTATTGCTGTTAATGAACTAAGTTCGAGAATGGCTGAAAGAACTCCTGATGTGATTAAATCATTAATGAAACTTGGTGTTATGGCTACCATTAACCAAACTATTGACGGGGATACCGCTGAATTGGTTGCCATTGAATTTGGTCATACTCCGAAAAGAGTAAGTGAGGCTGATGTGGAAATTGGGCTAAGTGATAAAAATGATAGTCAGGAAAATATGGAACAAAGAGCACCAGTAGTTACAATTATGGGGCACGTTGACCATGGAAAAACTTCTTTGTTGGATGCAATTCGAGAAAAGAGAGTGACTCAAACAGAAGCGGGTGGCATTACTCAACATATAGGAGCTTATATGATTGACACATCAAAAGGAAAGATTACTTTTTTGGATACTCCAGGGCATGCTGCTTTCAGCCAGATGAGAGCGCGAGGTTCAAATGTAACTGATATAATAATTTTAGTAGTTGCTGCGGATGATAGTGTGAATATTCAAACAGTTGAGGCTATAAGTCACGCTAAAGCAGCCAAGTGTCCAGTTATCGTAGCAATAAATAAAATTGACTTACCAAATGCTAACCCACAAAAAATTGAATCAGATCTATTGTCTCATGAGATTGTTAGTGAGAAAATGGGTGGTGAAAGCGTATTTGTAAATGTATCAGCAAAAAATAAGACAGGCTTAGATGAATTAATTGAGGCAATTTTATTACAAGCGGAGGTTATGGAACTGAAAGCAAATTTCTTAAGCAAAGCAGAAGGAACTGTAATTGAGTCAAAGGTAGAAAAAGGTAGAGGACCTGTAATATCTGTTTTGGTTCAAAAAGGAAAACTCAAGGTTGGAGATATAGTGATTGCTGGCAAAGAATGGGGAAAAGTTAGGGCTTTATCAAATGACGAGGCCGTAAGGTTAGATTTTGCTTTACCAAGTTATCCTGTTGAGATTCTTGGATTATCAGGAGCGCCAGAAGCTGGAGATGAGTTTGTTGTCGTAGATAATGAATCCAGAGCAAGAGAGGTAACACAGTACAGAGATAGAATTAAAAGAGTAAGAGTAAATGCCTCCTTAAAAAGAGGCTCTATTGAAGAAATGATTTCCGATGCTAGCGCAGAAGCCGCACTTGAACTTGCGGTAATAATTAAGGCAGATGTTCATGGTTCTAAAGAGGCCATAGAGCAAAGCCTACTTAAATTAGACGTGGGTGATAACGTAAAAATAAAAATATTACATACCGGAGTTGGTGAAATTAATGAGTCAGATGTTTCACTAGCTTCAGCAACAGAGGCCATGATTTTAGGTTTTAATGTTAGAACAAATGTGCAAGCACGAAATTTAGCAAAGAGAGATAATGTTGCTATTAAGTATTTTTCAATCATATATGAAGTTATAGATGATGTTAAAAAATCAATGCAAGGTTTAAAAGAGCCAGAATACGAGGAAAAAATATTAGGAATGGCTACAATTAAAAAAGTATTCAAAGTTTCTAAATCTAATAATATTGCTGGTTGCGAAGTTACTGAAGGTGTCGTTAAAAGTAAGTGTAGTGTCAGAGTATTACGAGATAATGTTGTAATTAATAAAACTGAACTGTTATCCTTAAGAAGGGAAAAAAGCGAAGTAAAAGAGGTATTGAATGGACAAGAGTGCGGAATAGGTTTAGTGAATTTTGATGATTTTAAAGAAGGTGATCAATTAGAACTATATTCTTTAATTAAACAATCTTCAGAAAATTAAATGTTTAAAAAAAGTAAGAGTTCAAGGAAATATAAAGTTTCTGAATACATAAAAAGGACACTTTCAGAAATTTTTCATCATCATAATTTTAGCGATAATAATGGAAACTCATTTTATTTAAATATTTCAGAAGTGAACATTTCGTCAGATCTAAAAAATGCTTTTGTATTTGTAACTCATTTTTCAAGAAATGGATTTGTTATATCTGATGAAGAAATTATTAGTATTGCTAAAAAAGATCTGCATTTGATAAAAAAAAAATTAGCATCAAATTTAAGTCTAAGATTTACCCCAAAAATAACTTTGCAAGTTGACGAATTACCAAACCAAACAAAAAAAATCGAAAAATTATTCAAAGATCCCAGAGTTTCTCAAGACCTATAAATTTAAATATGAAAAAAAACAATAATAAGTTTCAGTACAATGGCTGGATATTTTTAGATAAGCCAATAGGAATTTCATCAAATAGAGCTTTACAAAAAATAAGAAAATTATTTAACAACTGTAAGGCGGGTTATGTTGGGACGCTAGATCCATTGGCAAGTGGGTTTTTGCCGATCGCACTTGGAAAAGCCACAAGAACAATAAAATATATTGAGAGTTCAGACAAAGAATATTTATTTACAATTCAATGGGGAAAAAAAACAACAACTGGAGATCTTGAGGGAGATTTGATTAAATCAAATTCATTAATACCTAACGAGGAAAGAATACAAAATAATTTGAAAAAATTTATTGGAAGTTTAAAGCAAACTCCTCCAAAATTTAGTGCAATTAAAGTTAGTGGAAAAAGAGCTTATGAATTAGTAAGAAAAAAAGTAGATTTCAAACTCTCAAAAAGAGATATCACAATAAAAAGTTTTAATTTAGTTAACGTTATTGATAAAAGTAGAGCCATTTTTAATGTAAGCTGTAGTTCTGGCACATATGTTAGAACTTTAGCTGAAGACCTTGCTGAAAGCTTAGGCACTTATGGTCATCTAACCTCATTAAGAAGACTTGGATTTGGAAATCTTGATAAAAAACTAATTTCTCTGGATTCTTTAATAAGTTTAATGCATATTGACAACCTGATTAAATATATAAAACCAATTGATACTATATTTCAGGGTGTTAGAAAGATAAGAGTATTAGATGAAGAGGCAAAATTTTTATTAGACGGTAAGTCAATAATGCTGAATACAGATTTGCTAAATAATGAAAAATCGGTAAGATTGAAAAATAACATTGCTATGGCGTGTTTTAAAAACGATTTATTTGTTTTGGGTAAAATTAAAAAGGGAAATTTTTTTCCAAAAGTTGTGATGAATTTAAATAACTAAGAAAGGTATAAAATGTCTATAACAAAAACTAAGAAGCATGAGTTAACCAAGAAATATGCAAAAGATCCCAAGGATACTGGCTCAACTAATGTACAAGTTGCTATTTTGTCAGAGAGAATCAAGAATCTTACTGAACATCTGAAATTAAACAAAAAGGATCAAAGTACCAGAAGAGGATTATTGAAAATGGTTGGAAAAAGAAAAAAGTTGTTATCTTACTTAAAAGATAAGAGTAACGATACTTACAAAGGTCTCATAAAAAATCTTGGTTTGAGGCATTAAAACAGATAATGATGGGTAAAGGATAAAATGTTCAAAATTTATAAAGAAGAATTAAATTGGAAAGGTTTGAAATTAAAACTTGAAACAGGACAACTTGCAAGACAAGCAGATGGTTCGGTATTGGCAACATTAGGGGAAACAAAAGTGCTATGCACAGTTTGCGCCTCAAGAACAGTCGATCCGACATTAGATTTTTTTCCACTTTCAGTGCATTATGTTGAAAAAGCTTACGCAGCCGGTAAAATTCCTGGAGGTTTTTTTAAAAGAGAAGGGAGACCTTCAGAAATTGAGACTTTAAACTCACGTTTAATTGACAGACCTTTAAGACCTATTTTTCATCCAGATTACAAAAATGAGACACAGGTAATTTGTACTGTGATGGATTATGATAAGGAAAATGATCCAGCAATATGTGCAATGATAGGGGCCTCTAGTGCGTTAACAATATCAGGTATACCATTCTTAGGTCCTGTAGGTTGTGCAAGAGTAGGATATTTAAATGGAGAATACATACTTAACCCTACATCAGACGAAATGAAAGAAACTGAATTAGATTTAGTTGTTGCGGGAACAAAAAATGGAGTTTTAATGGTTGAGTCTCAAGCAAATCAATTATCAGAGGAGATAATGTTAGGAGCAGTAAAGTTCGGACACAATCATTTCAAGCCTGTTATAGATTCCATTATAAAGTTAGCAGAATCGAGCGCGAAAGAGTCTTGGACGGTTGAAAAACAGACTAATCCTGATTATTTTGAAAAGTTAGAAAAAGAGGTTACACCAAAATTAGAAAAAATTTATAAAATAAAAGAAAAAGTCAAAAGAAACATCGAACTTGAGAATACTAAAATCCAACTTCAAGAGAAATATTTAGATGACATAGAAGAGAGCAAAAATAAATTCAGTCAATCTTTTAAATCAATTGAAAAAAAAGTTGTACGTTCATCTATTCTTAAGACTGGCTCAAGAATTGATGGAAGAGATTTAAAAACAGTCAGAAAGATTGACACACAAATTGGAATTTTTAAAAATGTTCATGGAAGTGCCTTGTTTACTAGAGGAGAGACTCAAGCATTAGTTATGACAACATTGGGAACCCCAAATGATGAACAAAGAATGGATACGTTGGACGGAGATCTCACTGAAAAATTTATGTTGCATTATAATTTTCCACCTTTTTCTGTTGGAGAAGTTGGTAGAATGGGCTCTACAGGTAGACGTGAAATTGGGCATGGAAAACTAGCTTGGAGAGCAATTAAACCGGTTTTGTCAAAAGACGAAAAGTTTCCATATACTGTGAGAGTTGTCTCTGAAATAACTGAGTCGAATGGTTCATCATCTATGGCTACTGTTTGCGGAACGTCTCTCTCTTTAATGGATTCTGGTGTTCCAATTGAAAACCCAATCGCTGGAATAGCCATGGGTCTAATTAAAGAAAATGAAAAGTTTGCCGTGCTTACTGATATACTGGGTGATGAGGATCATTTAGGTGATATGGACTTTAAAGTTGCAGGAAGTGACAAAGGTATAACTGCACTTCAGATGGATATTAAGATTAATGGCATTACAGAGGAAATTATGCATGTTGCTTTGGAGCAAGCAAAGGAAGCAAGGTTTCATATTCTCAACGAAATGGGAAAATCAATTAAAAAATCCAAATCAGATGTTAAGGATAATGCGCCAAAGATTATTCAGATGAAGATTAATAAAGAAAAGATTAGAGATGTTATTGGATCTGGTGGAAAAATCATTCGTGATATTTGTGAAAAATCGACTGCTAAAGTTGAAATTGATGATGAAGGTAATATTTTAATATCATGCTCTGATAAAGAATCTGGAGATATTGCAATGAAAATGATTAATGATATTGTTGCAGAGCCAGAAATTGGAAAAATTTATGAAGGGAAAGTTGTCAAAGTCATGGATTTTGGTGCCTTTGTAAACTTTATGGGAAGCAGAGACGGATTAGTCCATATAAGTCAATTAAGACCAGAAAGAGTGGAGAAGACAACAGACGTTGTAAATGAAGGAGATATAATCAAGGTAAAAGTAATTGGTATTGATGATAGAGGTAAAGTAAAATTATCATTGAAAGATGCTGTTGAAGAACAAGGTTAAGTATGAGAAATTTAAATTCTGTAAAGATGTCAGGTAAAGAAGTTTTACCTTTAATAGAGGGAGGTAAAGGTATAGCAGTTAGTAGCGGACAAAGCTCAGGAGCATGGGCGGAAGCTGGAGGAATAGGTACTTTCTCAGGAGTGAATGCAGATTCATATGACAAAGAAGGAAATCTAATTCCTCAATTGTATAAAGAAAAAACAAGATCTGGTAGACACAAAGAACTGGTAAATTTTTCTGTTGCAGGTGCTGTAGAACAAGCAAGAATTGCTAGGGACATTTGTGGAAATAATGCTGCAGTTCATGTGAATATTTTGTGGGAAATGGGTGCTGCAGAAACAATCCTAACCCAAACTTTAGAAAAAACTAAAGGTATTATCGATGGAGTAACCTGCGGAGCAGGAATGCCATACAAATTATCTGAAATTGCTGCTAGATTTGGAGTTTACTATTATCCAATAGTATCTTCTGCTAGAGCTTTTAATGCTTTGTGGAAACGTTCATATAGAAAGACCGCTGAATTTCTGGGAGGAGTAGTTTATGAAGATCCATGGTTAGCTGGCGGTCACAATGGACTATCAAACAATGAAAATCCTTTAAATCCACAACCACCTTATCCTAGAGTACTTGAATTGAGAAAGTTAATGAGAGAATTTAAATTGGAGCATATTCCAATCATTATGGCTGGAGGAGTTTGGAAACTAAATGAGTGGGAAGAATGGATTGATAATAAGGAGTTAGGTTTGATAGGTTTTCAGTTTGGTACTAGGCCTTTATTAACAAAAGAAAGTCCTATTCCTGAAGACTGGAAAAAAAAATTGCTCACAATTAAACCAGGAGAAGTGAGTTTACACAGATTCAGTCCTACTGGTTTTTATTCCTCAGCACTACGAAACGATTTTTTGCAAGAACTTGAACATAGGTCTGAAAGACAAACTCCATATTTGCGAGAACAGACGAATGAGTTTAATCAAAAAATAGAAATCGGTCCAAGAAAAAGAGCCTATTATGTAAAGCATTCAGACAAATCAAAAATAGAAAAATGGATGAAAAAAGGTTTTTTGAAACCTTTAACCACACCAAGTGATACTTTAATATGGGTAACTCTAAAAAAAGCAAGTGCAATTCTTAAAGATCAGATTGATTGTATGGGATGTCTTTCTTCTTGTTTATTTAGTAATTGGTCTCAAAATGAAAAAGGAACTACTGGAAAAAAAGCTGATCCTAGATCCTTTTGTATTCAAAAAACACTTCAAAGAATAAGTCATGGTATTTCTTCAATTGAAAATGAATTAATGTTTGCAGGCCACTCCGCTTACAGGTTTGGAAAAGATCCTTTTTATAAAAATGGTTTTATACCCAAAGTAAAAGAATTAGTTGAAAGAATCTGTAAAGGTTTGTAGCATATACTTTTGGATTTATGAATATGACAAATGATTTTTTAAAAGAAGCTATTAATAAACTTAAATATTCAAAACTTAAGATAACTCAACAGCGAATAGAACTTTTAAATATTATGTTTGCGGGTGCCGAAAATCATTTCACTCCCGAAGATGTTCATAGAAAAGTAAAGGAGACGGGACGAAGTATCTCGTTAGCAACGGTTTATAATTCTCTAAAGCAATTTACACAACATGGAATACTTAAAGAAATAAGATTGTCGCCTGACAAAATGTATTTTGATACAAATTTGAAACACCATCACCATTTCTATGACAAGTATTCAGGAGCAATAACTGATGTAAATTCTGATAAAGTTAAGATCCAAAAAATCCCTGAAATACCAAAGGGAAAGATTTTAGAGTCTGTAGAGGTTTTAATAAATATAAAATAATCTTCATAATCTAAATGAGAATAATAATCAATTTCTAAAGATTAGAATTATTCTAAATTAAGATTGACTTTTTTCTAAAAAAAACTATATAATGTTTCAAAACAAGGAGATTACTATGTCATTAAAAGGAACAAAAACTGAAGATAATTTAAAAGAAGCATTTGCGGGTGAATCGCAAGCAAACAGGAGATACTTATATTTCGCGCAAAAAGCTGATATTGAAGGTCATAACGATGTTGCTGCTGTATTTAGATCGACAGCTGAAGGAGAAACTGGTCATGCTCACGGTCATCTTGAATTTCTTGAAGAAGTTGGAGATCCTGCTACTGGTGAACCAATTGGAAAAACAGAAGATAACTTAAAGGCTGCGGTTGCTGGAGAAACACATGAGTATACTGATATGTATCCTGGAATGGCGAAAACAGCAAGGGAAGAAGGTTTTGATGAAATAGCTGATTGGTTTGAAACCTTAGCTAAAGCAGAAAAATCTCATGCAGGGAAGTTTCAGAGAACACTCGACGATATTAAATAAATACTTAAATTTTTATCACTGTTATGAGTAACAAGGAAGGTGGGTTGTCTGCTCCAATAAGGCATGCCATTGATTGGAAAAACCCAGATTTTTATAACGAGGAAATTTTAGATGAAGAGTTAAGACGCGTTTTTGACATTTGTCATGGATGCAGACGTTGCTTTAATTTATGTGAAAGTTTTCCAAAACTTTTTGATTTTATTGATGAATCTGATTCTGGTGAATTAGATTCTGTCAATAGTAAAGACTTTAAAGAAGTTGTAGACGCGTGTACTCTATGCGATATGTGTTATATGACAAAATGCCCTTACGTACCTCCGCATGAATTTAATTTAGACTTTCCTCACCTGATGCTTAGATATAGAGCTATGGAGAGAAATAAAAAAAAGAACAGTTTGGTTGATGATCAGTTGAAAGAAACTGATAGAAATGGCAAGTTTTTCTCAAAATTTTCCAAAGTTGTTAATTGGTCAACCTCAAACAAGAATAAACTTACAAGACCGGTAATGGAAAAATTTCTCAAAATTGATAAAGAAGCTGAGTTACCTAAATATTATGGTAATACTTTTAAAAATTCCTCGATTCCTCAACCTAAAAAAAAAGATTTTAAAGATAAGGTCGCCTTATTCCCTACTTGTTTTGTAAATTACAACAACCCAGGTATTGGCGAAATAGTTTTGAAGTTGTTTGAAAAATTAAATGTTAACTCAAAGATTTTTTATGAGGGTTGTTGTGGAATGCCTCAGCTAGAGAGTGGAGATATAGATGCAGTCTCTAGAAAAGCTACTTCTATATCTTTGGCCGCTAAATCTCTAATTGATGAGGGGTATAAGATTATATCTGTTGTTCCTTCTTGCACCTTAATGTTAAAATATGAATGGCCACTCATTTTACCTAATGATAAACATGTGAAATTGTTATCAGAAAACACTCTGGATATATGTGAATATGTGGTTAATTATTTCAGAACTAATGATGTTGAAAGTGTCATTCCTGAATGGACTAGTGATGATGGCGTTACAATTCATATATCTTGTCACTCCAGAGCACAAAATATAGGGCAAAAGGCTGCTGAAATGTTAAAGATTATTCCAAGTTTAAAAGTTGACGTTATTGAGAGGTGTTCCGGACATGGAGGAGCTTGGGGTATAAAAAAAAATAACTTTGAAATGGCATTGAAAGTTGGAAAACCAGTTGCAAGGAAAGTAGTTTCTTATAAAAATAAAATACTCGTGTCTGAGTGCCCTTTAGCAGGTGTTCATATTAAACAAGGAATTGAAAAAATTGATAAAAACTTTAAACAAACCGTCTATGGTCATCCGATTGAGATAATTGCGAAGGCTCTAGGAATTCAAAGTGAGACTTAATTATGGAAAAAAATGTTATTGAAGAAAAAGATGTTATTGACGTTGAAGCTTATATAAAAATAAGAAAACAAAATAAAGAAAAAGTAAAAAGTATAAAAGAAAAAAGAAGAGTTATGGTTGGACCACATGCCACTTTTTATTTTGAGAATTTTGAAACAATGCTTTATCAGGTACAAGAAATGATATACATAGAAAGAGGTGGAAGGGAACAACTTTTAGATGAACTAGAAGCCTACAATCCGATGATACCTAAAGGAAAAAATCTATCTGCGACACTAATGTTTGAGATTGATAATCAAAAAAAAAGAAAAGAATTTTTAAATTCAATTGGAGGAATTGAGCACAAAATTTTTATAGAAATTAATAACAAAGAGAAAGTGTTTGCGATTCCTGAGGGTGATACAGAAAGAACTGATGATTCAGGTAAAGCTTCATCGGTACATTTTATACACTTTAACTTTACAGATGATCAGATAAAAGAATTTCTAAATGCTACTTCAAAAATTACAATTGGCTTTGAACATACAGAATATAATCATCTAACCTTGTTATCGGAACAAAATAGAAACTCTCTGGCAGATGATTTCCAAACTTAAAATATTTCATCTGCCGATGATCCCCAAAAGTCTTCTTTTCTAATCCAGCCTTTTTTATTCTTTATCTCAATTTTGCACCAATCTTTTCTACATTTGAGAACATTAAAAATCACTTTTTTTTTTAAGGATCAAAAAGTTTTGGACATTATTATCAGGTAGAAGTTTTACATAACACTCATCCTTTAAAGTCATTCCATATCTTTTATTGGTTAATTGCGACTTAGCTATCCATCCAATACCACCCTCATAATCTTCAACCATCTTCCAGTTCTCAAACTCCTTTTTAATTTTCAAAGGTACGCCCACTATTAGAAACTGATAAATTATATCGTATTTTAGACCAGGACCTTTTCTTACATTCACTTTGTCAAATTTAGTTGACATAAACACTTCTTTTTCTAAAGCATTAATTTGAACTATTGTAAAAATATATATTGTTAGTAGAATAATAGATAGTTTCATAAAATGACAAATTATAAATCATATAATATTCTTTTAACCAGAAAACTTCCAGAATTAATCGAAAGAGATTTATTTGATAAATATAATATTACTCAAAATAAAAATGATAAACCCTACAGCTACAAAGAGTTGAAAGCTAAAATTTCTAATGTTGATATTTTAGTTCCGTGTGTTAGCGACACAATAGATGCATCCATAATTAGGTCTGCTAAAAACCTAAAACTAATAGCTAACTTTGGTAATGGTGTTGACAACATTGATTTGATCACAGCTAGAGAAAAAAATATTTTGGTTACCAACACTCCAGAAGTACTTACTGACGACACATCAGATTTAGTGATGACATTAATTTTGATGCTTTGTAGAAAAGTAAAATCTGCAGAACAAAAGCTACATTTAGGACATTGGTATGGTTGGGGTCCAAGTATTACAAATGGTGAAAGAGTATTTGGTAAAAATTTAGGTATTATTGGGATGGGTAGAATTGGTAAAGCTGTAGCAATGAGAGCTAAATCCTTTGGTTTAAAAATTCATTATCATAATAGAAATAAACTAAAAAAGTCTGTTGAAAAAATATATGAAGCTAAATTTTGGGGCGATCTTAATGAAATGTTAAAAAAAATGGATATAATTTCAATTCATTGCCCATACACTCCAGAGACCTTTCATTTATTATCAAAAAGAAGACTTAAATTACTGAAAAAAACAAGTATTATTATAAACACTTCTCGAGGTGAAATTATAGACGAGAACGCTTTGGCTGAATTGCTTAATTCAAAAAAAATCCATGGAGCAGGTCTTGATGTTTTTGAACATGAACCACAAGTAACACCTACACTGTTAGACGCGCCTAATACAGTTTTACTTCCACATATTAGTTCTGCTACTAAACAAGCTAGGCACGCAATGGGACTAAGAGTCTTAAAAAATATTGATGAGTTTACAAAAAATAAAATTCCTAAGGACTTGATAAGAAATTTCCATTAAATGAAAATTATGGTATTTTTTTGATTGTTTTTCTCAGTAAAAATGTATGTCAGATTTTCAGATTCAACTTTCATTCCTTTTAAAAACTCAATAGGTTCAGAAATAAGTTCATCTATCATTGAGCAATATGAAAAATTAATTTTAAGTTCTATCGATGATGCAATGAGTTCTTCAAATGAAACTAAATTGGAATTGAATTTTTTGTCTAAAATGGTGTTATCATGAGTATTATTACTATAATTTTGATCTTTAAACTTAATTTTTTTTGCAATATACTTTATTGCTCTACCAGCAAAAAAAATTACAACTTTTTTATTTAGCGCTGCAGCAGTCGTTGCCATACAAAATGCATAATAAATTTTTTCAAAGTTTTCAGAATTTAAAACAAATATAGTTTTCATAATTTATGATTACAAACTTTACAATTTGAATCTTTTTCATAATTAAAAATATTATATACGTCATTTAAAGTATCATGCACATGAAAAGTAGAAAAAAGTTTTTCATTGCAATTTATGATCACTTTTATAGTAGATATGGCCTGCAATACCCCTCCTAACCCTGCAACAGGTGACAATACTCCAAGTTCATCACAGTTATTAATCTGATGGATTTTTTTATCTTCTGGAAAAATACATCTGTAACATGGGTATAGATTTTTATACCAAGGTTTTAAAATAAATAGTTGAACATCAAAACCCTGAATCGCAGCTGTTATTAAGATCTTATTTTCAGAATAACATTCATCATTAATTAAATATCGTGATTTAAAGTTATCAGTACAATCTAAAACTATCTTATAATCTTCAAATATTTTTTTGATATTTTTTTTTGATATTTTTTCTTCAAACACCTTTAGCTCAGTTTTACTATTAATAGTTTTGATTTTTTTTTTTGCAATTTGTACCTTAGATTTACCAATTTCTTTCTCGGTAAAAAGTATTTGTCTACTAAGATTACTAAGTGAAATTGAATCAAAATCGACAACTCCGATTTTTCCTATACCGCTCATGCTCAAATATGTTAATGCTGCTGTACCAAGTCCACCACATCCAATAACTAAAACTGATGAATTCAAAAGCGCTAGTTGACCTTCAAGTCCGAGCTCATCAATTAAAATTTGTCTGGAATATCTTTCAACTTGAACTTCGTCTAAGTTTTTATTCTTCATAGTCCTTAAACCTCAGAAAATAAGTCTGTGGATAAATATCTTTCAGCAAAAGAGGGAATAATCACCACTGTATTCTTATTTTTCATTACTTTACTTTCATTGATTTCTACAGCTGCAGCAAGAGCTGCACCAGAAGATATTCCAGATGGTATTCCTTCTAACTTTGCAAGTAGTCTCGAAAATTCAAAAGCTGTATTGCTATTGATTGATAGAATTACGTCAATAAGTTTTAAATCGAGATTTTCAGGAATAAATCCTGCCCCTATACCTTGTATCAAATGAGGCCCAACTTCTCCTCCGCTTAATACTGGTGAATCCTCTGGCTCAACAGCAAAAATTTTTATTTTTTTTTTTTTTTTAAGAAAATTTGCTTTTCCAGTAAGAGTTCCACCAGTGCCGACACCACAAACCAAAGCGTCAATTTTTCCATTTGTATCTTCCCACAGTTCTTTCGCAGTAGTTTCAAAATGCATTTTAGGATTTGCCTTATTATTAAATTGCTCTAAAATTAAACTATTTTTAAACTCTTTTTGTAATTCTTTCGCTTTATTTATAGCACCTTTCATTCCATCTTTGCCAGGTGTCATAATAATTTTTGCCCCCAAGAATGAAAGCATTTTTTTTCTTTCCACAGACATTGTATCTGGCATTGTAAGAATTAAGTTATAGCCTTTTGATGCACAAATAAATGCTAAGGAGATCCCAGTATTTCCAGAGGTTGGTTCTATAATTATTGTATTTGAGTCTATCAAACCTTTTTCTTCTGCATCATTAATCATTGCAATACCTATCCTATCTTTAACAGACGACAAAGGATTAAAAAACTCCAATTTTCCCAATATATTTCCTTGAAGATTAAAATATTTTTTAACTTTATTAAGTCTTACTAAAGGTGTGTTTCCAATTGTTTCAAGTATGGAATTGAATATTTTTTTTTTTTTAAATGACAAAATCTATCTGCTCCACGGCTTTTTTTTTTGAAGTATTTGCGTTAATTTTTTTATATATATCTTCTACTGTGATTTTTTCTAATGAATTATAACAAGATCTTGTTATTTTGATAATAAGAGGGTTAATTGCTTTTTTTGAAACTTCAGAGACCATTAATTTATTTTTAATTGAATTGAATGAATTTTCTTCGACTGAATTAACTATTTGGGACAAGTTAATTTTTCTTCTCTCTTTTGCAAGTCTATATCCCCCCTTTGGCCCTCTAGAACCAATTAAAATGTTATGCTTAACTAAATTTTGCAGGGTTTGTTCAAGATATCTTTTAGGGATTCCCTGTCTTTTTGCAATATCAAGATTCTGCACAGGATTAATACCTGAATGACAAGCAACATCAACAACTGCTTCGATTGCATATATTACTTTTTTAGAAATCTTAAACAATTACCAATACCTATTTTAATCCTGTTGAACCAAACCCACCCTCACCTCGATTAGTTTCAGATAATTTATTTACTTTTGTGACCTTAAATTTAGGTAGTTCTTGAAATATGATTTGAGCAATTCTCATTCCTTTTTCAATTGAAAAACTTTTAAGACCATGATTGATGAGTATAACCTTAACTTCTCCCCTGTAGTCTGAATCTATTGTTCCAGGTGAATTAAGAACTGTAATAGAATTTTTTAATGCTAGTCCTGAGCGCGGTCTGACTTGAGCCTCAAAATTGCTTGGAAGTTGCAAACAAAAACCACACGGCACTAATACTGAATTAGATGGTTTGATTGTTATTTTTTTTTTTATCGCGGCAACTAAATCAAAACCCGCGCTTCCAATTGTAGCTCTTTTAAATTGATACAGTTCATTAAATTCATTTAAAACTTTTATAAAAATTTCATTCATTTTTAAAAAAAATTGATATTTCTTTTACAAGCCTTTTTGCGATATTTGATTTGCTAAGCGTAGGCCATTTTATTACTTTTCCATTTTTAATCAATATTATTTTATTCTTTGAATCACCAAAACCTTTTTTTTCAGATACTAAATTTCCTAGCATCCAGTCACATTTTTTATTTGCTCTTTTGTTAAGTGTATTTTTCAACAGATTATTTGTTTCTGCTGCGAAACCAACTACAAGTTTTGGTTTTTTACGTGAATTAGAGATAGTCTTTAAAACATCAATATTTTCTCGAAGATCAAGATTAAGTTCACTTTTTTTTTTGATTTTCTTGGAACTTATTTTTTCTACTTTCCAATCCGAAATTGCTGCAGCTGAAATAAAAATATCAGAAGGTAAATTCTTACTTACTTCTTTATAAAACTCGTTTCCGGTTTTAACTCTCACAAAGTCTACCCCTTCAGGAATACTAATATTTGTTGGTCCGCTTATCAGCTTTGTCTGAACTCCTGCTTTAGATAGAGCTTTTGCAATCTCATAACCTTGTATGCCCGTTGAAAAATTACTCAAGAATCTAGTTGGATCAATATTTTCTACTGACGGTCCACTTGTTACAATAGCCTTTTTTCCCTTAAGAGCTGTTTCGCTAAGATAAAAGTAATTATTAATATTCTCAAATATCTCATTTACTTCCATAAGCTTTCCTTGACCAAAATCTCCACAAGCAAGTTTTCCATAATTTGGGCTCAAAATTTTAATTCCTCTTTTTTTTAAAATTTTAATATTGTCAGAAACGGCTTTATTTTTCCACATATTAGTATTCATTGCAGGTGCTACAAAAACAGGGGATTTTGAACTTAAAATAAGGTTGCTTGCTAGGTCATCTGCAATTCCATTGGCCATTTTTCCAATAAAGTTTGCAGTAGCAGGAACAACCAATACAATGTCCTTAGATTTACTTAAATCAATATGACTCATTTTATTTTTTGCATTTAAGAGAAATAGTTCTTTATGAATTTTTTTACCAAGAAGACTGTTAAATGATATTTCTGAAACAAATTTAAAAGTATTTTTAGTCACGACACATTCTAAATTATAATTATTCTTTATGAATAACCTTATTAAATCAAGCGATTTATAAGACGCTATACCCCCAGTGATAATCAAGAGAATATTTTTTTTAATACTTTGTTCCAAGTTATTTTACTCCAATATGAATACTTGCAATTCCGTCTAAAAGATCAAAGCAATCAACTTTATTAAATCCAGAATTATTAATTAACTTTGTTAACTCAATTTGATTTGGGAAAATTTTGATGCTTTCAGCTAAATATTTGTATGCATCATAGTTATTTACAAAAATTTTTCCTAAAAAAGGAATCAAATTTAGATAGGCTTCAAACATTTTTTTTGTTACTGAATTATTTACTTCGCTAAACTCTAGGCATATAAAACTTCCATTTTTTTTTAAAACTCTAAAAATTTCTTTTAGAGAAAGTTTCATATCTGTAAAATTTCTCAAACCAAATGCTACGATAATAAAATTAAATTCTTTATTTCTAAACGGAAGCTTTTCTGCAGAAGCACATTTGAACTTTATACTAGTTCCGGATAGCTTTCCTTTTGCGATTTCAATCATTTTCTTGTTACTGTCAACAAGGATACATTTATTATTTGGAAATTTTTTACAAATTAATTTTGATATATCTCCAGAACCGCCTGCAAGGTCAAGGAAAGTGTCGTTTGCTGAAGGAGATATTAACTCGAAAATTTGTTTTTTCCAAACTCTATGAAATCCAAAGGACATGATGTCATTCATAAGATCATAATCTTTATAAACATCCGAAAAAACTTTTTTCACTAGTATATTTTTATTTTTAGATGATATATTTTTTAGATTCTCAATATTATATTTTGTCATGCCTGAATTACCTGAAGTAGAGACTGTTAGATTAGCATTAACTAAACATTTATTAAAATGTAAAATTTTTAAAGTAAAAATAAATTCAAAAAAATTAAGATATACTATTCCTGAAAACTTTACCAAATTAATAAATGGATGCAAAATTATTTCAATTAAAAGAAGAGGGAAATACATAATTTTAAATTTTGATAATATGTGTTCATTACTTGTTCACCTTGGAATGACTGGTACTTTTAGAGTTAGTGAAATTTATAATCCATTAAAACATGATCACCTGGTATTTAATTTTAAAAGTTTTTATTTGATTTATAATGATATTAGAAAATTTGGATTTCTAAAAATTTATAACTCTAATGAGGTTTTTGATTCTAAGCATTTAACAAAATTAGGACCTGAACCATTTAGTGAAGAATTTAATTTAAAGTACCTTTCTACGGCTTTAAAAAAGAGAAAAATTAATATAAAGAACTTTTTAATGAATCAAAATGTCATCGCTGGTTTAGGAAATATATACTGTTCAGAGGTGCTCTTTGAGTCAAAGATTTCTCCTGTGAGAATAACAAATAAGTTAAACGCAAAAGAAATTTTGAGTATTTATATTTCAATAAAACGAGTTTTAAAAAAGGCTATTAGTTATGGCGGAACGAGTTTAAAAAATTATAAAGATCCAAACGGAAAAATAGGATATTTTAAAAATAAACTAAAAGTATATGGTAAAGAAAATAAAAAATGTTCTTTTTGTAATAAAAATATTAAAATAAAAAAAATCACTCAACAGGGAAGGTCTACTTTCTTTTGTGATAATTGTCAGATTTAGTGATGTACATTGTTAAAATAATCATATTTTTTATATTACTTGTAAGTACAGAACCCATAACTGCTTCAAAGAAGCTCATTTTTATAAATGGCCTAGATGATATCCCTTTACATCAAAATTTGAAAATAGTTAAGGACAGCCTTATTATATTTGATACAAATGAGGGAAAATATATAACTACAGAGCTTACAGGTGAAATCAAGCTTACTAAGGTTGAGGAGTATTATACAAAAATTTTACCAAATTTAGGCTGGAGAATAATTGAAAAAAATAAATATTTGAGAGAAAATAAAACTTTATCCATTCAATTTATTCAAGAGAACGAAGTATTAAATGTAATTTTTATTTTAATAGCTAATTAAATATTTGAAACTTGACGATTTGGTTAGTGCAAAGTATAAGTTACTTAATTGAATTATGGCTAATATTAAATCTGCAAAAAAAAGAATACTTCAAAGTGAAAAAAAAGCTGTTTATAATAAACAGAGAAAATCTTCATTAAGAAGTCTTGTAAAAAATATAAATACTAGTATCGATAAGAAGAACTCTGGTGATGCTGAAAAATTATTTATTAAATTAGAACCAGCGCTTTCTAAATCAGTAAGAGCGGGCCTTTTTAAGAAAAATACCGTATCAAGAACATTATCAAGGATTTCAAAAAAGATTAAGTTACTTAAATAATTATATTTATTTTTATTTGTTCTATTGATTCAATTTTTTAATAAGATATTCTAATAAGAATATCTGTTACGAGGGAATATGAACAAACTTGATTATGCGGGTGATCTTTCACCTGCTGAGTGTTGGGATATCTTAAAAAAAGATAAAAATTCTCAACTTATTGACTGCAGGACAAAAGCTGAATGCCAGTTTACTGGAGTTCCCAATCTTGAAGAACTTGAAAAAATTACAAAATTTATAGAATGGCAAATTTATCCGTCGATGGTTTATAACGAAAATTTTTTATCTGAATTTGAACAATTAGGCTTTAGTAAATCTGATAAAATTATTCTAATCTGTAGATCGGGAGGAAGATCTAAATCTGCTGCTGAATTTTTAAGCTCAAAAGGCTACGAATCCTGTTTCAATTGTTTGAACGGTTTTGAAGGTGCACATAATTTGAGCGGTCAAAGAGGACAAAAAGATGGATGGAAATTTGACGGACTTCCATGGAAACAAACTTAATGACTAAAGAAATGGAAGATAGTTTTAATGAAGTTCAGGCACAATGGGCTGCAGTGCGAGGTAAAATAAGACAAAAGATTGGAGAAGGCCTATTTAAGAGTTGGTTTAAACCTCTTAGCCTTGTAAGTTTTGACGCAAACATACTAGTTTTAAGTGTACCTAATAAGTTTATTAAAACCAGAATTATTGAAGAATATTTCGACTTACTCAAAGAAAATTGGTTCAACCAAAATAAAAATATATCAAAAATAAAAATAGTAGTAATTAAAGGTGAGAATTCATTAGCAATAAATTCTGATAAAAAGAGAGCAAAGATTAAATCTGACAGTTTAAACGAGAATATAGGTGCAAATTTAGATCAAAGATTTACTTTTACAAATTTTATAGTTGGAAAACCGAACGAGCTTGCGTTTGCTGCAGCTAGAAGAGTTGCAGAGTCATTAGACGTTCCTTTTAACCCTTTATTTTTGTATGGCGGTGTGGGACTAGGTAAAACTCATCTTATGCATGCAATAGCTCATGAAATAAAAAGAAGAAATCCCCTTAGAAGAGTTATATACCTCTCAGCTGAAAAGTTTATGTATCACTTCATTAAAGCTCTTAGATTTAAAGATACAGTTGCTTTTAAAGAACAGTTTAGAACGGTTGATGTATTAATGATTGATGATGTGCAGTTTATATCAGGCAAAGAATCAACTCAGGAAGAATTTTTTCATACTTTTAATGCTCTTGTTGACCAAAATAAACAACTAATAATATCAGCTGATAAATCACCTCAAGACTTAGAAGGCATTGAAGAGAGAATGAGATCAAGATTAGGTTGGGGTTTAGTTGCGGACATTCATCCATTGAATTATGAATTACGATTAAGTATTTTACAAGCTAAAGAGGAAAAATTAGAAGTAGAAATACCTGAGAATGTTTTAGAGTTTTTAGCGCATAAAATTACTAGTAATGTAAGGGAATTAGAGGGTGCTTTAAACAGAATAGCAGCATTTTCGTCTTTAGTTGGAAGAAAGATAAATATTGAAATGACTCATGACCTGTTAAGAGATTTGCTAAAATCCTCACAAAGAAAAGTCAATATTGAACAAATACAAAAAAAAGTTTCGGAACATTTTAATGTAAAAATGTCAGATATGAGTTCAGCTAGAAGATCAAGGACAGTTGTGAGACCAAGGCAAATAGCAATGTATCTCTCTAAAAGTTTAACTTCTAGGTCTCTTCCTGAAATTGGAAGAAGATTTGGCAATAGAGATCATACCACAGTTATACATGCCGTAAAGAAAGTTGAGGAACTTAGAAATATTGATGTAAGTCTTGATGAAGATGTAGAACTTTTAATAAGGATGTTAGAGTCTTAATATGGATTTAAGCGTTTCAAAGAAAATTTTCTTTCAGTCTTTAAGTCATTTTCAAAGTGTTGTAGAAAAAAGAAATACTATACCAATATTGTCGAATTTAAAATTGAAAGCTTATAATGGTAGTTTGGAAGTTACCGCTACAGATCTAGCTTTAGAAATTTCAGAAAAGATATTAGCGAATATCAAAACAGAGGGAGAACTAACAATACCTTCTCAGTTACTTTTTGATATAGTTCGAAAGGCACCGGAAGATTCAAGAATAGAACTTCGTGAAGAGAGTGAGTCAGGACAAGTATTTATTTTTTTTGGTGATTCAAAATTTTCTTTACCTTATTTACCAACTTCCGATTTTCCGGAAATGGAGGAGGAGAACCTGAATCAATCAATTTCTTTGGACTCAAAAAAGCTTAGTTACTTACTGAATGATACTAAGTTTTCAATGGGAGTTGATGAATCAAGGCAGTATTTGAATGGTATATATTTTCATCATATTGAAAATAAGTTAATTGCTGTTGCAACGGATGGACACAGGCTATCAAAGTGTCAAGTGATTTGTGAACAGAATTTTACTGATTTTGAAGGCATTATAATTCCTAAAAAAACCGTATTTGAAATTACAAAGATCTTAGAAAATGTTAGTGAAAGTATTAAGCTCTCCTTTTCAAAAACTAAAATAAAATTAGACTTAAAAAATCTAATTCTAACCTCTAAATTATTGAATGCTAACTTTCCAGATTATGAGAGTGTTATTCCAAAAAAAAATGAACTTATAATGAAAACTGATTCAGACTCTTTTGCAGAGACAATTGACAGAGTGTCAACAGTATCTTCAGAAAAATTCAGAACTGTAAAATTAGATATTTCTGAAAATTTGTGCGTAGTAAGCTCTTTTGGACAAGAAAAATCAGCTGGAACTGAACAATTAAAAGTAGAATACTCTGGGCCTAATATAAACATTAATTTTAATGCAAAATACATACTGGATGTGTTAAGCATTTTAAAGAAAGGTGAAATTAGTTTGTCTTTTTCAATAGATACTGCACCAACTGTTCTTGAATCAATTGAAAGCCCTGATTCTTTATACTTAATAATGCAGATGAGATCCTAAAGTCTATTTTAATGAGCTTTTCATTAAAAATCAAAAAGATAATACTTTCTAATTACAGAAACCATAGGTCTTTGAAACTAGATATCAAAAAAAAAATTATTTTTATCTATGGAAAGAACGGGTCCGGAAAATCGAATATTTTGGAGGCTATATCACTTCTTTTTTCAAATACAGGTTTTCGAAATTCTAAATTAGAAAATATTCCAAATAAATCCGTAATTTTTAAAACACCTTTATTTGGAGCAAGTTTTACGTTTTCAGATAATATTGAAGATACAAAAATTGGGATATCGTTTATAAAAAAGAAAGATAAGTTTAATAAAATCATAAAATTTGAAGATCCAACTATTAAAAGTAAGAGTTTTTTAAATAGGATTAAAATATTTTCAGTTTTACCCTCAGTTGGGAATTTTTTTTTAGGAAATGCCTCGCATAGAAGAGACTTTATAGACTCTATGATTTTTACTCAAAACTCTTTGCATTATGATACTTTAACAAAATACAATAAATTACAACTAGAAAGAATAAAAATTTTAAAGTCGAAAAAAGAGAATGACTATATTCATAATTGGTTGTTATCTATTGAAAAGCAAATGTCAAGATTAGGAGTAGTATTATGTGATAACAGAAGAACTTTTTTAAAGATAATAAATGATTTTTCGATAAAATACAGTGAACAATTTCCGATTTTAAATATTTCATTAAGTGGAAAGCTAGACAAAAAACTAATCAAAATTCCTGCTTTAGAACTTGAGGAGTATTTTCTGTTTCAATTAAAAAAAAATAGAGAAATTGATAGATTATGTGGCAAGACACAATTTGGAGCAAATAAAACTGATATATTGATTTTTAATAAGGAAAGAAATGACTTTGCCAGTAATTGTTCTACTGGAGAGCAAAAAGTAACTTTAATAATTATTTTATTCTTATTTTTAAAAATAATAAAAGAGTCTAAAAAAAATTTTATTTGTCTTTTCGATGATTTATTTTCAACTCTTGATGAAAAATATATAGATTTAATTTTAAATGAAATTTTGTCTCTTGAATCACAAACTTGGATAACTGGTGTGGATTCCTCATTTTTAAAAATAAATTCAAAATATTTAAAAGAAGTAATGTTTGTGAACTTATGAGAATATGGATATAATAACATATCAAATAAATAAACAATTTATTCAAGGGCAGATAGTTGAGTAAAGAATCAGATGATATGCTAGCACATAAAGATTATGGTGCAGAATCTATAAAAGTTTTGAAGGGTCTTGATGCTGTTAGAAAAAGGCCTGGCATGTACATTGGTGACACTGACGATGGGTCTGGACTTCATCATATGATTTATGAAGTAGTTGATAATTCGATTGATGAGGCAATGGGAGGTCATTGCGACACTATTGATATAAGAATAAATAAAGATAATTCAGTTACAGTTAAGGATAATGGTAGAGGAATACCGGTTGATATACATCCAGAAGAAAAAATATCAGCTGCTGAAGTTATCATGACTCAATTACATGCTGGCGGAAAATTTGATCAAAATTCATACAAAGTTTCTGGTGGACTTCATGGTGTAGGAGTTTCTGTTGTGAATGCTTTGTCTAAATGGCTAGAATTAAAAATTAATAGGAATGGAAAAGAATATTTTATCGAATTTGAAAATGGAGTTTCAAAAGATCCACTAAAAGAGGTTGGAAATACCTCAGAACAATCTGGAACTGAGATAACGTTTTTTGCATCTAATGAAATCTTTTCCAATATTAAGTATAATTTCTCAAAACTTGTGACAAGATTAAGAGAACTAGCTTATCTAAATTCTGGAATAAAGATTAATATTTCTGATTTCAGAGACTCTAACAGTTCAACCACTCAGCTATCATCAAGAGGTGGATTAAAGGCATACATAAACTTTTTGGACAAATCTAAACAATCTTTAATTAGTGAAACTGTTCTTATTAAAGGGGAGGCTAATGAAATAAAGGTTGAGGTTGCTTTGCAATGGAATAATAGTTTTCATGAAAATTGTCTAATTTTTACAAATAATATACCTCAGCGAGACGGTGGAACACATTTAGCAGGATTTAGAGCAGCCTTAACAAGAACCATTAATTCTGTGGTTTCTCAAAATCCTGTTTCAAAGAAAGAAAAAATTAATTTAGTTGGTGATGATGCACGAGAAGGGTTGACGTGTGTTATTTCGGTAAAGGTTCCCGATCCAAAATTTTCTTCTCAGACTAAAGATAAACTCGTTTCTTCAGAAGTTCGGCCTGCGGTAGAATCTATTGTGTCTGACAAATTATCCCAATGGTTCGAAGAAAATCCAAAGGATAGTAAAAATGTTTTAACCAAGATTTATGAAGCAGCCTCTGCAAGGGAAGCAGCGAGAAAAGCAAGAGAGGTCTCTAGAAAGAATTCTGCGTTGGAAATAAGTTCTTTGCCTGGAAAGCTAGCTGATTGTCAAGAAAAAGATGCTTCAAAATGTGAAATTTTTATAGTAGAAGGAGATTCTGCTGGTGGTTCTGCTAAACAAGCCAGGAATCGAAAAAATCAGGCTGTTCTACCTTTAAAGGGTAAAATTTTGAATACCGAGAAATCAAGAAGAGATAAAATTGCAAGTTCAGCCGAAATAGGTACACTTATACAAGCTTTGGGCGCTGGTTACTTTAATGATTTCAACATAGAAAATCTGAGATACCACAAGGTTGTAATAATGACAGATGCAGATGTTGATGGTTCACACATAAGAACTCTTCTTCTTACATTTTTTTACAGAGAGATGGAGGAACTAATAAGTAAAGGTTATCTTTATATTGCGCAACCTCCGCTTTACAGAATAAAAAAAGGAAAATCTAATCTGTATTTAAAAGATGATCAAGAATTAGAAAACTTTATTATAGACGATGTAACTAAGTCTTGTATTTTGAATAAAGATGATGGTACTCAGATTACAGGGGTGGAACTTTTTGAAATTTACAAAAAATCTTTAGAAGTATCAAACTTTTTAAAAAATATAGCAACAAATGACTTAGGTCTTTATAAAATTTTAGAGCAATCTGCCATATCAGGAATTTTAAATTCCCAAACGCTCCAATCTGAAAAAAAAATTGACGATTCTTTAGAGTACGTTGTAAAACGATTAAATTATTTAGAAAATGAACATGAGAAAGGTTGGAAAAAAAATATCGATAATCATGGAAATTTTGTATTTTCTAAACAATATAGGGATGTAGAAGAAAAGTTTACTTTAAATGTGGAGGAAATTAGAAATGGTAAGTTTGATTCTGTTGATAAAACCACCAAATTTCTGCAAGAGTATTTCTTATCAACCAATATATTGTTAGCGGGAGACGAAAAGATTAAAATTCAGGGTCCTTTAAATTTGGTTGATAAAATGATTGATTTCGGAAAAAAAGGACTTACTTTTCAAAGATATAAAGGACTAGGTGAAATGAATCCTGAGCAACTTTGGGAAACCACTCTTGATCCTGAGTTTAGATCATTATTGAAAGTTACTGTTGAAGAGGCACAAGGAGCAAGTGCAATATTTGAAGACCTAATGGGAGATAATGTTGAAAAAAGAAAAGATTTTATCCAAAGTAATGCTCAGAAAGTCGTAAATCTGGATGTATAGAATAAAAAAATTTAAACTTTATGACAAAAAATTTCTTTGGAATACCATTTTTTTTTAGATGGTTCTTGGTTCTTTCAATATGGTTTACACTGATCGTAGGTGGAACAGTTATTTGGGCTCTTTTAAATCTTCCTGAAACTGAATCAATTCAAATTACAAGGCAACCGAGTATAACTTTTTTAGATAGAGAAGGAAGAATATTGGCTTCTTTTGGTGATATTTATGGACAATCAATCAGATTTGAACAGTTGCCAGAAAATTTAGTAAATGCAGTGATTGTCACCGAAGATAGAAGATTTTTTGAACATATTGGAATTGATTTAAAAGGAATTGCTAGAGCCTTAGTAGTAAATTTTAAAGCTGGCAAAATTGTTCAAGGCGGAAGTACAATTACGCAACAATTAGCTAAGAATCTATTTCTAACACCTGAACGTTCTCTTACTAGAAAAGTTCATGAAGCAATTTTAAGTTTGTGGCTTGAATTTAGATTTTCAAAAGAACAAATTTTCAGTATTTACCTCAATAGAGTTTATCTAGGTTCGGGAACGTATGGAGTGCAAGCTGCTTCAGAAAAATATTTTAATAAAAAAGTTGAAGATTTAAATTTGTATGAATGTGCTTTAATAGCCAGTTTATTGAAAGCTCCATCAAAATATAATCCGATCTCTAATTCAAAATTATCTGAAGAAAGAACTAAAAAGGTACTTGATAATATGGCTTTGAATGGAACGATAAAGTCAAAAGAATATGAGAGTTTTACAAAGGTTAGTAATTTTAAAAATATTTCTGAGCCCCCTAAAAGTTCAAGATATTTTGTAGACTGGTTATTACCAAGAGTAAGATCATATTTAGGTGAAATAAATGAAGATTTAATTGTAAGAACAACATTGGACATTGAATTACAGAGAAAAGCTGAGGAATCCCTATCAAAAATATCAAAGCAATTTCCTTCAGCCAATCAATCTGCAATAGTTGTTTTAGATTTAAAAGGAGGCGTACTTGCAATGGTTGGTGGACGAGATTATGGTGATTCTCAATTTAATAGAGTAACACAAGCTCAGAGACAACCAGGTTCTGCCTTTAAACTTTTTGTTTATCTTGCCGCTTTAGAAAAAGGAATGAGTCCAGATGAAATTATTGAGGATTCAGAAATATCTATTGATAACTGGTCACCTAAAAATTATAAAAAAGAGTTTTTAGGTGAAATTTCTATTACAGAAGCATTTTCAAAGTCAATTAATACTGTAGCTGTCAAAATTTCCGAAAAAACTGGTAGAGAAAATGTTATTCAAAAAGCTAAATCTCTGGGAATTAAGAGTAAGATACTAAATTCACCATCACTAGCATTAGGTACTTCAGAAGTTAATCTCCTAGAACTTACAAATGCATACAATGTAATTGCAAACGGAGGTAAAGGGGTTTGGAGTTATGGAGTAAGATTAATTGAGAACCTTGATGGAGAATTATTATATTTAAGAAGAGGATTTGGGCCTGGTAAAATTTTAGAGCCTAAAATAACACAAGATATGACTTATTTATTAACTGAAACGATTGCAAATGGAACTGGTAGAAAGGCTAAGATTGATAGACCTATTGCCGGTAAAACCGGTACTAGTCAATCTTTGAGAGATGCATGGTTTGTAGGTTTTTCGTCTTATATGGTAGCTGGAGTCTGGTTTGGAAATGATAATGATTCACCGATGAAAAAAATTACGGGTGGCAATGCTCCTGCCATATTATGGAGAGAGTTTATGCTTAAAGCTCACAAAAATAAGCCTGTCAAAAAATTAGTCGCCAATACGTTAGTAATTAAAAAAAACAGCAGAACTTTTCAAGATTTAAAGAAAAAGAAAGAGGATAATCTATTTGAGAAACTTATTGAAAATATGTTTTAATTTATAAATTTTGATAAAATTTTAAAAAGTCATTTTTAAAATTGTTCCTACTAAAATGTTTTACGTATTCATCTTTCTCATTTAAAAGATAAAAAAGAGAAGTATGGTCAATCAGATAGTCTATATCTTCTTTCGAGACCTTATGATTTCTTTTGTAAATTTTAAAATTTTTGAGTACTCTTTTTATTTGTTCTTCCGTACCAGTTAACCCAACTATATTTTTGTTAAAATTAGATAAATAGTCAGATAAGATCAATGGTTTATCACGGTTAGGGTCTAAAGTAACAAAAATCGGAAGCACAAAGGATAATATTTGTTCATTGTTATCAAGTATCCTGCTCAACTTCATTAAATCAATTGGACAAACATCTGGACAATATGTATACCCAAAATAGATGAGTTTATATTTTTTTTTTCTATAGAATTGAATTGTTTGTTGAATTGATCTACTAGAGAAAATGAACCTCCAAGCTTAATTGTTTCTGAACTTTCTGTTTGTGATTTATTGGCTAATTTGATACCCATATTAATTAGATAAAGAGAACCTAAGATTATGAAAATAAGTATCAGATTTTTATATATATTGGGTCTAAATCTATTCATTGAGCTCAAAGATAAAATATTTTAGATAGGTTTTTTTCGTTAAATTTTTATTTAGACTGAGGAGTTTATTTTTATTAGTTACAAAAGAAATTTTAAAGTTATTGTTACGATTTAGCTCTTCTAGATCTTTTGATTTAAATAGTATTGTATTGTTTAACACAAAAATAACTTTTTCCTTGTTACTTTTTTTAATTAAAAAGGCTATATCTGATATTTTACTTATTTGAAAAAAATCAAGAGTTGAATTTTTTCTTCTGTCTGTTAGAGAGAAATTACTTTTATTAAAAATATTTAATATTTCTAATGTTTGATTTAAAAAAAAACAATGAATTTTTTTTTGCTCAAAAAAGCTAATTTTTGAGTTTAATGAACTAATAAATGGAGTAAGGTTTGAAAAAAAATAGATTATTGAGTTATTTTTCTTAAATAACTCTAATGTAACTTTTTTGAATTCTTCTTCATTTTTTACTATTTTTAATGAGGAGGTTTTGTTTAGAAATTGTAAATCATTTATGAATTTTTTATTAAATCTGTCATCAACGAGAATATAATTAGAAGATTTTACAATATCAATTGTCTCAATCGTTAAATCTAATATCTCATGGCCATTAATTTCAACTAAGTAAATTTTTTTTTTCAAAACGTAGTTTTCATTCAAATTATTATATAAAATAATATATATGCAAAAGTTGAAAATATTGCCATTTTTTTTTGTCATAATTCTTCCTCAAAAAATTAAAGCAATTATTGAAAGCGATGTTTTTCCAGAGCTCACGTTTTACTCAGCTCTTAGAGAGGATAATTATGAGAGAGTAAAAGCTTTATTGGATTCAGGCAGTGTTAGTGTAAATGAATACGATTTTGATAAATTTACACCCTTGGCATACTCAATTAAAAATAATAATGAACAGATGTTTTTTTTACTTATAGAAAACAAAGCAAATTTAAATATGACAATTTTAAATAAAATTTCCTATTTAATTTATTCAGTCTTGATAAGTAGGGAAAATTTTGTACCACTTCTTGTTAAAAATGGTGCAAATATAAACTTTCAAGACCAAATCGGAAGAACAGCTTTGATGATTGCAGTTGAGGAAAATAACCTAAGTGCTGTTATTGAATTACTTAAATTTGACAATAATCTTGGAATTAATGACTATTCTGGAAAAACGGTTTTTGATTACGCAGAACTTTCTAGAGTTCCCCAAATAAAAAAAATTTTATCCTCTTTGAAGAATTAAACTAACTTTCTTGTATACGTAATAAAAAAAGTGTTCATTTTGAAGAAACGGTTCAACAACAAAAAGCCTCTCTTTAAATTCTTTTGTAAATTTTTTCACTATAGAGTCATATAAAAATCCGTTAAAGAGAAATATAGGATGTAGAAATATTTTGACTTCTTTTTTTTTTTAATTTCTTTGATTATTGAATTTTCATTACCGAAAGAACCAATTAGGCAACCATTAAATTTTAAATTTTTTAATAATAATTTAGAGTAATAATATATACTACTATAAACAGATCTTTTTTTGCTAAAGCTTGATAAGAGGATTAATAAAGAACTTTCAGTATTTTTAAGTTGTGTCTTAATATGGAACTCAGTTATTGATGCAACTTTTTTGCCTAATTTTAAATTCTTAGCAACTATAATTTTTGATTTTTTTTGCTTATTAAACGTAGAAATATTATTTAATATATCTTCTTGATAATGTTTTCCTTGAAAGATTAATAACGGAATAATAATAATTTTACTAAATTTAAAATAAATTTCAGATAAACAATCTTTTATCATGGGGCTATCTTTTTCAATGAAACAGTAGAAGATTTTATTATTAGGAAATTTTTGTTTTATCTTGTTAATAAAATTTAGAAAATCTAATTTGTAAAGCTTGCTACTTGAGCCGTGTCCACAAAAAACCAGTGCAACTTGTGACCTCAAAGTCTTATCTTTCATCTAATCAGTGATCTCTTCTAGGGTATTAATTATATTTTGAGCGGATTGATGTAGTTCTTGACTATTAAGAATTTGTTCTGAGCTAAATTCTTTTTTGAATAGTGCCAGATTGAAGTCATTTCTTGGCTGAATGTATGAGCCATCAAAAGAACCACCAATAAATAAACCTGCGTTATTTGAAAATGTATATACGTCAGCTAGTCTAACTGTACTATCAGCAGAAAGACCCATACCCTCTGTAGCTATAGCACTTTCTATGTCAACTCCAAATTTTAATCTTTCTTTTAGAATGGATTCTAGACCTCGATATGACATTACAGTCATAACTAATTCCCCAGTCTTAACACCTAATTGTAATCCAAGACTAATACCTCCCATTGTATAAAAAAAAGGACCTGTCCAACTTTTTCCTTTTTTTATCATTAGGACGCCGTTGCCTCCTTTTGCTCCAAAAAAAAATCCACCCTCAATCAGCTGTGGAAAAATTAGAACTGCTTTTGCGTTTCGGAGGTACTGTTTAAAAAATTTCAAGTTTTCATTTGACGCAACAATTTTTAAAGCTGAATTAGACGACCTAATTAAATCAGTTGCATTAATATACTTTTTATCATTTGCAAATAGATGGGAGGAAAAAAAAATCAATGAGAAGAAGAATAATATTAGTTTAATTTTTTTATACATATGTCTATAAGCTTTTTTTATTCAATACTATCTCAAATAAAGTATTATCGGTATTATTATATAAATGTTTTTTAATTTAATAACTTTTTTTTTTTAATATTTAATTTCTCTTTTGTTTTCTCAGGAGAATTGTTAATAATTATAAAAAATATCAAGAATATTGATGGCTTTATGCACATTGCATTATACAATGATAAAAATAACTTTCCTAAACAAGAGGGAAAATTTTTAGGTTTGAAAAAAAAAAACTGAACTCATTTTAAATGAGGGTGCAAAAATTGAAAACTTAGCAAACGGCAAATATTCGGTAGCAATTTTTCACGATGAAAATGGCAATAACAAATTTGATTCAATCTTAGGCATTCCTTTAGAAAACTTTGGTTTTAGCAACAACCCAACTATTTATTTAGGTCCACCTTCATTTGAGGAGACTAGTTTTTTCTTGAATGAGAAAGAGAAAAAAAAAATTGAGATATTTTTAAAATGAAAAAAAAAAGAATTCTTATAACAGGTGGAGCGGGTTTTCTCGGTTCTTTTCTTTGTGAAAAACTGATTAATGAAGGTAATTATGTAATTTGTTGCGATAATTTTTATACCGGTACAAAACAAAATCTCTTGAGTTTAATAGATAATATAAATTTTGAAGTTATACGGCACGACATAACCTTTCCTCTTTATTTAGAGGTGGACCAAATTTATAATTTAGCTTGCCCGGCTTCCCCTATTCACTATCAAAACGACCCAGTTCAGACCATAAAAACATGTGTTCATGGAGCAATCAATATGCTAGGCCTTTCAAAAAGGACTGGAGCACGAATTCTTCAAGCCTCAACGTCTGAAATTTATGGTGACCCTGAAGTTCACCCACAAAAAGAATCTTACAAGGGTGCTGTAAGTATTAATGGCCCGAGAGCATGTTATGATGAGGGAAAAAGATGCGCTGAAACTATTTTTTGGGATTACAAAAGACAACATTCTCTGGATATAAGAGTGATAAGAATTTTTAATACTTTTGGTCCAAGAATGCAAATTAATGATGGAAGAGTTGTATCAAACTTTATAGTTCAGGCTCTAAAAAATAATGATATAACTGTCTATGGTGATGGTCATCAGACTAGGTCATTTTGTTATGTTGATGATCTAATTAAGGGGATGATTCTTATGATGAATAAAGAAAATTTTTCAGGTCCAATCAATCTTGGAAACCCAAACGAAATAACTGTAAAATATTTAGCAGAAGAAATCATAGAGTTAACAAATAGCAAATCAAGGATAGTATACAAAAAGATACCTGCAGATGACCCAAAACAGAGGTGTCCAAATATTGAAGAGGCAAAAAAAAATTTAAATTGGGAACCTAATATAGATAGGACAATTGGATTAAAGAAAACCATAGAATATTTTGATAAGTTACTAAAAATAAAAGAAATTTAAATTATGAGACCTGATTTTTCAAAATCAAAGATCTTATGTATAGGAGATGTTATTCTTGATTCCTATGTAATAGGAGATGTAGACAGAATTTCCCCGGAAGCGCCGATACCAATTTTTAAATTTGGTTCAGAAAGATTTGTTCTCGGTGGGGCCGCAAATGTCGCTCGAAATATCATATCGGGTGGAGCCAAATGCACACTTCTATCTGTAATTGGAAAAGATCAAGCAGGCAAAACTATAAGGAAATTAATTGGAACACACAAAAAATTAACACCGAAATTAGTGGAGGACGCTAGCAGGATTACTACAAAAAAAACAAGATTTATGTCTGGACAACAACAAATTCTCAGAGTAGACGAAGAAAAAAAAAAATGAAATTTCCAATACCATTGAAAAAAAAGTCTTCTCAACTTTTAAACAAATAATTAATGATTTCGATATCCTTGTAATTTCAGATTATGATAAAGGAATCTTAACTTCAAACATTTTACAAAAAATAATAAATTTTTGTAACTCTAGAGATAAAACAACAATTATTGACCCCAAAAAAAAGAACTTTTTTTTGTATTCTAATGCTTCTATTATTACACCAAATTTTAAAGAGTTATTATCTGCTTCAGACGTTCTCCAAGAAAATCAAGTTTCTGAAAATAAACTTGTTGAAAAACTTTCAAAAAATCTAATAAAAAAGTTTAATTTTAAAGCGGTACTTACTACTCGAAGCTCATCAGGAATGAGTTTGATTTCAACAAAAGATGAAACTTTTCATCTATCATCAAGAGCACTTGAAGTTTATGATGTTTCCGGTGCTGGGGATACGGTTGCAGCCTATTTATCATTAGCTCTCACTAAAGGTATGAAACTAAAAGAGGCCTGTGAAATTGCAAATACCGCTGCAGGTGTTGCTGTTGGAAAACTTGGTACTGCAAGTGTCAATTATGAAGAAGTTTTTAGAGAAAGTACTACTCAAAGTAAGTTATATAATTTAGAAGATGCTAAAAAGAAAATTTTGAGATTAAATATCAAGAAAATAGGCTTTACTAATGGTTGTTTTGACATATTACACTCCGGGCATTTAAACTATTTAAAAGAAGCAAAAAGAAATTGTGACTTCCTTATTCTTGGTTTAAATAGTGATAGTTCTATTTCAAAGCTTAAAGGGAAGGGAAGACCAATAATCAACTTAAATGAGAGAATATTAATGCTTTCAAATTTCTCTTTTATAAATATGATAATAGTTTTTAATGACTTAACGCCTTTAAAGTTAATAAAAAGTTTAAAACCTAAAATAATTTTTAAAGGTAGAGATTATAAATTAAAAGATGTGGTAGGTTTTGAAGAATCACGTTCATGGAATGGTAAAGTCATGTTAATTAATTATGAAAAAGGAAAATCAACATCTAACTTAATAAAGAAAATCAAAGATGGAACTTAGTGCCGTATTATTTGAAGTAAATGGAACAATAGCAGAGAGTGAAGAATTTCACAGGTTAGCTTTTAATGAATCTTTTAAGGAATTTGGACTTGATTGGTTCTGGGATGAAGCAATTTATAAAGAACTAACTTTAATTGAGGGTGGAAAAGAAAGAATTAAACACTACATGGAACGAGCATGGCCGGAAATGCTGAAATTTAAAAATTTATCAAGTTACATAAAATCAATACATGATTCAAAAAGTCAAATATTTGAAGATTATTTACTTAATGAGAAAATAAAAATGAGACCAGGTGTGCTTAGATTGATAAACGAACTTAAAAGCAAAAAAATAAGACTAGCTCTTGTTTCATCTACAACAGAAAAAAGTATTTTAGATTTGTTTAGAAAAGGTTTAAATATGGAACCATCTGATTGGTTTGAAGTTATAGCTCACGGTGAGTGCACGCCACATAAAAAACCGTCATCCGATATATATTTATGGACTTTAAGCCAATTAAAATTACCTGCTCAATCATGCATAGCTATTGAAAATTCACCAAGAGGTTATGAGTCTGCAGTTGGTGCAAATATAAATGTTATAGTAACACCTTCTCGATATTCAATTCAGGAGAAATTTAAAAATGCATTGATGGTTATCTCCGATTTAGGAGAACCGAAGAAGCATTTTAGATTCTTAAATCTTTCCAAAGTAAAACCTTCTTTCGTTAATTACAAACTTTTAACTGAGTTACATGATTCAAACACTAAAGAATAAAAAAATCAATAGGACCAGTTGAACCAAAAAAATTGCTACACTTGTGTTATGTAAATAATTAAATTTTTTTATTAATGATTTATCTGTTTTCATTTTATCTGAAATATCATTTATTTTTATTGTTAAAACCTGTCTGCTAAAGACGAAACCAACTAAAATAATGATTGCTATAATCTGATTTATAAGGCTACTTTGCAAAATAAAAAATATAATAAATAAGCTAAAGAAAATTCCCCATAAGTATAATTTAGGGAATACTAAACGTAAAAATGCTCTAGCATTTTTTTCATCTAGAACTTTAAAAACACTTGGAGCAATTATAACAGAGAAAAAAAGCATACTTCCAAATAAAGATGCTAGTAAAAATTTTGAAGCCATTTCACTACTATTATAAATATTTAAAAAAAAATCCATAGTCTATACTTTTTTATAATTAATGATGTATATATATATATATGGGAATTAAATTATTATTTTTCTTGCCTTTTATTGAAATAATTTCCTTTATCTTTTTTGGAGATATTTTAGGTTTTGCTAATACTTTACTTTTTATTCTGGTTTCTGGTATTTTGGGGTTGTGGTTATTTTTTCCCAATAGAAATTTGAGAACTCTGTCCTCTATTTCAAGAGATCCAAAGGAATGGTTAATCAGACGAATGTGTGGTATTTTGTTAATTATACCAGGATTTTGTACAGATTTAATTGGTTTATTATTTCTTATGAAACCCCTAAGATTTCTCATAACGAGATTTTTTCCAGAAGCAAATTATAATTTTGAGTTTATGAGATTTAAGACCGAAGAAATGGATATGACTAAAAAAAAAGATAAAGTAATTGATGCAGAATATAGAAATTTAGATGAATAATTATTTGATAATTCTAGTTAAAATTTAATTGATTTCTTAAATTGAAAATTTATCTACTTAGACATACCACTTTAGATATTGACAACGACATTTTTTATGGACAGTCAGATGTTGATGTGAGTAAGGATTTCTATAAAGAGGTCAAAGATATAAAAAAAAAAATTAATAAAGAAGGTATAGATTTTAATAATTTAAAAGTATTTGTAAGTCCTTTGAAGAGATGTGTAAAACTCGCTGATGAGATTTTCACTGGCTATGAAAAAGATGATAGATTAAAAGAATTAGATTTTGGTGATTGGGAAATGAAAAACTTTAATCAAATTCCTGAGCTTCAGATAAAAACTTGGGAAAAGAATTTAATGAACTATCAGATACCAAATGGAGAAACCAACTCACAGTTTTTTAAAAGATTAGGCTCATTTTGTGATGACAAGATACGAGATTCAAATGATACTTTTATCGTTGCTCATGCCGGATCAATAAATTGTATTATTTCATATTTAACAGGTGTTCCTTTTCAAAAACTAATAAAAGATAATTGGAAAAGAATTAGTCATGGTTCATTATCTATGATTGAGAAACAAAAAAATTATAAAACTATGTACTTGGGGAAATAAGATTTTTATTGAAAAGTTTTTAAATAAATTTATTAAGAAAAAAAATCTTGAATTAAATAAGAATAAATTTGCGTTTGATTTTGAAATTTTTATTGAAAAAAGCAAAAGAAGAACAGTAAGTCTAATTATAAAGGAAGGAAGATTATTTTTTAAATGCCCTTTTCAAATAAAAGATGACGAGATAAATGAAATTTTAAAAAAAAAAAATAAATGGATACAAAAAAAAATAAATTTTCAAAAAAATAGGATCAAGGAATTAAAAAAAAAAAATAAACGAAAATATCATTTTATTTAAAGGAGAGGAGAAAGCTGTAAAATTTATTAAAAATGAAAAGAATAAAATTTTATTGAATGAAACAGAAATAATAATTTTCTGTAATTCAGAAAAGTCTGCTAATCTTGCTTTGACCAAATGGCTTAAAATCGAAGCACACTACTTTATCGAGAACAGAGTCAATTGTTTGTCAAGTAAAACAAAAATAGACTTTGATAAGTTAGAAGTAAAAGAGCTCAGAACCAAATGGGGGGCCTGTTATTTTAATAAAAGAAATATTGTAATTAATTGGAGGTTGATAATGGCTCCAATTTCAGTAATAAACTATGTAATTATACATGAGTTATGTCACTTGATTCAGCCTGATCACTCAAAGTATTTTTGGAGAGAAGTAAGGAGATTTAAACCGGATTATAATCAAGACAGATTATGGCTTAAAGAAAAAGGTTACTTAGTACTAAACCTTGGTGCGTCCGAAAGGATTTGAACCTATAACCTTTTGAGTCGAAATCAAATGCTCTATCCAATTGAGCTACGGACGCAATTTTTATTTTTCGGCGTTATGAGATAGCCTATTTAAAATTTTTTTTAATACTATTAAAACACTTCCAAAAACTGTGCAAAATAGTGTTATTGAAATAAAGGTCTCTGCTTCTCCGAGATTTTGTGAATACTGACCAATTACTCCTGCAATTTTATTACCAAACCCCATCATTGCAAAGTATAAGCCCATAATTGTTGAGATCAATCGTTGAGGTGATAATTTAGTGATAAATGAGAGGATTACAGGTGAAGCACAAAGTTCTCCAATTGTGTGAAAGAGATATGCTAAAAATAACCAATACATACCAGATTTACCAAATATTTCATATTCTTTGACAGCGAAAAACATAAAAACAAACCCAAGCCCCATTATTATCAATCCAACACTCATTTTGAACAAGGCTGAACATTCTTTTTTATTTACCTTACGCTTAAGCCAAAAGTGAGAAATAGGTATTCCCAATAAGATTATTAAAGCTGGGTTAATGGATTGAAACCAACCAGCTGGAACTGTCCAGTTACTTAACCATGAGATAGTTCTATTTGTTTTTTCAAAAGCATAAATGTTCATAAGGCCTCCTGCTTGTTCAAAAGATGCCCAAAAAACAATAATTATTATAAATGAGATAAATAGAAGTTTTATTCTATCTTTTTCAATCTTAGAAAACTTTAAAGAATCTATCTTGATGTTTATATCTTTTGTCCGATTTTCTGAAATAAAATTTGAACCTTTTATAAAAACTAATTGTCCAATAATCATACCTATACCTGAAATACCAAACCCGTAGTGCCAACCAAATGTCTCACCTATATATCCAACAAGTAAACTTGCTAATAAAGCTCCAAAATTAATTCCAATATAAAAGACTGTGAATCCTTGATCAATAATTCCATCCTTTGTTTTGTATAAATTTCCTACTAGAGAGGAGATACTGGGCTTTAAAAGACCAATCCCAAATATTATGAAAGAAAGACCAAAATAAAAGAAATATAATCCCTCAAAAGCTAATAACAAATGTCCTAAGCACAGAAGAAAACCACCTAACTTTACTGCTCTTTTCATGCCAAGGAACTTGTCGGCAATCAATCCACCGGGTACACACGAAAAATATACTAAAGCTGTATACCAGCCATATAATTTTATAGCCTCAGTATTTGTCCAGTTTAAACCTGGATTTTTACCCTCTGCTTCAGAAATTAGATATAAAACCAATATGGAGCGCATTCCGTAGTAGCTAAATCTTTCCCAGAGTTCTGTAAAAAATAATACGAATAAACCTTTTGGGTGCTTATTCAATTCTGAAAAAAAATTTAAACTCATTATAATTCTTTTATTAAATTTCTTCTAAGTCCTCAATGTGCTTTTGGAGTGCGATACTACTCAGTTGAATCTCAACCATGAATAGAATCATAGCAACACAGAAGAATATCAAGGCAAAAACAAACAAAAGTCCAGGAATATAACTGTTGTTAAATATACCTATTAATATTGATAAAAGATTAAAAAGAAATGCAAATGCTGAAATTGTTTGAATTGCTTTAACAAATTTTAATCTTTTACTAAGAATTTTTAATTGAGAAAGATATCGAGATGCAGATTTATCTTTTGAGGTAATTTTTTTATTTATAAACTCATCATGGATCTTTCTTATTAAAATACTAAGCGATGAATATCTATTTCCAAAAGAGATCATCATAAGTGGAATTGCTGGAAATAGAAGTGCGGCATATGTTAAATCAAAATTTTCCATTTACACAAATATATTTAAAAATTAATTTCATTGATAATTTTAGTTTGGTACAAAATTTGCTGCATTTATACATTCCTTCCTTAATTCAGGTTACTAAGGAGCAAGCTGCAACTCCCTATAAAAAGTTTGCTCCTATAATTTAATTTTTGATATCTTGGATGAAAAATTTTACGTTTTCAAACTCCTCATCAGAAATCTCTTTATAAGAATTATTAAATTTTTGTTTGACCATCTGACAAACGTGCGCATAGGAATTTCTTCCTTTTGGATGTGATAGATGCGGAGCAAGTCTTCCTTTTAGCTCGTCACCTTTTTTTTGAATTATTTTCCATAATTTTTTTTTATTCTCTAAATTCATTTTTTATTTTTTTTATAAATTTTAAGGTTTCTAGTAATTCCGTTTTATTTAAGTTTTTTAATGCAACTAAAACTGTTCGCAACTCTGATGTTTTATTTTTTGTTTTTGGTTTAATCTTATTTTTTAAGCTTTTTATTCTATTTATAAGTTCAATTGGTTCATCTTTTTCTTTTATAATATTATTATTAACAGAAAAATTTAAAATTGTTTGCAAGTAATTGAGAAAATTTTTAGCTGTGGCAATTTTTTTTTTTGAAGTAAGATTTTGCTATTATTATTAATAACTTTAAAAGTTAGTTTTGTAATTGGTTCATAATAAAAGTCTTTAAGATTATTTTTTAAGTTATTTTTGATATCATTGCTATATTTTTTTCCGCTTTTTTTTTTTTGCAGAAAAATTTCTAAAATTTTCCGTAAACTAAGGTTATTTAAATTATTACTATTAAGTTCAGAAAAATCATTAAAAGAATTAAAAACAAGATTAGGATTGTTTCCATTTTTTGAAATTTTCTGAGCTACCTCGAACTTTGCATAAATTTCATCTAAAGAACATTCTGGGAAATCTCCTAATTTTACAGTAGTCGTTTTATTCTTTATTCTGATAGTACTGAATATGGCTAAAGATTTTTTTCTTTTAAATGCCCTTATCAAAGGGTTTATTCTATCAACAATGTATTGATTATTTTCTCCAATTAATAAAAATCTATCTAATTCGTGATTTGAAAAAGTTACTTTTGTCATTAACCTTTCTAGGTCTAAGTTAGTTATTTAAGATCTCTATTACCTTTTTGATTTTGTGTTTTTGCGGTTCTAGTATCTATTTTTTTGTTCTTTTTAACAGTTTTGTATTTATTTTTTATATTGTTATACTTTTCTTTTTTCTTTAAAATATATTTATGCCCAGGTTTCGGTGGTGGTAGCTTTTTGTAGGTGCCATCTTTTTTTATTAGAAAATAATTTCCATTTTTGTCTTGAACAATTTCATTGCTATCTAGGTTTTTTACAAAACTAAGAAAAATTAAAAGTGAAAGAAAAATAAAAAATTTTCTGTAGCTATTAATACTCATTGTTGAACATCGAACTTAAATTATACATATTTAGAATAGTCTTTTTACTTTTTTATTCAACTAATTTAAGTGTATTAATTTAATAATTTTAAAAATATTTCTTCTAAATCTGTTTCCTTTGTAGATATATCTCTAATTTCATAATTATTGCTATTAAGTATTTTAATTATCTTTCCAACATGAATTTTATCTTTGTTATATCTTAACGTTATAATATTTTTTTTTTGGGATATATAAAATGGTTCTAAATCACTAGGTAGCTTGAATAAATCTGAGACCAACTCAATCAAAATTGTTTTTGTATTAATCATACTTAAAAGTTTTTCTTTTGTATTGCAGGCTACAATTTTTCCTTTATTTATGATAGCTATTTGATTACATAATTCTTCAGCTTCTTGAAGATAATGTGTTGTTAGTATTATAGTCATGCCTTTTTTATTTAACTTTTTTATGTAGAACCAAAGTTTTTTCCTTAATTCGACATCTACACCAGCTGTTGGTTCGTCAAGTACTAAGACTGGGGGCTGATGAACCAAAGCCTTAGCCACCATTAACCTTCTTTTCATCCCTCCAGATAAACTTCTAGAATAAGCGTTAGCTTTTTCAATCAAATTAAGATCTTTTAAAATCTCTTTACTTTTTTTATTTTCATCCTTGATCGCGTAAAAACCTGCTTGAATGTCTAGTACTTGTAAAGGGGTAAAAAAGGGATCAATGTTTATTTCTTGAGGCACAACACCTATTGCGCCTTTCGCAGTTTTTGGATTATTATCTATATCTACATTACATATTCTGACTTTACCTGAGTTTTTAGTAACCAAGCCAGCGAGAATATTAATAAAAGTACTTTTCCCTGCACCGTTTGGTCCAAGAAGACCAAAAATAGATCCATAGGGTATTGTTAGATTTATGTTATCTAGTGCAATTTTATTTTCATTTTTATACTTTTTGAATAAGTTTTTTACTTCTATAGCACTTTCAGTTTTCATAAAGTTTTATATATCATACGTTTTGATAATTTATCTACTGCATTTTAATTTATAATTTGAATTTTAAAAATTTATTTTTATTTAATTTTATGTAAAATCCATATATGAATAAGTTAGTATTAGTGGATGGTTCAGGATATATTTTCAGGGCATATTATGCTCTTCCGTTTATGAAAAGATCTGATGGTACTCCAGTAAATGCAGTTTTTGGATTTACCAATATGCTTTTAAAATTACTTGAGGATATTCAACAAGAAAACGGAGGAAAAATAGCTGTGGCAGTTGTTTTTGATGCAGCTAGAGAAACATTTAGGAATAAAATATATAAAGATTATAAAGCAAATAGAAAAGATGCACCCGATGATTTAATTCCACAATTTGAAATAATAAAGAGAATTCCAAATATTTTAAATTTACCTGCGATTGAATCTTATGGATATGAGGCAGATGATTTAATTGCAACTTATTGTAAATCAGCGCTTCAGAATAATTTAAAGGTTACAATTGTTACTTCTGATAAAGATTTTATGCAACTGATGAAAAAAAATGTAACAATTTTAGATCCAATTAAGAAGAAGGAATTATCAGAGTCAGATGTTTTAGAAAAATTTGGCGTAAGTCCAGAAAAAGTAATTGATGTTCAGGCTTTAGCAGGAGATGCTTCAGACAACATACCTGGTGTTCCTGGGATCGGAGTAAAGACAGCAGCCTTGTTGATAAATGAATATTCTTCATTAGAAAATCTTTTAAATAAAGCACAAAATATAAAGCAAGAAAAAAGAAGATTAAGTATATTAAATAATAGTGAATTGGCAATTTTATCAAAAAAGTTAGTTATTTTGAAAGATGATATTGAATTACCAATTAATATAGAAAAACTATTCTTTAAGCCGCTTGAAATTAAGAAACTAATTTCGTTTTTAGATGAGATGGAATTTGTAAAAATTAAGTCGCAAATTATATCAAAATATGGAAAAAATAATTTGGGAGAAAGTAAAACCGAGACAAAAGAATTAGATAATCTATCAATTGACAATTCAAATCAAAATATTAATTACAAAAATTATAAGCTAATTCAAGAAATTGATGAGCTTGAAATATGGTTGAGAAAGGTTGAAGAATTTGGTGTGTGTTCGATAGATTGTGAGACTGATAGTTTATCACCTACTGAGGCTAAATTAGTAGGTTTTGCAATTTCTTTAGAGAATAGCGAGGCATGTTACATTCCTCTTCAACATAAAGGAGATTTAAACAAAAAATTTAATCAGATTAAGATCAAAGATTTTGTAGAAAAAATAAAGGTAATTTTAAATGATAAAAGTATTTTAAAAATTGGGCAAAACATAAAGTATGACTTAATTATTTTAAAAAACTTAGGTATCGACGCAGAAAACGTTGATGACACAATGTTGATGTCATACGTTCTAAACTCAGGAAAACATGGACATGGACTAGATGAATTATCTGAAAAGTATTTTGATCATAAAACAATTAAATACTCTGAGATAACCAAAATTGAAAAGGGGAGAATAACTTTTGATTATGTTGATATTAATAAAGCACTAATTTATTCAGCCGAAGATGCGGACCTAACTTTTAGGCTTTGGAAAAAACTAAAAAATGAACTTATCACAAATAGTTTGTATAATTTTTACTTTTATATTGAAAAACCTCTTGTGCAAATAATAATGCAAATGGAAATATTTGGATTTAAGGTTAATTTTGAATCTTTGAAAAATTTGTCATTTATATTTGAAAAAAAAATAAAAAATATAGAAAAAAAATATTCGATATCAGTAAAGTTGAATTTAATATCGGGTCTCCGAAGCAACTTGGCCAGGTTTTATTTGATAAATTAAATTTACCATTCGGAAAAAAAGGAAAAAATGGAAATTTTCAGACTGATGTGAGTATTTTAGAAAAATTGAAAAACCAAAAATTCAAGATTGCTGAGGAAGTTTTGCTTTGGAGGCAATATAATAAACTTAAAACGACATACTGTGACGGACTTATCTTGAGAAAAAATAATGTTACAAACAGAGTACATACCTCATATGGAATGGCTAGTACAATTACAGGAAGATTGTCTTCAAATGATCCAAATTTACAAAATATTCCGATTAAAACAATTGAAGGGAAACAGATAAGAAGTACTTTTATTTCAAAAAATGGAACTAAAATTGTATCAATAGACTATTCGCAAATTGAATTAAGAATTTTAGCTCATGTAGCTAATATTAAAACCTTAAAGAATTGTTTTGTTAATAATGATGATATTCATCAAATGACAGCCATGGAAGTTTTCCAAGTAAATAAAGATGAAATGACTGATGAGTTAAGAAGAAAAGCAAAAACTATCAATTTTGGAATAATTTATGGTATATCACCTTATGGTCTTGCTAATCAACTTGATATTTCGAACTCTGAAGCAAAAGATTACATAGATAAATACTTTTCTCAATATCCAGGTATTAAAGAATATATGAGTTCGACAATCAGTGAATGTCGAGAAAATGGTTTTGTAAAAACTCCTTTTGGAAGACAAATACACATACCATTTATAAACGACCGACAAGCAGGAAGAAGAAATTTTGGAGAAAGGTCTGCCATTAATGCGCCGATTCAGGGCGGTGCTGCTGATATGATTAAAAGAGCTATGATAAAAGTTTATGAATACATAAAAACTAAAAAATTAAAAACTAAAATGTTACTTCAGGTTCATGATGAATTGATTTTTGAAATGCCTTTTGAAGAGTTAAAAAATGTACCATATGAAATAGCAAAAATTATGGAGATTGCGCATGAACCAATGATAGAGTTAAAAGTACCTATGAAAGCTGATATCGGGATTGGAGAAAACTGGTCTGAAGCTCATTAATTAAATTTTGGCTCTATAATGTAGCTTTACAAATATTTTCCTAAGCTCAGAAGTATCTTTAATTTTTTTTTCAAAGTAGTATCTTCTTAGGCTATCTTTTAGTCTTATATCGAAGCCTTCAGGGTCGATTCCAGTAATTTTCCAATCTCCTTTTCTATGTTTGCCTAACACTAAATTTTTAGAGAATAAATTTATACTTTCTTGATGATGGTCATTCATATGTGCAATTATCTTTTCCTCATCACTTGCAAAATTTTTAAAGTCTTTGATTGTAAGTTCATTTTTTTTAAACCAATTTACTTGAGCAAAACCACCCGTTAAATGACCTCCTTGAATATGAAGTTTATAAATATTCATATCGCTAAAATTTGCATATAAATTTGAGGCTGGATGTCTCAAAAGAAAACGCTTTTTATGATTAGAATTTTTTGTTTTTTTTAATTTCCCTACCACCGTTATGCGAGGTCTAGACATAGGGTCTTCATAATATATTTTTGGATTAGGATAATAACGTTTAGGAAATTGTTGGAATAATTCTTTGTTTTTTATTTCTTCGTAAAACATAAGAGAGATCGTGTTGTTTTCATTGATATTTTTTGTGTGTTCTGAAAGGTTTGATAATAATACTAAAGGCGAACAATCATAATCAAAGGCTACCATCAAGAAAGTAACATATGGTGTGATAGTCTCATCTATTGATAAGCCCATCTTTGTTTTATTCTGATTAGATAACTTAGTTGCCATGTAGCATTTACTGCTACTTCTCATAAGTTGCCTGCTCGCAAAACTTATTTTTTCATTTTTCATGTAAAAATTTTAAAAATAATTTATATTAATAGCAATAGTTATTAAATATGAGATTTTTCAAAAAAAAGAAAAGGTTTTATTGGTTTTTTTTACTTTTACTATTTTTTTTTAGTCAAAAGACCATCGTTTTTAGTGAAAAGAAAATCGAAAATAATTTGAGTTTTCACGGAGGATATATTTTCCAACCTTTTCCTCAGCAAAAGTCATTAGCGATTTACATATCTATTTTTAATAAATCTAGTGAGGATATTTATATTGAAGGATTTGAATCTAATATTGCTGAAAATGCCATGATCCATGAAACAAGAACTGTTAATGATATTACTAAGATGAGGATGATAAAGAAAATAAAAATTACGGCTAAAAGCTCTTTCTTTATGCAACCAGGTGGCACCCATATAATGTTATCGAAACTAAACAAATTACCTAAAGAAGGCGAATTATTTGAATTAAAAATATTTACAAATTTAGGTAATACATATTCTACAAATATAATGGTTGTAAAGCCATTTGAAGATTCTTCAAATAAACTCTTTGATGAAAAATTCTAAAAATATTCATGGTACCTCAGTTGCAATTGAAAATAATGGTATATTGATAATTGGAAAATCTGGAGAAGGAAAATCAGACCTTGCTTTAAGACTGATTGATTCTGGTGCGACTCTCATAGCAGACGACATAACTGTATGTGTTTCAAAAAAAAATAAAATCTTTCTTTATCCTGATGAACAAATTAAAGGAATTATTGAAATAAGAGGGGTTGGCTTAATGAAGGTTCAATATATTGAAGGTATAGAGTTAAAGCTTGTAATTGATTTAAATAGTAAAAATTTAGACAGACTACCTAAGAAAAGCGAGAAAAAAAATATTATGGGTATTAAATTACCGATTATATTTTTATCAGCTAAGGAAGCTTCGGCTGTAGCAAAAGTAAAATTTAAATTATATGAGGAATACGTTGAAAAGTAAAAATAAGGTAATAATTGTTACTGGACTTTCGGGAGCAGGTATGACTTCAGCTTTAAAGATTTTTGAAGATTTAGGGTACGAAGCTGTTGATAACCTGCCTTACTCACTCTTGCAGAACATAATTAATCAAAAGTTTGATGGAAGCTTCGCGATAGGTATTGATGTAAGAAGTAGAGATTTTGACGGAAAAAAATTAGCTGAATTTATTAAAAAATATAAGAAAAGTCTTAGAATTAATTTAATATATTTTGATTGTGATACCGATATCATAATTAATAGATATAAAGAAACCAGACGTCCCCATCCTTTGAAATTAGACTTACCAATTAAAGATATTATAAAACAAGAAAGAATCTGGCTTGAACCGTTAAGCAAAACATGTGACCATCTTATTGATACAACTCATTTAAATGTTATAAACTTAAAACAGATTCTTTCAGGCAACTTTTTAATTGATAAAAACTTGAGACTAAATATTAGAATTTTGTCTTTCGGTTATAAATATGGTATTCCCAGAGAAGCTGACATGATTTTAGATATGCGCTTTTTAAAAAACCCATTTTACCTCTCAAGTTTAAAAAACTTAACAGGAAAAGACGAAAAAATTATTAAATTTATTGAAAATCAGGATGCATTCAATTTTTTTTTTAAGACATTTATTAAACTTTTTAAAAAAATTATACCTTTGTTTTTGAATGAAGGAAAAAACTATGTAACTATTGCTTTTGGATGTACTGGTGGTATACATAGGTCAGTAATGATCGCTGATAGATTTTCAAAAGCAATGAAAAATAAGCTAGTTCATATACATGTGGCTCATAGAGATTTAAAAAGATGATTGGTATAGTAATTGTCACTCATGGTAATCTTGGAAAAGAATTCATTGTTGCATTAGAACATGTTGTTGGTTCTCAAACTGATATTGAAGCGATCTGCATAAACCCAGATGATGATATGGAAAAAAGTAGAAAAAAAATTTTAACTTCCATCAAAAAAGTTAACTCTGGTCAAGGTGTTATTGTAGCAACTGATATGTTTGGGGGCACTCCGTCAAATCTTGCAATTTCTACTTTAAAGGAAAATCAAACTGAGGTTATAGCTGGAGTAAACTTACCTATGTTAATTAAAATGGTCTCCTCAAGAAAAGATCTAAAATTAAGTGAATTGATTAAGGTTTCTCAGGATTCTGGAAGAAAATATATAAATGTTGCTTCAGCATTTTTTGGAGAATCAAAGAGTTAATTTTGCAGACAATTAAGAGTAAAATATTAATTACAAATAAACTTGGACTTCATGCTAGAGCTGCAGCAAAGTTTGTAAAGTTATCATCGCAACTAAAATCTAAAGTTATTGTGCGTAAGGGAAAAAAAAATGTTAATGGATTATCGATACTTGGTTTGATGACTTTAGCTGCAAGTAAAGGCTCAGAGATTTTGATTTCTTGTACAGGGAAATATGCGAAATCGGATTTAAACGTTTTGCTTGAGCTAGTAAGAGGTAATTTCTATGAAGAAGATCAATTACCTAAAAGCGATTTTAAAGAAAAAATATACAAAGGAATTGGGGTCTCTCCAGGAGTAATAATTGGATGTTGCAAAATTAAAGAACAATTAAGCTTGGTTTTTCCAAATTATAAAATAAAACCTAAAGAAATACCAATTGAAATTAAAAGGCTAAAAACTGCTACTGAAAATTCAATCTCGGAATTGAAGTCTTTAATTAAAAGAAACGATAGCAATGAATATTTTGGTCATAAAGCAATGGGTTCTATTCTGGAGGCACATATTTCAATGTTAGAATCCTCCTCACTCATTGATGATTCTTCAAAAAGTATTAAAAATAATTTAATTAACGCAGAGGTGGCAATAAGTGAAGAGTTAAAAAAACATGAATTAGTTTTTAAAAGAATAAAAGACCAATATCTAAAAGAAAGATTTGAAGATGTAAAGGATGTATGTAAAAGATTAATCAACAATCTCAAAAGGAATAAGAGAAGCTACAAAAAAAACTTTTCTTTAAATAAAGAAATAATTTTGTCTGAAGATTTAAGCGCAGCTGACCTTTTATCTTTTAAAAAGGATACAATTATTGGTTTAGTGAGTGAGGCTGGTGGTCCAGAGGGACATTTTGCAATCGTTGCCAGATCTTTATCTATTCCTACAATAGTCGGAGTAAAAAATCTTCTTAAGGACATAAGAAATGGAGAAAAAATTATTCTTGATGGTAATAATGGAATTTTAATAAGAAATCCATCCATAATAAACTTAAAAAAATATGAAAACAAAATAGACGACCAAAAAACAGAGTCAATGAATTTAAACTCTTTTAAAAAAATAATACCAAACACTAAAGATAAAAAAAGAATATATTTAGAAGCAAATGTTGATAACTCAGAGGAAGTTAAAAATTCTCTTAACAAGGGAATAGATGGTATTGGTCTTTTTAGAAGTGAGTACCTCTATATGAAAAGAAAGACAATTCCTACCGAGCAAGAACAGTTTAATTTTATAAAAAATTCGCTACATAAATTAGGAAAAAAAGTTTTAACTATAAGAACCCTTGATATTGGAAATGATAAACATGTAGAGTTCATTGATAAACTAATTAATCCTTCTCCCAATCCAGCATTAGGCCTTAGGGCTATAAGATTAACTTTAGCATTTCCAAAAATTTTTGAGAAACAGATTTCTGCAATTTTAAGAGCTAGTGACTTTGGTAATATAAGAATTATGCTACCTATGGTTTCAAATGTATCAGAATTAAAAGAAGCCAAAAAGATTATAGAGAAAGTAAATCAAAAACTAATTAACTCAAAAAAGAAAAAAAAAACTCGAGTTCCGCCCTTGGGTGTTTTAATAGAAACGCCTGCAGCAGCTTTAATTGCAGATTCTTTGGCTGAAAATTGTGATTTCTTAGCTATTGGAACAAATGATTTAACAATGTACACACTTGCAATCGATAGGGGAGATGAAAGTGTTGCAAAAATATATGATCCGGCGCATTTATCTGTACTAAAATTAATAAAAATGACAAATGATGCTGGGAAAAAAGCCAATATACCTGTAAGTGTTTGTGGTGAAATAGCAGGCGATACTTTTTACACGGCTTTATTGATTGGAATGAACATCAAGATTCTATCTATGAGCACCTCTAGAATTTTAAAAATTAAACAGCTTATTAGTATTTTAAGTTTTAAAGATTCAAAAAAACTTGCTGATAGCATAATGTTAGAAAATAATAATGAAAAAGTAAAAAATAAACTTATGAATTTTAATAATAATTTAAGAATAACTTAAAGAATAAAGAAAGGAAAAAAATGAGAGATTTTAAAATAAAAGATATAAGCTTGTCAGATTGGGGTAGAAAGGAAATATCGATTGCAGAAACAGAAATGCCAGGACTTATGAAACTAAGAGAGGAATACAAAGGAAAAAATCCACTCAAGGGAGCAAGAATAGCCGGTTGTTTACACATGACAATTCAAACAGCCGTTCTTATTGAAACTCTGCTTGAACTTGGTGCAACAGTAAGGTGGAGTTCATGTAACATATATTCAACTCAGGATCATGCGGCAGCCGCGATTGCTGAAAAAGGAATACCAGTCTTTGCATGGAAAGGAGAGACAGAAGAAGAATTTTGGTGGTGTATTGAACAAACCATCAGAGGACCTAACGATTGGAAACCTAATTTAATTTTAGACGATGGAGGAGACCTAACAAAATTGATGCATGACAAATATCCTAAACAACTCAAAGAAGTTAGAGGTTTGTCAGAAGAGACAACTACGGGAGTTTTAAGATTAGTAGAGATGGAAAAAAATAAACAACTTTTAGTTCCTGCAATAAATGTTAATGACTCCGTTACGAAGTCAAAGTTTGATAATAAATATGGATGTAAGGAAAGCTTAGTTGATGGTATAAGAAGAGCAACCGATGTAATGATGGCAGGAAAGGTAGCTGTAGTTGCTGGTTACGGGGATGTTGGAAAAGGTTCAGCTGAAAGTTTAAAAAATGCAGGTTGTAGGGTTATAGTAACAGAAGTAGACCCAATCTGCGCCTTACAAGCAGCAATGGACGGATATGAAGTTAACACAATTGAAAATTCTTTAACTAGAGCAGATATTTTTGTTACCGCAACAGGTAATGTCGATGTGATTACAATAGAACATATGAGAGAAATGAAAGATAGAAGTATAGTGTGTAATATTGGTCATTTTGACTCTGAAATACAAATTGAATCACTAAGAAATTTAAAATGGAATAATATTAAACCACAAGTCGATGAAGTAGAATTCCCTGATGGTAAAAAATTGATAGTTCTTGCAGAGGGAAGACTTGTAAATCTTGGATGTGCTACAGGGCATCCTAGTTTTGTAATGTCTGCTTCTTTCAGTAACCAAGTTCTCGCACAGATAGAGTTATGGGAGAATCATAAAAAATATGAAAACAAAGTTTATGTTCTTCCAAAAAAATTAGACGAAAAAGTAGCTAAGCTTCATCTAGAAAAAATTGGAGCTATGCTAACACAACTATCGAAAAAACAAGGAGATTACATAAATGTTTCAGTTGGTGGGCCTTATAAAAACAATGAATATAGATACTAAATTTTGTTAATTCCTTTTGAAGTTGAATATTCGAAATGTAGAACCTTATCTGGGAAAATTAAATTATAACAGGAGTATGCAGCAGTTGCAGCCTCAGAAAAACCCGTAAGTATAAGTTTTAATTTTCCTTTGTAATTACAAATGTCACCGATAGCGAAAATTCCGGATTGAGACGTCTGACAACTAGATTGGTTAATTTTCAGACTATTACCAAAGATATCAAGTTCCCAGTCTTTAATCGGACCAAGGTCAGACGAAAGTCCATAAAAAGGAATTAAGTAATCAGCTTTGATTTGCTTAGGTCTATTTTCAAAATCCCTTAGTAATATTGATTCAATATATCCTTGTTTTCCATTAAGTGATTCTAATTGAAAAGGAATAACCATTTCAATTTTACCCTTTTTGGATAAATCTTTAAGAATCTCCACATTATTTGGTGCTGCCCTGAGTTTGGCTCTTCTATGAATAAAATAAATTTTTTTGGCATAACTGCTTAACTCAATAGCCCAATCTACAGCTGAATCACCACCCCCTGCAATTGCGATAGTCTTATCTTCAAACTTGGACTTATCAGTCACAGAGTAAAAAACTGACTTTTCCTCATACTCGTTAATATCCGGTATGGGTGGTTTGTTTGGTCCAAAGGCACCGCACCCTGCTGCAATTATAATGCATTTAGCAAATATTTTTTCACCATTAGAGCTTTCAATTAAAAATCTATTATTTAATTTTTTTAATTTTTGAACTTTTGTATTCAGAATAATTTTTGGTTGAAAGGGTTCAATTTGCTTACATAGTTGTTTGATTAAATTTTCAGCAGAAATTTTTGGATAAGCAGGGATGTCATAGATTGGTTTTTCTGGATAAAGAGCTGTACATTGTCCTCCTATATCGGGCATACTGTCGATTATGCAACTTTTGATACCTAGTTGACCTAATTCAAAAACACTAAATAAACCAACAGGTCCAGCACCTATAATTAAAACATCAGTTTCGTAATCATTCATTATTAATTAAAATATATATTATTTGCATAATATATTGTAAATTTTTTTTAAAATGAAAGATGAATTAAAAATAGTTTTGTCTAGTTTGAAAAAAACAAAACTAATAGCCAATATTTTTTCAAAATATTCTAAAAAGGGATTATTTATTTCCTTATATGGGGCATTAGGTACTGGAAAGACCACTTTTGCAGATTTTTTGATAAATTCAATATCAAAAAAAAAAATAAATGTTACAAGTCCAACATTCTCTCTTGTAAATATTTATCAAATTGAAGAACTAAGAATTTGGCATTATGATCTTTATAGACTAGATAATAAATTAGAGATCTTCTCTTTGGATTTTGAAGAAGCTCTAGATGATATGATAATAATGGAATGGCCTGAAATTGCTACTGAATACTTACCCAATGATAGAATTGAGATTAAGTTTGAAGAAGATTATAGGTCAAAATTAAATATGAAGATATATTTTCAAGGAAATATTACCTTCAAAAATAGTATTTATGAAAGAATTAAAAGAATTAATTAAACATAAACTTAAAAAAAATAAAGTAATTTTCAGCAAACTGCAGTTCCTTGCAGGAGATGCTTCAAATAGAAAATATTTTAGACTATTTCAAAAAAATACTTCAAAAGTTGTAATGTACGATAATTTAGGATCAAAAAGCATTGAGAATTTTGTCAATAAATCTTCTTTGTTCTTCGAATCTGGAATCAGAGTTCCAGCAATTTATCAGTCTTTTCCAGATGATGGAATATTGTTAATGGAATATTTTGGAAATTCAAAATTTAGTAAAATACTTAACAATTCTAATGAATATAAACTTTATAAATTAGCTACAGATACACTTATTTCACTTCATAAAAAAAATAGAAAAGAAGAATTAGAATTTTACAGTAAAAAAAAATTCATAGATGAAGTAAATTTATTTTTTGATTGGTTTTTACCATTATACTCTAAATCTGTATCTACAAAAAAAAAGAAAGAATTTATAAAAGAATTTAAAAAGTTGTTAGATATTCCGATGAAGTTACCTAGAGTTACTATTCACAGAGATTTTCATGTTGATAACATATTTTATTTAAAAAAAAAAATAAATATTAGTCAATGTGGTTGGATAGACTACCAAGATGCTTTATTTGGAACCTGTGTATATGACTTGATGTCTTTACTTGAGGATGCAAGAAGAGATATTTCAAAAAACTTAAAAGGAAAAATTATAAAGTATTATATTGAACATTTTCCTAAGATAGATGAAAAATTATTTATTTACTCGTTTAAAATTATAGCTGTTCAAAGGCACTTAAAGGTTTTAGGTATTTTTTCTAGATTATTTGTTAAAGATAAGAAGAATGAATATTTAAACCATATACCAAGAGTTATAAGATTACTGAAGCTTAACTTAAAGTTTGAAAAGTTAAAAAGCCTGAGTGAATTCATTTCACCATTAATTAAAAACAAAGAGAGTTATGACTAATCAAAAGAGACAAGCGATGATCTTTGCGGCCGGTTTTGGTAAAAGAATGTTGCCTCTAACAAAATCAATACCTAAACCACTTATCAAATTTAATGAAAAGATTCTTTTAGAAAATTTGATTGAAAAACTGTTTGAATTCAAAGTAGATAATATAGTAATCAATACACATCATCTATCTCAAAAAATTGCATCATTCATAGACAAGAGATTTAAGAATAAAATTAGTCTAATACATGAAGATATAATTCTCGAAACTGGAGGTGGACTTTTAAATGCTCTCAATAAAAAATATTTATATAAAAACAGTAATCCTGTAATCCTCGTGAATGGCGATATTTACTGGCTAGAAAATGTAGATCCAGTTTTACCTAAATTGATAAAATTTTGGGATCAAGAAATCATGGATATATTAATGATTTTAAAAAAAAAAAATGATATTGTAGGATATTCTGGAAATGGTGATTTTCATTTCTTGAATGGTGATAATTTTTTTGGATGCATGTCTGATAAACACAAGGAAAATGAGTTTGTATTTACAGGTGTTCAACTTCTTAACTTAGAAATTGTAGAAAAAGTAAAAAAAAAAAAGTTTTCATTGAAAGAAATATTTGATCAAACTCTAAGAAATGGAAGGCTTTATGGTTTGGTTGATTCAAATAAATGGTTTCATTTAGGAACACTTAAAGACTTAGAGGTCGCTAAAAAAATCATCTAGGTGTAAATGGCGTATTATATAATTTATGATTTTGAAACTACGGGAAGATCCGCAAGATTTGATCAAATCTTACAAGCAGGATTCGTGTGTTTTGATGAAAATTTAAATGAAGTTAAAAGATTAAACTTAAAATCAAGGATTAATTCGGATATTGTTCCTTCTTTTGGAGCGTTGAAAGTCAATAAATTATTGATTTCAGAATTACTAGAAGAAAAAAAATCATCATATTATATGCTCAAGGAGCTAAATAACTTTCTAAGTTTTTATAAACCATCAATTTTCTTGGGATATAACTCTATAAACTTTGATGAAGAGTTTTTAAGACAAGCGCTATGGGAATTTTTTAAGTATCCGTATGTTACAAGTACACAAGAAAATAAAAGAGGTGATGTGTTGAATCTTGTAACAATGGCGCATGCCTTTAATCCAAAAGCTATTAATGTAGAAAAAAATGATGAGGGAAGATTAATCTTTAAATTAGAGAGTTTAGCTTCAGTCAATAATTTCAAAGTTGAGAATTCACATGAAGCTATTTCTGATGTCTTAGCTACAAAAGACTTGCTAAGATTAGTAAAAAATAATGAACCCACAATATTTAAAAATTTTTTTCAAAATACAAACAAGTTGAGCTTAGTAAAAAAAATTGTTGAAAATGGACTTTTTACCGTTCATGGATATTTTTTTAGTAAACATTTTATATATTTAGCTACAAATTTATTTGAACACCCCGTCTATAATAATTACTTTTTAGCTTTTGATTTAAAATATGATCCGGAGGATATAGTTTTTTTGGAGACGGAGCAGCTAAAAGATATTTATTATACAAAAAAGTTTAATGGCAAAAATTTTAATTGTTTTAAAAAACTAAAGCTCAATAAACAACCCTCAATTTTAGAAGCTAGTTATTCCATAAATTTATCTCCTTATAAGCAGATTGGATATGATGAAATTAACAAAAGAAGAAAAAAATTATGTAATGAAGGATTTTTAAATAACTTAAAAAAAATTTTAATATCAGAATCTGAATCTTACGAGAATGTTTATGAGTATGAAGAAGAAACCATATATTCAGAAAATCTTATTTTTCAAGATAAAATTATAATGGATGATTTTGAAAAAGTTGACTGGATTGATAAATGGAAATTTGCAACAAAATTTAAAGACCCAAGATTACAGTATTTTGCTGCAAAGCATATTTATAGAAATTATCCTGAAACTTTACCAGAAAATGTATTTAGACGGATACACCAAAAAATTTCAGATAGATTTAATTCGATGAAAAAAGAAAAGTTTACAACTATTCCTTCAGCAATGGAGGAAGCAGACAATTTTTCATTTGAATTTGAAAATAAGGTTGTGAGTGACTTTCAAAAAAAACAGCTAGAACAGTATAATGTTTACATTAATTTTCTAAATGATTATTATAATAATCCAAACGCAACTCCTATAAAATTTGATAAAGAGTTATCAACAAAATTATTTTATTAACTTTAAGAAAGGGTATTATGTCAAAAATATTAAACTTAAACAAAAGTAACTTCAGCAACACAATTGAGTCAAGTGGAGTCCCAATAATTGTTGATTTTTGGGCTGAGTGGTGTGGACCATGCAAAATGTTAGCACCAATTCTTGAAGAACTTTCAATCGAACTCGAAAAAAAAATAGTAGTTGCTAAAGTGGACTTAGATTCTAATCAAGAGTTAGCAATGCAGTATTCAATCAGAAGTATTCCATCTATCTTATTATTTAAAGGAGGGAAACACGTTGATACAAAAGTAGGACTTTGTTCAAAAACTGATCTGTTGGGTTGGATAGATAAAAATATTTAATTAATTATATAATTTTCTTGATCTAAAACTTCTCCTGCTAAATATAATGATCCACAAATTAAGATTTTACCCTCCTTAAAATTAAGTTTTATTTCTTTGATGACATCATCAATTGATTTACCTTCTTTAATTTTATTATTGAAGAGTTCTGAAATTTTTCTTGGTTCAATACAACAGCAATTTTTAATTGGAATTGCAAATGTAATTTTTGCTAGACCAATAAGATTTTCAAGGAATGATTTCGGATCTTTACCGTTGACCATTCCTACAATTAAAATTACATTATTTGATTTCCATTTATCTAAGATTTTTTTTATTTTTTTTGATGCATCAATATTGTGTCCACCGTCGAGCCAAATCTCGAATTTTTCTCCCAAAAATTTACTGATTTTCCCTTTGTCTAACTTCTGCATTCTAGCTGGCCAGAATGTCTCAACTATTCCTTCCTTTATTAAGCCATCTTTAAGCTTAAATCTTTTTTGTTTTTTTACTAGTGTGACTGCTGAGGCTGCATTAAAAATTTGATGCTTTCCAAGCATCTTTGGAATTGGGATCAACAACTCGTTTTCTAAAATCTTTAGCTTAAAGCTTTTAGTTGTAGTTCTTAAAATATTCCATTCTTTTTTGTATCTGTAAAGTTTAACATTCTTTAGTTTTGCCTCTTTTGTAATAACGCTCATAGCTTCAGTATTTTGAGGTGATATTACAGCTGGTACATTATTCTTAAAAATTCCTACCTTTTCTTTTGTTATTTTATTTATTGTATTTCCTAAAAAAATCATGTGATCCATAGAGATAGGTGTTATTAGGTTAAAAAATGTAGAACTAATTATATTTGTTGCATCAAACTTTCCACCAAGACCGGTTTCAAGTAAGAGTATATCTGCTTTATTTCTGCTAAAAGCCAGATAAGCAGCAGCAGTTGTAATCTCAAAGAAAGTTATTTCGCATTTTTTGTTGTAGTATTCACATTCTTCTAATAAAGAGTTTAAATATTCATTATTAATTAAATTCGAGCTAATTCTGATTCTTTCATTGAAGTTAACAAGATGTGGTGAAGTATAGACGTGAACTTTAAATTTGTTTTTCTCAAATATTGAACGTAAGAAAGCAATAGTTGAGCCTTTTCCGTTTGTACCTGCAACATGTATAGTTGGAGGTAAATTTAAATGAGGATTTTTAAGCTTTTTAAGAAGTCTTAAAATTCTGCCTAACGAAAGATCAATCTGTTTTGGGTGAAGAGATTCAAGTCTCTTTAGAATGTTTTTAGATTTGTTTACCAATTTTAATTAAGTACAGGTTAATTTAATAATTTTTGACAAAGTTTTTTTCAAGTTCTTTCTATGAACGACGATATCAATCATACCCTTTTTATGTAAATAATCAGATTTTTGAAAATCTTCAGGTAGTTTTTCTTTAATAGTCTCTTCAATAACTCTACTGCCTGCAAAACCAATTATTGCGCCTTTTTCTGCAACAAGAATATCGCCAAGCATTGCAAACGAAGCTGAAACACCTCCCGTAGTTGGGTCAGTTAAAACTGAAATGAAGGGAAGCTTTTTTTTTTCAAGCTTTTTAATTGCAATTATGGTTCTTGGCATCTGCATAAGTGCTAATATACCTTCCTGCATTCTTGCTCCTCCCGAGGATGAGATAATAATAAGAGGACAATTATTATTCTCACAATAGTCAGAAGCTTTAAGAATTGCCTCACCGGCAGCAAGTCCCATAGAACCTCCCATAAAATTGAAGTCAAAAATAGCTAAAACTACTTTAATATCTCCGAGAAGCCCTGTAGCCACAGTCACAGTATCGTTCTTATTGAGTTTTTTTTGTGATTTTTTTAATCTATCTGAGTATTTCTGTTTGTCCTTGAATTTTAGTGGGTCGGATTTAATTGATGGTGTTTCTATTATATCAAAATTTTCTCCAAATAAATGATTTATTCTAACTTCAGATGAAACTCTGAAATGATGATCACAACTTTTGCAAACATAATGGTTTAATTCTAAATCTCTTTTGAGTAGCATCTGACTACATGTTGGGCAAGTTTCCCATAGATTGTCTGGCACCTCTTTTTTGCCGACTATTGCTCGAAGTTTGGGTCTTACAAAATTTGTTATCCAGTTCATTTTTTTACTAATTTGTATAGCAAGAAGATTCTAAAATTTTAATAAATTTTTCAAGGTTTTCAATAATTTTGTTTTTATTTGAATCTTCTATAATCTTAACTAAAGATGACCCTACAACAGCACCGTCAGCAAACCTTGAAATTTCTTTTATTTGGGATTTATTATTTATTCCAAATCCAACAACGATTGGTACCTTGGTATTTTTTTTTATTAAACTTACTGCGTTACTCACTTTCTTTAAAGATGGTTTTTTTGTGCCCGTAATTCCCATTATTGATACATAATATAAAAATCCAGAAGCATTTTTTAAAATAATTTTAAGACGCTTTGAATCTGTTGTGGGTGTAATTAGTCTTATTATATCAATCTTGTTTTTTTTATGATGATTTTCGAGAAGTGCATTTTCCTCTGGAGGAAGATCTACAATTATTAGACCGTCAACTTTAAATTTTTTCATTGAATAAAAAAAATTTGCAATACCATATTGAAACATTAAATTAAAATAACCCATAAGCACTATTGGTGTTTTATCGTCTTTCAACCTAAATCTTTTAATCATATCAAAAGTTTTTTTAAGTGAGAATCCAGATTTTATTGCCCTTTGACTTGATCTTTGAATTGTAGGTCCATCTGCCATTGGATCTGAAAATGGCAACCCCAACTCAACAATATCAATTCCAGATTTAGGAAGAATCTTCATTATCTTTTCACAATATTCGAAATCAGGATCTCCTGCAGAAATGAAACCTATCAAAGCTTTCTTTTTAATTTTATTTAGTTCGGCAAACTTATTTTCAAGCCTAGACATCTACAATTTTTCAAGTTTGAAATTTAGTCTTTCTGCAACTGAAAATATGTCTTTATCGCCTCTACCGCACATATTCATAATTATAATATCCTTTTTTTTAAAAATATTCTTATTTTTCATCAAATATCCTAAAGCATGCGCTGGTTCTAAAGCCGGGATAATACCCTCAAGTCTTGAACACACTTTGAATGCATCTAAAGCTTCTTCATCAGTCGCACTTACATAGTTAACCCTATTGATTTCCTTTAACCACGAATGTTCTGGACCAATTCCTGGGTAATCTAAACCAGCAGAAATTGAATGTGCATCAAGTATCTGGCCAATATTATCTTGAAGTAAATACGTATAATTTCCATGAAGAAAACCAGGTTTGCCATCACTTATTGAGGCTGCATGTTTTTTTGTTTTGATTCCTTTTCCTCCCGCTTCAACCCCTATCATTTTTACTTTTTCATATTTTAGAAAAGGAAAAAATAAGCCCAACGCATTTGAACCTCCACCTATGCATGCAACTAAATAGTCTGGTAATCTTTTTTCGGCTTTTAGTATTTGTTTCTTTGTTTCTATACCAATAATAGATTGAAAGTCTCTAACCATCATAGGGTATGGATGTGGACCTGCAGCGGTTCCTATTATATAAAAAGTATCATCTACATTTGAAACCCAGTCTCTGAGAGCTTCATTCATGGCATCTTTTAATGTTGCTGTCCCAGACTTTACAGAAATTATACTTGCACCCAATAATTTCATTTTAAATACATTAGGGGCCTGTCTTTGAATATCTTCTTCGCCCATATAAACAACGCACTTAAGATTAAATAACGCACAAACAGTAGCAGTTGCCAAACCGTGTTGGCCTGCACCAGTTTCAGCAACAATCCTTTTTTTGCCCATTCTTAGTGCGAGTAATATTTGACCTACACAATTATTTATCTTGTGAGCCCCCGTATGGTTTAATTCATCCCTTTTAAAATAAATTTTAGTTCCAGAGAACTTTTGTGATATTCTTTCAGCATAATACAGAGGACTTGGTCTTCCAACAAAATGTTTTAGATAATAATCTAAATCTTTTTTAAAATTCTTGTCTTTCTTTGCTCTTAAATATTCTTTGTTTACTTCAATAATTAACGGCATTAAGGTTTCAGCTACAAATCTTCCCCCAAATTTACCAAAATGACCTGATTCGTCTGGGTATTTATCGTAATAAATTTTTTTTTTCATTTTACATTTCTACTTTTTAACAATATTCAAAAATTCTTTGATTTTCTTTTCACATTTTACTCCTTTTTTTACTTCTAGACTAGATGAAAGATCAATAATAGGCGCCTGGGTGATTTTAACAGCTCTGTGAACATTATTTTTGTTAATCCCACCTGCTAGCATCCATTTTTTTTTGGAACTATAATTTTTAAGAATATTCCAGTTAAATGCTTTCCCATTTCCACCTGGAAGCTCTTCCGAAGGCACTGCATCAAATAAAATCATATCACAGACTGTTTCAAATTTTAAAACATTTTCGAGATCCTCTTCAGTTGAAATTTTTATAGACTTAATTATGGGTTTTTTAGTTTTTTTTTTAATTTCATCAATTTCCTCTGTTCCTTCTTCTCCATGGAGTTGGATATAGTCTAAATTAACATACTCTGAAATAAATTCTATGACATTGATTTCAGTATTAACGAATAATCCTACTTTTTTTTGAGTTTTTGGACTTAAGTTCGCCAAATATTTAGCATTCTCTGCGTTTATGAACCTAGGAGATTTTGGAAAAAATACAAAACCAATAAAATCTGCTTTGTTTGATGCTTTCATTGATATCACAGAATTAATACCGCAAATTTTTACCTCAATATTCATATTTCTAACTTTCTATAACTAAATTTTTAATAATATCCTCCTTAATAATTTTTATAGCACCTATCGGATCAATAGATTCTGTAATAGGTCTACCAATTATTAAAATATCAGAACCATTTTTTAATGCTTTGCCTGGGGACAAGAAACGCTTTTGATCATTAATTTTGTGGTCTGAAATTCTTATACCGGGAGTAATTATTTCTACATTATTTGGAAGAATTTTTTTAACTTCGATTATCTCTAATGGTGAGCAAACAATTGCATCTACTGATGAATTCTTTGCAACCGTTACTAAATGTTTTACAAATTCTATTGGTTTAAGTCTTATACCAAAGCTCCTAAGGTTATCAGAGTTTAAACTTGTAAGCATAGTAATGCCCACGATCTTGATTTCATCTTTTATCTCTTTCAATTTTTTTAACATTTCAGTACCACCTGTTAGATGAACTGAAAAATAATCAGGCTTTACAATGGATGAAGCATTAAAAGCTTTCAAAACAGTATTTGGAATGTCATGAAGTTTTAGATCAAGAAAAATCGGCAAACCAAAGTCTTTAATTCTTTTTACACCTTGAAGACCGTTAGCTACAAAGAATTCTAATCCTAATTTTATTCCACCAATTTCATTTTTCACTATATTTATTTTTGAAATTGCATCTTTTATTTCAGAGTAATCAATTGCGCAAAAAATATGTTTTTTGATATTCATAGAACTTTTATTTAAAGATTCTTTTTATATTTGCAAAAATAAAACCTAAAATTAACCCTAAAAAAAAAATTATTATAATTAATAAATATAGTGATATATCAAATTTAATTGGAAAAGGAAAAAGATTTATTGTTACAGAATCTTTATTAGATAAAGAAAAAGGAATTATGACTAATAATAAAAAACAAAAAAAAAAAAATTTATATAACATTCTCATTTATTTTTTTTCATTTAAAATTTTTTGCATATCCTTACTTGATTTAAAATGTATAGTTCTTTTAGCTGGCACTTGTATTTTTTCTCCTGTTTTTGGGTTTCTAGCATCTCTCTCTTCTCTTTTTTTTACAGAAAAACAACCAAAACCTCTTATTTCTATTCTTTCGCCTGTAGATAAAGATTCTGAAAAAGTAGATATTATTTTTTCAAAAATTTTTTCCACCTCAACGTTTGGCAAATGTCCGTATTGTTTGGCTAAAGACTCGATAATTTCTGATTTATTCATAATATGGTGTCCATATAGCAAAAATACCACTTGTGTAAGTATAATTTCCAGAGAAAAATTTTTTTATTGAAAAATGATTTAAAAAATTTTTAAATTTTTCGTTTGAATTGAAATCGATTATGTTAATTTCACCAGTTATTTTAGCTTCATCTTTCAACCAGTTCACAGCATCTTGCTCACTTCCAAGTTCATCAATTAGGTTGACTTTTTTGGCTTGAGTGCCAGTAAATATTCTTCCATCTGAAATTATTTTTAAATGTTCTTCATTTTTTAAATTTCTTTTTTTAACAACTAAATTTAAAAATTGGGAATGCATCTCTTTTATTATATTTTGAATTGATTCATTACTATCTAATTGAGAATCTTCAAAGGGATTAGGAGTAGCTTTCATTTTTCCGCTTTTAAAAATTACCGGTTTTACACCTAATTTTTCTAATAGATTTGTTATATTAGCTGATTGTAATATAACACCGATTGAGCCAGTTATAGTTCCAGGATAGGAATAAATTTTATTTGCTGCCAGTGCTACTAGATATCCACCTGACGCTGCTACCTCTTTCATGGAGACCACCACCGGTATTTTTTCTGCTATCGTGCTTATTTTTTGAAATAATTCTTGACTGCTCACAACTGTCCCACCAGGGCTATTTATACTGATAAGAAGACCTTTTATGTTCGAATTCTCTTTGATGGTTTCAAGAGCTATTAGATAATCTTCGTTATTTAAAATTACTTCATCTATACTTATTTTTGCAAAAGAAGATTTCTCAATATTGGAAATGAAATTTGCTAGAAGTAAAAATACAAGTAAAGAAATGAATAAAATTGTACCTTTAAAAATACGTCTTCTTTTTTTTTTGAAATAATCATTCAAAAAATTGTCCTGCATTTTTATTTTTTCTCTTTAGTTGTATTTTCAGATGCGCCTTTAGAGGATTTCCCCTCTTCAAGAGCTGCTCCCAAAATATCTCCTAGGCTTGCTCCCGAGGAGGAGGAGCCATATTGTTTTAAAGCATCTTTTTCTTCTTGTATTTCCAATTCTTTGACTGAAAGTTCATACATTTTTTTCTTTTTATTTAAGGAAACAACTTTAGCATCAATTTTTTCTTCAATAGCAAACCGCGAAGTTTTCTGCTCCGATTTTAACTTTGCTAAGCCGATTCTTTTTATAAATCCATCTTTGTTATCGTCAAATAAGACTTTAATTTCATCCTCATTAATTTCTTTTATAATTGATGTAACTACTTTACCTACGAGTTCGTCATTTCTATTTTTGGAAGCAACTAATTGTTTGATTCCAAGAGCAATTCTCTCTTTCTCAACATCTATTTCAAGTATTTTAATTTTTAACTTTTGATCAATTTTATAATTTTTTATAGCTACTTCTCCACTTAATTCCCAGTCAATATCTGATAAATGCACCATTCCGTTTAACTCGTATGGTAGCTCTACAAAAATCCCAAACTCAGTTATATTTTTGACTGTTCCTTCAATTATGTCTCCAGTTTTATTTTCATTGTTAAATTTTTCCCATGGGTTTTCAGAGCATTGTTTCAGACCAAGACTAATTCTTCTTTTATCCATATCTACCTCTAAAACCTTCACCTCAAGCTCATCTCCAATTTTCATAAAAGTACTTGGGTGTGCATTCTTATTAGTCCAACTCATTTCAGATACATGGATTAGACCCTCCACCCCTTTCTTTAGTTCAACGAATGATCCATAATCTGCTATATTTGATATTTTTGCCTTTATTTTTTTACCGGTCGAATACTCTTTTTGAATATTTTCCCACGGATCTTTTGTTAATTGTTTCATTCCAAGACTGATTCTTTTATTTTCTTGGTCATATTTTATAACAACTACATTGATCTCATCACCAACTTTTAGCATTTCTGTTGGATGATTGATTCTTTCCCATGAAAGATCTGTTACATGAAGTAGCCCGTCTAATCCACCAAGGTCAACAAACACTCCATAATCAGTAATATTTTTTACTATGCCACTTAATTTAGCCCCCTCACTGATATCAGATAGTAGTTTTGACCGATCAGCTTCTCTAGATTCTTCAAGTATCGCTCTTCTCGAAACGACTATATTTCCTCTGAATTTATCCATTTTTAATATAATCATTGGTTGAGGTTTATTTATTAATGGTGAAATGTCAGTAATTGGTCTCAAATCAACTTGACTTCCTGGAAGAAATGCAACAGCCCCATTAATATCTACTGTAAAACCACCTTTGACTCTCCCAGTAATAACTCCTGTGATTTGCTCTTTTTTTTCAAGACATTTTTCTAGGTTTATCCAGGATTCCTCTTTTCTAGCTTTTTCTCTGCTAAGCATGGCCTCTCCATCCTTATTTTCTAGCTTTTCTAAAAGCACATCATATTCATCACCTGGTTTTATATTTCTTTCTTCACCCGGGGAAAAAAATTCTCTTAAAGGAATTCTACCCTCTGATTTAAGACCAACATCAACTACAACATTATCATTTTTTATGAATAAGACTTTACCTCTTACAATTTGTCCTTCTTTCTTTGTAAAACTCAATAAGCTTTCATCAAGGAGTTTACTAAAATTTTCTTTGTTTTCTTGCGCCATACTTAATTTTTTAAATTGAACCCATACATTTACAAAATTTTATCTACAAGTGCAATGTTTAATTGGTTTTTATTTTCAAAATATTTTTAATTTTTGACAATGCCAATTTTAAGACCTGATCGGGAGATAGTTTTGTAGTATCAATTAAAATTGAATCTTTAGTTATTTGAAGGGGTGCGATTTTTCTATTTTTGTCTCTTTTATCTCTCTCTTTAAGCTCAATTAAAATTTCATTATAATCATGTTTTTTTTTTAAATCTAGGAATCTTCTCTGAGCTCTTGTTCTAACATTCGCATCTATAAAAAATTTTACTTCAGCTCTAGGAATAATCACTGATCCAATGTCTCTTCCATCAATGACTGAACCAATCCCATTGGGTGGAAAATTTGCAAAATTTCTTTGAAAACTTTTAAGAAAATTTCTAGTAGAACTTAATTGTGCAATCTCAGAGGCTTTTTTACTTACTTTTTCAGTTCTTAGTTTTTCAATATTGATATGCTGAATGTGTTTAAAATTTATTTTTTTTGTTAAGGTATTTCTTTTATTATTTTTCCCGCTAATGTCTTCCAAATTTAAATAAGCTAAATATCTATATAAAACTCCTGAATCCAGATGATCGAAATTAATTTTTTGAGAAATATTTTTTGCTAAAGTTCCTTTGCCTGAGGATGCAGTGCCATCAATTGAAATTACTGGTTTAAGATTTTTAAACATAATTTATTTGCGCTCCAATAGTAAAAAGTAAATCATAAAAATTTGGGAAAGAAGTTTTGATCATGTTTGCCTTATCAATTTCAACAGGGTTTTCTGCATTTAGGCCAAATATGAGCATGGCCATAGCAATTCTATGATCATTATATGTATTAATTTTACAACCACCTTTTTGAATTCTTTTTCCAAAAATTTTAATTTGATCGTCGCTTTCCTCTACCTCTACACCACATTTTTTTAAAGCTTCGGACATTGCTGAAAGTCTATCACTCTCTTTAAATTTTAACTCTTGTAAATTTTTAAAAATTGACACCCCTTCAGCGAACGATGCTGCAACAAAAAGTATTGGATATTCGTCAATTAATCTTGATGTTAATCTATGTCCAACTTTGCAACTTTTTAATTTTGAGGATTTAATTTCTATATCTGCTATTTTCTCTCCATTTTCCTTTCTAGTTTTAGTTATAGAGATATTTCCATTCATTTTTTTTAAAACTTCTAGAATTCCCGTTCTAAAAAAATTTATACCCACTGAATTAATTTTAATTTCGCTTCCTTCACAAAGTAAAGCAGCTACAATGATGAAAGCCGCAGAGCTTATATCTCCTGGTATGAATATATTTTTTGCCTTCATAGTATTGGGTCCTGTAATTGAAATTTTTTTGTAATTTTTTTCATTTTCAATTTTAATGTTAGCACCTAAAAATTTTAGTAAAATTTCGCTATGATTTCTGGATGTTCTGTGTTCTTGAATAGTTGTTGTTCCTTTAATATCAAGTGAAGCCAAGATAATTGCAGATTTTACTTGTGCTGAACCAAGTTTCTCTTTTAAAGTACTTTTGTGCAAAAAATTACTTTTGTCTATTTTTAGAGGAAGAAAACCATCATTATGCTTAATGTTTGCTCCTAATTTTTCAAGTGGTTTTATGATTCTATACATTGGTCTTTTAGACAAAGATTTGTCACCAATTAGGGTAGCTGATATATTCTTTGAAGCTAATAATCCTGAAAAAAGTCTTACGCCTGTTCCAGAATTACCAAAATTTAAGGCACTTTTAGGCTCTTCAAAAGAACCACCGTTTCCAAATACCGTATAGTGTCTTTTTCTTTTGACAATTTTCACCCCAAGTTTCTTTAGAGATTTTAATGTGTTCAGTACATCATCTGCTTCTAAGAGTCCGAAAATTTCTGAGCAACCGTAACACAATGAGGAAAAAATTAATGCTCTATGAGAAATGGATTTATCTCCAGGAATATCTATAATTCCAGAAAGGGATTTACTTTTCGAGGATTTAAGAGTAATAATTTTTTTCATAAGTATAACTTATATTGATTTTTGAATTTAATCTATGGTGATAAGATGAATATAACCGATTTTGATAAAGGCACAAAAAGAAAATGTGGTAGCTGTTCCACACTTTTTTACGATTTTAATAAACTACCTCTAATTTGTCCGAATTGTGGTGCAGATGTAAACTTGTTGACTAATATATCAAAAAGAGGAAGGCCACCCAAAATTAATAAAAACGATACAGCTGCTTCAAAGACAAAAGATGAAATTAATATTGATGACATAGAAAGTAGTGAAGACGAAATTATTCATGATGACGAAAATTTGGATCAGGAAAGTCTAGTTGATGATGATTTAGACGAAAAAGAAAACGTTGAATCAATTCTAGAAATCAAAAGAGAAGAAGATAATTAATAAATGTAAATCAAAAAATATTTTTATTAGCTGGGTTAATATATTAATTAGCTCTATTGCCTCGTAAGGCAAAGAATAAGCCACCAACACATAGTAATACATGTAGATTGTCATATAAAATGACATCTAATAAGCTTTCAGGTTTTGATAAAATAATAACACCGCATATGATGTTTACTATTATAAATCCGGAGAAACGTGTTAAAATATCATTAAACCAATGTTTTACTAAACCTCCCAATAATAAACCAAAACCAGCAATAATTTCACTCCAAGCAACTAAAAACCATATAAAAAAGGGTAAACCAAATGATTCGGCTTCAGAAATATTGAGAGGTAGTTTGTAAAAACCTTGTTGTATGAAAACTATTGAAATTGGAATTCTTAAAAACCAATGAGCAATTTGAAACTCAGGCATGCAGTTGCTAATTTTTTTTAAATAATTTATAAAGTTAAACATAATGAGTATGTTTTTAATGTATTAAAAATTTATTATTTATCAAATTTATTATAAAAATTTTGTAAATTCATTTAATGAATAATTATCTACAATTTTGGATATGAACTGCGCTAATGAATTTATAACGTTGAATTTTATGGGGCTGTAGCTCAGTTGGGAGAGCGTCTGGATGGCATTCAGAAGGTCGTCGGTTCGATCCCGTCCAGCTCCACCAATAAAAATGTTTTTTCAGTTGAATTTACATATGATTAGATTATATTTTAAAGGATGCTTAATTATAAGGTCATAATTTATATCGCTTATTTTAAAGGATAAAATGACACGATTATCTCTATTCAATAGCCCCTTTTTGTTAGGATTTGATGATTTCGAAAGAACAGTCGATAGAATTTCAAAACTATCTTCCGATTCTTATCCGCCATATAATATTGAACAGATCTCAGAATGGGCACTCAGAATAACTTTAGCGGTAGCAGGTTTTGAAAAAAAAGACTTAGACATCTCTTTAGAGGGAAACCAATTAACTATAAAAGGTTGTAGAACAGAGCCTGAAAATGAGAGAATTTTTATACATAGAGGTATAGCTGCAAGACAATTTCAAAGAAATTTTGTACTAGCTGATGGTATAAAGGTAAATGGAGCAACAATGGAGAATGGTTTGCTTTCTATTGATCTACTTCAACCTAAGTCTCAAGATAAATCAACTAAAATTGAAATTGATGATCTTCCAAAAAATGAAAATAAGAATCTTATCAACCTTGATTTGAGCGCCAAAAATGAATAATTATAAATTGACCGAGGAGGAATTTCTACAGTTTGCGAATTCAGGATACGCATTCATTAAAAAAGAGCTGCATTCTGAAAATAGCATTAGCAATAATATATTTTCTGTTTATTCTACTGATGGAACTTTACTAGCAGCATTTGAAAATAAAGATACAGCTTTAGCAGCCATTATACAGTCTGGGCTTGAACCTATCTCTCTTCACTAGATTGAACAATGAGGTTATATATCTGTCCAACGTTTTTGGCTTTACAAGTTCTATTTATAATATTCTTTTTCTTTAAAAATTTAGATATTACGGATAAAGCCAACAAATGATCTGTTTGTTCATTTTCAGGGGCTATAACTACAAAGACTAATTCAACATTTTTGGGATCATCGTTAGAAAATCTGATTGCTCTCTTTAATTTCAATAGCAAAGCAAACACACCCTCTTGACCATCAATTTTAGTATGGGGAATAGCTACGCCATTTCCTAGTGATGTGGTTCCAAGCTTCTCACGTTCATTTAATTTTTGAAGAATAAGATTCATATCAACCTTAATTAAATGCGATATTTTGTTTGCGATGAATTTAAATAGTGTTTTTTTACTTTCAACTTCAAGATCTAGGTATATATTATTTTGTGATATTAAATCAGTAAGTTTCATTTATTTTTTTTTTCTGTATCTATCCACTCAATATTTCCATCTGCTCTCTTTGACAAAAAGTTAAGTTTATTATTAGATGCGTTTTTAAAAAGAATAGCAGTTTGTTCATTTAATTCCATAATCATAAGAGCCTCACTTATGGAAAGAGTCTCAATCTCATATTGTGTTTCAGCTATAATTAAGGGATTATCAAGACCCTCATTTTTTTTCGTAATATCTGGATTTTTGATGATATACTGACTGGTCTTATTTAAAATTACATTTTTCTTGGTTTTTTTTCTATGGTCAGTTAACTTCCTATGATACCTTCTCAATCTTTTTTTTATCTTTTCATTGGCAATATTAAAGGCACCATATGCGTCATTGCTAAGACCGTGAGACTTGATAAATATATTATGCTCTACATTAATATTAATCTCGCATTTAAAATTAAATGTATCTTTTGAGAATAAAATATTTGCAGAAACAATTGATGAAAAATATTTATTAAGGGAATTAAGCAAATTTTTTTTTGAATGCAATGTGAGAGCATTTCCAATTTTTGTTTGTTTTCCAGAAACAGATATATCAGTCATTACCTAAAAACTTGATCCCAGATACACTCTTCTTACTTCATTATTTTCTTTGATTTCATTTGGGGCACCCTCTGAAATCACCTTTCCCTCGAAAATAATGTAGGCTCTATCAACCATTTCAAGTGCGCTCCTTACATTGTGGTCTGTAATTAGAATGCCAATATTTCTTTTTTTTTAACCCTAAAATTAATTCTTTGATTTCATCAATAGCTATCGGATCTATTCCTGCAAGTGGTTCATCTAATAAAATAAAAGCTGGGTTTGATGCTAGACATCTGGCAATTTCTAATCTTCTCCTTTCTCCACCAGAAAGAGATAAGGCTGACGCAAGTCTTAAATGTTCAATCCCAAATTCACTAAGCAGTTTCTCCAAGATTTGGTTTTGTTGAATTTTATCCGCATAATTTATCTGAAGAATGGATGATATGTTCTGTTCAACATTTAGACCTCTGAATATNGAAGATTCTTGTGGCAAATAACCTAATCCGAGTTTGGCTCTTCTGTACATTGGTAATTGAGATATTTCCTCTCCATCGAGGCTAATCTCTCCAAAATCTGATTTTATTAACCCAATAATTGTGTAAAATAGTGTTGTTTTTCCTGCACCATTAGGACCGAGTATTGCGACCGATTCACCCTTTTTAACTTTAACATTTATATTATTAAGTACCCTTTTTTTTTTCAAAAAACTTAGAAATGTTTTTTGCAATTAATCCTGTATTTGATACTGCTAAAAAGGGATTTTGTTCATTCATCGGTTTTAATAATAGCCTTAACTCTATTTTTATTTACAGCCTTGTTAGATGGATATGGTAGGAGTTTACTTATGCCAGTATTAAGATTTATCTCAGCATATTCACCAGTTAAATAATTGTTATCTTTTTTAAGCTTTACATTTCCATAAAGTTTGCAAATCTCATTTCCTTTATTATACAAAGCTTTATCACTATATGCTACCTCATTTTTAGTTTCTATTACAACGTTATCGTAAGCTATCATTTTTTTTATTTTATATTCATCGGTAGGTGCATCTTTTTCATTTTTTTTTATATGCCAAACAAGCTTATTTGCTTTAATTATGTAATTATTTTCTTTTTTTGCAACAGCATTTCCTGTTGCTATAGCAATATTATCTCTCTTCCAATACTCTATTTTAGAAGTTGCCCTTAATTCATCAAGATCAGATACTACTTTGAGCTGATTACCTTTGACTATAATATATTCTTTATTAACATCATATATTGCGTCTTTTCCTCCATTAATTTCAGCAGTTTCGTNTTTAATTACAACATTTCCAACAGCCTTGATAAATGTTATTTTATTATCAGAATTCTTAGTTTCAATATATTTTGCTTGCAAAAGATCCGAACTTATAGACGCGTTACCTCTAATAGCTTTAGCATTACCTTTGGCTATATATACTTTTCTTTGTTTATTCCATTCAATTCCGTCATCGGCGAAAATTTCGATACTTTTCTCCTCCCCTTCTTGAATTTTTGGATTTGCTGAGATATCTGTTACAAAATAAAANAGAAAATATATTACATATAAAAAAATAATTTTTCCAAATAATTTCATTTTTTTTTAATTATAAGATTAGTTTTTCCAGTAAAAAAAATTTTACTACCTTGTTCAGTTATTTTAAAGCCCTCAGCAATTATTTTGCCTTGTTGATTTTGCCCCATTATTTTTTTATTTCCAAATATTTCATTTGACGTTAAATCAATGTAAGCGGATTGAGTTTTAAAATTTAAACCATTAGAATTAATTAATTTTACATTTTTAAATAGATGCACTTTTTGCTGATTTTTATCAAATTCTCCCTTTAAACTCTCTATTAATATCTTACTTCCCTCATTATCATTTAATGTACCTTTGGGCTCATCCAATTTATAAAACGAGTTATTTGAGTCAAAAGTCCTAGCTTGAGAGGCAAAAATTTGAAAAGGCCTTTCTTTTTTGTCTAAACCAAAAAATTTTGGATTAATTACTATTTGCTCATTATCCTCAACATTCAGTTCGTAATTTAATTGACTGATAATTGGCTGTTTGACACTTCTTCCAAGAAAAGTCATTATTATTAATATAAATGAAATACAGAATAATATTATTTTCAAACTGTTTATACAAAAGCTATAATTAATACTCATATAATTTNCAAAATTAATATTTTAAAATATCATGCATATGTATTATTCCAACTGGCTTTTTTTTTTCTGTTATGAAAATACTCGTTATGGATTTTTTATTCATATATTTGAGAATATCGATTATTAAAATATTTTGTTGAAGAGTTTGTGGTTTTTTGGTCATTACATTTTTGACAGGTTCTGAAAGTAGTTTTGAATTCATATGCCTTCGAAGATCTCCATCTGTAATAATTCCAACTAAATGTTTGCTCTTTTTTGAAATAATTCCAACACAACCTAGACTCTTTGAAGACATCTCAATAATTGCTTGATCCATATATTTATCATCCTCTATTATTGGAATGAATGGTTTACCTTTCATTATGTCTTTGGCTTTCAAAAGCATAAAACCTAGTTTTCCTCCTGGATGAAGATTGGAAAAATCTTGTTTTGTAAATTTATTTTTTTTTAACAAAGTTACGGCTAAAGCGTCCCCAATTACTAGTGAAACTGTTGTAGAGCTTGTTGGTGCTAATTCAAGTGGACAAGCCTCTATTTTTTTTGGGATTTTTAAAACCACATCACACTTTTTACCAAGTGTGCTTTTTGTATCACTAGTAATTGCTATCGACGGAATCTTTAGTTTATTGCAATGTAGTATAATATTTAATAACTCTGAGGTTTCCCCAGAATTTGAAATCAAAATCATGCATTCATTTCTTGTAATCATTCCAAGATCACCATGATTTGCTTCGCCAGGATGAACAAAAAAAGATGGTGATCCTACAGAGGATAATGTGGAAGAAATTTTTTTTGCAATATGACCACTTTTACCCATACCACTAACTACGATTTTACCTTTTACTTGATCTAAAATATTAATTGCTTTGATAAAATTTTTTCCAACATTCTCTTTCAATATTTCTAAAGCTTTAATTTCTTTCGTGATAACTGATTTTATAGTTTTAATTTCCATTACTATGAAGAATGTGAGAAAATGTCATGTTGATCCCAACCTAGCAGATCCAATTCAACTCTAAAATTTAAAAACTTAAAAATATTTTGGGCTAGCTCAAATCTATCCTCCCTTTTTAACATTTGCACAAGTTTTTCTTTGACCTTAATTAAGTAAATAACATCTGACGCCGCATACTTGATTTGACTTGCAAGTAATTCTTTATTAGACCAATCAGAAGTCTGTTGTGATTTATTTAAATCAATATTTAGCATTTCTTTGCACAAATCTTTTAATCCGTGTCTATCTGTATAAGTCCTCACTAGTTTAGAAGCAATTTTAGTACAGAATACATTTTTGCACTCTACTCCTAAAAACTTTTTAATAAAAGCAAGATCAAATCTAGCGAAATGAAAAATTTTTTCAATGTGATCATTATTCAATAAATTAATTAGATTAATTGGAGTTTTTTTTTTTTTAAAAAAATCGTGATCAAATTTTACTAAATGGCAGTTATTATCCTCATCAGCAATCTGAATTAAACATAATCTATCCCTAACAAGTGATAGTCCTGTCGTTTCAGTGTCTAATGATATCGTTTTTCCACATGTAACGTTTTCAGTTAAATCATTCTTATATATTAAAAATTCTTTTTTATTAGTTTTTAAAGATTTCATTTTATTTAAAACTTACTATAGTTTATATACTAAGCAAAATACTAATAATTTTTTTAGTCTAACACAGTTTTATGAGTTTATATCTAGACGGTAAAAGAATANTGATTTTTGGAGGCACAGGTTTTATTGGAAAAAATCTTATTAATCTTTTGTCTAAATCTTCTTGCTCAATCAAGATTATTACCAGACGACATGTTAGGCAAAATGAATTGAGATTTCTTGGCGGGCTCGGGCAAATTGAAGTAGTAAAAATTAGTGATTTTTCTGAAAGTGGTATCGAGCAAATATTAAAAGATTCTGATGTAGTTATTAATCTAATTGGAATTTTATATGAAAAAAAATTCCAAAAATTTGAGTTTGTTCATTACGAAATACCAAAATTGATTTCAAAATTATGCAGAAAATATAAAGTTGAGAAATTTATTCACATGTCCTCACTAGGAGTAGAAGATTCAAAAGAATCTAATTACGCATTATCAAAATTAAAAGGAGAAAACGTTATTAAAGAAAATTTCCCAGAAGCAATAATCTTAAAGCCTAGTGTTGTTTTTGGAGAGGACGATAATTTTATAAATTTTTTTAATCAACTTTCTATTTTTTTTCCTATTTTACCTATTATGGGTACTCCGAAAATTTATCTAAAAAGAAAATATTTACCAGTTTTTGATTTTCAATCAGGGGTGCGATTTCAGCCAATTTATGTTGGCGATCTTTGCGAATATATTATTCAAACAGCTTTTGAAAAAAATAAAATTATCAAGTTAGCAGGACCAAATATAGTCTATTTTAAAGAAATAATTCAAATAATTTTAAATATTAATAAAAGAAAAAGATTATTAATCCCCATACCCTTAATATTTGCAAATTTACTGGCCACTTTTACTGAAAAATTGCCTAAGCCTCCTCTAACACGTGACCAAGTCAAACTTTTAAAAAATGATAATATTTCAAATGAAGGTCTTAAAAACCTCAAAAAATATATTGAGTTTCCAAAATCTTTGGAGACCGTCCTACCAACCTATATTTTCTAAATCAAAATAAAAAATAGATAAGATAATAATACCAAGAATTATTCTATAATACATAAAAATTGCAAATGAAGAATTTCTTANCCAAGTGACCATAAAATGGATAAAGACTAATGAAAAAATAAAGCTAAAAAAAATAACAAAAAAAGAGGTAAAGTTAAAAAGTATAATTTTTTCCTCTGAATTATAAATCATATAACCCATCGCACTAAAAATTGCAGGAATACTGAGTAAATTTGAGAACTTAGCTGAACCCACTCTATTATATCCAAACATTCTCATACCAATAATTACCATTCCTGATCTGCTTGCACCTGGAATTAGTGCAAAGGCTTGAAGAATTCCGATCTTAAATGCTGTATTTAATGGTAAATAATCTAAATTTTTGATGGTCAAAAACGATTTATCAATAACAAATAAAAAAATTCCAAATATCAAAGTAGTCCAACCTATTAGATGAAAGGAATGAAGGAAGTCAACTTGCACAAACTTCGCTATTAGAAAACCAAATATAATTATCGGTAAAGTAGCAACAATTATGGCATAAAAAAGGCGAACAAAAGGATCTAAATCACTTCTAAAAAAATTCTTTAATGAGATTAATAATCTTAAACAATCACCAAAATAGTAAACAACTATTGCCAAAAGAGAGCCAAAATGTACCAGAATATTAAGTTGTCTAATTGTAAAGTTTTCATTTGTTATAAAAAAAAAATTGTTAAATAAAAGTAAGTGGGCTTGCGAACTTATTGGGAGGAATTCTGTAATTCCCTGAACGAGACAAAAAAGAAAAATAGTCAAATTCATTTATATTTTTTATATAATTGAGATTGCAATTNAATTTTATATTAGTATAAATTTATAACAATAGTTTTAATTATTTTTTTTATGAATATAAATTCTTTTGATCTAAATCTATTAGTGATATTCAGAGCATTATTTGAAGAAAAAAATGTAACCAAAGCAAGTATAAAGGTTGGAATAACACAACCTGCTATGAGTAATGCACTTAATAGATTGAGATATCTTGTTAAAGACGAACTTTTCATACGAGGTCCAAAAGGAATGAGACCTACACAACGTGCTGTTGAATTGTCAGGCCCAGTCAAATTAGCGTTATCAAATATTGAACTTTCATTATTTTCAGCAAATTTTGATCCATTTACTTCAAAAAAACTTTTTAAATTTACTATTTCTGATGATGTGGCACCCTTAATTCTTCCTAACCTAATAAATTTCCTTTCTAAAAATTCTCCCAATAGTTCTTTGTCTATTAGTTCTGAACAAGGTGAAGAAGCTATCAAACTTATTGATGCTGGTGAGATCGATTTTTCAGTTGGAAGATTTGAAACTGTTCCTAGTAGACTTGGTTTTAAAATTTTATTTAATGAAGAATACGTTGGAATGATGAATAAAAAACACGAGCTTTCTGNGGAAAAACAGTTGTCAATGGAACAGTATTTAAGTTCAAAACATCTAAGGGTTGCACCTATGAACGCGCAAACTTCCCCAATAGATCGAGAATTAAGTTTACTAAGTTTGGAGAGAGAAATTTTAATAAGGATTGATTTGATTACTCTTGCACCGTTTATACTAAATAACTCTAATTTAATTTTAACTTTACCGAACAAAACTGCAGAAAGACTTGCTAAAGCTAACAACTTTGCTATCGTCAAGTTACCAATAGCTTTGGAGAAAAGAAAAACAAAAATGATTTGGCATAAAGAATTAACTAATCATCCAGTTTATGACTGGATTAGAGATAAAATTAACTAACAAATGAAATTTATTTTTTTGGGAGAAGGTTATACTGCTAGTTTTCTGGCACCATTATTAGAAAAAGATTTTGAATTAATTGGTACATTCAAAAATATTGATAATTTAAAAAAAAAAAAAAAACAAACATACATTATTAAAAGATTCCAATTTGATGAATTTATTTTAAATAAAATTCAAATCTTAAAAGAGACAAGTCATATTTTGGTTTCTATTCCACCTAATGATAAAGGTGATTTAGCACTAAAAGAAATCCAAAACGAGTTGACAAAGAGTGATAGAATTAAATGGATCGGATACTTTTCTACTACGGGCGTTTATGGAGATCACAAAGGAAATTGGGTCAACGAGGATTCTAAACTTCGCACAGAAAACTTTAGAAGTTTAAATAGAATTAAAGCTGAAAATGAATATCTATCACTTTTTAAAAAGTTCAAAAAACCAATACATATATTTAGATTGCCAGGTATTTATGGACCTGGAAGGTCTACCATTGACAGATTGAGAAGTGGATCTGTCAAAATAATTAATAAAAAACATCAATTTTTTTCTAGAATTCACGTTGAAGATATTGCCTCATGCATAATAGAAAGTATAAAAAAACCCACTCCAGGAGAGATATTTAATTTGACAGATAATAAACCCTGTTCATCAAAGGAGGTAATCTTATTTACATGTAAATTGATGGGAATTAAACCTCCAGAAGAAATTGATTTTAATGATGAAAGTTTAAATGAATTAACAAAAAGTTTTTATATTGAAAATAAAAAAGTATCAAATTACAAATTTAAAAAAATGTTTAAGTGGAACCCAAAATTTTTTTCATACAGGGAAGGAATAAAGGACATTTTTGAAAATGAAGATTTATGACATATAGTAAAAAAATTCAGTCTACATGAAAACAGTTATTCAAATTTTACCTTCTTTAGACCATTCCGGAGGAGGTGTTGAGAAAGGCACACTTGATGTTGCTAAAGAGCTTGCCAAAAAAAAATTTAGATCAATCATCATTTCATCTGGTGGAAATATGTCAGAAAAACACAAACACAAGGGTGTTATTCACATTAAACTTTCGTTAAACAAAAAAAATATTTTTAGTTATTTCAAAGTAAAAAATAAGATTGTAAAAATATTTTTAGAGCAAAAGCCAGATCTAGTACATATTAGAAGCAGATGGCCCGCGTTTTGTATAAATAAAATAGTTAAACAAATGCAAATTCCATTAGTAACAACATATCATGGTACTTACAGTGGAAATACAAATTTTTTAAAAAAAAAATATAATTCTTTGATGACTGAGGGAGATAAAGTGATAGCAATTTCAGATTTTATTAAGGAGGAAATAAAAAAGCATTTCCCAAAATCACTAAAAAGGACAGTATTAATTAATAGAGGGATTGATATAGCTTATTTTGATAAGAATTCGATAAATGATTATAGAAAAGAACAACAAATTAAAAATTTATTTTTACCAGATAAAAAGCACATTATCCTTTTACCAGGAAGAATCACAAGGTGGAAAGGTCATGAGGTAGCAATTAAAGCTGCCTTTATAATAACGAAAACAAATCCAGAACTTAATTTTTTACTAATTTTTGTGGGCTCAGAGCAAACTAAAAAAAAGTATTTAAAAAGCTTGAAAGAAAAAATTATTGATTTGAATTTACAAAACAAAATTTTGTTTGCTGGCACTCAAAGTGATATGCCCTCTATTTACTCGTTAAGTGATGTGATTATTAGTACGTCAATAGAACCAGAGGCTTTTGGTAGAGTTTCAGCAGAGGCTTGTTCAATGGAAAAACCAATAATCGCTACCGATCATGGAGGTTCTAAAAACATAGTAGTGGATCAAAAGACTGGCTTTTTAGTAGAACCGGACTCACCTGAAAAACTTGCTAAATTAATAGTTTCTACGATTAAAAAAAGTCAGAAAGAAAAAGATATTATGGGTAAGAAAGCAAGAGAAAGAATTTCGCAAAAATTTAATTTAAATAAAATGTTAAAACAAACTCTTAATTTGTATGAAGAACTCATTAATAAAAAGTGAAATATTAATTATAAAATTTGGAGGCTTAGGAGATTTTTGTTTGTCTTTAAATGCAATGTACAACATAAAAAAAAAATTTTTCAGAGATAACTTAACGTTGTTAACAGAAAAAAAATTTGAAAAGATTGCTGCTAAAAGCAATTGGTTTAATAAAATTATTTGCATGAAAAGAAATTTTTTTCATTTTTTTGATAGATTAGAAATAAAGAGAAAGATTGATTACAAAAATATAGATGTTGTTTTTGATCTTCAAACTTCAGAGAGAAGCACTGGTTATTTTGAAGTTTTTAAAGAGTTTGGAACTCTATGGAGTGGGCTTGTTGAAGATTCGACTTTATTTCACAGTAATCCAAAAAGAGATTTAATGCATACTTTTCAAAGGCAGAAAGAGCAACTATCAGTTGCAAATATTAAAGGATATTCTAAACCAGATTTTAATTGGTTATTTGATGGAAAATCAAAAAGATTTGAAAATTTTATTCTAATTGTACCCGGAGGNTCATCAAGAAGAAGAAATAAAAGAATCCCAATAAATATTTACAATTCAATTATAGACAAAATTTTGAAAAGAAATTTTTTGCCAATTTTGATTGGTGGCGCAGATGAATTTGAATTATGTTCAACAATAAAAAGTAATTTTCCAAAAAGTGAAAATCTCTGTAATCAGTTAGATATTCTTGAATTAGCAAGGTTGTCTAAGAATGCAAAATTCATTATTGGAAATGATACAGGACCAATGCATCTTTTTTCTCTAAAAAATTTGAGAATGTTAGTCTTTTTTACAAAAAATTCTGATCCAAACTTATGTGCACCAATTGGAGATAATACTGAGATTTTTGAATATAATGGAAATGATTCATTTTTTACAAATAAAGTTTTAAAAATAATCGATAAATTATNATTTCCTCCGCTNTGAAGTTGACACTTTTAGCAATTTAACTTAATTAAATGTAAACGTTAACATGTTCATTAAAACAAACAAATAAACCGAATATGATGAAAAATAATAATAAAAAAGTTGTAATAAGTTATCCTGATGGAAATTCGAAAATTTTTTTAGAGGGAGTGAATGGACAATTAATAGCTCAAGATATTTCCAAATCACTTGAAAAAAAAGCAATCGCAATAGAAGTTGACGGAATTCAAAAAGATTTATCTGATCCTATAAATAAAGATTCAAGAATCAAAATTATCACAATTGATTCTGAAGAAGGTTTGGAAATTATGAGACACACACTTACTGCACAAGTATTAGCTAGAGCGGTAAAAAATCTTTATCCAGACTCAAAATTAGCTGTTGGTCCTACAATAAAAGATGGATTTTACTATGACGTTTTATTTAAGAAAAAAATTTCAATAGATGATTTATCAGTGATTGAGAAGGAAATGAAAAAGATAATATCAAATAAGACCAAGATTTATAAATCGCTAAAATCAAAACGTGAAGCAATTGACATATTCAAAAAAAAAGGTGAAATTTATAAGATAAAAATTATTCAAGACAGTTCTCAAGAAGATAACTTTCAACTTTACAAACAAGGTGACTCTGACTTTATTGATTTGTGTCGTGGGCCTCATCTCCCAAATCTAGGTCATATTGGTTCTTTTAAGTTGACAAAGCTGTCAGGGGCATACTGGCAAGGTGACTCTAANAATGAAATGCTCCAGAGAATATACGGAACTGCATGGAAATCAGAAAAGGATCTTGAAGATTATTTGAATATGTTGGAAGAGGCAGAAAAAAGAGATCATAGAAAATTAGGAAGAGAACTTAACTTGTTTCATATTCAAGAGCATGCAGTTGGCTCAATTTTTTGGCATGAAAAAGGCTGGCGTTTATATAGGATTATAATGGATTATATAAGAGAAAAATTAACTCAGGATGGTTATGGAGAGGTTAACACACCGCAACTTGTCGATAGCGAATTATGGAAAAAGTCTGGTCATTGGGATAAATTTAGAGATTATATGTTTACCTCTGAATCAGAAGAAAAAACATTAGCAATTAAGCCAATGAATTGTCCGTGTCATGTTCAAATTTTTAAACATCAAATTAAAAGTTATAAAGAATTACCAATTAGAATGGCTGAATTTGGTTCTTGCCATAGAAATGAACCATCAGGAGCATTACATGGTCTCATGAGAGTAAGAGCTTTTACTCAAGATGATGCTCATATATTTTGTACAAAAGAGCAAATTATTTCTGAAACGGAAAAATTTTGTAAATTACTGATGAGTATTTACAAAGATTTTGGGTTTGAGGATATCATAATTAAATTTTCAGATCGACCTCAAAATAGAGCCGGTTCAGAATCAGTATGGGATCAAGCTGAGAAAGCATTGAAAGAGGCGGTAGAGATTGCAGGATATGACTATGAACTTAATCCAGGTGAAGGGGCTTTCTATGGACCAAAATTAGAATTTATTTTACGTGATGCGATTGGAAGACAGTGGCAATGTGGAACACTCCAAGTAGATTTTGTTTTGCCGGAACGCCTTGATGCAAACTTTATTGGTGAGGATGGAAAAAAACATAGACCTGTAATGTTACACAGAGCAGTTTTAGGTTCTTTTGAGAGATTTATAGGAATTTTAATTGAAAACTATGCAGGAAATTTTCCAACTTGGCTGGCCCCTATACAGGCTGTAGTACTGACCGTTAACAATGATAGTTTAAATTATGCAAAAAAAATTAAAGAAAATTTAGAAAAATTAAAAATTAGATGTTCTTTAGATTTAAGAAATGAGAAAATTAATTATAAAATTAGAGAACATGCTTTGCAAAAAATACCTTTTACAATTGTCGTAGGAAACAAAGAAGTTCAAAATAAAACTGTGACTGTACGAACATTTGGTAAGTTTGAACAAGAGACAATAAAATTTAGTGATTTTTTAAAAAAAATAAAAATCTCTTGCAGTTTGGTATAAATTTCGTTTATTTATTTACTAACTATAATCAAATTAAGGAGTTTTTATTATTATTCTTAAAGTATTGGCAATTCATTAAAAATGAATAAATCCAACAAGTCTTTTGACCGCGGGACAGCAGTTAATGAAAATATATCTTCAAAAAAGGTTCGCGTCATATCAGAAAAAGGTGAAATGTTAGGTATATTAAATATAAATGATGCTATTGAAAAAGCCTTTGCAGTAGGCTTAGACCTAGTGGAGGTATCACCGAATGCTAATCCGCCCGTGTGTAAAATAATAGATTATGGTAAATATAAGTATCAGTTACAAAAAAAATTAGCTGAAGCAAAAAAAAAGCAAAAGACTTTTGAGGTAAAAGAAGTTAAAATTAGACCAGGAATTGAGGATCACGATTATGAAGTTAAATTAAAATCAATAAATAGATTTTTAAGCGATGGTGATAAGGTTAAAATAACCTTAAGGTTTAGAGGGAGAGAGATGGCCTATCATCAGAGAGGAATGGACATTCTTAAGAAACTAGAAAATGACATTGAACTAGTAGCTAAAATAGAGCAATCTCCCAAATTAGAAGGTAGACAAATGACAATGGTTGTTGCACCAAAATAATTAAATAAAACTGACTTGATTTAGATATAAAAAACATCTATAAATACACAAATTTAACTTTGTATAAACTTTTAAAATGCCCAAAATTAAAACAAAAAGCGGTACAAAAAAAAGATTCAGATTAACATCAACTGGTAAGGTAGTTATGTTCGCGAGTGGCAAAAGACANAATCTTTCAAATAAAACTAAAAGAATGAAACGCGGAACTAAAGGTCCTATGATTATGTCTAAGCAAGATTCTATAATTGTTAAAAAATATATGAATTTAAAAAAGTAATGGTCGTAAAATGTCAAGAGTGAAAACAGGTGTAACCACAAAAGCAAGACATAAAAAAATTTTAAAGTTAGCTAAAGGTTACTACGGAAGAAGAAAAAATACTTTTCGTGTTGCAAACCAGGCTGTTGAAAAGGCCGGTCAGTATTCTTACAGAGATAGAAAAGTAAGAAAGAGAAATTTTAGGAGTCTTTGGATACAAAGAATAAATGCTGGATGCAGACTTCATGGGCTTAAATATTCTGCTTTTATTAATGGTTTAAAAAAAATAAATTTAAACCTAAATAGAAAAGTCCTAGCTGACCTAGCTGCTCAGGAGCCTGAGTCTTTTAAAAAAATAGTTAACCAAATACAAGAATTAAAATAATCCGGACTGTAATTAATGTCTAATCTTGATAAAGTTTTTCATTCAGCTATGAATGAAATTCATAATTCNAAAAACCAAAAAGAGCTGGAAAATTTCAGAATAAAGTATTTTGGTAAAAACGGAATTATAAATCTAGAAATGCGAAAAATTTCTTCTTTGTCAATTGACGAAAGAAAAAATCTAGGAAGAAAGTTAAACATTTTTAAGGAAGAATTCAGAGTAATTCTGGATAATAAAAAAAATCAATTTGAAGAAGAAAATCTTTTAAAAAATTTTGAAAAAGAATTTTTGGACCCTACTATGCCTGGAAGATTTGAAAATCTTAATGACGCAAAGATTCATCCTATTACTCAAACGACTGAGGAAATAGTTTCAATATTAGGTTCAATGGGATTGTGTTTAGTTGAAGGTCCAGACATTGAAGATGATTTTCACAACTTTACAGCTTTAAATATTCCAGAAAATCATCCCGCAAGACAAATGCATGATACTTTTTATTTGGAAAAATCAGAAAATAATAATGTTAATGTACTGAGAACACATACTTCACCAGTTCAGATTAGAGAAATGAAAGAATCAAAATTACCGATTAGAATCTTTGCTCCTGGGAGGACTTACCGATGTGATTCAGATATCACTCATACACCTATGTTTCATCAAGTTGAGGGACTTGTAGTTGACAAGAATATAAGTTTTGCAAATTTAAAATGGTTTGTTTCAAAGTTTTGCAGAATTTTTTTTGAAAAAGATGACTTAAAGCTAAGATTTAGGCCGTCTTTCTTTCCATTTACTGAACCATCAGCTGAGGTTGATATAAATTGTTCTTTTAAAAAAAATCAAATTATTTTAGGTGAAGGAGATAACTGGTTAGAAATAATGGGTTGTGGTATGGTACATCCAAATGTTTTTAAACATTGTAATCTAGATTCTAAAAATTTAAGTGGATTTGCATTTGGGATGGGGATTGAGAGAATTACTATGTTAAAAAACGGTATTTCTGATCTTAGAGATTTTTTTGATAATGATAAAAGATGGCTATCTCATTACGGATTCAATTTTTTTGACATTCCAGATCTAAACTGGAAATAAAATGAAATTTTCTATTAAATGGTTAAAAGAACACTTGGATTTTAATTGTAGTTCTAGTTTTTTGTCAAAAAAATTAACAAGCATCGGATTAGAGGTTGAATCATTTGTTGACAAGTCAACAGGACTTTCTGATTTCGTAATTTGTAAGATTACAGAGATAAAAAAACATCCTAATGCAGATAGACTCAATATTTGTGAAGTTTTTGATGGTTCAGAAAATTTACAAATAGTTTGTGGGGCTCCTAATGCGAAAAAAAATCTTATAACTGTATTAGCAAGGATTGGTACCATATTACCTCCAACTCAAAATAACAGTAAATTTAAAATAAAGAAAAGTAAAATTAGAGATGTTTTTTCAGAGGGAATGCTGTGTTCATGGGAAGAATTAGGTATAGAATCTCAAAACGATGGAATAATAGATCTAGGCTCAAATTTAGAAATAGGAAAAAGTTTGCAGACAGTTTTTGATGATGAGTCAAAAGTATTTGAAATCGCAATCACTCCTAATAGAGGAGATTGTTCAGGAGTTCTTGGTATCGCAAGAGATCTTCAGGCTAGTGGTTTAGGAAAATTAAAAAAAAAAAAACATAAAAGATGAACTTTTAAATAAAAATTCAAAAGTTGTTTTAAAAAATCTCCTTAAAAAAAATGATTGTCCTGAATTTGCACTTAAATTAATTGAGGGTGTAACAAACAAAGAATCTCCCCAATGGTTAAAAAGCAGATTTAGAAATTGTGGCATTAAACTTATTTCTTATTTAGTAGATGTAACAAATTATTTAACTTTTGATATATGCAGACCTTTACATGTTTTTGATTATGATAAAATAAAAGGAGAAATTATAATCAGACATTCATCCGATGGAGAAAAATTTAAAGCACTTGACGGTCTGGAATATATATTAGAAAAAAATATGATTGTAATTTGCGACGATCTAGGGATTATAAGTTTAGCTGGAATAATGGGTGGTGAAAGAACTGCATGTAGCTTGTCTACAAAAAATGTATTGATAGAATCAGCTTATTTTAATCCAGAAAAAATTGCTTACACTGGAAGAAAATTAAAGATTGATAGTGACGCTAGGTATAGATTTGAAAGAGGAATTGATCCAAATTCTACTATTGATGGTCTAAATATAGCAACAAATATGATCAAAGATTTTTGTGGTGGAGACCCCCATTCTGTGGTTATTGACAAAATAGACAAAAGAAAAAAAACTTTGATTAAGTTTGATTGTAACGAGTTAAATTCATTTATTGGTTTTAAATTCGAAAAAGAGTTTATCAAAGAAAAACTTTGTCTTATTGGATGCAAGATAATTATAAATAAAGATTTTATAGAATTGACNGTTCCTTCTTGGAGGCATGATTTAAAAATAAAAGAGGATTTATATGAAGAAATAGTAAGATTATATGGATATGAAAAGATACCTGATGAGCCTATGAAAGTTGATTTTTTATCTAATAAAAAAATTACTTCTAAACTACAACAAAGAAAAAGAAAGTTGTGTCGCACACTTGTTAGTCGTGGATTTAGCGAACTTATTACATGGTCATTTGTAGATGAGAAATATGAGAAAATTTTCGAATCTCAAAAGAAAGGAAAATTAATAAGAATTAATAATCCNATAAGCTCAGAGTTGGCATGTATGCGCTCTAATCTAGTAATCAATATTCTTAATGCTATAAAAAAAAATCAAAACAGAGGTTATGAAACTTTGAAATTTTTTGAAATTGGACCAATTTTTTTTGGGCATGAACCAAAACAACAAGATATGCATTTGGCAGGATTGTGTGTGGGCGATTTATTTTCAAAAAATTGGTTACAAAAAAAAAGAGAAATTGATCTTTATGATATTAAATCTGATATTTTAGCTGCTATTTATTCATTAGGAGTAGATGTTAACGATTTAAGAATCACTAACCTAAACATTCCCAAGCACTATCATCCAAAAAAAAGCGGTATCGTAAAAATTGATAATAAAAATCTAGGTTCTTTTGGAATGTTAAATCCAAATTTATTAAAAAAATTTGGTATTGAAAATAATGTAGCCTGTTTTGAAATCAACATTTCTTCCATAAAAAACAATCAGGAATACGAATTAAAAAAGAAAAAAGCCTTTAATGTTTCAAAATTTCAACTTTCTAAAAGGGATTTTTCATTTGTATTAAGTAAGTATTTTTTATCAACCGACTTNATTGAAATTATTAAGAAAGTCGATATTAATAATATTAAAAATGTGACAATTTTTGATAGTTTTGAGACCAAAGAGATTGGCTTAGAAAAAAAAGCCCTGGCTGTCGAGGTTATATTACAATCGGAGATAAAAACACTTACCGATAAAGAAATTGAGAGAATTTCACAAAAAATCATATCCTCTGTTGAAAAATATTGTGGTGGTAAATTAAGGGTTTAACAATGTTAAAAAAAATTAGAAATTTTTCAATAATTGCTCATATTGATCATGGAAAGTCAACTTTAGCAGACAGAATAATCCAACTTTGTGGGGGACTTACTCAAAGAGAGATGAAACAACAAGTTTTAGATTCAATGGATATTGAAAGAGAGAGAGGAATTACTATCAAAGCGCAGACAGTATTTTTAAAATATACATCAAGAAAAAACGAAATCTTTAATTTAAATCTTATGGATACACCTGGACATGTTGATTTTTCTTATGAGGTAAGTCGTTCATTGGCAGCATGTGAAGGTTCATTATTAGTTGTAGACGCATCACAAGGTGTAGAGGCGCAGACTTTGGCAAATGTTTATCAAGCTATTGAAAATAATCATGAGATTATTCCAGTTCTCAATAAAATAGATTTGCCTTCAGCAGAACCTGAAAGAGTGAAAAAGCAAATTGAAGATGTAATTGGTATTGATGCTTCAGAGGCAATTTTAGTATCAGCAAAAACTGGACAAGGAGTTGAATCTCTATTAAATGCTGTTATTGAGAAGTTACCCTCACCCAAGTTAATTTCCTCTAAAACATTAATCGCAATGCTAGTTGATAGTTGGTATGATCCATTTTTAGGGGTTATAATTTTAGTAAGAATTATAAGCGGCTCCATTTTTAAAGGAATGAAAATAAGAATGATAGGAACAAAAGCTAATTATATTGTTGAAAGATGTGGATTTTTCACTCCGAAGATTAATTATAGTGAAAAGTTAAAAGAGGGAGAAATTGGTTTTTTTACTGCAGGAATAAAGCATGTCTCTGATTGTAAAGTTGGAGATACAATTACGGACGATTTAAATCCAACAGATAATATTTTGCCTGGTTTTAAACCAAGCATACCAGTTGTTTTTTGTGGATTATATCCAATTGACGCAGATGATTATGAGCTTTTGAAAGATAGCTTATCAAAACTAGGTTTGAACGATGCTAGTTTTTCCTTTGAGCCAGAAAGTTCGTCAGCTTTAGGTCTTGGATTTAGATGCGGTTTTCTTGGGTTATTGCATCTAGAAATAATNCAAGAAAGGCTTAAAAGAGAATTCAATTTAAATCTTATGACAACCTCGCCATCAGTTGTTTATAAAATCGAAAAAGTAAATGGAGAATTAATTACAGTCCATAATCCCTCTAATTTACCTGAGGTTTCGCAAATTAATACGATACGTGAACCTTTTATTAAAGCAACGATACTTTTACCTGATGAATATCTAGGTCCTGTAATGAAGTTATGTAACGAAAGAAGAGGAATCCAAAAAGACTTAACATATGTAGGAAATAGAGCCATGTTGGTATTTTCTCTACCATTAGCTGAGGTTGTTTTTGATTTTTATGATAGACTCAAGTCAATTACCAGTGGGTATGCAAGTTTTGATTATGAGTTTGAGAATGAAAAAATCAATGACCTAGTCAAGGTTAATATTCTTGTAAATAACGAACCTGTTGATGCATTATCTTTTATATGTCATAGAATATCAGCACCTACAAGGGGGAAAGTTTTTTGCGAAAAATTAAAAGATTTGATACCTCGTCAACAATTTAAGATACCTATTCAAGCCGNAATCGGTGGAAAAATAATTTCTAGAGAAACAATTAATAGTTACAGAAAGGATGTCACGGCAAAGCTTTATGGAGGGGATGTTACTAGAAAAAATAAACTTCTAGATAAGCAAAAAAAAGGTAAAAAAAGAATGAGGCAATTTGGAAAAGTAGAAATACCACAGTCAGCATTTATTAATGTTTTAAAAACAGACAGATAATGGAGAGGTGGCCGAGTGGCTGAAGGCGCACGCTTGGAAAGCGTGTAAACTTTAATTAGTTTCGAGGGTTCGAATCCCTCTCTCTCCGCCAAATGCCAATAAAAACATCTAAAATTTCAGCTCATCAATAGAAACTGTTAGAAGTTTTTTCTGTGTAAATAAAGAATTTAAACCTCATAAAAAAAAAATTTCTTCCAAGTACCTATTTTACAAAACCAAATTACATATCAAATTTAATAACACTTAGTTAAGGAATAAATTCAATGTAGTAATTTAAATTTAGAGTTAAACTTTATCTTTCTCAAATTCTTTTAAACTTTGAGTTAATGCCAAATTATTTGAACATATAAATAATATACTTAGCGGTTATATTAAAAATTTCTGAATTTTACATTAGTTTCATCACTCACACCAGAAATCATGTAATTTATTTAAACTGTGAATTCTTTTTTAGAGAATAAATACTTTCAGAGAAAAAATGTATGGGACTAAAATAAAAATGTTTAAGAAACGTTTCAAAAAGACTTTCTAAATTAAATCGCATATTTGTAAAATATTTATATATATTGAATTTTTTGATAATTGAATTATGGTTATTAAATGTACAAATATATATTATCTTTAACAGTTTTCTTATTTTTTAGCTCAGTACTTTCAAAGAATGGAGATAACNCAGATCTTGATGATATAAAATTATATAATATTGTTAAAGTTGAGCAATGTTTAGACCAAGCTTATGATACCATTCCAGGTCATGCTAGGAAACTTGAATTTAAGATCGAGGGAGATGATCCTGTTTATGAATTTGATATTGAGTCGTCCAGGGATCAATACACGTATAACATTGAGTGTAATGCGGAAGAGGGACTAATAACTGAAATTGAAAAAGAGGTTAGCGAAGATGATCCAACTTTCAAGAGCGGAGCCAAAGTTTCTATTGATAGCGCAAGAAAAACTGCTTTGTCTATTCATCCTGGCAGAGTAGTTAGCGAAGAAAGAGAAATTGGAATGGATGGATCTCTGACGTATGAATTTGATATTCAAACAAAAGTAGGTTATGAAATTAAAGTTGATGTGGACGCAGTTAGTGGAAAAATAGAAGAAGCTAACATTGAATTATATGAAATTGGTGTTGAAAAAGAATAATATGCTTAACAATTACATGCAGTTATTTCTATATTTTTATTACGCTATAAACTAACCCAATCATTCCTCCGAAAAGAGCACCCCAGACTACCAACCAGCCAAGATGGTTTTTGATCATATTTTCGATAATAATTTTAACATTTTCNGGCTCTAACGTTTTCATTTTTTCGTCAATCAATAATTCAATGTCTTTTTGATAATTAATAATCAAACTTTGCTCAGTTGATTTATTTTGAAAATTGTAAAAAGTTTCTTTAATACTTCTTAGTATGGGCTCTTTTAAAGTTGATAGGACCTTTTCACCACCAATAATATCAAGCATTGATCCTAGTGATGATTCTTTTATTGCCTCAATNAAATTTGAAAAAATTTTTTCCTCTCCTGTCTGATCAATAATCTTATCAAAGTTTAATTTATTTTTCTTAAAAAATTTTTCAATATTTTGATCATCAAAAAATTCATGAATAATTAATTTTTTAATACCTCTCTTAAATTCTTCAAATTTATTTGGAATGACACCCGATCCGTAAAATAAGGGAACTTTTTCGAATAACATATGAATAGCTATCCAATTGGTAAGACTTCCAGAAAGTGAAAAAATTCCAATCAAAAATAATTCTTTGCCGTAAATCGGTGAAAATGAACCCAAAACCGTAAAAAACAACGCCAAAAAATTCGTTGNATAAATTTTATTCATATATTTCTCCTTAAATAAAAAAATGAATTTGCATTATATTTTTTAATAGTATAATAAAACAATATGAGTTTTCTATTTACTCTTAAACAATATTACTTCGAGAGTAATTTTATTTGGATGTATAGTTTAATTAAGAGTATTATTAAAGTAAATATAAGATAAATTTGACGACTCTGGTAAAAAAACTTAGCCAAATTTAACATTCAATATAAGTAAGGAGAATAAATGGCAAACGGAACAGTAAAATGGTTTAACCCGAATAAAGGATACGGATTCATTCAACCAGAGGATGGTAGTAAAGATGTATTTGTTCATATTAGTGCAGTAGAAAGAGCTGGCATTCAAAGCCTTAATGAAGGACAAAAAATTAGTTTTGAAACTGCTACAAATAAAGGAAAGATTTCTGCAGCTAACTTGAAGCTTTTATAATAATCCAATAATTTCATTAACTTAAAATTTGATTATTAAAATTCTAAAGTTATAAATTTATGGTTGAGATTCCAGAAAAATTTAAAGATTCAAAAAAAGTATATGTTGATACCGTTAATATTGCCACTCAGGACGGACATCCGAGAGTTTATTATAAAATTGACCCCAAAATAGGATATGTTGTTTGTGGATATACAAATACGTGTTTTGTACTCTCTGAAAATTTAACTAATTATTCTGATAATTTGTTTATCTACGAGGGGGATTAGTGATTTCAAAAGAAGATATAGTCAAATCTCAAAAAAAATGGGCCGAATGGGTAATAGAAATAGGTAAAAAGCTTCAGAATAATGAAGATTATGTAAGTTTTGTAAATAATACAATTGATGATATTTATGGTTTAGAATTTAAAAACGTCCTATTTAAGCCGACAAAGGCATCTATTAAACAGTTTAGACTAAAGAAACCAGAAATTGTATCATATTTTGTTGGAGCTAACGAGAGTTTCCCTGAGGATTATGGTTTTGCATTAGAGCCATGGAAAGAAATCAGATTTGAGAATGAATCATTTTTTTTTGATGAAAAATTTGGAATAGCAATGGGTAATTATTTTTTTAAAAATGCATCTAATATAGAAATTAAAGTTGAATATACATTTGGGTATATGCGAACTTTTGAAGAAGAACTAAAAATCTTCCTACATCATTCCTCTATTCCTTTTAAAAATGATAAAGTTTAGTAATTGCATTGTAGCAATCTTTTTTTTATTTTTTTTTATGAAGTCCCTGAATAGCGAAAATATTAATCATATGAATTGGAAAGTAATCACAGATGAAGTAATGGGGGGCAAGTCTAAAGCAAATTTCAAGATTTTAAACGAGAATAATCAGAGTTATTTAAGATTAGAAGGGCATGTTTCAACTGAAAATAATGGAGGATTCATTCAAATAAGAACTAGAATTAATTTGAAAAAAAATATTTATTCAATACATTTTCAAGCAAGAGGAAATAANGAGGATTATTTTATTCATATTCGAACACCATTTACTTTTCTACCCTGGCAATATTATTCATCTAAATTTTATGTTACTAATGAATGGAAAACATATAATTTAAACTTTAAAAATTTTACTAAATCCCATATTCTTCAACCATCTAATTTCTCTTCAGAAACAATTAAAACAGTTGCATTCGTGGCTTATGGAAAAGATTATTCAGCAAATCTTGAACTTAAAGAAATTAATTTTATTGGTGCTAATTGACGATGAAAAAAATTAACATACCTGAAACAAGAGTAAAAAATCCTGAACCTAAAAATATATCTTCAGAAGATTGGATCATATGGGCGGCTTGGGCAGATAGAATTACATTTGAACAAATTTTCTACAAAACTGGTGTGAAAGAAAAAGAGGTTATAAAGATAATGAAAAAAAATTTGAGTTTGTCGAGTTTTAAGCTGTGGAGAAAAAGAGTAAGTAAAAAATCTATTAAGCATTTAAAACTTTTCAAATTAAAAAGAAAAAATTTAAAGCCAAAACACAAAAAAACTATTTTGTCGTTTTAAGATTATTTTGTGCAATTTTTTTTGCCTCAGCTGAATCAAAGTCTGTAAGATTAAATAGACCAACCGATTTTCTCATTAACGCTGCCTCGAAGTCATCAATAACTCCATCAATAAGAACAATCTCCCACATTGAAACAAATAAATTAGATATTTCTTCAGGACTAAAATTATTTTTAATATCTCTGATTAAAGAAAATAATTCTACCCTTGTTTCTGAGAGTTCAATGCCATACTCCATGAGTTTAATAATTTCTTCGTACTGAAGTTTAAATTTTTTGTTAAGGATATCTTTAATTTTTTCTTTTTCAATATCAGATATTTTACCATCTTCTTTTGCACACTCAATTAATATTGATGCAAAAATTACTTTTTTCTCTTCTTGTGGGATCTCTTTTAAGCTGTTATGGTTTTTACCGAATAAATTGAACATAATTCAAAAGCACAGTTATATATTTAAGTATATATAGNTATATAGTAAGGGTTAGCAATGAATACTAAACTTTTTTTTACTTTTTTTTTTTTTCTAATTAGCATACTATNTACCTTTAACAATCCTGCACAATCCCAAGAAGATATTTTTGTTGCGCCAGATGTAGATGTTATCTCTGTNACACCAGTACAGGGTGCAGGCATATCGATTGACAGAGTTCCATCAAATGTTCAGATAATTTCAACAGATGATCTTAATGACAAGAAGAATTTTAGCGTTGTTGAGACCCTTAACAAAAAAGCAGCAGGTATATCAATATCAAACTTAAATAGTTCTCCNATGCAAAATGATATAAATTTTAGAGGTTATGTGGCTGGTCCATTGCTCGGGACAGCTCAGGCTTTAGCTATATATCAAAATGGAATGAGAGTGAATGAATCTTTTGGTGAAGTAGTACAATGGGATTTAGTGCCTGATTTTGCTATACAAAATTTACAACTCTTTCCTGGAGGTGACCCTGTCTTTGGTCAAAACGCCATTGGAGGAGCTATTTCAATGGAAATGAAAAATGGCTTTGATTTTAATGGTGCTAATTCTCAAGTTTCTGGTGGTACCTTCAGTAGAACAAATGAGATAATTGAGTACGGACAAAGTTTTGGTAATATTGGAATTTATGTTGGCGCAAATTTCAATTATGACCAAGGTTTTAGAGATCATTCAGAATCGTATCTAGAAACAGTGTACAGTGATTTTAGATTTAGAAATGAAAATACGGAAATTTTTATGAACCTAGGTCAGTCCTTTACTGATCTTAACGGAAATGGAGCAGCTCCAGTCACATTATTAGATTTAGAAGGAAGGGATGCTGTTTATACCCATCCTGATAATACCCACAATAAAAATTATTATTTAAACCTAGGAGGTAACCACTTTTTTAATGATAAAACTTCATTCCAGGGTAATCTATATTATAGGCATATGGAAAGAAGAAACTATAATGGTGATGAATTTGAAGGTAAAGATTGTGGAGACACCTTCTTAGGAGGTAATGGAACTAATAATGGTCTTCTTTGTGGAGAATTTGAGAGTGCTGCTGCAGGAGATGGTGTTAAAATTTTTGACGTCAGTGGAAATGACATTAGTTATACAGCACTCGGGTTTGATTATGAATCAAGTGGAAATGAGGTTGATGATATCGGTGCAATAAATAGATCTAACACAAAAACAAATGCTCTTGGTTTCAGTTCTCAAGCCACAATTGATTCATTCTTCATGAATAGAAAGAATACATTAATAACTGGTCTGTCATACGATTATTCTTTTAATAGTTTTGGCTCGTCTACAGAGTTGGGGAAGATATCAAGTAATAGNGGTGTACAAGGAACAGGAGTTTTACTTAGTACAGACGCTGAAGGTGAAGAGCAGTTTATTACAAATCTTGAGGCAAAGACTCATAATATAGGTTTGTATGCTTCAGATACACTAGATCTTGATACATCTACATCTATGAATCTTTCTTTGAGATGGAATTGGGCTAATTTGAATATGGATGACCAGAATGGAACTGCACTTGAGGGTGACCATTATTTTTTTAGAATTAACCCAGGTGTTGGAATTACAAAGAAATATGGAGATACAACAGTTTTTGCATCATACAAAGAATCAAGTCGAACGCCTTCTGTAGCAGAATTATCATGTGCTGATCCCAATAATCCATGTAGGCTCCCTAACTCGTTTCAAGCTGATCCTCCTTTAAGTCAAGTAGTGAATAGAAACTTTGAGTTAGGCGCAAGGGGTAATTTCTCTGATAGCCTTCTTGATTTAGAACACAAAGTAAAATGGTCTGTGAATGCATATGCGGGCAGAAATTATAACGACATAATTTTCATTGGTGGAAATAAAGTAGGAACTGGTTATTTTAGAAATGTAGGAAATACGCAAAGACTTGGTGCTGAATTTGCTTTGAATGGAGTTCTTGGTAACAAATGGTCTTGGTTTGCAAAATATGCATATGTTAGAGCTACATTTGAAACAAATCAAAAACTATCAAGCGTTGGCCACCCAGAAAATCCAAATGATGATGATGACTCTTTTGCCGAGGCTGAGCTTTATGAGGCTTATCAGATTCAAGTAGGTAAAGGTGACTATATTCCTGCGATATCCCCGCATGTCGGCAGATTTGGAATTGGTTACAGTCCTATCAAAAAGTTAAACTTAAACGCTGATATAATAGCAAATTCTGCTCAGTTTTACAGAGGAGATGAAAATAATGCAGGAAACAAAATGGTTCCTGGTTATTTTCTTTTGAACTTTTCAGCAGACTATACATTAAAAAATAATGAAAATAAGNATAGTGTAGTTGTATTTATACAAGCAAATAACGTTCTTGACGAAAATTATGAAACTGGTGGCATATTTGCTGAAAATGAGGTGGACGATACAGGCGGAAGCGGAACTTTTGTAACTCCCGGTCAGCCATTTAGTATTTTTNGCGGAGTTAATTTCCAATTTTAATATTTTTAATCTTAAAATTGGAAAAATAGTAGATTTATTTCACTTAACTATCTTTCAAGGGCTACTAAATCAAAAAGATCTGCATTAAGCCATAAATGGGTTGCAACGCTTGCTGCATATCCTAACAGAATTGCCCAAGACCACTTCAGATGAGCGAAAAATGTGTAAATACCTCTTGCTTGACCCATCAATGCCACTCCTGCGGCAGAACCTATTGATAGAAGAGAACCTCCCACGCCTGCAGTTAGTGTAATTAATAACCACTGACCCATATCCATTGCTGGATGAGCTGTAAGCACCGCGTAAACAATTGGAATGTTATCAATCACAGCAGAGAGGAAGCCCACAAGGATATTAGCATAGGTAGGGCCCAGTGTTACATACATGTCATCAGATATTAATTTTAAGTATCCTAATGAGGCTAATCCGCCTACACAAACTAGAATTCCATAAAAAAATAGTAATGTGTCCCATTCAGCTTTTCCAGTTAGAACAAAAATGTCAAATTTACTTTTATCTGTAGATTTTTTTTTTAAAAAATATCCATAAGTACCCAGAATACCCAAACCAAACATCATGCCAAAAATTGGAGGCATATGTAAAATTTGATGACCACTAACCGTTATTGATATTGTCAATATACCTAAAATAGCGATAACTTTTCCACCCGGCAAAATTGTAACTTTTTTTCCATCACCTTTTGGAACCTCATTTGAGATAAAAAAGGACATAATTACCGCTGGGATTACATAATTTACAACAGAGGGAATAAATATATTGAAAAAATCAAAAAATGAAACAAAACCTCTCTGCCAGACCATTAAAGTTGTGATGTCACCAAATGGAGAAAAAGCCCCACCTGCATTCGCAGAAACAACAATATTAATCATTCCAATTGTTATGAAGTTTTTATTTCCCTTACCTACAACTAAAACGACTGTTCCTAAAACTAAAGCTGTTGTCAAATTATCAGCTATTGGAGATAGAAAAAAAGCAATAACTCCTGTAACCCAAAATATTTTTTTGTAGCTAAAATTATTGTTTGAAAGCCATGAGCATAAAGAATCAAACATTTTTCTCTCAGTTAGAGCATTCACAAATGTCATAGCAACAAATAAGAAAAAGAATAATTCTGCAAACTCTAAAATTACGTGTCTAAATTGTTGTTCTGCCCAATGAGTCGATAATGAGGGATCTGAACTTGCTGCATAAGCTATAAATCCCCAAATAAATGTTGCAGCAATTATAACGGGCTTAGACTTTCTGTAATGGGTAAATTCTTCTGCCATTACGAATCCATAAGCCATAATAAAGAGAAGTAGACAAAAGATTCCAATCGGAGATGCAATCATGTTTAATGAAGTTACACTATCATTTGATGCAGCTAGGAGTGCATCTGGAATACAAACCGTTAAAGCAAATATTGATAACTTGTTTAAAATTTTAGAAAAAATATTCATTTGGATCCTTTTTAGTTGCTTTAAAAGAGACAAATATATATTTGTTATTTCATAATGACAATAAAAAAAAATAAAGAAAACAAGACTGTTGCAATTTTTATTTATTTTGCGAATCATCAAGTTCCTGAGAAATTAAAACATTATTCAGATAATTTAAGAATGAATGATTTTTCATCTAGCATTTGCTTAGTTCGAGATTGCGATATTTTTATATTTTTTAATAAGCTTAAGGATCTAGACTTTTTACAAAAAAATTATTTTTTATTCATCATTGGACAAAAATTATCTTTTAGTTTGAAGTATAAAGATTATAGCGTAGAATTTTTTGGTTCAAAGGAATATAAACTAGATAACTTTATTTTAGGTTGGGAGTTAGGCTTCTATAGATTTAAAAATTTTAAAACTTCTAAATCTAATAACTTAAAATCAAAATCGATCAATAAACGAAAAGATTTACTAATTCAAAAAAATGTTTATTTCTTCGTAAGAGACATGATTAATTACCCAGCAAATTTACTTGGTCCTAATGAGATTTATTTAAATGCAAAAAGATTCCTCGGAAAAGAATTCTTAAATTCAATAAAAAAAGGTTTAGCACTTAAAAAAGAATTTCCTCTTATTTATGCAGTAGGCAACGGCTCTGCCAAAGATAAAAAACCGTTATTTTGTGAATTTAGAACAAAAAAAAAAATCAAAAAAAACAGTTTACTTAATAGGTAAAGGTATTTCTTTTGACACTGGCGGTTTGAATTTAAAATTAGGAAGTGGAATGTCATTGATGAAAAAAGATATGGGAGGCGCGGCAAACTGTATTGGTTTAGCGAAACTAATTAGTTCAATGAACTTGGAAATAAATGTTCATTTATTACTATGTTTAGCAGAGAACTCAGTTTCAGAAAATTCAATTAGACCATCGGATATAATTAAAAGTCGAGATAGAAGATATGTCGAAGTTGCAGATACAGATGCTGAAGGAAGATTAATAATGGCTGATGCGATTTCTTATGCTTGTGAAAATAATCCTGAACTTATCATTGATATGTCGACACTTACAGGAGCTTCAAGAGTTGCAATGGGACTTGAAGTTCCGAGTTTTTTTTCTAATAAAAGTGATTTATCTGAGAAATTAATAAAATCATCTAAAGAAACAGGTGATCCCCTTTGGCAACTTCCATTATGGAAAAGTTATGAACATCAACTTAAATCTTTACATGCAGATTTTAGAAATATTGGAACAAATTCATTTGGAGGAGCAATAACAGCTGCCTTGTTTTTAAATAAATTTGTGAAAAAAGAAATTCCATGGATACATATAGATTTGATGGCATGGTCAAAGTCAACAATAATGATGCCATATGAAGGAGGTGAAGCTATGGGTATAAGAGCACTTGCCAACTTCATAAAAAAAATATTCAAATAAAAGCCGAAGTCAAAAGTTCTTTTGTATACTGACTTTTGGGAGACTTGAAAATTAATTTTGTTTCACCAAGTTCTATAATTTTTCCAGATTTCATTACAATTATATTATCTGAAAGAGCCTTTATGACTTTTAGATCATGACTAATAAAAATGTAGGTTAAATTGAATTTTTTTTGAAGATCCAATAAAAGTTCAATGATTTGAGATTGGACTGTCATATCAAGTGCACTTGTTGGTTCATCTAAAATAATTAATTCCGGCTCAAGAATTAACGCTCTAGCTATTGCTATTCTTTGCCTTTGACCTCCGGAGAATTCATGCGGATATCTATTTAGCATAGAAACCTCTAATCCAACTTTTTTTAATAACTCCTTAATTTTTTCATTCTTTTTAATTTCATTTAGCTCTGTTCTATGAACCTCCAGACCTTCTCCAATTATTCTTTCAACAGTAAGTCTTGGGCTAAGAGATGAGAAAGGATCTTGAAATATTATCTGTATATTTTTTCTGTAAGGTTTGAATTTTGATTCACTTAAACTTGAAATGATCTCTTTTTTAAATTTCAATTCACCTTTAAATTCAATTAACTTTAACAGAGCTTGCGCAATTGAACTTTTACCTGAGCCACTTTCTCCAACAATTCCTAGGGTCTGACCTTTTTCAAGTTTAAAGCTAATGTCTTTTACAGCGTGGAATTTATCTTTATTTTTACTAAAAAAAAATCCTTTATTTAATTTATAAAATACATTTAAACTTGAGACAGATAATAAAGTTTCATTGCTTTTATTTTTAAATTTTTTCTCTTTTGGCTCCGAATCAATTAATTTTCTTGTATAAACGTGCTTGGGTCTTTTAAAAATATTTTCTGTAGTGTTTTCCTCAACAATAAGCCCTTTTTCCATTACGCAAACCCTTTCAGAGATTTTTTTAACAATTGAAAGGTCGTGGGTTATTAGAAGTAACGACATTTTAAATTTTTTCCTAAGTTTATTAAGTAAATCTAAAATTTGTTTTTGAATAGTAACATCCAGAGCGGTCGTGGGTTCATCAGCAATTAAGAGTCTTGGATTATTTGCTATAGCCATCGCAATCATAATTCTTTGTCTTTGTCCGCCAGATAACTGGTGAGGATAATGATCTAATCTTTCTGATGGATTTTCTATACCAACCTCAGTAAGTAATTCNATTATTTTGTCATCAGTTGTATTTAGATTAACCAAGCATTCTTTTATTTGTTTCCTTATGGTATGAAGAGGATTAAGTGAAGTCATAGGTTCTTGAAAGATCATGGAGATTCCTTTTCCTCTGATCATGAATAATTCCTCACTTGAAAGCTTCAAAATATTTTTTTCTAAAAAAAAAAATTTTCCCCTCAACACTCGTCTGATTATTTTCTTTAAGCAAATTCATTATTGAAAGTGCTGTAACTGATTTTCCCGAACCACTTTCTCCGACTAGAGCAAGACATTCTCCTTCAAAGATAGAAAAAGAACTATCTTTTACAGCATCAATTTTTTCTTTATTTTGACTAAAGCTAATTTTCAAATTTTTAACTTCAACTATTTTTTTTTGCATCTAAACCACCTTTCTTGGATCAAATGCATCTCTTACAGCCTCTCCAATAAAGACTAACAAGCTTAATTGTAATGAAAGAGTAATGAAAGCAGAAAGCCCTAACCAAGGTGCTTGTAAATTTGCTTTTCCTTGAGCAACCATTTCACCTAAGGATGGCGAGCCTGGAGGTAGGCCAAATCCCAAAAAATCTAATGAGGTAAGGGTTGCAATTGATCCTGATAAAATAAATGGTAAAAGAGTTAATGTTGCAACCATTGCGTTTGGTAATACATGTCTATACATTATCATAAAATTTTTTACACCTAAGGCTTTTGCCGCTTTAACATATTCAAAATTTCTTGCTCTAAGAAATTCTGCTCTTACAACACCCTCTAAAGACATCCAACTAAATAAAAGCATTATAAATAATAGTATCCAGAAACTAGGCTCTATAAAACTNGAAATAATTATAAGCAAATATAAGACTGGTAATCCTGACCAAACTTCAATAAATCTTTGACCAAATAGATCTATTTTACCTCCGTAAAATCCTTGTACTCCTCCAATAAAAATACCGATTATACTGGATAAAATTGTAAGTATCAGACCAAAAAAAACAGATATCCTAAAACCATAAATTAGTCTTGCCAATACATCTCTACCTTGGTCATCAGTTCCAAGAAAATTATCAAAACTTGGAGGAGATGGAGAGGGCACCTTAAGATCATAGTTTATAGTGTCATATGAGTACTCAATAAATGGCATAATAAAAAAGCCACCATTTTTTCTTATTAAGTTTTGTACAAAAGGGTCTTTATAATCTGCTTCAGTTTCAAACTCACCACCAAAAAAGGTTTCTGGTAGTTTTTCGATAAATGGAAAATATACTTTTTGATTATAATGTAAAAATATTGGCTTATCATTAGCTATTATCTCTGCAAAAAGAGTTAAAAAAAATAAAATAAGAAAAACTATGGATGCAATCATCCCTCTTTTATTTCCTTGAAAATTTTTGAACCTTCTAATTGTTAAAGGCGAAAACCTCATTAGTTACCTCTACTCTCAAAATCAATTCTTGGATCAATTAATACATATGTTAAATCACTTATTAACTTAAGTAATAACCCTATCAACGTAAAAATGTATAAACTTCCAAAAACAATTGGATAATCTCTTCCCAAAGCAGCTTCAAATCCTAGTAAACCCAAACCATCTAAGGAGAATATCACTTCAATAAGTAATGAAGATGTGAACAAAATATTTATAAATGCTGATGGAAATCCAGATATCACAATCAGCATAGCGTTTCTAAAAATATGACCATATAAAATTTTATTTTCGTTGATACCTTTTGCTCTTGCTGTTATCACATATTGTTTATTAATTTCGTCAAGAAATGAATTTTTTGTTAACATTGTCAGACTTGCAAAGCCACCAATTACCATTGCTAGAACAGGGAGAGCTAAATGCCAAAAATAATCAGTTATTTTTTTAAAAAAAGAGAGATCGTCCCAATTATCGGAAACAAGACCTCTCAAAGGAAAAATATCTAGATAACTTCCACCGGCAAAAATTACAATCAAAAAAATTGCAAATAAAAATCCTGGAATCGCGTAACCAACTATTATTAGAGATGAAGTAAAAAGATCAAACTTGGTCCCATCTCTTGTAGCTTTCTTAATACCAAGAGGTATGGAGATTAAATAAACAAATAAAGTTGTCCATAATCCTAGCGAAATTGAAACAGGAAGTTTTTCGATGATTAAAGAAATAACTGAACTATCCTTATAAAAACTATCACCAAAATCAAAAAGCAGATAATTTTTTAACATTTTGAAAAAACGTTCTAGTGGAGGTTTGTCAAAACCATATTGAGCTTCAAGCTCTTTGATTAAGTCTGGATCAATTCCCTGCGACCCCCTGTATTTTGAATCTTTGAAATTTAAATTTATTTGATTATTTTGCGAAGATTGGCTTTGTTCACCACCAGAAGTTGTGAACCTTTGAGTTAATGATACATCATTTCCTTTAATTTGTGCAATTGCTTTTTCCACAGGCCCCCCTGGAGCTGCTTGGATAATTATAAAATTTACAGCAAGGATACCAAATAGCGTTGGTATAATTAATAGTAATCTTTTAAATATGTAACCAAGCATTATCTTCTTCTCATTCTCCAGAATATGTAAAAAGGAATTAATAATATAAAATAATAAAACAATCCAAAATTNGACTTTTTTTCAGATTCTTTTTTTTCAATTTCTCCAATTTGCAGATATTTGTCTTTGTCATACCACCAAAAATCAAAACCTAAATCATACTTTGGAGAAAGTATTGGTTTAGAAAATTTATTCCAATATGCCACTCTGTAATGTCCAATATGAAATTGAGGTATCAAATAATAATTGAACAGTAAAATTCTATCAAGAGCACGAGTATAAGAAACCAATTCTTCACGACTTTTCGAACTTATCAACTTATCAATTATGTCATCCAATACTGGATTTTTTACTCCAATAATATTTGGACTTCCTGGTTGATCAGCTGCTTCTGAACCCCAATAATTCTTTTGTTCATTCCCTGGGGAAATAATAGAGCCAAAATTTGTAACAACCATATCAAAATCAAAATCTTCAAGTCTTTTTTGATATTGAGAATCATCTTGAACGGTTCTAATATTTACAACGATTCCAAGTTTGTTAAGATTTCTTTTCATTGGTAATACAATTCTTTCAAATAGTGGTGACCTTAGTAAAATTTCGAACTTAAATACTTCATTTGTTTCTTTATTAGTTAATTTATCATTTATTATAATCCAACCTTCGTCCTTTAAAATTCTTCTAGCAATTCTGAGATTATTTCTTAGTCCATTTTCAGTAAGGTCTGTTCTTGGAGGTTTATAAATTGAATTAAATATTTCTTCGGGAATTTCACCTTTATAATTTTGAAGAATTTTTCTCTCTTCTAAATCTGGTAATTTTTGAGACGACAGTTCAGAATTATCAAAATAACTTTTAGTTCTAGTGTAGGCATTATAAAAGAGATTTCTGTTTGACCATTCAAAATCAAAAGCATAAGTAAGAGCTTTTCGTACGTTGCGATTATTAAAAATTGATTTTCTAATATTGAATGCAAAACCCTGCATGCCGCTAGGCCTATAATATTTAATTTCCTCAATTTTTACTTGATTTTCTTTAACAGCTTTAAAGTTATATGCTGTTGCCCAATTTTTTGAAGAGTTTTCTAGTTTAAAATCATATGCATTTGACTTAAAGGCTTCTAAAGAAACTGTTTCATCCCTGTAAAAATCTGTATGAATTTCATCAAAATTGAATTTTCCTTTATTTACATTAAGCTCTTTACCCCAGTATTCAGGATTTTTTTTCAATGTTATACTTCTTCCAGCTTTTATTTCACTGACAATATAAGGACCGCTCCCAAGAGGAGGTGTCAAAGTTGTCTTACTAAAATCTTTTCCAACCCAATTTTCTTTTGAAAAAATAGGTAATTGATAACCAATAATAAGAGGGAGTTCTGGATTTGGATCACCTTTAAAAAAAAATTTTACTTCATTTTTACTAAATTTTTTTACATCTTTTACTTGACTGTAGTATGTTTTATAAACTGGATGGCCTTTTGTTGTTAGGATATTAAATGAAAATATAATATCTTCTGGTTTAATCTTTGAGCCATCTGAAAATCTAGCTTCATCTCTTATTTTAAACATGACCCATGAACGATCTTTAGGAACTTTAACACCTTCTGCAATTAGCCCATATTGACTAAATGGCTCGTCTCCGGAAGATTTCATTAATGTTTCAAACAAATATGTCATTTGCCACGCACCAACACCTTTTAAAATATATGGGTTCAAATTATCAAAGGTACCTATTGAAGCCAGCTTAATTTTTCCTCCTTTTGGGGCCTTAGGATTTGCGTATTCGAAGTTTTTAAAATCTTTTTCATATTTTAAATCTCCATGCATTGCAATACCATGTTTGTATTCTTCAGCCAATAAATACTTTCCAAAGAAAATAATAAAAACTGAAAAAAATAAAATTTTTATTTGTGTAAAAATTTGCAAACTCATTTTCTCCTCACCTTAATTTAGATAGTAAGTTTAAAGCCTGTTCATGAGATTTTTTTGAGCGAGCCGCTATAACCTTTCCATCTGAATTCGTATCCAGTTTTTTACCAGACCAATCTGTCATAATTCCACCTATTTCTTCTACTAAATATGCATGAGACATAAAATCCCATGGGCGTAAATCAGCCTCTATAATTAAATCAATTTTTCCAGAAATAAGAAGTCCGTATCCGTAACAGTCTGTTCCAAAAACACAAAATTTAGATGAATCATAGATATTTCTTATAGTTTCTATATGATCTTCATCAAACATTAACATAGATGTAGATGAGACTATACATTCTGATAATGCTTTATTTTCAGTTTTTTTTTCAATAATTATGTTATTTTTTTTTACGATTAAACCTGAAGCACCTGACCATCTCTCATTGAGTATAGGAATATCGATCAAACCCAAAACATTTTTCCCTTTCTCAACTAAAGATAATAGGGTGCCGAATATTGGTTTTCCCGCAATAAAATTATTTGTACCATCCAGTGGGTCGATTATCCACTTAATTTCAGAGTGGGGATTTTTATTTCCAAACTCCTCTCCTAGGACACCATGAGAGGGAAATTCTTTTGAAATCATATCCAAGAAAAGCTTTTCAATTTTAAAATCTATGTCAGTCACGAATGATTTATCATCCTTAACATCAATATTGTGAGCCTTGTAAAATTCTTTTCTTAATATTTCACCACTTAAATTAGTAAAATTATGAGAAAATTTATGAAATTTTGAATACGCACTCTCTATCATTTAATTAACCAATNAATTTTTGTTCAAAAATGTATTCTTTTTTATTAATTTGTGTTTATAAATCATAACTATTTCTTTATGTTAATAAGGGATTTCTAGAGAATATAATACAATATAATTAGGAGTTTTTTTATCAATATAAATAAAAAAAAATCAAATCTAGTAATTATGATACCGTCGAGACTAGAGTCAACAAGATTGCCAAATAAAGCTATAAGGCTTATCAATGGTATGCCGATGATTGTAAGGGTCGCAAATGCAGCAAAAAATCTGAAGCTTGGTAAAGTTTTAGTCGCATCGGGTAATAAAAAAATTTCTACGATTTTAGATAAGTTTAATATCGAGTCTGTTTCAACAAAAAATACACATAAAAGTGGTACAGATAGAATTTTTGAAGCTTTTGAAAAAAAAAAAATACAAAAATATTAAGTTGATTATAAATATTCAAGGAGACTTACCGTATTTTAGCCGGGAACTAATAACAAAACTTATTTTTTTAATGAGGGATAAAACTGTTGAAGTTGGAACAGCTGTTACAGAATTAAAAAAAAAATGAAATTAATGATCCGAATATCGTAAAAGCTTGCGCTAATCTTAATAAATTTGGAATTGGTAAGGCCACTGATTTTAAGAGAAATATTGACTCCTTAAGAAATTATTATCATCATATTGGAGTTTATGCTTTTAAACCTGAAAGTTTAGGGATTTTCGTAAAATTAAGTTCAACTAAATTAGAAAAGAAAAGAAAATTAGAACAAATGCGAGCTTTAGAAAATAATATGAATCTAAAAGTTATTAAAGTCTTAGAAAAACCTCTAAGTGTTGATAATATAAAAGATTTAAAAAAAGCTAGAAATTTTTTTAAGAGGATGAAAAGTAAATGATTTCATTTCAAGGAACTTTTGGTGCTTATTCCGATTTAGCTTGTAGAAAATTTTATACTAAGTATAAAGTTTTTCCATGCGACACATTTGAGGACGCATTCGAAGCTGTAATTCAAAATAAAAGTAAACTAGCCATGATACCAGTAGATAATTCTATTGCTGGAAGAGTTGCAGATATTCATTTTTTATTAAAAAAAACTAAATTAAAAATTGTTGCAGAACATTATTTAAAAATTGAGCATCACTTGCTTGGACTAAAAAATAGCAAATTAAATGATGTCAAAAATGTTTACAGTCATGTACATGCATTATCTCAGTGTAAAAATAAAATAAGAAATTTGAAATTNAAATCCATGAACTTTTCAGATACTGCTGGTGCGGCTAAATTTATTTTGGAACTAAATAATAAAAATTGTGCGGCAATCGCCTCAGAATTATCTGCAAGTATTTACGGACTAAAAATCTTAAAAAAAAATATGGAAGACAACAAGGACAATGTGACACGTTTTTTAGTTTTTTCTAAAAAAAATGCCAATTTAAAAAAAGATTATAAAATTATCACATCCCTAGTTTTCAGTACCAAAAATATTCCAGCATCTCTTTATAAAGCTTTAGGGGGCTTTGCTTCTAATGGTATTAATTTAACTAAGCTAGAAAGCTATTTTACTGACAACAGTTTTTATCAATCCTCTTTTTTGATAGACATCGAGTCTCACCCTAAAGATTCTTCTTTTAAAGCGGCAATAGACGAACTAAAATTTTTTTCATCAAAAATAAAAATTCTTGGTTCGTATCATGCCTCAGATTTTAGAACGAAAAGAAAATAATTTTAAACTTTTTAAATAAATGTTAAATTATTTTGGGAGTTGTTTTTAGGCAATTATTTCGCGAACCCGGTCAGGACTGAAAAGTAGCAGCCGCAACGAAAATAATTGGGTTGGATGCGACTCCCACCTCAAAGTAAGTTTTATATTATGAATAATCAAAGAAATAATTATGTTGTTTTGGCAAGGAAGTATAGACCAAAAAGACTTGAACATTTAATTGGCCAATCTGAAATTTTATCAGTTCTGAAAGGTGCAATCACCTTCAATAGACTCGCGCATGCATATTTACTCTCTGGAACTAGGGGAATAGGAAAAACAACTGTAGCTCGAATCATCGCCAAGATAGTAAATTGTCTTGATGAAAAATCGCTTTCAGAAGCCGAACCATGTAATAATTGTAAAAATTGCATTTCGATTGACTCTGAAAATAATATAGATGTAATCGAAATTGACGCCGCAAGCAGGACTGGTGTTAATGATATTAGAGAAATTATTGAAAATATAAACTATAAACCCGTTTCAGCATTAAAGAAAATTTACATAATAGATGAGGTCCACATGTTATCTAAGGCCGCATTCAATGCACTTTTGAAAACTCTTGAGGAGCCCCCGAAAAGCGTTCTTTTTTTATTAGCAACAACGGAGACTGAAAAAATACCTGTAACAATTTTATCAAGATGTCAACGTTTGGAACTGAAAAGAATTGAAAATTCAGAATTGTCAAAATACATAAAAAAAATAGCTGCTTTGGAAAATTTTGAGATTGATAATGCATCCTCNGATTTAATTGCCAAATGTGCAGAGGGTTCCGTTAGAGACGCATTATCTATCTTAGATGGATCGTTTTCAAAAGGCGAGCCTATTAAAATTGAAAATACTCGAAAACTACTAGGTATCCCAAATTTTAATAATATTTTTAAATTATTTGATGAGGTCTGTAATGGCAAAATTAAAAATGCATTAAATGATTTTAATTTATTATTTCATACTGGTGCATCAGTTGAACAATTAATTAAAGAATTGATGAGAATTGTATATTATCTAGCCAGAATAAAATCTAATGCTAATAATGATTGTTTAAATCTAGATAGCGAACAATATTCATTACTCAGTGAGTATTCAAAGAAAATTGATATGGATGTGATTATAAGATTTTGGGAATTATTACAAAAATATCTTAGTGAAATTTCAAAATCCTTTGATCAGTTTCAATGCTTTGAAATGATTTTAATGAGACTATGCTATGTTTCACTATTACCAACTCCATTTGAAGGATTGAACTGGAATATAGATGAGAAGAAGATTGATAAAAATGAAAAATCCTCAATTTCTGATGCAGGATTTTTAAGAGAAAACACTGATAGCAGTTTAAGCAAAACTAATAATATTTTAAGTAGTCCAAGAAAGATGAATAATGAATTTCAAGATTATATTGATATTGTTAAATTTTTAGAAGAAAAATCGGAACATGTGATCGTTCATCATTTAGAAAATAATTTCAAATTAGTGAGTATTAAAACTCCAAATAATAATTCTGAGATGGGTATTCTTGAGCTAAAACAAGTGAGCTCTGAAAAAAGTAATAAAGAACTTTTATGGAATATATCAAAGATTCTTGAAAAATTTACTGGTTCCAGATGGATGGTTTCAATTTCTAATAAAGATTTACATAAAACTTTAAAGGATTTTAATCAGGAGAAAAAAAATATTCTAATTAATAAATTATCTACAGAAAAAACAATAAAAAAATTACTTGAAATTATTCCTGATTCTGAAATAGTCTCAATAGAGAGACTNATTAATAAAAATAAATAAAAATATTAAGGAAAATTATGAAAGATATTTCTCAAATTATGAAACAAGCAAAAGCAATGCAAGAAAAGATGAATGAACTGCAAGNAAAAGTTGAAAAACAAGAGGTTGAAGGTTCCTCTGGAGGAGGAATGGTTAAAGTAATATTAAATGGAAAACATAATGCAAAAAAAATTAAAATTGACACCTCTTTATTAAAAGTTGAAGAGTTAGATGTATTAGAGGATTTAATAGTTGCAGCAATTAATGATGCTACAAAGAAAGTTGCCGAAAATATGAGTAGTGAATTAGGATCTATGTCCGGAGGTTTAAATCTACCTCCAGGAATGAAACTACCATTTTAATTAGGTATGTCCTCATCTCTCGATGAAATTACTAAAATAATTTCAAAATTACCTGGCCTCGGTCCNAGGTCTGCGAGAAGACTTATTTTTTTTTTAATAAAGAACAAAGATACCCTAATTCCCGAATTGTCATATCATCTTTCAAAAATAAAAAATGAATTAATGACATGNGAAGAGTGTGGTAACATAGACATTTTAAATCCATGTAGTATTTGTAGTAATCCAGACCGCGATAAAAAAAAAATTTGTATTGTTGAAGATGTTTCTGATTTGATGGCCATTGAAAAAAGTGCTGCTTTTTATGGAAAATATTTTGTTTTAGGAGGAGTTCTATCAGCAATTGATGGTGTTGGTCCCGAGGATTTGAATATTAAAAAATTAATTAAAAAGGTCTCAGCCCATAACATTGAAGAAATCATTTTAGCAACAAACTCAACTATTGAGGGTCAAATTACAGCCCAATATATTGCTGAACAATTTTCGAATAATGAAATATTAATTACGCGTCTTGCGCAGGGAATGCCACAAGGAGGAGAATTAGATTATATTGATGAAACTACTCTATCAACAGCTATAAAATCTAGAAATAAATTTATGACTAATCCTTAATATCTAATCCTAAAATATTTTTTGTCTTATTATTAATTTTTCTAGTTGTAATCANAATATCATCAATATCATTTTGGGCATTAGAGAAGTGTGAGTTAAGTTTATTAACTCTTGTATCCAATCTTTTTATTTCTTCTGATAATATCGTAAGCTGACTTTGAATTAAGCTAGCATTATCTTTAATCTTTTTGTCTCGTAGAAGACTTTCAATTGAATTTAATATTACCCAAAGTGTGGTTGGAGAAATAAGATAAGATTTTTTATCGTAAAAAACCTTTGATATTTCCGGAAAAACATTAAATATCTCAAGATATATTGACTCACTTGGAATAAAAACTAATGCAATCTCAGCAGTTTCACCTGGTATTATATATTTTTTACTTACATCATCAATATGTTTTAAAATATCATTTTTGAAACTTTTTTTTGAAGAATCTCTCTCTATTTTATTTTTTGAATTCATCAACCTATCATAGCCCTCTTTTGGAAACTTTGCGTCAATACATATATTATCTAATGCACCAGGAGAATGAATTACGCAATCTACTCTATTGTTNTTTGATAAAGTTTTTTGAAATGCATAATTTTCTTTGGGTAGTTGGTCTTTAATAATATTTTCAAGTAACATTTCTCCAAATCTACCTCTTTTTGTAGTATTGGATAATATATTTTTAAGATTTAAAACATTTTCTGATAGATTTGAAATATTTTCTTGAGCTTTATCAATTATCCCAATTTTTTCTCTGATGAAGTTAAGATTATTAGTTTGTTCAAGGTTAGTTTTGTCAAACTTCAAATCAATTTTGTTTATATTATTTTCTAAGATATCAATTATATTTTTTTGGAGATTGTCTTGTCTCTCCAGAAGAATTTTTATTCTCTCTTTATTTTCAGAGTTATTAGAAAAAAAATAATTAGTTGTAACTAAAATTATTAAAATTAAAACCAAAGCACCTATTATAATATAATCTAAATTTTCTATCATTGAAAAAGTTTTTTTTTCTTATATTTTACTATTATGAGCGTTTTAAAAATCTTAACAATACCTGACAAAAGACTTAAGTACAAATCTTTAAATGTTGAAAACTTTGATGACAAATTAAAAATTGATATTAATAACATGTATGATACTTTGTACTCATCTGATAATGGTATAGGTTTAGCTGCTCCTCAAGTTAATATTCATAAGAGGATCGTTGTAATTGATATCAAAGAGGATAGTGGTGCATCTAACCCTTTAACTCTTATTAACCCAAAAATAATCAATAAATCTAAAGAAAAACATATTAATCAGGAAGGATGCTTATCCATTCCAGGATATTTTTCAGAGGTGGAGAGAGCTATTGAAATCGAATATGAATGGTTCTCTGTGGAAGGAAATATGAGTAAGTCCATGGCAAGTGGACTTTTATCTATTTGTATCCAACACGAAATTGATCATTTAGATGGAATATTATTTATTGATTATCTATCTTCGATCAAGAAAAAGTTTGCATTAGAAAAAGTATTAAAATTTCAAAAAAAAGATAAATAATCTTAAATGAATAACTTTAAAAATTTAAAAATAGGTTTTTTTGGTACACCAGTTTTTTCAGTTGTAATTCTTGAAAGTTTAAAGAAAAATAATATAAANATAGAATATATTGTTTCACAACCTCCCAAACCATCAGGCAGAGGAAAAAAAGTAAATTTTTCAGATGTTCATTCATGGGCCATAAAACATAATATCAAAATATTCACACCTGAGAATTCCAATGATGATGAATTTCTTAAAAACATTGAATGTATCAATGTTGATTTTNTAGTCATTGTTGCATATGGACAAATTATTAATGAACGTATAATAAATATTCCAAAATATTATTGTCTAAATGTACATGCATCAATTTTGCCACGTTGGAGGGGAGCTGCCCCAATTCAAAGATCAATATTAGAGGGGGATAAAGAAACAGGCATAACAATTATGAAAGTTGAAAAGAAATTAGATGCGGGCCCAATATTTTTAAAAAAAAAAATCCAAATTGATAAAACTGATAATGCAGGTACATTGGCCAATAAGCTTTCTTTACTAGGTTCAAAACTTTTATTTGAGTGTATAAAGATGATTTTAAAAAAAAATTACAGACTTCAAACCCAAAATGAGAATGATGTAACATATGCAAGTAAAATAAAAAAAGAAGAAACAAAAATTGATTGGTCAAAAAAGATTGAACACATTGAAAGAACTATCCGAGCATATAATCCATGGCCTGGAGCATGGACAGAAATGAGAATGAAAGATAAATTTAGAATTAAAATCCATGAAGCTGAGATAATAAACTTAAAAGACAAATCTTATCTTAACAAAAAAAACGGCTTTTGTTCGAAGAGCTTGATTATAAAATGTCAAAATGGTTTGTTAAAAATAAAAAAAATTCAAATGCAAGGTAAAAAAGTAATGGAAGCCAAAGATTTTATAAATGGATTTAATGTACAAGAATCTTATTTAGAGTAAAATGCGAATAAAATTAATCATTGAATATGATGGAACAAATTACGTTGGATGGCAAAAACAAAAGAATGGGAGATCAGTTCAAGAAGAAATTGAATCATCTATTAGACAGATATTAAAACAAAAGGTAGATATTTTTGTTGCTGGAAGAACAGATTCTGGGGTTCATGCTCTTAATCAAGTTGCACATTTTGATATAGATAGGAGACTCGAACTTAAGAAATTCACTTCATCTTTAAATTTTTTTTTACATAAATCTGAAAATACAATTTCGATCATAAGTTCATCTAAAGTCAATTCTGATTTTCATTCAAGATTTTCAGCAAAATCTAGAACATATCTGTACAAGATTTTAAACAGAAAAAGTCCGTCTCCAATTTTAAATAAACGAAGCTGGCTTATTCCTTATTCTTTAAATATAGAATCATTGAGAACTGCAAAAGCTTTTTTGGAGGGACAGCATGACTTTAATTCTTTTAGGTCAAGTCAATGTCAGGCTAAAAATTCAATTAGAAAAATTGATAAGATAAAAATTATAAAAAAGAAACATGAAATACATTTTTCATTTACAGCAAAATCATTTTTACATAATCAAGTTAGGATTATTGTGGGTAGTTTAGTCAATGTGGGTAGGGGATATTGGAGAGAGCGAAAGATTTTAGAAATTTTAGAAAAAAAGTCTAGAGCTTGCGCGGGACCAACAGCTCCCGCTGAAGGTTTGTATTTGGAAAAGGTCAGGTATTAGTATTGAGTGTTTTTTTCAAAAATTCAAAATATATTCTGCTCAAATTTGTAATATCATTAATCTTACAATTTTCGTTAATTTGATGCATTGTTTGCCCGACCAGGCCAAATTCAATAACTGGACANATTCGTGAAATGAATCTAGCATCTGAGGTTCCACCATTTGTACTAAGCTTTGGTCTAATTCTTAGTATTTTATGAATAGAACTGCTCATATTTTTAGTTAAGGCTTCTGAAAGGTTTAAAAAAGACTCCCCTGAACACTTAGTTTCAAGTTTATAATTTTTTCCAACCGAGTTTAATCTATTCTTGATTTCTCTTATAAGAGTTCTCTCAGTAAACTTGTCATTAAATCTTACATTAAACTTTGCATTAATTTTTCTTGGAATAAGATTGTCAACATGATTTGACGAGTCAATTGAGGTAATCTCTAGATTTGAAGGTTGAAAACTATTGTTTCCTGCATCGAGAGGTTTTAGTAAACTTTTACAATATTTCATTAGCATTGGGATGGGATTTTCAGCAGATTCTGGATATGCAACATGCCCTTGTTTTCCAAAAACAGTCAAAGTTCCATTTAGACTGCCTCTTCTNCCTATCTTTATCATCTCACCTAATTTTTTTGGATTAGTAGGTTCACCAACTACGCAGTAATCTATTTTTATTTTTTTCTTTCTTAACCATTCTATGACTTTTTTAGTTCCAAATTCTGCTTCACCCTCTTCATCCCCGGTAACTAAAAGACTAATTGTTCCATTAAACATTTTAAATTCCGAGAGCAATCTTGAAGTGGAAGCTAAAAAAGCCGCTATAGCGCCTTTCATATCAACAACTCCGCGTCCATAAATTTTATTTTTCATTATCGTTGCCTTAAATGGTTTATTTGTCCACGCATCTATATCTCCAGGGGGGACTACATCTGTGTGTCCTGCAAAACAAATATTTGGACCGTCCCCACCTTTAAAAAAAGAAAATAGATTTTTAATCTTTTTATTTTTGTGACCAAATTCTAAAATTTCAGAAGTAAACCCCATGCGATTTAAAATTTCTACTAAATATTCTAGAGCCCCGTTATCAGATGGTGTAACTGATTCAAAGGATACTAATTTTGATGTTATTTTAATGGAATCCATTTTTTATGATCTTAGGAGGTCATTAATTGAAGTTTTTGATCTTGTTTTCTCATCAACTGTTTTAACAATAACAGCGCAATACAGACTAGGTCCTACAGACCCATCTTTCATTTTTTTTCCTTGAATATTACCTGGAACAACAACAGAAAATGGAGGAATTTCTCCCATAAATACTTCTCCAGTTTCTCGATCAATAATTTTTGTTGAAGCCCCTATGTATACTCCCATGGAAATCACACTTCCAGTTTTTACAATGACTCCTTCAGCAATTTCAGACCTTGCACCAATAAAACAATTATCCTCAATAATGACTGGTTTTGCTTGCAGAGGTTCCAATACTCCACCTATACCCGCTCCACCTGATATATGAACATTCTTACCTATTTGAGCGCATGATCCTACCGTGGCCCAAGTATCTACCATTGTTCCTGAATCCACGTAAGCGCCAAGATTTACAAAGCTTGGCATTAAAACGACTCCCTTTGCGATAAAGGCTGAATATCTTACTATACATCCGGGGACGGCTCGGTAATTTTTTTTTTGTCCAATCGTCTTCACTCCATCCAGAAGTTTTTAAATCGATTTTATCAAACCAAGTATATTGACCTCGAATTAAATTTGATATGTTACTGTTAAAGACCCTATTTTTATTGGTCTTAAATGACATCAGTATAGCTTTTTTAAGCCATTCATTTACTATCCAATCATCTTCTTTTCTGTTACAAATTCTTAAAACGCCAGAATCTAATAATTCTAGTGTGTTCTTTATCTTTTCTTTCACCTCTTTATCCATAAGAAAATCTATGGTTTTAATATTATCCCAAAAGTCGTTGATATTTTTTTCTAAGATGTCAATTTGCGGTTTGTCCATTTGAAATTAATTTAATTTATTGTTACTAATAGTTTTTAAAGCTGATTTTATACAACTAAATTTAAAATCAACAAAATGTTTATATTTTTTTTTAGCCTTTTTATGATTAATATCAATATGAATAGTCGTCATCCCAAGTTTATAAGCGGGTATGAGATTTTTTTCCGTATCTTCAAAAAAAACAGCCCTTTTTGGGTTTACCTTATATTTTTTAATAAACTTATTATAACTTTGAAGATTTGGTTTAGGAATAAAATCAGCTTCAATAATATCAAATATATAATGAAAAGAATTTGACATCCCTAAAGCGGTCAGCATTTTCTTTGCCCAGTTAATATCACCATTTGTAAAAATAATTTTTCTACCTGGAAGTGAATCAATAAAGCACTTTAAATCCAGACNTTTTTTTATTTTTGATAAATTTATATCATGTACGTAATCAAGAAACTCTAATGGATTTACTTTAAATTTCTTCATCAGTCCAGATAATGTAGTTCCATTCTCATAGTAAAGTTTTTTTTTGTAATTTATAAGCTTCTTCAGGCTTCAAATTAAATTTATTTGAAATATATTTTTTCATTCTGATATCAATGAGGTCAAAAATTTTAGTTGAGGCACTATATAAAGTGTTATCTAAATCAAAAATCCACTCTTTTTTTCTTTTCAAAATGCTCATTTACAATTTATACCAATTTAATCCGTAATAAGTGTCCCTGCTCCATGCTCCGTAAAAATTTCTAACAAAATTGCATGAGGTAAAGTGCCATCAAGTATAACAGCTGCTTTGACCCCGTTCTTTACTGCTTGGACGCATGTTTCAACTTTAGGTATCATTCCTTCAGAAATGGTGCCGTTAGAGATCAGTTTCTTAACATCTTTTATAGAAATTTGTGTAAGTAAATTACCTTTTTTATCAAGAACACCTTTAACATTTGTAAGCAATATTAATCTTTCAGAATGCACACTTGACGAAATATACCCTGCCATGGTGTCAGCATTAATATTATAAGTTTCAAAATCTTGCCCATAACATATAGGTGCTATTACTGGAATATAATCAGAATCTATACACCATTGCAAAAGTTCATTGTTGACTGTTTCTGGTGTTCCAACAAAGCCTAAATCTGGGTCAGTTTTTTTTTTTTTTTTTAATTTTTTTCCTTTGACTAGAAGTGCATCTTTGCCGGATAGACCAACAGCTTTTCCTCCCTCTCGATTTATTTCCATTACAATTTCTTTATTGATCGAACCTGACAAAACCATTTCTACAATTGGGACCGTCTCTTTATCGGTTACTCTCAACCCATTTACAAAAGAGCTTTTAACATTTAATCTCTCTAACATTTTTTTTATTCTAGATCCACCACCATGAACTATTAATGGATTGATTCCAACTTGTTTCAATAAAACGATATCTTTCGCAAAACTTAAAGACAAATTCTCTTCACCCATTGCTGCTCCACCAAATTTCACAGTGATATTTTTTTTACTGTACCTTTGCATAAATGGTAAAGCTTTCGATAGAATTGAGGCTTGCCTAATCCATTCATCTGCACTACTTTTTGAAATTTTCGTCAAAATAAAATGTTCTCCCTTACTATAACTCAAGAATTATGTTTTTAAGTTCTTTAATACCCACATTTTTCTTTGAACTCGTACAAAAAATTTTTGAGTCTATTTCAGAATAAGTGTTCACGAAGTTTTTAAGTTTATTATAACAGGTATTTAATTCTTCGTTATTTATTTTATCAACTTTAGTTAAAATAAAATAAAAGTGTAAGCCAAAATTTCTGATAAGATTTACTGCCTCGTGATCTTTTTCTTTTAAACCATGTCTAGAATCAATTAACAAGAAGATTGAAATTATATTTTTTCTAATCGATAAATAGTCGAGAATCAACTTATTCCAAGCATAAATTTCTTGTTTACTTTTTTTTGCATAACCATATCCTGGGAGATCCACAAATCTGATTTTATTTTTTATTTCAAAGAAATTCAGCGTTGTTGTTCTTCCCGGCGTTTTAGATGTTTTGGCAAGTTTTAATTTTGTTAAAGAATTCAGAAGTGAAGATTTTCCTACATTCGATTTCCCCCAAAAACAATATTCATTGAGATATTCGTCTGGTAGATTTTTAACTGAAGTAGAAGACTTCAGGAAAAAGTAGGAATTTTTTGATAGTTGCGACACTATTTTCTCTGTTGTTCTTGCTTTTTCAATAAAAATGCTTGCTGAGCAATTGAAAGTACATTGTTAAACGTCCAGTAAATCACCATTCCTGCTGGAAAAGTTGCTAGAAGAAAAGTAAAAATAAACGGTAACATTAAAAAAATCTTTGCTTGTATTGGATCTGGTGGTGGAGGATTCAATTTTTGTTGCAAATACATTGTAGCTCCCATAATTATCGGCCAGATACCTATACCTAAAATTGACGGCGGATCCCATGCAATTAAGCCAAACAAGTTAAAAATTGATGTTGGATCTGGAGCTGAGAGGTCTTTTATCCAACCAAAAAAGGGTGCGTGTCTCATTTCAATTGATACAAATAATACTTTATAAAGTGCAAAAAATATTGGTATTTGTATCAATATTGGTAGACAGCCAGCAGCTGGATTGATTTTTTTGTCCTTATATAATTTGAACATTTCTTGATTCATTCTAGTCTTATCATCTTTAAATCTTTCCCTGATTCTTTGGATTTCTGGGGTCAGTATTCTCATATTATTCATAGATTTAAATGATTTATTGGCTAGTGGAAACATAAAAATTCTTATGAAAAAAGTTAAGACTATAATTCCAATACCAAAATTACTGAATAGATTAGCTAAGTAATTTAAGGCGTAGAACAAAGGTTTTGTTAAAAAATAAAACCAACCGAAGTCTATTGATAGATCAAATTTACTTATTTTAAGATCTTCCATATATCTATCAATAAGTTCTACCTCTTTGGCTCCTGCAAAAATATATGAAGATGAAGAAATTGTTTCACCAGGCTTCAAAATCTTCAAATTTTCGTTTATGAAATCTACTTGAATGGAATTCTTTTGATTTTTAATGTTTTTGAATCTTGCTTTAAAACTCTCGTCTGTTTTTGGAAAAATAGAAACTTGCCAATAATGATCAGTTATCCCAATCCACCCATTAGTCGATTTTTCTGAAATTGTTCCTTTCTCCTCTATTTCATCATACGAAACTTCTTTTAAAGTTTCATTGAAAACACCAAGTGGACCCTCATGTAAGATAAAAAACTTATTAGCGGGTCTATAATTTCTCCTCTGTATGTAGGAATAATTGGATACATTAAGAGTTTTATCGCTATTATTTCCGATAAAATCATTGACTGTAAACATAAAGTTTTCATCAATAAAAATTTCTCTTTTAAATAATATATTGTCTTTATTTTTCCATGTAAGAATAATTTTTTCACTATCTTTGTACTGTTTTTTATTTGTTTTCCATAGAGTATTTTTTCCTGGCATTTCGGTTGTATTATTGGACGCCCAGCCCATTCTTATTAAATAAGGACTCTCTGAGTTTTCTCTAGAAAGTACCCTTACTTGAGTGCTATCCTTATCAAGTGAATTTCTATGATCTTTTAAAATAATATCGTCTAAAGTAGCTCCATATAAATTTATGGAGCCTTTAATTCTTTTCATGTCGAAAAATACTCTTTCCTCTTTGATTTCCTTTAAATTGTCAGTTACATCACTACTTAAACCTTTTAATGAGGGTTCAAGCCCTTCATTTGATTTATTTATAATATCATTATTGGATAAATCAGCTTTTGTGGACATTTCGTCTTTCAAAATTTCATCTTTTTTTGGTTTGAAAAAAAAATCAAAAATAAGCAGAACCACTATCGATAATACAACTGCTAAAATGAGATTTTTTTGATTTTCCATAAGCTGAACAATTTGGTTATTTATAATACACTTTTATGAGATATAAAGCAGTTTTTCAAAAAATCCTCTTTAAGTGATTTGTAGTTACAATCTAAAAAAGAGTTTTTGGGGATGATTTCTATGCTCAAGCCGCGGGGAATTTTGTCTTTATTGTTATAAACAACAGCTTTAATCAGTCTTCTAATGCGATTCCTAATGACAGCATTACCATTTTTCTTGCTAACTGTTAGACCAATTGAAATATTTTTTTTGCATGAAAATTGTTGCTTGTAAATAATTAGGTATTTAGAGAGAGTTTTTACGCTATTTTTTCTTAAAAGTAAGAATTCTTTTCTATTTTTCAAACTGACAATAATTTTTGTCATTATGCCGAAAGTTTTTTTCTTCCTTTTGCTCGCCTTTTTGATAGAATCTTTCTACCGTTGAGAGTTGACATCCTTGATCTAAAACCGTGACGTCTTTTTCTTTTTACTACACTAGGTTGAAAAGTTCTCTTCATGAATCGTCCCTTTTTTTTCTTTATACATTAATTTTTTTTTTTTTCAAATTTAAATTATATTATTTTGCTTGAACAGTTCCATCCCTTCTCGGATCAGCCNCTCCTAAATAGTCATATTTTCTCTTTTGAATTATAGTTAAACCACTTGTAAGATTAAGTTGTCTGATTTTATTATAATTTTTTATTTTTTTTTTTATTTTTTTTATATCAAATTTTTTTTTTTCTAAGTAAATTACGTCATTTTTCTTAATATAGTTTCCTTCATTTATTGATTTAACTGCATCTTTATTAAAATATAAAACATCAATTATAGTTTTAATTACGTAGGAAATTATGGCTGTTCCTCCTGGGGATCCTGTAGAAAATAAAAAGTTTTTTTCTTTATCAAGCACTATAATTGGGGTCATTGAGCTTAATGGTCTTTTGCCTCCAGCTGCTTTATTTTTTTGTGAAATACCATTTTTTTTTGGGGAGAATTCAAAATCTGTTAATTGATTATTTAAAAAAAAACCTTTTACGAATAATCTTGAACCGAATGAGTTTTCAATACTTGAGGTCATTGAGATCACGTTTCCCATTGAGTCTAAAATTGAAAAATGTGAGGTTGAATAAAAATTTTCATCTAATTTTTTTNAAATTCTTTTACTTTTTTTAAAATTATTAAAGGATTTTAAGATTTCAGTTTTATTCGTCAATTTTTTTATTGGTATCATTTCAAATTCAGGATCACCAAGTATTTCTCTTGTTTTGTAAATATAATTTAAAATTTCCAAAATATTGTTCAAATCCTCTCTTTGCTCCTGATTTAATGATTCAAAAATTGTAATTGCTTGCAGAATTAAAATTCCCCCAGAAGAGGGAAGATTTGGCCCACAAATACTAAAATTTGTAAAATCCTTGCAAATTGCTTTTGATACTTGTGACTGATATGAAGAAAGATCTATTTTTCTCATAAAACCTGGATTTTTCTTTGAATTTCTTATAATTTTAACAATATCCTCGGACAACTTGCCATTATAAAAATAATTGTGATCCTTAGAGAGATTTTTCAATGTTTCACCATATTCAAAGTTAGTAATTAAAGAGTTTGGAGATTTTAGTACATTAATGAAAGGATTTTTATTTTTTAACGATGTCCATACGTATTTATCTCTCTTTAGTGATTTAATAAGTCTAGGTGATGGATAAAATCCATTAAAAGATAATTTCAAAGCTGGTTCAAACAATTCTCTCCATTGAAGTTTTCCTTTTTCAGATTGCATTTTATAGAGCATTTTTAGTGTTCCTGGAACGCCAACAGATTGACCACCAATAACTGCGTCAAAAAATTTCTTTGGTTTTCCTTCTTTATCCAAAAAAATGGATTCATTTGTATCTTTAGGAGCTCTTTCTCTGCCATCATAATTAAAAATTTTTTTTTGTTTTTTATCATAGTACAAAGCGAAACTCCCACCTCCTATACCAGATGATTGAGGTTCAACAAGCCCAAGAACTAGTTGAGTTGCTACAGCGGCATCAATGGCATTACCGCCTGATTTTAAAATTTCAAATGCAGCATCAGTAGCATACTGATTTGCTGTCACAACAACTATTTCTTTGCCAACTTTAACTTTATTAGTTTCTGAAGCCATCTCAGTGCTAACTTCTGGATTCATTTTGAAAAATGAATTTTCAGCTGAGTCAACAAATTTAAATATAAATTGAGAAAAAATAAAAAATATAAAAATCTTCACTTTTTTATTCATTTGAAAAATTATAAGTTAATTTATTATATATAAAAGTATANTAAAAATTATTGAGATTAAAATTGATTTTAGAAGAAAGAAAAACAGTAAACTATATATTAAATAAAACTAAACCTATTGTTTGTCTAACCGCCTACACAAAACCTTTGGCGCAGTTAGTAGATAAATATGTTGATATAATACTNGTAGGTGATTCAGTTGGAACAGTTCTTTATGGATTTGAGTCAACAAAAGATGTAACAATGGAAATGATGATCAATCACGCGAAAGCAGTGGTAAAAAGCACAAAGAATGCCCTCATAGTCGTTGATTTGCCTTATGAGGCATATAACGAATCAAAAAAAAAAGCGTACGAAAATACTTTGAAAATAATTAATCAATCTGGCGCTAATGCAGTCAAACTTGAGGGTGGAGAGGAGAAATCAGACTTGGTAAGATATTTTGTAAATAATGGTATAAAAGTTATGGGACATGTAGGAATGTTACCTCAAAGTATTAACTCATGTAACAATTATAAGATTTATGGAAAAACTAAATCTGAAAAAGTACAACTTAAAAAAGACGTTATGGCTCTTGAAAGCGCAGGTGTTTTTGCAATTGTGATTGAGGCGACAGTTGAATCTGTTGCATCAAGAATTACAAAACTAGTTAAGATACCATGTATTGGAATTGGAGCAAGTTTAGAATGCAGAGGTCAAATTTTAGTTACAGAGGATTTAATTGGTCTAACAGATTTTAAAGCAAAATTTATAAAAAATTTTTGTAAGGTTTCTGAAAATATTAGTTTAGCGGTTAATAAATTTACAAAACAAGTAGAAAATCGTGAGTTCCCAAAAAAAAGAAATACATACCNAGATTTATGAAAATAATAAAAAACGAGTTGTCACTGGTAAAGAAAATAATTTTTGAGAGAAGTAAAAATTATAAGATACATTTTATCCCTACTATGGGTTCAATTCACAGAGGTCATAGAGAATTAATCAAAAGTTCCCAAAAAAAANACACAATTACGATAGTAAGTATTTTTTTAAATAAACTTCAATTTAATGATAGAAAAGATTATGAGAATTATCCATCAGATTTAAATTCTGACCTATTATTATTAAAAAAATTATCAGTAAATTATGCATTTGTACCAAATCCTAAAAAATTTATTAATCAGGATTTCTCTAGTTTCGTAAGAGTAAAAAAATATGAAGGAGTATTGTGTGATAAATTTAGAGGTGAGCATTTTCAGGGTGTTAGCACAGTCATAACTAAATTTTTAATAATTATAAAACCTGATTATATCTATCTTGGAGAAAAAGATTTTCAGCAAATGCTTGTAATTAAAAAACTAATCAAAGATTTACACTTTGGTACAAAAGTTTTTGTAAAAAAAACTATCAGAGAAAAAGATGGTTTGGCATATTCTTCAAGAAATTTAATGCTATCAGTTAACCAAAGAAAGATTGCATCTCACATTTATAAATCATTAAAAGAACTAAAAAAAATTTGTAATGAAAAACGCTATGATTCGTCAACCATCCAATCAATCAAGTATAGATTGAAAAAAATTGGTTTAAAGGTTAACTATCTAGAAATTTTGAAAGAACACAACTTNGAGAACATTGACTCAGAAAGCTGTAAATATAGAGCATTTATTTCTGTAAACATTAAGAATATAAACTTAATAGATAATTTAAGTTTGGGTACAATTAAGTTTTTTTAATTTTTTAAATAAATATGAACCTCTTCTGCTTGTGCAGATGAACTATTNGAGGAGGTCAGTGATAGTCTTTCGCTTGGAACACCCATCTCGACAATTTGCGATAAAATCTCTGCAGCTCTTTCTCTGGCCTTGATTGCATAACTTGCTCCACCTGTAGGACTTACGGCAACTATTTCAAATTTAGCTGATGGTTGTTGTTCTAAAGCACTAGAAATTGTTTGAAATAATCCTGCTGAGTAATCAAGTTCCGAGTCATCAAATTTAAGAACAACAATCGCATTATCGTAATTTATTGGGGCTCTTTTGATTGTAGAACTTTGACTTACATTTCCTGAGGAAGCTGGTGGTGGAGATACCGAGCCACCAAATTTACCAACTTCAACATCCCCAGCAAGATTTTTCATGTAATTTCTCTCATCATTGAGTATTGATATTTCTCTAGAAATTCTTCCTTCAAGATCGTTCATTAATCTGTCATATAATACCTTTGTTCTCTCAACATCATCTCTAAGAACCTTTAATTGATTGTGATCCTCATCGATTGCACCAGAGATAAAGAAACTAGAAGAAATTGCTTTTTGAAGGTGACCTATAAGTGCAAAATCTGCAGTTACCCTATTATTAACAATTTGAAGGTTATTCACGTTGTTTTGAATGTCCTCTAAAGATCTTTGCGCATCATTCCATTGACCAACTAAAATTGGGTTTCCAGGGGTAGTACCAATCTGAAGTCTAGATCTTATGGCGCTTGATAGACCTTGATAAACTGTAGTTTGTTCATCAACTAAGTCTTTAAATCGCAAATAATCGTTGTTGTGTGAGGATATAGCATTTTGTATGCTACTTAAATCTGATCTGAATTGGTTTATTTTTCCTCCAACAAAAGTGCCTGTTGGTCCAGTATCTGCACCAACGACCTCATACGAGGGGGGAGCAGCGTATTGTGAGGGAGGAATTTGACTTAGTTCTGAAACTTCGTTTTGTTCATCAATAGTCGGAACTTCAACTATTGAAGGTGGTGTTGCCACTTCCTCATCAGATAACGAGGGAAAAACATATTCTTGTATTCCGGAGCAAGATGCCACAAAATAAAGTAAAATTAAAGTTGGGATTTTTTTAAATATTGATTTCATAAATAGGCTTTTGGTTAAATTACAAATTTATCTTATAAGTACTCAGATATAGCCTATTCATAATTTAAAATAAACTAAAAAATTTATTTATTGGTACAAATTTTTGATTTATAGTTATTAATGGTTTTGTGTAATGTTTCTATTTGCGCTCGTAGCTCAATTGGATAGAGCGTCTGACTACGGATCAGAAGGTTGGGAGTTCGACTCTTCCCGAGCGCGCCAAAAAAATTTTTACTACTGGTTGACAATATTTGACTATAAATTACTATATATAGTACCACAACATTTTACAGGGAATTAAATTATGACTGATAATNATACGGTAACCGCTTTTGATTTTACTCAAGAAAACGATGTTAAAGATCGTCAACATGTAGAGAAAGATTTAAACGTTAAAACCAAAAATGACCTGAAACCCGATTATTCAAGAGATTCTCTGTTAACTGACTTTGGAAAAGCTACATTGACAGATAGATATTTACTGCCTGGTGAAAAGTTTCAAGATATGTTTTTAAGAGTTACAAAACAATATTCTGATAACTATGAACATGCCAAAAGAATATACGATTATATGTCCAAACTTTGGTTTATGCCCGCAACTCCTATATTATCAAATGGAGGAGCTGAAAGAGGTCTGCCAATATCATGTTTTCTTAATTCTGTTCAAGATAGTTTAGAAGGAATATTATCAAAATGGGGAGAAAATGTATGGTTAGCCTCCAATGGTGGAGGTATTGGAACTTATTGGGGAGAAGTCAGGTCAATTGGCGAAAAAGTAAAAGGAAATGGCCAAACTTCAGGAATAATACCTTTTGTAAGAGTAATGGATGCACTTACTTTAGCTATTTCGCAAGGAGCTTTGAGAAGAGGCTCAGCAGCTTGTTATATTGACATCCATCATCCAGAGATTGAAGAATTCTTAGAAATAAGAAAGCCGTCAGGGGACTTTAATAGAAAAAGCTTAAATTTGCATCATGGCATAAATATAACTGATGAATTTATGGACTGCGTAAAAAAAAATCATGAATTTTCTCTTAGAAGTCCGAAAAGTAAAGAGGTACTAAGAAAAGTTAACGCTAGAGAACTATGGCAAAAAATTCTTGAAACTAGAATGGCAACAGGGGAACCATACTTAGTCTTTGTTGATACTGTTAACAAAAGCATGTCTAACTATCAAAAAGAACATGGATTAAAAGTAACAACATCCAACTTATGTAGTGAGATCATGCTCCACACAGGTTTAGATCATCACGGAAAAGAAAGAACGGCAGTATGTTGTTTATCATCTATAAATTTAGAGAAATGGGATGAATGGAATGAAGAGACTAAGTTTATAGAGGATATTATGAGATTCTTAGACAATGTATTACAAGATTTTATTGAAAGAGCACCAGAGTCTATGAAGAATGCAGTATATTCTGCAAAACGAGAGAGATCTGTTGGTTTAGGGGCAATGGGATTTCACTCCTTTCTTCAAAAAAAAGGTATCCCCTTTGAAAGTGCGCTAGCTAAAAGTTGGAACTTAAAATTTTTTAGGCACATTAGGAAAGAAGCTGATAAAGCCTCACTTATTCTTTCTATGGAAAAAGGCGCATGTCCAGATGCTCAAGAAAGAAATGTTAAAGCAAGATTTAGCCATAAATTAGCTATTGCACCCACTGCATCTATAAGTATTATTTGCGGCGGTACNAGTGCTTGCATAGAGCCTATTCCTGCTAATGTATACACTCATAAAACTTTGTCAGGCTCATTCACCGTAAAAAATAAATATCTAGAAAAAATTCTTGATCAAAAAGGTGCTAATACTGAAAAAGTCTGGCAGTCAATTCTTGAAAATGAAGGATCAGTATCGCATCTTAAAGAATTAACAGATCAGGAAAAGAATTGTTTTAAAACGGCATTTGAAATTGATCAGAGATACATTGTGGAATTTGCCTCAGATAGAACTAAGTATATTTGTCAAGGACAATCAATTAATCTTTTCTTATCCTCTGACATAAACAAATGGGATTTAATGATGCTTCATTGGAAAGCATGGGAAACCGGAGTGAAAAGCCTTTATTACTGCCGTTCAAAATCAATTCAGAGGGCTAGCTATGCAGGAGTTGACGGTGATAATACAAAGTCTTGGCCCAAAAAATCTTTAAAATCTGAAAAAAATATCAATTATGATGAATGTTTATCATGTCAATAGAAAAGGATGGCTTAAGAATGAAAGNTAAAATCGAAAAAAATATAAAAGTAGATAGTAAAAGTGCTAATGTTTTAAATAATCCAAAAATTAACGCCAATAAAATTTTGGATGCAAAAGAATCTATCGGATTGCTTACTTCATCACATTCATACAAACCTTTTAGATATCCTTGGGCTTATGATTTTTGGAAAAGACAGCAACAAGTTCATTGGATGCCTGAAGAGGTTCCACTGGGAGAAGATTGCAAAGACTGGGTTATGAAGCTCAATGATGAAGAGAGAAATTTACTTACTCAAATATTTAGATTTTTTACACAGTCTGATGTTGAAGTTAATGACAACTATATGGAAAATTATTCACAAGTGTTTAAACCAACAGAAATAAAAATGATGATGGCGGCTTTTTCCAATATAGAGACAGTACATATAGCTGCTTATGCTTTGTTGTTAGAGACTATAGGTATGCCAGATACTGAGTTTTCTGCTTTTCTTAAATATAAGGAAATGTCAGATAAACATGATTACATGAAGAATTTTAACGTAAACTCAAACAAAGAAGTTGCTAAAACATTGGCAATGTTCGGAGGATTTACGGAGGGTTTACAACTTTTTGCTAGTTTTGCAATGTTGTTAAATTTTCCTCGCTTTAATAAAATGAGAGGAATGGGACAGATAGTAACATGGTCTGTGAGAGATGAGTCGCTTCATTGCGAAGGAATGATTAAACTTTTCCATGAGTTTACAAAAGAAACTAACTGTTTAACTAAATCATTAAAAAATGAAATTAGAGAATGTTGTGAAACAGTAGTAAATTTAGAAGACAATTTTATTGATTTAGCTTTTGAGATGGGTTCTGTAGAGGGAATGAGGTCAAGTGAAATTAAGCAATACATAAGGTATATAGCAGATTGGAGGCTTAAACAATTGAAGTTAGATCCAATTTATGGTGTTAAAGAGCATCCACTTCCTTGGCTGACTGAAATATTAAATGGAGTTGAACATGCAAATTTCTTTGAGGCGCGAGCTACCGAGTATTCAAAGGTCGCAACTAAAGGAACTTGGGAAGGTAAAGAGGGAGTTTGGGAATACTTTGACAAGAAATTAGTAGTTAATAATTAATAATTAATTTTTTTCAACATAGATTGATTGAGATGGAAAAGCAAAACCTGCTCCATTTTTTTCAACTACTTCTTTAATTTTTATGACTAAAAAGTCTCTAGCGCTAATCATGTCGTCATATTTGTTGCTTTTTACGAAACATCTAACTAGTACATCAATAGAACTTGCTGAAAATTTATCTATTTTTACGATGACTGGTGTCTCTTTTGAGACATTAAATTCTTTGCTATTTTTTATACATACCTCAATATCATCACGAACTTTTTTCAATTGACTTACTGAACTATTATACTCTAACCCAATTATCCAATTAATTCTTCTGTAAGTAATTTGTGAAATATTTGTAACTGCGTTTTCTGCGAATTGAAAATTCGGTATTGTGCATAGAGACTTGTCAAACTTTCTTATTGCTGTTGATCTAAAACCAATCCTTTCAACAACGCCTTCAATTATACTGTCTACTTGAATAGTATCACCGACCTCAAATCTTTTTTCGATTAGAACTAGAATCCCTGAAATTAAGTTTTTAAAAAGATCTTGAGCACCTAAAGCAACGGCTACTCCAAAAAGTCCTAGACCAGCGATAATTGGACCAACTTTAATACCCCACAGTTCAAGGACTGATGCAAATCCGATGATGAATATGAGAATTTTTAACGCACTGATCAACCAATTTAAAAGATCTTTCGAAAGTATATTTTCAATTTTTTTTATTAGAAGTGATGCCGGTTCAATAAAATGATAAACTATTGAGAAAACGAGAATTGTTATTAAAGTTTTATCAATATTTTCTAAAAAGCTTGAAATTTTATCATTCAGACTAAGGAAAGAAGTAGAGAAAATAAATGCCAAAACAAAAATAAAAAAATTTAATGGTTTTTTCAGAGAATATAAAAGTTTATTTTTAAAATTAGTTTTTCTGGATTTTAAGAAGTTATTTATTTTCTTTTCAATAAAATTGGATATAAATTTTCTGGCAAGCATAATTAAAAAAAATACTAAAATTGAGATAATTACACTTTTTAGCTCTTTACTGAGAATTATTGAATTCCAATCAACCTTAAAAATAACTTTAATCTCTTCAAAAAAATTCATTTTATTAAAAGTTTATTGATTTAATTAGTTGCATCTTAGTTTATTAAGATAATTCAAACAATCGTTTATATTAAATCCAGAAGTGATCATTTTGTTAAGGTTTTTTTTTTTTGTAATTATCATCTTTGATATCCCAGTTTGAGTCATAGTTAAATTTCTTCTTTTTTTTACAATAATTTCTAATAAGAATTTCACGAATGTTATCTTGTTTTTTCAAATCATTAATTGCCACCTCTATATGGTAAATTTCAAATTTGTATTGCACAAGTTTTATATAAATCTGTTTTAAGGACATTCCTGTAGAGATAAAAGAATCAATTTTTATTTTCATTAAGTTTTTATCATTTATAACTTTTAAGTTTACAAATTTATCTACTAGACTTGATACTAGATCAAGCCCTTCTTCAAGTTGTGATTTATCTATTTTCTTTTTAAAAAAATCATTTTTTAGTTTATATTCGATCTTAGATTTAAATTTATTTTTTGTAACAGAATATTTAGATAGATAAAAAAGACAGTATTTTTCTAAATAACTATAAACTGAAGATTTTTTTTGCATAATATAGTTAATCTATTATGTATATCTGATAATGACAAAAAAAAATTTTTTTATAATTAAAGATTTTAGTAAATTTAATTGGACGGGCTTTTTAACACTTTATAAAAAGGAAATAAGCAGATTTTTAAATGTGGCAACTCAAACTCTTGTTGCACCTGCAATAACAACCTTGTTATTTTTTGCTATTTTTACAATAGCTCTAGATAGAACTTCCATTGTATATAATGGTATTTCATTTTCTGAGTTTTTAGCACCTGGATTAATTTGTATGGCAATACTACAAAATGCATTCGCAAATACATCCTCATCCATTTTAATTTCAAAGGTGCAAGGCAATATTGTAGATATTTTAATGCCGCCTTTAAGTGAATATGAGTTGACTTTTGCTTATGCATTGGGGGGTATTACTCGAGGATTAATTGTTGGAGTTGTTGTTGCTTTTACAATTTATTTAATTGTTCCACTGAAGATATATAGTTTTGCATCAATAATATTTTTTTCAGTATCATCATCACTTTTATTGTCATTACTAGGTATCTTTTGTGGAGTATGGTCCCTAAAATTTGATCATATGGCAGCAATCACTAATTTTATTATTACTCCTTTAACTTTTTTATCGGGTACATTTTATTCAATTGATAGGTTGCCACAGTTCTGGAAAAGTTTTGCTGAATTTAATCCTTTTTTTTATATGATTGATGGACTTAGATATGGATTTTTGGGAGTTAGTGATGGGAATTTAACAGTTGGGATTTTATTAATGTGTGTTTTTAATATAGTATCTCTTATTATGTGTTTAATAATGTTTAAGAGGGGATACAGATTAAAAAGTTAAGTAAAAATTCAATTTTATCTGTCTACAATCCTGTTGATTTAACATTTGATCATGGTGACGGTGTTTATTTGTACACAGAAGACGGAACAAGATATTTAGATTTTACGAGCGGAATTGGAGTTACATGTTTGGGGCACAGTCATCCAAGTTTGGTCTCTGCACTAAAAGAACAAGCTGGTAAATTATGGCATTGTTCCAATTTATTTAAGATTAAAGGACAAGAAACAGTTGCTAATAAAATTGTAGAAAATTCTTTTGCTAGCAGTGTGTTCTTTTGTAATTCTGGAGCGGAAGCTGTGGAAGCAGGTATCAAAGCTGTTAGAAAATATTTTTATGTAAAGAATGTTAATAAATTTAAAATTATTTGTGTTAATAATTCTTTTCACGGACGAACTTTAGGTGCAATTTCTGCTGCGGGCCAACATAAAATGTTGGAGGGATTTGGTCCTCATTTAGAGGGTTTTATGCATGTAGATTTTAATGATTTAAATGCTTTAAAAAGAAAGGTAGATAATGAAACTGCAGGAATTCTTCTTGAAACTGTTCAGGGCGAGGGTGGAATCACACCTGCAAAAAAAGACTATTTATCAGGTTTGAAAGAAATAGCAAAAAAAAATGACTTACTTCTTTTTTTTGATGAAGTACAATGTGGTATTGGCCGTACAGGAAAATTTTTAGCTACAGAATGGGTTAAAGGACTTGAACCGGACGTAGTAGCGATTGCTAAAGGTATTGGGGGAGGATTTCCTTTAGGTGCACTATTAGTTAATAAAAGAGTTTCAAAAGCAATGACGCCAGGAAGTCATGGTTCTACATATGGAGGCAATCCATTAGGAATGGCAGCTGCTGAGGTTGTTCTTAATCACGTTTTGAAAGAAGATTTCTTAGATCATGTAAGAGAAATTGGTTTTAATTTGAGAAAAAAACTTAAAGAAGAAATTGTGACTGATTTTCCTAAACTTGTTTCAGGAGTCAGAGGCATTGGTTTAATGATTGGACTTGAGGCCGTAGTAAAAAATCAAATATTGATTGAAGCATTTAGAAAAGAGAGATTATTGACAGTCAGAGCAGGACAAAATGTTGTGAGGATGCTTCCTCCACTAATATTAGAAATGAAACATGTTGATGAAGCAATAAATAAAATTTATAAAGCACTTAAACTTATCCAAAACACAAACAAATGAATCACTTTTTAGATATAGATCTAATTGATACTAAAANTATAAAAAATCTTTTAGACACTGGACACAAGCTAAAAGCACAATCTGAAACCAAATATTTTGACGGTGAAATTTTGGCTATGATTTTTGAAAAACCATCCACAAGAACAAGAATATCTTTTGAAATTGGGATAAAACAATTAAACGGAGATGCGGTTATATTAGACCAAAATGATACTCAATTAGGAAGAGGAGAATCAATTCAAGATACGATTAAAGTTATTAGTAAATATGCCAATATTATCTTGTACAGGGGAACAAGTGAAAAAAGACTTAAGTCAATTGTAGACGCCTCTGCTGTCCCAATTATCAATGGGCTCACCGATAAAAGCCATCCTTGTCAGATAATGGCAGATTTAATGACATTACAAGAAAAATATAAAAATATTGATGATTTAACGATTACTTGGATAGGTGATGGAAATAATGTTTGCAATTCTTGGATTCATAGCTGTAAACATTTTAATTTTGAATTTAGAATTTGTGCTCCAGATAGATATCTACCGAATTTACTAGAAATTGATAAAATAAAAAACCTAGGAAGAGAAATTAAGTTATTCAATGAACCTCGTTTAGCAGTAAGAGATTGTGACGTTGTTATAACAGATACCTGGGTCTCTATGGGTATGGAAGATGAACCAAAAAGAATTAAAGAATTTGAGGGTTTTCAGGTGAATAAAGAATTGATGAGTTTTGCTAAAGAGAGGGCTTCATTTTTGCACTGTCTTCCAGCACACAGAGGATATGAGGTTTCTTCTGAGGTTATTGATGGTGAAAATTCTCTTGTTTGGGAAGAGGCTCATAATAGATTGCATATACAAAAGGCTATATTGTTATGGTGCTTAGGAAAAAAAATTTAATTTTCATACTGCTAGCTTTTATATTATTAAATTTAAATAAAAATCATAGTTTTTCTCAAGATAAATTAAAACTGAGATTTAAAAATATAAAAATTTACAACCATACTAATAGTTACGAGTTAAAAAATTCAAATGCCATTAAAGAATATTTAAAACAAATATTCTCTGAGAATGGTGAGTTAAACCATTACTTTTTAGAGGTTATTATTAAACAGTACAACGTTTCTGTAAAAAAAACTAATGAGGACAAAATTTTAAAGTTTAGAGAGAATAATTTTTCAAGAACTTATGAACATAAATTAGGTTTAGTTATTAACTTAAAAAAACAACCAAATTCTCAAATTCTGCGATTTAAAATTATTGTTAAGGAATCAAAAAAAGAAAAAGAATATTTATCTATCAGCGATAAAAAATCTCTAAATCAAGAATTATTGAAAATAATAAAAAAAAAAACTAACAGAGAACTTAGAAAAAAATTTTTAGTAAAAATGGGAGATTTCATTTTGCCATATTAATTTCTCCAGAACGCAGGAGAAAATAGTATTATTACTGGGTATAGCTCCAATCTTCCAATTAACATTGCTAAAGATAGAAAAATCTTAGAAAAATCGCTAATCCCCTCATAGTTAGCACTTGGACCGATTTGTTCGCTTAATCCCGGTCCCACATTTGCTATCGCTGCTGCTGCTCCAGACAAAGATGTTATTATGTCAAGTCCATCATAAGCTAGAATTAAAGTTAAACTTCCAAAAATCATTATGTATAAATAAAAAAAACCGGTAACAGAAGCTAGAATATCATCGCTTATTGGTTTAGAATTGTACGTTGGTATAAAAATACCTCTAGGCTGTATAATTTTTCTTATGAGTGCATGTGTGTTTTTAATTAATATTTGCATTCTAAAAATTTTCAAACCACAACTAGATGAGCCAGAACATCCTCCAATTAACATAAAAAAAAGTAAAATTAAAGTTGAAAAACTTCCCCAAACACTAAAATCATAGGTGCTAAAACCACTTCCGGTTGTGATAGAAACGATACTAAATGCAGCTATCCTGAGTGCTTGAAGAAAGTTGACCTCGTAATATTTTTGTAGCCAAAAAGTGATTATTAGAGTTAAAATTAGGATTATTGAAAAAAAAAATCTAATTTGAGAATTTTTTAGAAAATCAATATATTTTCCTTTGAAAAGTTGAAATAGCAACAAAAAAGGTAAAGAGGAGATCACCATAAAAATGATAGTAAAAAACTCTATGTAAACCGAATTAAAGTGGCCGATAGACATGTTTTTTGTTGAAAAACCTCCTGTTGCAATTATCGTCATTGCATGTGCTATGCCGTCAAATAAACTCATACCCGAGATAACTAGTGATAAGAAACAGAGAAGCGTTAAAAATAAATAAACAAAACCTATGCCACTAGCAATTTTTACGGTTCTAGGAAAAACTTTGTCTTCCTTAGAACTGAATTCAGTTTTAAAAAGTTGCATTCCACCAACCTTTAAAATCGGAAAGACCGCTATTGCTAAAACGATTACACCTATTCCTCCTAACCACTGTAACATTGCCCTCCAAATTAAAATTGCCTTTGAAGTGTTATCCAAGTCTTGAATAACAGTAGCTCCAGTTGTAGTTATTCCGGACATTGATTCAAAGAACGCATCAACAAAAACTAAATCTGTAGAACCTAAATAAAAGGGCAATGAACCTATTAAGGTGAGAACAATCCAGCATAAAAGTGTTAAAAAAAAAGCTGACGCGACATTTACCTCTCTTTTTTTTTTTTTAAATACAAATGAAATATTAAATCCAACAAAAAAACAAAAAGAAGAAATTGAGACAAAAACAATCCAATCAGTGCCTCCATTATATAGGTCAATGACAATTGGTATGATCATGTATAATGCAAAAAAAATTAAAAGATTTCCTATTATGAATAAAGAAGAACGAAAATTAGACATTTAGTTAAGGTTTTTTTGTGTGTTTGGTATGTCTAATGAAAAAGCAGGAATTTCAACCTCAAAATCAATTCCATCGGATGATTTCATGAAATAACTACCAAGCATCAAGCCAGAACTAGTTTGAAGTGGTGTTCCGCTAGTGTATTCAAAAGACTCTCCCGGAGCTAGTACTGGTTGTTCACCTACTACACCTTCCCCTTTCACTTCTTTCAGGTTCCCTGTAGAATCAAAAATTTTCCAGTGCCTTCTTAAAAGTTTTACAGTTTTTTTTCCATTATTTTCGATCTTGACCTGATAAGCCCATAAAAAATTTTGTTCTTCAGGCTCAGAATGTTCCTCCAAGTATACTGATTTTACTGAAATCTCTATTTTATGATTATTAATTTTTTTCATCTTTTTCCTAAACTGTTTTCTATATCTAATATTATATCGTCTACATTCTCTAAACCGACTGATAATCTTACAAGATTTTCTGAAATCTGTAATTTTTTTTTTTCAATATTTTTTAATCTATGATGAGTTGTTGTAGAAGGATGGGTTATCAAAGACTTTGTATCTCCAAGATTATTTGAAATATCTATAATTTTTAGTTTGTTTAAAAATTTAAATGTTGTTTCTTTATATGATTCATTTTTTCTTTTTTTAACTTTGAACGATATAAGCGTTCCTCCTCCTAACATTTGTTTTTTTGCGAGCTTATGTTGTTTAAAATTTTTAGAGCCAGGATAGTAAACCTCTTCGATAAATTGATTTTGTTCTAAAAAATTACAAATCTTATTTGCATTTTTTGTTTGTTGAATAACTCTTAATTCGAGAGTATCTAAACTTTTGAGAAGAATCCACGCATTGAATGGACTTATAGATGGACCGGTATTTCTTATGAATGGTTTGATAACGTCTTCACAAAATTTCTTTGTTCCCAAAATAGCGCCCCCGAGGACTCTTCCCTGCCCATCTATATGCTTTGTGGCAGAATACATAACTATATCTGCTCCAAAAAGCATTGGTTTTTGTAAAATAGGGCTGGCAAACACATTATCTACAATTACTTTGGCCCCNTTTTTTTTTGCTAATTTTGAAACGGCCTCAATGTCTACTAATTCTAGGCAGGGGTTTGACGGTGTCTCAAAAAAAATAAGTTTAGTTTTTTTTTTTAAGTGCTTTTCGCCATGCTTCAATATTACTTCCATCAATCAACTCAATATCTATATTAAACCTAGGTAAAATTTTAGTAATTATATAATGACAACTTCCAAATAATGCTTTACTTGAAACAACTCTATCTCCAGCATTAAGTTGTGACATAAATATTGTAAAAACAGCTGACATTCCAGTAGATGTTGCCCAACAAGCCTCTGCACCTTCTAGTAAGGCTAGTTTATTTTGAAAAGAATCAATAGATGGATTACCGAAACGAGAATACATGAATCTCTTTTTTTTTTCTTTAAAAGCTTTTTCTGCTTCTTCTGCAGTTTTATAGACAAAACCCGAGTTTAGGAAAAGAGCTTCACTAGTTTCATTGAAATTAGTTCTATTAATTCCCCCACGAATTAGGCTAGTCTTATAATGTGTTTTTTTTTTAAATTCCAAATTTTTCCTCAGATATTTTTTTAATAATTTTAAAATATTATTTTATTTTTATTTTAATTTCTTATAATTTAAAAATGATTTTTAAATTATTTCTTATTATTCTAAATTTAACAATAATTTTTGGTTCATTAGAAAATTATGCTAGAGAACTCTCAATTGAACAAATTGAAGAAAGAAAAAAGATAGATTTAGAAAGAAAAATTGAGAGAGAAAAAAGAGGTATAAAGAAATTTAAGTCTGAAATTAAGCTTTCAACGGAGATTATTTTTCTAACTAAAGAAAGAGAAATACCTCCAGTTTTGTCAAATTTAGACCCAATATTGACCGACGAGGGTTACTATGGGGTCACTTTAGCTATTGAAGACAACTTAACAACTGGAAATTTTTTAGGTCACGATTACAAATATAAATTTATTCAGATTTCATTAGATGAAAACCTTGATGTTGAGTTTTCAAAATTATTAGCCTCAGGCTATAAATATTTTATAGCAAATNTAAATACAGAAGAATTAAAAACAATCTCAAATATTGCCGCTTCAACTGATGTTATAATTATGAATGTAGGTTCTAAAAGCAATAGCTTGAGAAATGAAAATTGTTCTAAATCTTTATTCCATATACCACCAACTTACTCTATGTTNGCCGATTCTTTAACACAATTTTTAGTAAAAAAAAAATGGAAAAAATGGTTTTTAGTAACAGGACCAGATTTAATTGATAAAGAGTATGCAGATTCTTTAAAGAATTCAGCAGTAAAATTCAATATTAAAATTAAAGATGAAAAAACTTGGGATTTTTCATTTGATTTAAGAAGAACAGCACAAAAAGAAGTTCCTTTATTTACCAAAGGAGTCAATTACGATATACTAGTGGTTGCTGATGAGAAAGGTGAGTTTGGAGAATACCTACAATATAGAACTTGGTACCCTAAAATCGTTGCTGGAACGCAAGGACTAAAACCAACAGCCTGGCATAGAACTCATGAGCAGTGGGGTGCAACTCAAATGCAAAATAGATTTAGAAGAAAAAGTGGTAGGTGGATGACAGAAATTGATTATTTTTCATGGGTTGGAGTGAGAGCAATAGGCGAAGCTATTACAAGGGTTGGAAATAATAATGTAGATGAAATAAAAAATTTTTTGCTAAGCGATTCATTTGGAATTGGAGCATATAAAGGTGTTAAAGTTTCTTTTCGTGATTGGAACGGACAATTACGTCAGCCAATACTTTTAGCTTCTCCGCGATCTATGGTTTCTGTTTCTCCACAAGAAGGCTACTTGCATCCGAGCTCAGAATTAGATACCTTAGGAATGGATGAGCCTGAATCTACTTGTAAAATTGTTAAAAAGTAATAAATTTAAACTGGAGGTTGATATGTTTAATTTTTTGAAAAGCTTTGTTTTAACCTTGTTTTGTTTCCATTTGTTTGGAGCANATCATGGGTATTCAAAGCTAGCTTACATAACAAATGAAAAAGATAATACTGTGAGTGTTATTGATGTTGAAAAGATGAAAGTTGTTAACACAACAAAAGTAGGACAAAGACCAAGAGGTATAATTCTCTCAAATGATGCAAAACTTGTCATAATATGTGTATCAGATGACGACAGAATTGAAGTAAGAGACCCAAAAACAATGAAATTAAAGTATCATTTACCCTCAGGTCCTGACCCTGAATTATTGGTAATGTCTCCCGATGATAACTATCTTTATATAGCCAATGAGGACGATGCTATGGTAACTGTAGTTGATATGCAGGACAAGATGATTGTTGATGATATTCCAGTTGGTGTTGAACCAGAAGGCATGGGTTTAACTAATGATGGTAAAATTTTGGTTAATACTTCTGAAACAACAAATATGGCTCATTTTATCAATACTGACAACTTAGAGATTTTTGAAAATGTTTTAGTTGACCAAAGACCAAGAGTGGCTATGTTTACCCCGGANGATTCTGAAGTATGGGTATCTGCTGAAATAGGTGGAACCGTAAAAGTAATTAACCCTGGAACTAGAAAAGTTACTCACACAATAAATTTTCCTATACCTGGAGTAAACGAAGAAAGTATTCAGCCTGTTGGAATAAGGCATACTAAAGATGGTAAGTATACTTTTGTTGCTCTTGGTCCGGCTAACAGAATAGCTGTTGTCGATCAGAAAACAAAAAAAATTATTAAGTATTTATTAGTTGGTCAAAGAGTTTGGCAAATGGACTTTACATCTGATCATAAAACTTTAATCTCTACTAATGGCGTAAGTAACGACGTTTCTTTCATAGATGTTGATAATTTAAAAGTGGTCAAATCCATTAAGGTTGGTAGATTCCCTTGGGGAGTTGCAATTGCTCCAAATTAGTAATAGTAATGTTTGCTCTCGAAATTAAAAATGTAAGTCACTTTTTTGAAAATTTTTGTGCTTTAAATNATATTTCTATAAAAATAAAACCTGGAGACTTTACAGTTTTGCTTGGTTTAAATGGAGCTGGTAAAACCACTCTATATTCGCTAATAACAAGGCTCTATAACAATGTAAGCGGGTCAATAATGATCTACGGCTATAATGTTCGCAATCAACCAAGTGAGGCCCTTAAAAATATGGGTGTGGTATTTCAGCAACCAACGCTGGACATGGATTTGAGCGTAAAAGAAAACTTAGATTATCACTCATCATTACATGGTATTCCAAAGTCTGTTAGAGTGAAAAGAATTCATTCTGAAGTAAGTAGAGTTATGTTATTAGATAAGATTAATTCAAAAGTAAGATCCTTATCTGGTGGTCAAAGAAGGCGAATTGAGATTGCAAGATCTTTGATACACAAACCAAAATTATTACTGCTTGACGAGCCAACAGTTGGCCTAGATATTGATTCTCGCCAAATGATATTGAAGCATGTAAAAGAGTTATGTAAGAGAGAAAATCTTGCAGTTTTATGGGCAACACATCTCATTGATGAAATTAATAAAGGTGAAAAAGTTATTATAGTCAATAGAGGTAAACTGATTGTATCTGGTGAAGTCGGAGCTATAGTAAAAAAGACTAAGACTAAAAACATTAACGAAGCTTTTAATCATTTGGTGAAAAATTAAATGGGTATTTTATCTTACTTTATTTGTTTTAAGGGTATAGTTCTACGAGAGGCGCTCAGATTTGTTCATCAACGAGAAAGATTTTTTTCTGCTTTAGTCAGACCTCTGGTTTGGCTTGGAATTTTTGCTGCAGGTTTTCGTTCTGTTTTAGGTGTTGCAATTATACCTCCGTATGAGACCTACATTACGTATGAAGTATATATTGCCCCTGGATTAATTGCGATGATACAACTATTTAACGGTATGCAGAGTTCTTTATCTATGGTTTATGATAGAGAAATGGGAAGTATGAAGACAATGTTAGTTAGCCCAATACCAAGATGGTTTCTCCTTATTTCTAAATTATCTGCAGGTGTATTTGTCTCTGTTTTACAAGTTTATGCATTTTTACTGATAGCGTCATTCTGGGATATAAAGTTACCTATCTCAGGTTACTTCACAATCTTACCTGCCCTCATTATTTCAGGTCTAATGTTAGGAGCATTGGGGATGTTTTTGTCTTCTGCAATCAAACAATTAGAAAATTTTGCAGGTGTAATGAACTTTGTGATTTTTCCTATGTTTTTTGCCTCCTCAGCTTTATATCCACTTTGGAAAATAGAGGAAACTAGCATTTGGTTATATTATGTTTGCTTGTACAATCCATTTACTTATTCTGTCGAAATAATAAGATTTCTAATGTACTCAAATTTCAATGTTGAATACACTTTAGGTGTTATAATTTTTTCAATAGTATTTCTTTTTCTTGCGATAATAGGTTATGATCCAGCAAGAGGGACATTACAGAAAAAAGGAGGTTAATGAAATGCCAAATCTAGTTGTATTTTTTCTTGTTATTATTTTTTCTTCATTAGTCTATTCAAAAGGTGATTTAGCGTTAAGATCTAAGAAAATAATTCTTAACCTAGGTTCAGAAATCAGTGATTATGACATGTCCACTAATGTTATTAAATTAGAGACTGGGAAGGCATACAGGTTAGAAATTACAAGTATGGGATTTAAAGAATATGAATTTGAGGCTGAGGATTTTTTTAAAAATATTTGGATAAGAAAAATTGAGGTAGAAGGAGTTGAGATAAAAGCACCATTTATTAATGAAATTGAATTTGATAGAGAGGGTGAAATTGAGATAAATTTTGTTCCTATCAGGACTGGTGAATATCCATTCGAAATCGAAGGACTTCAAAATAAAGGGATGGTTGGAAAATTTATTATTGAATAGAAAAAGGAGAAAAAAAATGAAAGTTATTTTANTTTTAATTTTAAATATATTTATTGCAACAAATGTAATTGCTAACAAATTAGAAAAACCACCAAAAAAATGGCCTTGTGATCAAGTTTATAACTCAAAGCTTGACTTAAATGCTTTTTGGCAAGGTCCAGATATAAAAAATAATTTGAAAAACTGGTGGAAAGATGATGAAATAATTGAAATCGTAAATAAATTGTCAGATCCTATTTTAACTGAAGAAGATGGATTGCTGATTATTGAAAATTTTGCGAAACAGTACACATTTTTTGGTTTAATAGCTAAAAAAGAACAAAACGATAAATTATTAAATTTATTTTCTGGTTTGTACCAAAAAGCATCAGAAAAAAGAATAAGACAATACAAAGGAATTATTAAATTTGTAGAAAGGCAAGATATTATTAGAGATACAATTGGGGAGTCTTCAAAGAAGCTTAGGGAACTAAAAAAAAAAGGTTTAGGAAAAAATCATCCTGAAGTTGTGAACTACTCCTCTAAAATGGAGTGGAATACAAAGGTTTTTGATAGAAGAACTACGCTTACGGAGTTTATGTGCGAAGAGCCAGTTTATCTTGAGCAAAGAATTGGGTATCAAGCTAGGAAAATTCTATCTTTCTTAGAGAAATAGAAAAGATTGTACATGAATTTTTTATGAACAAAGAAATCATTCTACTTTAAGGTTGGAATCTTATTATTCATGTAAGCTAGTTTTACTAGTGAAACTTCAAACCATATAAGGAGAAAAATTATGGCTTGGACAAAACCAATGATTTCTGAGATCTCTGTAGGTCTTGAAATCAATTCATACGCTTGCGCTGAGAAGTAATCTTAGCTAAGCAAATTCCCCCATAGGCAACTGCCTTTGGGGGTTTTTTTAAAGGATTGAGATTTTGTTAAAAGTACTTGTTTTAGGTTCAGCTGCTGGCGGTGGTTCTCCTCAATGGAACTGTAATTCAACTGTGAGCAAATCAGTTAGAAGAGGAGATCCTGGAACCTCAGTGAGAACTCAATCTTCAATTGCTGTAACCACTGATGACGAAAATTGGTTTTTATTTAATGCATCTCCTGATTTAGGATCACAAATAGTTAAAAATAAGCAAATGCATCCAAAAAAAGACTTGAGACACAGTCCCATAAAAGGCGTTGTACTCACAAATGGCGATGTAGATCATGTTGCAGGATTGCTTACTTTGAGAGAAAGACAAGATCTTTCAATATATGCGCATAAAAGAGTTCATAGCGTATTAAATGATAATTCGATTTTTAATGTTTTAAACCCCGATTTTGTTATCAGAAGACAAATGTCAATGGATGAAGAGTTTGAATTAAAGGATAAGGATGGAAATGGTTCAGGTCTATTAATAGAAGCTTTTGAGGTTCCTGGAAAGATAGCTCTTTGGTTAGAAGATGAGTCAAAAGGTAAAAATTTTGGAACTGAGGGTGGTGATACTATTGGATTGAGGATAACTTCAAAGAAAAATCAAAAATGTTTTTTTTATATTCCAGCTTGTGCAAAAATGACAGACGACTTAAGAGCAAAACTTTATGGTTCGGAACTTGTTCTTTTTGACGGCACGCTCTGGGTTGATGACGAAATGTCTACAAGTAAAGTTGGAGAAAAAACCGGACAAAGAATGGGTCATATGAATAACTCCGGACCAGATGGAACTATCGCTTCTTTTGAAGATATTGAGGTAAATAGAAAAATTTTTATTCACATTAACACAACAAACCCTATATTATTACCAGACTCTCCTGAAAGAAAAGAGGTGGAGGATAGTGGATGGGAGGTCAGTTTTGACGGAATGGAGATTATACTATGAAAAATACTATGCTTAAGGAAGAAACTCAACTAGATAAAAAGGCATGGAGACCAAAAGAGTTTGAGAATGAACTAAGAATTATTGGTAAGGAGAGATATCATGATAACTGCAGATTTCATCATCTTTTGCATTCAGGAAAATTAAACAAGGGTCAGGTACAAGCCTGGTCTATTAATAGATATTACTACCAAATTAATATATCAATTAAGGATTCTGCATTAATGTCTAGAATAAAAAATCCAGAGTTAAGAAGAAAATGGATTCATAGAATACTTGATCATGATGGTAGAACTGGGGATGAAGGTGGTATTGAAAGATGGTACAAACTCACTGATGGACTTGATTTAGATAGAGATTATGTTAAGTCAACCAAAGGAATACTTCCTGCAACAAGATTTGCTGTGGATGCTTATGTGTCCTTTGTGAAGGAAAAATCTTTATTAGAGGGAATTACTTCATCGCTTACAGAACTTTTTGCTCCCAAAATCCATAAAGAGAGGATTTCTGGAATGTTGGAAAATTATAATTTTATAAATGATATTACTATGGCTTATTTTAAAAAAAGAGTTGATCAAGCAACTGACGATGCTGATTTTGTTTTGAATTATGCAATCGAAAATGCTACTACAAGAGAACAGCAAGAATTAGTTTGTTCAGCACTTAAATTTAAAACGGATGTTTTATGGGTTATGCAAGATGCTCTGTATCAAGCATATGTCCATGGAAGTATTCCACCAGGTTCCTTTGTTCCAAGTGATTTTGATGACAGATTTATTGATAATTGATGATAAAGTAGTGCCAAGATTTCCAAAGCATGTTAAACTCAGATATAATAAACCAAGAGACGAGTGGGTAATTCTTGCACCAGAAAGACTGGTAAAGTTGGATAATATAGCAGTAGAAATACTTAAATTGGTTGACGGAAAGTTAGATGTTAATAAAATATCAAAACTATTGTCAGAAAAATTTGCTGCTCCTTTGAATGTAATACAGAAAGATGTAATTAATCTTTTTCAATCATTGGCGGAAAAGGGTTTTATAGTAAAATGAATGAAATCACTCCTAATACAAAATATAAAACCATTAAAGAACAGGGAATTGAAGCTCCGTTAGCATTACTTGCTGAATTGTCTCACAGATGTCCATTACAATGTCCATATTGTTCAAATCCGGTACAACTCGAAAAGAAATCTGGCGAACTCACTACTGAGGAATGGTTTTCAGTTATAGATCAAGCTGTTGATTTAGGTATGCACCAAATTCATTTATCTGGTGGAGAACCCACAGTAAGGCATGACTTAGAAGATATAGTTGAGCATTGTACCAAAACAGGTTTATACACTAATTTAATAACATCAGGAGTGCTTTTAAACTCTGATAGGGTAAAAAAACTTGAGAAATTAGGTTTAGAGCACGTTCAATTATCTTTTCAAGACACAGAAAACGAAAATGCAGATAGAATAGGTGGATTTAAAGGAGGACACGCTAAAAAATTGGAAGTTGCAAGATGGGTAAGAGAAGTCGATCTCCCATTGACCATAAATTGTGTTGTTCATCGACAAAATATAGATAATCTCGAAAATTTTATACAAATGGCACGAGATCTAGACGCCGAAAGAGTTGAAATAGCTCAAGTTCAATATTATGGTTGGGCACTTAAAAATAGAGCGGCTTTCATACCGACTCCAAAACAATTAGATAAAGCAACTGAAATAGTTGAGAAAGCAAGGATTTCTCTGAAGGGTAAGTTAGTTATCGACTATGTAATTCCAGATTATTATGCTAAACATCCTAAGAATTGTATGGGAGGATGGGGAAGGAGATTTTTGAATTTAAATCCAAAGGGAGATGTTTTGCCATGTCATGCAGCTGAAACTATATCTCATCTAAAATTTGATAATGTTCGAGAACACTCTTTGAAATGGATTTGGGAAAATTCTGAAGCATTTCAAATTTATAGAGGCACAGATTGGATGCCAGATCCATGTAAATCGTGTGACAGAAAAGAGATAGATTGGGGAGGTTGTCGATGTCAGGCTATGGCCCTAACTGGTGATGCTAAAAACACAGATCCTGCATGCTCAATATCTCCTCTTCACCAAGAAATATTCAATATGGCAGCTGAAGAGGCAAAAAATGCACCACCTGAATTTATATACAGAAAGTACAATGTAAGGTTTAATAGTCCAATTTAACATTATAAGAAAATAAAAAGTTTATGGTTCTTATTAACTATTGATTTGAATTTATGATATATTAAATTAATTACTTAACTTCATGAAAGGAAAAGAAATGAAAAAAATTTTATTAAGCTTAGCTTTGGTTTTTTTTACGACAAACGCATTCTCTGCAGACGTAACCATAGAAATGTTAAATAAAAATAAAGAAACAAAGCAAAGAATGGTTTATAGCCAGGAATTGGTGAAGATAGAAGTTGGTCAAACAATTAAATGGGTTCCAACCGCAAAAGGGCACAATGTAGAGATGTTATCTGGTCCAGACGGTTATGAGTTACCTAAAAAGACAAAACTCAATGATGAAGTATCAATTAAATTTGATACGCCAGGTATATATTTGTATCAATGTTCTCCACACGCAGCATTAGGAATGATTGGAATAGTTGTTGTCGGTGGCGATACTTCTAACAAAGAAGCTGTTTCCAAAAAGAAATTAACTGGAGCAAAGTCTAAGAAAAAGAGAGATAAATTACTTAAAGATATCTAATATTGTTAAATTATAATAATTTTTAATTTAAATTTAACCAATAAAAAAAATTGAATACTATTTGACAGGCGCTCTACCTTTTATAAGCGCCTCAGTAGTATTATCACCTTCAACTTTTTTCCTCTTTCCAGGTCTTAAACTTAATACAGGAATATTNTGTTTTTCTAAAATAAGATTNATTTCATTTTGGTTCGTTTTTATAAATTTGTTTAATTTTTTCTTCCAATCAGTTTCGCCATCTCTTACACCCATCGTTGTGTAATAATCCATCCTACCCCAACCTTGATCTGTAGTTTCAAGTGGGATCATTACATATTTAGAACCAAAACCTTTAGTATTAAGATAATGACTAGCTATGGGACCGGACATGAAATTTATGTCAACTAATCCATCAATTAAATCATCAATCATGGTTTCACCGATTACAGCTACTCTTGGGTCGAATGTAAGATTGTAAGGTCTAACTTTACTCATTAAATTATATCTTTGAAGAATAAACGTAGGAGGAGTTCCTGCTACCGCTCCAATTCTTAAATCAGCTAACTGAGGATGATCTGGTCTATCGACATTAATACCATTATCTTTTAAATAAACCATTGCATATGACCATCTCATATATGGGACCGTATTAAGTACGAGTTCATTACTCCCAGTAATGCCAACAATTATATCACATTTTTTTTTATTAAGTGTTTCCCTTACATACCCTATAACTTGAGGAAAATAGTCATAGACAACTGGGATTCCGAAATCCTTACCTATAAGTTCAGCAATTTCATTTTCAAAACCTTCACCTTTTTCATTGGAAAAGGGAAGATTAGCTGGGTCAGCGCAAACTCTTAGGTTCTTGGTATCAACCGCTTCAATAGCTGATTCTCTAGATGACACATTAAACCAAATAAGACAAATAAAAAGAGTTAAAAAAANATATCTCATTTAAAGCAAACGTATCACTCAACTTCTTTAAATTTTGGTAATTTAGGTAATCTTACGCCTCTNCTAATTTTACCGTCAGCTCTAGCTTTTACATATCTATACATATCTTCAACATGAGGTGCAACATTAGTATTAGCTCCAAAGGCTGGCATTACATTACCTTTCTGAGCTCCCTCAGCCTCACCTCTACCATTCATAATTACAGCGTAAAAATCGTCAAAAGAAAGACCTTGTTGTAAGGAGGTCATTAAAGAAGGTGCATATGTGCTCCCCATTGCGTCAGGTCCATGACAAACATGACATTCAGCATGATACGCTCTCCATCCTTTATATGTTGAAAAGTCCATCCAGCCATACTGCTCTTCAACTAGTGATTTATCATCTCTGCACGATTCTAGTTGTTCTTCACTTACCTGATCTACTGCCTTACCATCACACAAAATTTGAATCATATTCAAAGGTTTCTTAGTAGCTGGATCGATTCTATCACCTTTACCGTATTTAATTACATAAGTAGGGTTATCGTTTTCGTCCCAAGCAGGTTCCACAGCATCAGGTCTAGGTACAGAATTAATGTTTGTACTAAATAAAAATATTAAAGTAGAAAGTAAGGTAAGTTTATGCATGTTTTTCATTTTAATGTCCTAAGTAATAATCAATAAATAAATATATAATATTTATATTGTAAATAAGTAATAAATCTCAATAGTTTTTTTTTTTTTTCAAAAAAAAAGCCCAACCTAAGTTGGGCTTTTAAATTTAACTATTTCTTTCTACTATGGAAGAGCGAAAACAGTTAATACACCACCGAGGTTAGTGTGATTACTTAGTGCAGAATATGCACCAACAGCACCTAAACCTGCAGTTGGGTCAGTAAGACCAGCAGCAAGACCGATTCCAGCCCAACCACCTACGCCTGATAAGATACCGACATATTGCTTACCTTTATGTTGATAAGCCATGAAGTTACCGATAATACCAGAAGGTGTTTTGAACGAAAATAGTTCTTTACCAGTTTTACTTTCAACTGCCTTAGCATAACCTTCTAATGTTCCATAGAAAGTAATTCCGCCAGCAGTTGCCATTGCGCCACTCCACACAGAGAAAGGCTCTGGGTTAGACCATGCGATCTTACCTTTATCAGCATCCCATCCAATGAAGTTACCTAGGTGAGTTCCGCCTGGAGCTGGGTACATAGAAAGTGTAGCACCTACATATGCGTTACCAGCAACATAGTCTACCTTAAATGGCTCATAGTCCATACAAACGTGGTTTGTTGGAACCATGAATAAACCAGATAGTCTATCGTATGCAGCAGGCTGTTGATCTTTAGTACCAAGAGCTGCTGGGCAGATGTTTGTTGTATTAACATCTTCACCTTGATGAGCTGTTGAATATCTATCAACAACTTGTGGACGACCAGTTTTCATGTCAACGTGTGTTGCCCAGTTAACAGCTGGATCGTACTTTTCAGCTACTAATAGCTCGCCAGATACTCTATCCATTGTGTAAGCAAAACCGTTACGGTCGAAGTGAACAAGCGCCTTACGGTTCTTGCCCTTAACTTTCATGTCAACAAGAATCATCTCGTTAACTCCGTCGTAATCCCACTCATCATATGGAGTCATTTGATATAACCATTTAGCCATACCATTATCTGGGTTACGAGCGTTAATTGTCATAGACCATTTGTTGTCTCCTGGACGAACAACTGGATTCCATGTTGATGGGTTACCAGTACCGTAGTACATAGTGTTTAATTTAGAGTCATATCCATAGAAACCCCAAATTGAACCGCCACCAATTTTCCATGCATCACCAGGCCAAGTTTTCAAGCTTGAATCTTTACCTATAGGTTTCAACATAGAAGTTGTTTTGTTTGGATCAACTAACATGTCCTTATCTGGACCCATGCTGTATGCTCTCCAAAGTCTTTTACCAGACTTAATGTCGTACTGTGTCCAGTTACATCTAACACCGAATTCAGCACCAGAACATCCTACACCAACCATGTCTTTAATAATGAATGGTTGTCCTGAACCAGTAGATGCAGAAACACCATACTTACCAGTACCAGCGTGTAGGTTAGTTGTAACCCACTTCTCTTTACCAGTTTTAGCGTCTAATGCAATTACTGAAGTATCAGCAGCGTGTAAAACGATTGTTCCGTTTGGATGGTAGTTAACACCACGGTTTACGTTATCACAGCACATAACTGAAATAACTCTATCCATAGTTTCACCACCTGGGTACTTTCCACCTTTAACTGGATTGTACTTCCAAAGGATTCTTTGGTTATCATTAAGGTCTAAAGCATACACAATGTTTGGAATTGCAGTATGAACATACATTACATCTCCAATGACAAGTGGACCACCTTCGTGACCTCTAAGAACACCAGTAGAAAAAGTCCAAGCGACTTTCAAACTACCAACGTTACTTTTGTTGATTTGATCCAACTCTGAGTAACGATGTCCAGCGTAATCACCAGACTGTTGTACCCATTGCTTAGGATCACCCATCATCTTTTCAAGCTTAGAGTTAGCCATTACAGAAAATGGTAACGCTAAAGCTGCAGAAGCGATGAGAGTCTTTTTTAAAATACTCATAGAGTATCCTCCCTAATTAAGGTTAATGTTAACAAGCTTTTGAAAACTTGCTGAGAATAAATCTCAATGTATATATTATTTGTGAATATAGGAAATTCAAGGAAAAAATGAACGTAAGATGAACGATATTGTAATATTTTGTTCATTTATGAACAAAAATTATTAAAATTCAAATACTTAGGGGATTTTTTTTTAAAAAAAAAAGTTGTGGATAACTTTATTTTTTTTTAATCAATTGATATTTGAATACATAATGTATATATATATTTATTATTTTCAACCTTTTTTTTTAAAAAAGATGTATCATTTGTTAAAAATTTTCGTTCTTCAATTTATTTTCACTTTCGTCTCTGTGGACGCTAACGAGATAAAACCTGAGGCATTTACATGGAACGATGGTTTGAAAGAAGAACTTTTTGAAGGAAGCCAACTCCATAATGGAGAGCATTTATTTTCTCTTGTAACTCCATACAGAGCAGAAGATGCGGCAATGGTTCCTATATCTGTGAAATTTTTTGAAAATCAAGAAAATAAGAATTTTGTTGATAAACTTCACATCGTTGTTGATGAAAATCCAGCACCACTTGTTGCAAGCTTTAATATGACGACGAAAACAGGAAATGCTGAAATTTCTACCCGTGTAAGAGTTGACAAATATACTTACATACGTGCTATTGCTGAGTATAATGATGGAAAAAAATACATGGTTTCAAACTTTGTAAAAGCTTCAGGCGGCTGCTCGGCTCCAAGTTTGGGTGATATGGACACGGTTATGGCTCGACTGGGAAAAATGAAAATGAAGTTCATTAATACAGGTAAAATAGGTGATTTAAACAAAGCTCAATTTATTATTAGTCATCCTAATTTCTCAGGCTTACAATTTAATCAATTGACTAGAAGTGAAATTCCAGCACATTTTGTTGAGAATGTTCGAATTACTCAGGATAACGAAACTATTTTAAATATAAATACTGACATTTCTTTATCAGAAGATCCTTCATTCACTTTTTTTTATAGAAACTCCGGTGGATTAATACGCGTTAGAGTAAAAGATAGTGAAGGTCAAGTTTATCTCAAAGAATGGTCTTTGAACGAGACATTAACATCAAATTAATTTAGAAACATTCAAGTTCTGATGCAGCTTGTGCTCTGTATAATCTATCCATTGTGCTTTTTGATAGACCTACGCTTTTGTATGCTTCTTCTCTGGGACTCGCTCCATATTGTAATCTACTTATAGCCTCTGCTTGTGCATATTCATCATATGTCATCCTTTTTGCTATTTCATCAATGGCACATGAACACTTAGCCATAAAATCCCTGTTGTTTGCATTTGATGCCATACATGCAAATACAAATTCAGATCTTGCTAATGTTGGAAAATCATTTTTTGAATAAGCGGTGTTTGTAAAAGTAAAAAAAATAATCAAACTTAATACATATCTCATTTTGTTTTCTCCTGTTTTAGTTTATATTCATCTCTTAGTTGTTTGTTTGTTTTAACGCCTAGAAATGTTAATGTCTCTTTCACTTTGTCACCACTATTTTCATCAATACTCTCAGATTCAATTTTAAAGATACCCCCGGGAATATCATCGGATAAGATTACAGTGAATTTCTTTTGCTGGTATCTTGAAACTCTATTTTTTAATTTTGTCTCAGTAAAAGGCCTAAAAATAATTTCTTTTGATTGGTAAATTTTATCATCAAACTCAAAAGAGGACTCTTTTATGTCAGTTGCAGCGATAGCATGCCTAATTCTACTTCTAAAAAAAAGAGCATTACCTCCAGTCAATCTTTGCATATCTCTAGCATCCCTCTCAAAAAAAAGCATAAAAATTGGATTTCCTTTTGCACCAATTTGTGGTGGAAATCTTACTTTATTTCTACCCTTAAGATATCTGAAAGTAATATACTTTCTCTTCTCTTCATCTATTTTGACGATATTCAAAACAACATTTCCTATAAAATTATCCTCTCTAGTAGATTCCTTCTCAAATTTATAAAATAATCTAGATGGTTCTGTTATAGGGACTAAGTGTTCATCTATAAAGAGTGCTATATTCGCTGTCGACATCTCATCTATCAGACTTTTTAAATATTCCTCTGTACCCCATTTAATTCTTTTTTCTTCACCATCAATTGCTTTTGTAAAATCAACAACTTCTTCTTGAGCGAATATAGGATTTTGTGAAGTCGTATTTAACAAAAATAAGAACACTAAAATAATTATTTTTTTTATTATTTTATTTTTTTTCATCATAATGATATTTTTATGCCAATTAAAAAATATTTTTCAACCATAAAAGTAAATTTTAGTCAAATGTCTACAGAGTTTAAAAAATTTAAAGCTATTTCAACAGGTTCTTGGGTACCAGAAAAAATTCCAAAAAATAGACAAAATGTCGGTAAAACTTACAAAATTCTTATTGAAGATCTCGTACTTAATGCTTTAATTGGAATTCATGAGCATGAAAAAGATAAAGAACAAAAAATTTCTATTAATATTTTAATAAATGTAAAAGAGAAATTTTCAAAGACCAAAGATGATATCAAAAATGTAGTTTCTTATGAACATATTGTAGATGATATTAAACAATTGATTAATTCCGGTCATACTGGTCTTCTCGAGACCTTAGCTGAGGGAATTTTCATAATCTGCTTTAAAGATAAAAGAGTCTTGGATGCAAGAGTCACTTTAAAAAAGCTAGAAGTGTTTAGTGAAGCAAAAAGTGTAGGAATTGAAATATTTAGAAAAAATAAAAATTTAGAAACAAAAAAAATCCAAGAAAAGTTAAAAATATTAATACGATAGTTGATCTAGATGTATAAATGTGGATTATAAAGTTGGGTGGCAGCTGGCTGACAAATCCTAACTTAAAAAAACTATTATGCTTATTAGATCAGCATTCTAATCAAAGACTGATTATTGTTGTAGGAGGAGGAGTATTCTCTGATGCAGTAAGAAGTTCACAAAGATTTATGAAATTTGGAGATTCTTTTGCAAATGATTTAGCAATTCTTGCAACTGAAAATTATGCGAGAGCATTACAAGAAATCTGCCCTTTTTTAAAAATAACATCAAGATTTTCAGCTCTAGGTAAAAAAAACCTAAAGATTTGGTTGCCTTTTAAAATTTTGAGTAAAGATGATACTTTTATTAAAAACTGGGAGTCCACCTCAGACTCAATTGCTTGTTGGTTGGCAACTAAAATAAATTGCAGAAATATTATATTTATAAAATCAATTAAGCACCTTACTAATAATAATTTAAGTTTAAAAACTTTACAAAAAAAAGGTATTCTTGATAAAAATTTATTATTATATTTGAAACATAAATGTTTGTTGAAGATTGTTGGTCCAGAATTAATTGATATTTTGGAAAAAAACAAAAAATGGTCTCATGTAACGAACATAATAAACAACATAGTATATGAAAGATCCTAAACAAAAAAAAAAATGGGCTTGGGTTTTGACAGGGTCTGGTCATTTTTTTGATGAAAGTATTGATATGATATCAAAAATGAAAAATGTGGATTTGTTTGTATCTAAAGCAGCAGAGGAGGTTTTGGTCATGTATAAAAAAAAGGGCTCATTACCAAAAGGAATCAAAATTTATAAAGATGTAACTTCAAGTTCTGTTCCTGTTGGTCAATTTTATAGAGGAATTTATCATACATTGATTATGGCTCCAACTTCAAGTAATACAGTAGCTAAGTGTGTTTTTGGTATTTCTGATAACTTAGCCACAAATGTTTTTGCTCAGTCAGGTAAGTGTAGAGTAGAGTGCATTTTTTTTCCTTGTGATACAGCGCCAGAGCTTAAGACCAAGTCTCCAAAGGGTATTGTTGATGTTTTTCCCAGAAAAATTGATTTAGAGAATGTCAGGAGATTAAAAGAGTTTGAAAATATTAAGGTTGTTGAAAGTTTTGGAGAATTAAAAAATGAAATATACAATAGAACAAAATGTCTGAAGAAATCTTATTTATAACAGGAAAATTAGCAGAAAGACAATTAGTCAGGATTTTAAAAGCCATGAAACCTGAATTTTCTTACAAAATAAATCAAATCGGAGTAAGTGTTGCTGCTTTGATGTCAGAAAATTTAATTATGAGGAGAGTTGAAAAAGATGAAACTATTTCAAAAATTATTGTGCCTGGAAGATTTAGAGGAGACTTAAAAAAGTTAACGAATTATTTCAACGTACCTGTTGAAAGAGGTCCTGATGACTTAAAAAATTTACCAGACTATTTTGGAATGGATAGTTTCGAAGAGGAATTAACAGAATACGAATGTTTGATTTTTGCAGAAATCGTAGATGCAACAGAATTGTCAGTTGAGCAGATATTGCAAATAGCCTTTCAACACTCTAAAAACGGAGCAGATGTTATTGACATAGGTTGCATGCCTGATGTTAAGTTTAATCATTTAGAGGAAACAATTAGTAAGTTAAAAGATAATGGGTTTAAAGTATCAATAGATTCTGCTAATTCGGATGAACTTTTAAGAGGAGGTAAAGCTGGTGCAGACTATTTGCTAAGTATAAGCGAGAAAAATCTACAAATTACAGAGGAAGTAGATTCAATTCCAATTTTAATTCCCTCCAAACCAGGAGATTTAAAATCATTAGAAAAAGTTATTGAAATTTTTATTAAAAATAAAAAAGATTTTTTTGCCGATCCTATTTTAGATCCCATACATTACGGTTTTGTCGAATCATTAGTAAGATTTAAAAAAATTAGAAATAAATATCCTAATATTGAGATGTTGATGGGGGTTGGAAACTTAACAGAATTAACAGATTGTGATTCTGTTGGAGTAAATACTATTTTAATGGGAATGGTATCTGAGTTAAATATAAATGCAGTATTGGCAGTCCAGGTAAGTAATCATTGTAAAAATTCAATTAAAGAGGCAGATATAGCTAGGAAATTGATGTATTATGCAAAGAAAAATCAAAGGCTACCGATTGGAATAAGTAAAGATCTATATTGTTTGTCGGATAAGAAAATTAATAGGCCTGATGATACTGAACTTAAATATATAAAGTCATTAATAAAAGACAAAAATTATAGAATTCAATTGTCAGAGGCAGAAATCAATATATTTAATTCAGAAATCTTTAAAGTAGGGAAAGATCCTTTTGATTTTTATAATTTTCTAGATGTAGAAGACGATTCTAGCCATGCTTTTTATCTAGGCGTTGAGTTAGCAAGGGCGCAAATTGCACTACAACTGGGTAAAAACTACAATCAGGATAATGAATTAACTTGGGGTATTGCTGCCGAAAAGAAATCTGAAGATTTGGTTAATAGACCCAAACTAAAGTCTACTCAGAAAAGAAGATGATTTTTGAAAGCATAATTACATCAATCGATAGTTTGGGTAGGACAAATGTTGCACCATTTGGAATTAAAAGAGAACATGATTTTATTTTTATTTCTCCCTATATTCCCTCAAAAACTTTCGATAACTTAAAATTAAACAAAATAGGTGCTGTCAATTATGTTGATGATTCAGAGATTTTTGTTAATTGTATTATTGGAAAAAATGAATTTTCTCTAAAAAGATGTACCAAAGTAGCTTGTTTTTATCTAGAAAAGGCTTTAACTGTTGAGGAGTTTTTGGTTGATGACTTCTTATCACATAAATTAAGACCAACGTTTAAGTGTAAGATTTTAAAAACAAATAAAGTTAAAGCCTTTATGGGTCATAATCGCTCAAGAGCTGCTATAATTGAAGCCTGTATTTTAGCATCAAGAATAAAAATATTAGAGGAAAAAAAAATTTTTGATGAACTCAATTATTTATCGATTGCAATTTCAAAGACTTCTGGAAAAAAGGAATTAATATTATGGCAAGCACTTAATAATTTTATAAGAAAAGAATTAAAATTAAAAAAAAAACATGACTAAATTACTAATTAGTGTCAAAGACATTCAAGAGGCAAAAATTATTTCGTCATACACAAATATTATAGATTTTAAAGACCCTTTGGTCGGACCACTTGGGGGCTGGAGAAAGAGAGAAATACAGTCTGCTGTAAATATTTTAGGTGATACAAATAAATTGAGTGCAACTATTGGAAATATAAGAGATAATTCCGAAATCCTAAAAAAAATAATTTCCTACGATTCTCTAAAACTTGATTTTATAAAGATAGGAATTTTTAAAGATTCAACATCATATTTTAAAAATATAATTAAAAATATAAACAGCAGAAATTTTAAGACTAAGTTAGTCTATGTTTTTTTTGTTGAGAATAAAAATATAATAAATTTTATACGAAAAAATTTTAGTTTTTTGAAAAAAAATAAGGTAAATTTTTTTTTAATAGATACTATGAACAAAAGTTCAGGAGGTCTCTTAAGCCAAATACCGATAAATATCTTAAAAAATTTGACTGATTTGAGTAAACAGCATGATATAAAAATTGGTTTGGCAGGAAAGATAAAAAATGAAGAAATAAAAGATATTGTCAGCATAAGGCCGTTTGTCATAGGTGTAAGAAGTGCCGTTTGTAAAAATATAGATAGAAAATTATCGGTCTCTGAAGAATTATCTAGACAATTATACTACAAATTTAGATCTGAAATTAAAAATGCGCATGCTGTCGCAGGAGCATGATAGGATGCTAATTTCTTCTTTGAACTATTCCCAGTAATTAAATCTTCAAAATTTTTAATCCTATATTTGTTTTTTGCAAAATTTATTAGCGCAGTTTTGCCTATTCCACATGGAATTAGTGTTATTTTTGTGCTACAATTATTTCTTTTTAGTAGTAATTCTGCTGCTGTAAAAATTTTATTTAGTTGACAAAATATTAATTTTTCACAGATTGTTTTTACAAATTTTTCATTAGAGTTATTTAAGTCAAATCCAAAATTTCTTGCAATTCTTCTTAAACTATCTTTTTTTGTTCTACCTCCTCCATCGCATGTGGGATACAAATCCATATTATTTTTCATTAATTCTTTAACATTATACAAATCAGATGTTCTAGAAAAAAACTCGGGTATAACTTGATAGTTTTTATTTTTAATTTCAATTTCATTAGATAATCCCGCGAGTGAAGTTCTAGTGAAACCTGTGTAAACTAGTTCGTGATTAGTAAGTCTAGTAAAATCATCAAAAAATTTATTTTTGACGGTATTATTTTTAATCAGGATTAAGTCTGTAGTAGTTGAGCCGAAATCAATTATTAATGCTTCTGAAATCATGGTTGAAATAAACTTACCAGTTGCGTACCAATTCATTGACGCCGTTGTTGATGATTTTGGATTTTGTGTAAATATTTGTTTTTCATTTGTAAAAAAAAATTTTTGTAAACTTAAACCTTTTAAAAGGTTTGCGATTTTATTTACACCATTTTTTCTTGTCTTAAAGTTGTCGCATAACTCAGCTGTCATCGTAATCGCACATAAGGTTTTATTATTGAAGTTATTTAAAAAATCTAATGATTTATTCAATCTCAATATGCTTTCCCATACGGGTGTTTTGTGCTGAGACACAATTCTTATTTTTTTATTTTTATCAAGTCCAACTATTTTTAGATGTGCGCCGCCAATATCAAGACCAAGATAAGGAATATCTGAAACATTCATTTTCAAAATAATATTTTTAAATTCATAATTTGGCTTTTTAATTTTTTATTACTTATTTTTCCAGTTAAATAAAAGTTTACTATATTATTGACTGTATTTTCTCCATAGACTTTATCTAAATAACAAAAACTACTCGTAAATCTTGGATTAATCTCAAGAATTTTCCAAGTAAAATTATCTCTTATTAAATCTATACCTACATAACCAAATAAACCTATATTTTGCGAGGAAATTTTATTAACGATCTGTTGAAACTCTTTTCTATATTTTTCAAATTTACCGATATCTAAACCAACTTGATAAAATCTATTTTTTTTTTTTTTTAATAATCTGTTCATTACATGAGATTAGCATATTGTTTGTTTTAGAAAATAAAACAGAAATACTAGCGATTTCAGTTTCATAAAAATATTGTATTAAAAATTTATAATTTATTTTTTTAATTTCATCCGAAAGTTTTTTAAAGTTTTTACAAAAAATTATATTTTCTGAACCAGCCCCGTATTCGGGTTTTATTATATATCTTTTATTTTTATTTGTTATATTGTCTAAATTTTCAAAAGATAAAATATAAGGAATTTTTCTTTCTTTTAAAAATTTAAATGTTTTTATTTTTGATGAAAATATTTCTATACAGCGTAATGATGAATTTAATAAGTTAAATTTCAAATGTTGAACTTCATAAACTATTTTTTGATATATTTTTTGGCTTTCTGGTGCAATCATTATTAGTTGATGTTGATTAGTATTTAAATTTTTCAAAACAGTTAACCAGTTTTTTTTTTCAAAAACAGGTAATTAATTTTTGATTTAATTTTTGTCTTTATATCTTTGTTTCTCAGGACAATTATTTCTTGTACGTTTTTTGACGAAGCAAAATAATCAGATAGTTTGTCAACCATTTTGATACCTTGATCAAGCAACGAATTTTTTGTATTTTGTATTTGATTAGAGGTTAAAAATTCAAAAATAATTATTTTCTTCATTTTATGATAGTAATTCCAGCATTAGATATTAAGAAACAAAAAGTTGTAAAAGCTTTTGCAGGATACAGGATTAATTACAAACCTTTAATAATTAATAAAAAAAATTACTCTGATCCCAAATTGTTAATTAAAATTTTATTAAATTCTTACAATTTAAATTTAATTTACGTTGCAGACATAGATTCAATTAGAGGCAACAAGGTAAATTGGAAACTACTTAAAAATTTATTGATTTTATTTCCAAATATTATTTTTTGGCTCGATTTAGGTTTTCACTCTCCAAATTTAATTAGAAAATTTGCTTCTTTTTTGTCAAAAAATATTACAAATTGGAGACCTATTGTAGGTACTGAATCTTTAAAAAGTATTAAATTAGATCTTAGAGTGTTTTGTGAGTTCAAACCTGTATTTTCTATTGATTTTATTGGAAACGAAGATTTCTGGATAGACAAAGTTAAGAAAAGCAACGTAAGCTCGGATTTAATTTTAATGTTTATCAGTCAGGTTGGAGGCAGAGGCGTTAAATGGAGAAATATTAAAAAATTTAGAAACTTCATCAATCCATTGAGATGTTTTGTTGCTGGTGGCATAAAAAGTAATAACGAAATTAGAATTTTGAGGAGAATGAAATTTAAAGGAGTTATTATCTCTTCCCTTATACACCAGATGATAACTAGGGACTTTAGTCCCTAGTTGTCTATTTATTAAAAGATGAGAGCAACCTTGAAAACCAACTCTGATTCTTTGTTGTTCTCGGTGGTTCCATGTTGGATGTGTCTCACTTAGCTGCAAAAGGATGCTCAGCTGTATCTCTGGCTTCAACTACATCGTTAGTTTTTGGCTCACCAGAAACAGCTCTTTCAATAGATTCTTTTGTAGCCTTATAATTATATTCTTGAATCTTTTTATCATCTTCAGCTAACCAGTGAATGAAAACACCTACTGAGATAAAAAGGTCATCTGCTTCATCAGCTGGGATTGTGCCTTCAGCTACACAATCCATCACAGCTTTAGCCACACCGTGTTGTGCAGGACCAAACATTTGGACAGCTTGTTTTGCTCCCTTGATCGTAACTTTATTAAACATACATGTTGCAGGCTTAGCCATTAGATTTGGTGCTACTACCGCTAAAAGTGCTGTAAATCCATCTTTATTATTAGTTAAACTGTTTGCAAAAGCAGTTTCTGCAGGTGTTCCACGTGGACCAATAATAAGGTCAATGTGTGCAACCTCGTTGCCATCTCCAACAAGAGATTCACCGATTAGCATTTTATTTATTTTTGCCATTTTTCCTCCATGGTTTATGAGTTAATCTAAAAAAATTAATTTAATTAGAATTGTAGACTATATCTGTAATTTTATCTATTAGCAAGGTAGTTACTGTTAAATCTGCACAAGTTCCAGGATTAACATGTTTTCTTTTTAAATAATTATCAAAACTCAGAAGTATGTTGTTAGATAATTCTGTTTCTTTTGCTGAAATTTTCTTCAAAATAAAATATGCTTTTTTTGTTATAATTGAAGCTGCCGATTCGCCAAATTTTCTTTGAATGTGACTATCTTTATCAATACTCAAGAAAAAAATGTATAAACATTCTGCAGAGTATTTGTAGGTAAATTTTTTTTTTAATTTTTTAAAATAAGGAAGCCCTTGTTCAAATATCTCTTTATACAAATCACAATATGATCTTGAGATTCTGTCATGTTTAGAACCGTGTCGCATTAGATTCCAAAAATCAAATTTATTTTTTGAAAATTTATTTAAATTCCCTGGCTTGTTAAAGTTTTTAAGTCCTCCTGGCTTTGAATCAATAATAGCTTTAAAAATTTTGAAAGAGTTTTCTTCTTCAAGTAGTTTTAATTCTTTTTTTAGTGAATTTCTTAACTCAGTTATATTTTTTTTGCGTCCCAATGAAGCCTTAATAATCGGTGCACATAACAAAATTATTCCTAGATTATAATTTGAATTTAATTCTAATAAACATTTCTTTACGCTTAAATATATAGAGCTACTTAATTTTGATTCCTGAATTAAAACTTTGGAGGAAATATCTGCTGCTCTTTCAAATTTTAATTTGGACATGCCCTTGATTTGTGAAATTTTATTAACATTTCCAGGCTTAAGTAGTTTTAATTCAAAATAACAACAAGATAAATAGGACTTTCTTAACTCTTCTTTATTTTGTCTTGACATTAAATTCTCTTGCAATTGATAAAAAATCATCAACAAGTATTTTTGAAATTTTTTTCTTCTCAACGGTTTGTGTTGCTTTCCAAGCTGGAATACTATTTATTTCTAGTAAATATATTTTATTTTTAAAAATTTTGAAATCAATTCCTCCGTAACCAAGTTCAAAAATCTTTGAAATTTTTATGCTTATTTTCTTCAACTCTCGTGATATTTTAATTTTTTCAACTTTACTCCCCAGTGCTACATTTGTAATTGGATTTTTTGAAACTCTTTTGATGGCGCATACTGTTTTATGTTTGCTAACAATTACTCTCACGTCAGAAAATATTTTTTCATTAAGGTTTCCGATATATTCTTGAAAATATAGAATTTTTTCAGAAAAATCTATATCTTTTAAGTTTTTAAAAATTTGAACTCCTTTTCCTTGAGAACCAAAAATTGGTTTAATAATTAAATATTTTTGTTTTCGAAATAAATTTTTTGATTGTTCGATAAAGTGTCTTTTATTTGAAAATACCCATGTTTTGGGAATCAGAATTCCAGACTTTTTCGCTATCATCGAGGCTCTAAACTTATCAACAGTTTTTTCAATAATCTGTGCTGAATTATGAATGTATGTGCCAAAATCTTTTAATGTATGTAAAATAGTTAATTTAAATGTGATTTCTTCAAGCGACCCATCTTTTATAAATCTAACCCATATACCATCAAACTTTTTAATTTTATTGTTAAATAGAACTATATTTTTCTTATTTTCTATTTTTATTGATAAGTCATCAAAATTATATAATTGAACTTTTTTTTTTAATTTATTTAATTCGTTTGAAATTTGTTTTGAATGCCAGTCATGAAGATCACTTATTATTGCAAAGTTAGTCATCTACGAGAAAGATTTTTTCATTAATTCAAGATTAATCTTACCATGTTCAAAAGATCTCCCAGTTTCAAGACAATTAATTATCACTTTTGCGGGACTAAATAACGAGCCATCAATTTTATAAAAGTCTCCTTTATAAGATTTAAAGATTTCTTTAAAAGGTTTCCCATAATCAGTTGAATTTATACTTGGCAGTTGTTGGGATAAATTTTGGATATTTTCCTCATTATCGGAAATTGATAAATATACTGTTCCACCATAAATTATCGAATCATTAGTTCTTCCCATCCCAGTAATCATATCTTTAGCTACTGGGGGAATAGGAGCTGTTCCAATACCATCAACAATCTTTTCTACTGGAAAATTTAGTTCATGAGCTTTGTGAATTGCTACTTCTAAAACTCTAGCTACAATTTGAATATTTCCTGCCATACTGTTCGTAGGTGTGAGAATAATACAAAGATTTGAAGGTTTAATTGCACAATCCTCACTAATTTTAATTATAATCTCCTTTGGAGGAATTTCACTTACTTCAAGAACTAAAACAGTTTTATCGTTTTTATCTTTGTAATCTAGTTCTTTAAAAATTTCTTCTCTTTGCGCTAATGATCTAGCAGGTCCAGAACCTAATGAAAAAAAATTTTCATGATTTAATTTCCATCCTGCATATTGACAACCTAGACAAGATAGATGAGGATGACTTGAATTAATGTTAATATTCCATTTGCTATTTAAATCAAAATTATTTGGCATTATTGTAACCTTGCCAAGTCCTCCAAGACAAATTTCAGATATTAAGATTCCAGCGGCTAAGCTTCCTTTAGCTTCTATACCTGCATCTATAATTAAACAGTCAAGTGGTCCAGAGCGAACTTCGATTCCATATTTAAACTTATTTGCTAACAGTTTATCAACAAGTAACTCAGTTTCTTTATTAAAGCTATAATTAGACATTTATATTATTATAATTGTTTAATTTATTTATAATAAATCCTGAGAGCTTATCAACTCTCTTTCTAGCAGCTTTTTCAGAAAATGATGAGCTATGAACTAAGCAAACAGGTTGGTGTTTTAGAATTAAGCAATCTTTTGTTGGTAATTCTGTAAAATTTTTTGACTTTGAAAAGTTTTTTAAAATTTTAATTTGTTTATTATTAATCATTATTTTTTTATCACTATAAACTATGGAACTACAATAAAACTTTTTTGACCCATTTGAATGTTTTTTTTTTAATTTTTTAAATAAACTATCTCCATAAATTCGGTAAAGTATATTAATTGCTAGTCCAGGGCGAGGATTAATATCAATTATAAATGGCTGAATATCATTACTAACAAGGAAATCTATGCTATTAAATCCATTAAATTCAATTAATGAACATAGAACTTTTATAATTTCTTTAATTTTTGAAAAAAGTTTAGGAGTTAAATTTGTTGAAACTATTCCACCCATTAAATAGGGATATTTTTTTGATGGACAAGTCCATTGATTACAAGCGAGCAGTATTTGTGGCTTATTTTTTTTCACATAAAACTGAATAGAAATATTTTTTCCTTTTAAAAATTTTTGATAATAAAAATTATCATTAGACTTAGAAGAAAAAGTGGTTGCATTTTGGACTGAAGTACCTCCGGCTGAGTTGATGTTTTTAATTAACCATCCAGCAGTATTCTTGGGTTTTTTAATCGACCATTCGGGTATTTTTATTTTTTTTGATTCTAGTAGTGAAAAAATTTTTTTTGGATCATTTAAATACTTTAATGTCTCGAAACTATTTCCTAAGTTGGTTCTATGAGCTATTAAATTAATATCCTTAATTTTTTCTGAAACACCTGAACCTATGAGAATTTCTTTTCTATTCAGTTTATCTATCTGATTAATTTTCTTATTTATATTATGAGCTGAAAAATTCTCTAAATAAAAAATTTTGTATGAGAATTTTTTAATCAACATGCTTTTGTATTTACATATTACATAGACTTTATATCCGTTTTTAAAAAAGATTTTAGTTAGATCCTCACATGCATTCGCAATTAAGATTACCTTTTTTTTTATACTTTTAATTTTAGAATCTCTTGAGATACTTTTAGGGCTTGTTCAAAATTTAAAAACAATGGTTTTTCTGTATTACACATCATTTCAAACATTTTATATTGAGTTTTAACTTTGATATCACCAGATGTTAACGGCCCTATTGAAATTGCTCCAGTGACATGATTAATATAATTATCTTTTAGTCCAACTCCTTCAATGCCTGCGGGGGGTACAGCATTGACATCCGCAATTATTTTCAGAGAATTGCAAGCCTTCATTTGCTCTAGACTAATTACTTGAGTTCCTGCTCTTGCGGCACAAAAAATTATATCCGCATCCTCTAAAAAAGAAGAATTTAGTTCATCTGTTGAACCATCACCTGGAATAATATCTACCGCAAACCTATTTTTATACTCTTTGGCTTTATTCGAAACATTCTCAATACCGTCATATCCGACTATTGTACATTTTGAACCAGACTTAGCACATAAAATTGAAGAAATACCTCCAACTATTCCCTTACCACCATAAATTATAATATTTTGTCCATCGAGAGTTTCATCAAATTTTTCTTTAAGTGCTTTTTCAGTACACGCAACCATTGCAGCAGCAGTTGTAAATGAACCAGCGGGATCAGGAAAAACCGATACTTCAAAAGGTGGAACCATAGCTTTTTTTGCTTCATCCATCATGTCAAGCGCCAAACTAGCGTCTTTTCCACAAATAAAAATACCAGTTTTTTTTGCATTTGAAATTGATCTTGAAAAAATAGCGTCCTGTACCAAAGATTTTATATCTGTAAGATTAACCTTTGTGTAAGGTATAACCAGGTCATATCCAGCATCGCATGCCATATTTACATCAAATGGACTAACATTTTCTTGAGGACTCAACATGTGAAGTATATTTTTTTTAGTCATTTAAAATTTCATTCCTTTTCTATAAAGCCATTATTGGAGGCTTTTGTTTTAATAATATTTATATTTTTTATATTATTACAGGCCAAAAATTTTTTTGTTAAGTTAAAAATTTCTTTTTGATAATTTGAATTCTCGCATAAAACAAAACCTGTTGGTCCCCACGAAGATTGACCAAATCCATTCATCCCAATCTCTTTAAAATGTTTAAAAATTTTTTGTACTTTTTTACTTGTATACATTCCTCCCTGCGATTTATTAAAAATTCTAGCAGTATTTTCTTGTATTTTTTGTATACCGAGACAAAAAAGTTGAAAGTTTTTTTCAATAATACCTGGCATTACATTTAATACCAAGTTTCTACAGTTTTCATTAGAAAAACTTTTTTTTACACTTATTTTTTGAAATTCATCAATTTCTTTTTTTCCATGTATCCCAATTAATTCTTTGTCAAAAATTAATAATAATCTCCATTCACTCGGAAAATTTGAATTAAATATGATTGGTGGAACTGTTTTGGAATTTTTCTCCTTTCCACCATCAATTAAAAAACCTCCGTTTTTAAAACAACCTATTCCAATACCTGATCTTTTACCTCTATTCATTTGCAATGCAATTTTTTCAATACTGAAATTTTTACAAAAAAATTTATTTACCAGATAACCTGTAGATAGAGCTAGTTGAGTTCCAGAGCCTAGACCAATGTGGGATGGTGTATTTTTAATAATATTAATTTTAAATGGTTTAGTTTTCCAAAAAACTCCCATTTTTCCAAGATAATGCTCTACAATTTCTTTTTTCTCTCCGGAAATTGAGAATTTTTTTGAAGCATGCAGGCTTATCTTTGTATCAAAACCTGAAACTGCTAGTCCTAAACTTCCAAAGTTTCTGAGAGAAAAAGGATCCAATTCAAGAAAACCCAGATGAATACGAGCTGGACTTTTAATAGTTAAGTGTTGCATGAAAATTATTTTTTTATTAAAAAAAACGTCTACATTGTTCTTTATAGTAGTTATAATCTATTTTTAAAAATAATTTTAGGAAAATTTATGAAAAAAGAAAAAAATAAAGTTTTTACACCCAAAGAAATCGAAGAAAAATTAAATACTGAATTTATAGGTTGGAAGTACGATGGAAAATGGATAAGAAAAATATTTAAAACACACAGTTGGAAGTCAACTATTATGGTTGTAAACACAATTGGACACATAGCAGAAATTGGATGGCACCATCCAGATTTGCAAGTTTCTTATGCGTTCGTTGAAGTAAAACTAATGACACATTCGGAAAAAGGTATCACAAATCTTGATTTTGCATTGGCAAAAAAAATCGATGAAGTAATTTATTGGAATCCAAAAAAAGACAATGATTTTTTAGAGGGAACGCCTGAGGATCCTAGATTTGCTTATATAAAAAAATGAATGTAGAAAAATTTAAAAATATTAAGCTAGACATCACACCAAAAATTAGAGGTCGTAATGTTACGTTATCAGATGCTGTAACAAAAACTAGATCTTTGATAACTGAATCTAATGAAATCTCTATAAATGGTTTAGGCTGCGATCTCAGTGGAATTGATAGAATATTAAATTTTTCTGAAAAAAATCTCACATATGTTGATCACATGGATGGTGAAAATATTTCAAGTTTTTATAATCATTTTCAGAGATTTGGAGGTTCTATTTCTTCTTTTGGTGAAGTTGCACGAAGGGCTGATTTAATAATTTTTGTGGGAGAAAATTCTGATTTATTTAAAAATTTTTACAAAAAATTTATTTTAAAGAAAAAACCAGTTTTTAACAAAAATTTATTAAATGTAATCTCAACAAAAAAAAAATTAAATTTTAGACACGATCATTATAAAATAAAAAAAATGGACTATGAACTTGAATTGATGAATTTGTTTAAAGACTTTAAATCAGCCAGAGAAAATAATCCTGTAAATAAAAAGCATAAATTTTATTTTCTTATAAAAAAAATAATAAAGTCCAAATATGGAGTGATTGCTTATCAATTTGATCATAAAAATCATACTTTGAATCAAAAAATAGTCGAATTTAATAAATTGATGAGTTTTGAAAAAAAGTTTAGTTTACTTCCGATTATTGACGTTGAAAATAATTTAGCAGGAGCAATTCAGAGCTCTCTTTGGAAAACAGGTTTTCCTAATAGATTTAAATTTACTGAAAATGGACCAGACTATAATCCAATAAATTATAGTCCAAAAAAGCTAAAAAAAAAAATAGAGCTTCAAATCTTTATATCCTGTTTCAATGAAAATCCGAAATTAGAATTATTTAAAAGAAATATCTTTATTGGAAACCCAAACACTGTAAAAAAAGAGAGATTTGATGTTTTTATTCCTGTTTCTACTCCAGGAATTGATCAAAATGGTTTAGTCTTAAGGGGTGACGGAGTTTGTACGATTAAACTGGGTAAGTTGATAAATTCACAATATAACTCAGTTAATGAAGTTTTCAGAATGATCGATGAAAATTAATAATATTGAAATTTGGGATACTTTTGCGGAAGCATTTCCAATGAAATGTTCAAGATTGATAGTAACGGCACAAAATCTTTATTGGGCCAAACAAGCTGCAGAATCTTTCTGTGGTTTTGCTACATCTGTAATTGCTTGCGGGTGTGAAATTGGAATTGAAAAAATTTTATCAAAGGATAAAACTCCGGATAATAGACCGGGTATTTCNATTTTAATTTTTTCTGTCTCATCAAAGGAATTAGAAAAACAAATATTGAATAGAGCCGGACAGTGTGTAATGACTTCACCGACATCAGCATTATTTTCTGGAAACAAAGGAGAAATTAAAATTAAACTTGGTAATGCTTTGAGGTATTTTGGTGATGGTTATCAAATTTCTAAGATGATTAATGAAAAAAGATATTGGAGAGTTCCAGTAATGGATGGAGAATTTTTATGCGAAGAATTTGCTTATCAAATGCAAGGAATTGGTGGGGGAAATTTTTTAATATTAGCAGATACCGTAAAAAACGCACTAAAAGCTGCTGAAGAAGCTGTAAAAGCAATGAAGAAGATCAAAAATACAATTTTACCTTTCCCGGGAGGCGTAGTTCGTTCCGGTTCAAAGGTTGGATCTAAGTATAAATCATTGATTGCATCTACAAATTTTGAATATTGTCCTTCAATTAAAAGTATAGTAAATAGTAAATTAGNAAAAGATATTGGTGCAGTTCTAGAAATTGTGATTGATGGCTTAACAGAAAATGATATTAGCAACTCGATAAAAGCTGGAATAAATGCTATTTTAAAAATGGGCCCTAATACCGGGATTAAAGTAATCTCTGCAGGTAATTATGGAGGCAAACTAGGGCCATATCATTTTCATATAAGAAAAATAATAAAATGAAAACAATAGAATTGATTCCAAAAATAAATATAAAAAAAACATTAAATATGAGAGCCTTTTCGAGGGCATCTAAAAAAGATTTTGATTTAAAAAATATTTTTGATTTGAAAATCATATTTGGTGGTAAAGAAAAAAAACTATCAGAAATATTCAATATTAAGATTATAAGTAAATCAAATAATTCACGAGATAGAATTTTTATCCTTAAAAATACTAATCATTTTTTTGAAAATATTGGCTATAATTGGCAAGATAATTTATTGATTATTTATGGAGATGTTGGTTCTTTTTTAGGTGCAAAGATGAATGGAGGAACTATTGAATTAAATGGAAATTGTGAGAGTTTTACGGGTGCTAACATGATAGACGGAAAAATTCAAATTAATGGAAATGCAATGGATTATGTTGGCGCACCTTTATTGGGAGAAACTAAAGGGATGTTAGGTGGCACTATTTGTATTAAAGGTAATGCAGGTGATTTTTTAGCAAACTTTATGAGAAGAGGCTTAATATTAGTTGAAAAGAACGTAGGATTGAATTGCGCAAAAAATTTAATTGCTGGCACATTAATTATAAAAAATACCATAGGAAACTATTTAGGTAGTGGCATGAAAAGAGGCACTTTAATTCTAAAAAAACCACCAATTAAAATTCCAGACTATTTAATAGACTGTGGGGTTCAAGAATTAAATTTTTTTTCACTATTTTCAAAATTTTTAAAAAACAAAAAATTTAAAAATTCAAACAATATCTTATTTAGAAAATATATCGGAGATAGAAATAATTTGGGTTTAGGGGAAATTCTCATTCAAGTNAAAAATACTAAAAAAAANAATTAATTTTTTTTTCCATGATTTCAATTAATTTTTCTGGATTATTCTCTTTAACAAAAGAACTAAATTCAGATTTTTTTGTTGCGATTTCACTAATTGAACCAAGATACAGTATATCAAAAATCCNCCATTTTTCCTCATTATTTAAAATTAAAATATAATTTATATTGATAGGTTCATTTTCATTGGTGACTAAGCTGGTTAGTACTAAAGTTTTCTTTGAATCAAATTCTTTCACNTCATTTAATTTAAATTCTAGATTTTTAATGTTTGAAAATCTTTGTAAATAATTAATTGTTATGTATTCAAGAAACAAATTTTGTAGGGTTTTTTTTTGTTCATAGCTAAGGGTTCTCCATTTTCTTCCGTAAATAAAGCTAATCATTTTTTTGTAATTATAGATTTCCTCTAGAGATTGTTTTAAAGCTTTAAATTTTTTTAATTTGTTTTCTTTAGAATTATTATTATTTATCAAAGATATATGAAGTTTTTCTACAATTTTTGAAGGATCATCTTTTGCATTTAGATTTGTTGAACATACTATCAACAAAATTAAAAGGAAAAAAAAAATTCTTTTTATTTTAAAATAATTGTAGATTAAAATTCTCATTAACATTTTAACTTTTATTTGTTTTAAATTTGTATGTCAAAAAGAATTTTAATTACTGGAGCTAATGGTTTCCTAGGTTCTCATATTGTATCAGCTGCACTAAAAAAAAAATATAAAGTTAGAGCATTTGTTCGAAAAAATTCTGATTTAACGAATTTATCTAAACTAAATATAGAAGTATATCGAGGAGATTTAAGAGATATTGAGACACTGAAACAAGCAAGTGATAAATGTGACGAGATATTTCACGTTGCNGCTGATTATAGATTATGGGCAAAAAAACCNTCAGAAATTTATGAATCAAATGTACTTGGCACCCAAAATGTTTTGGAGGTTGTCAAGAAGATTGGTGCTAAACTTATTTACACTTCAAGCGTTGCAACTTTGGGAATAAACCCAATAGGTGAAGCAAATGAAGAGACTCCAGTTGATTTAAGCTCAATGATTGGTGATTATAAGAAATCAAAATATATCGCCGAAAAAATGGTTTTAGATTACGTATTTAATGAAAAAGTTCGATGTGTTATAGTTAATCCTTCAACACCAATTGGTCCCGGAGATATTAAACCAACTCCTACTGGAAATATAATATATCACGTATTAAAAAAAAAAATGCCAGCCTATGTTGATACTGGTTTGAATATAGTTAATGTGAAGGATGTAGCTGATGGACATTTTTTAGCATCAAGTAAAGGAAAAATTGGAGAAAAATATATCTTGGGAGGAGAAAACTTACTTTTTAAAGATCTTTTAAAAATTATTTCTGATATTTCTAATGTACCTAATCCAAAAATGTGTTTACCAACATTTCCACTTTATCCGATTGCTTTTTTAAATGAATTTATAGCTTCGTACTTGACTAATTATGAACCTTTATTAACTTTAGATGGATTAAAGATGTCAGAGAAAAAAATGTTTTTCTCATCTGAAAAGGCAAAAAAAAAACTAGGATATAGACCTTCCAGTATAAAAAATGCTATAACAGAATCGATAAACTGGTTCATAAATAATTCTAAAAAAATGGAGTGAGTTATTGAAAACATTAAAAGTATTTTTAGCCCAACCAAGAGGTTTTTGTGCAGGAGTTGAACGAGCTATTACAATAGTAGAAAGAGCTATTGAGCTTTACGGTGCACCAGTTTATGTAAGGCATGAAATTGTACACAATAAAAGAGTTGTAAATAATTTAATTTCAAAAGGAGCAATTTTTGTAAAAGAACTNGATCAAATTCCCGCAGGAGCTGTTACCGTCTTTAGTGCTCATGGTGTTGCACAGAAAGTGGAGGATACTGCAAAATTAAGAGAACTACCAGTTTTAGATGCAACTTGTCCTTTAGTTGCTAAGGTGCATAAAGAAGGACAAAGATATTCCGCAAAAGGATATGAAGTTGTCCTAATTGGTCATGAAGGTCACCCGGAAGTAGTTGGTACGATGGGAAGGATTACAGGAGATGTTTATCTTGTTTCGAACATTGAAGATGTTGAAAAATTAGAAGTTAGGAACCCACTGAAACTCTCATATATAAGTCAAACAACCTTATCCGTAGATGATACAAAAGTAGTAATAGAGGCTTTGAAAAAAAGATTTCCAGAAATTGAAGGACCAGATGTTAAAGATATTTGTTATGCAACTCAGAATAGACAGTCAGCTGTAAGGGATTTAGTTGTTCATGTTGATTTAATGTTAGTTGTAGGGGCAAAAAATAGCTCTAACTCNAATAGNTTAAGAGATTTAGGAGAAGAGTCTGGAGTTGACACTTACCTTATTGAAACCGCAAATGACTTAGATAGTAAATGGTTTAATGATCTTGAGTCTGTCGGTATTTCCTCTGGTGCATCTACACCTGATGAACTTGTAAATGAGGTAATTGATAGAATATCGTCATTTAGAAAAATTAAAATAGAAAAAAGACCAGGAATAGAAGAAAATGTTGTTTTTAAATTACCCAAAGAACTTGTTGACAATGAACTTACTAATTAACTTTACAATTTTTAAAAATATTTTAACCTAATGTTATGTCAATACCTTTAATACAACAAATAAGAGTAGGCTCTTATATCCTCAAACAGAAGTTACTTAGAAAAAAAAAGTACCCTCTTGTATTAATGCTAGAGCCTTTATTTCGTTGTAATTTAGCATGTGCAGGTTGTGGTAAGATTGACTATCCGAAAGAGATTTTAAATCAAAGATTATCTGTTAGAGAATGTATTGATTCTGTTGAAGAGTGTGGTGCACCTATTGTATCTATCCCAGGAGGTGAACCCTTAATACACAAAGAGATGCCTGAAATTGTAAATGAGTTAGTAAAAAGGAAAAAGTTTGTATATTTGTGCACAAATGCAATTCTTATGGAAAAAAAGATTAAGGATTATAAACCTAGTTCTTATTTTACATGGTCAGTTCACTTGGACGGCCTCAAAGATGATCATGATAAAGCTGTATGCCAAGATGGAGTATTTGACAGATGTGTATCTGCAATAAAAAAAGCCAAAGAGCTTGGTTTTAGATGTAATGTTAATTGTACTATTTTTGATCACGCAAATGAAGAAGGAATGAGAAACTTTTTAGACTATGTGACAGATCATCTAAAAGTTGATGGTATTACTATATCTCCTGGCTTTGCTTATGAGAGAGCTCCAGATCAAGAACACTTCATCAAAAGATCAAAAACAAAAAATTTTTTTAGAAAACTATTTGGATCTGAAAATTTTAAAAATTGGGATTTTAGTCATTCTGGTCTGTATCTTGATTTTTTAGCTGGAAATCAATCTTACAAGTGCACACCATGGGGCAATCCAACTCGAAACATTTTCGGTTGGCAAAAACCTTGTTATCTTCTTGGTGAAGGATACGTAGAATCATTTAAGAAGTTGATGAATGAAACTGATTGGGATAAATATGGTACTGGTAACTATGATAAATGTTCTGATTGTATGGCTCATTGTGGCTATGAAGCTTCCGCAGTAAAAGATGTTTTTTCAAGCCCATTAAAAGCAATTACAGTTGCCTTAAAAGGCCCTAAAACTGAGGGTATAATGGCTAAGGAAATAGATTTAAGTAATTCCAGAGGGCCTGACTTTTTTTTCGATACCCATGTGAAAAAAATGATGGAGGATATTCATGCAAATAACGGTGTCAGAAAAACTAATAAGGTTTCAAATGATGCAAACAGTCAGGCACCAATACCTTCCGCAGGAGCGGCTATTAGTCCGCTGGGAAGCTTGAAAAGAAAGTAAATCCCTAATGTTTTATCTCTGTTAGATATCACCTTATTAAAAAAATGGCAGTCTCAATTAACCAACAATTAGCTGTAGCAAAATATATAGCACAAAAAAAGTATGAAAATATTAAACGTTATGCGCTTGTTTTAATGCTTGAGCCTCATTTTATGAATAACTTAAAATCACCTGTATGTGGGAAATATGATTTTCCTGAGGCTGTTTTGAAAGAGTATTTGAGTCCGATGAAATGTGTATATGCAGCTGAGGAGTGTGGGGCTCCTATCATAGCAATTTCAGGAGGTGAGCCTTTGATGAGTGACGATATGCCTGAGATTGTAGAAGATTTATTAAATAAAAAAAAATTTGTCTATCTCTCTACTAACGGTATTTTATTACCAAAAAAGATTTATGATTTTTCACCTAATAAATATTTCACATGGGTGGTAAATTTAAACGGTTTAAAAGAAGATCATGATAAGGTGGTTGGACAAGAAGGAGTTTTTGACACAGCTATACATGCAATAAAACTTGCGAAAACAAGAGGTTTTAATGTCACCATAAATTGTAACATTTACCTTTATCAAAGAGTAAAAAATACAATAGAATTTTTGAACTATGTTCACAAAGATTTAGAAGTAGATGGTGTTAATATTACACCTGGATATTCTTATGAAAGAGCTGAGGATAAAAATAATTTTCTCAATAGAGAAAACGTAAAAAAAATATTTCGAACAATTTTTAAATCTAAAGATTTTAATAAGTGGGATTTAAATCATACCACTTTTTACTTGGATTTTTTAGCAGGAAATAGAATTTACTCATGCGCTCCATGGGCAACACCAACGAAAAATATTTTTGGTTGGCAAAAACCATGTTATCATCTGGCAGAAGGTTATTATAAAACTTATTCAGAATTAATAGAAAAAACTGATTGGAAGCAATATGGAACAGGAAACTATGACAAATGTAATGACTGTATGACCCATTGCGGTTATGAGGCAACCGCTGTTTCTGAGGTATATGAAACCCCAATTAAAGCAATCTATAAAAAGTTTTCGGGAATTAGAACTACAGGACCTATGCCTGAGGACATTAATTTAACTGCTTCAAGACCTGCTGAAGATGTTTTTGATAAATTAGTTGAATCCAAAATGTATGAACTTGATTTAATGTGATCTAAGTGAACAAGGTCATAGCAATTTTTTTTAATTTTTTTTTATTATCATAAAAAATAATACCCAACCGGATTAATTGTATAAGTCTATCAGGTTTTTCAATAATTGAAAAAAATATGTCCTTTATTTTGGGTTTTCCNTTTTCATCTAGTGTTTTGACAACGAATTGCGGTAGAGAGAATTTTAAATCATCAAAAACTAGACGTACGGCTACAAAAGGAATTTTTAATTTTAAACATTCTTCTTGAATAAACTTTGATTCCATATCAATTACGGAGGCATGAAATGTTTTCTTTATATTTGATTTTTCTTTGGCAGAAAATACCACCTTTTTTGTAGAATATAAACTATTTTTATGCACAGAATAATCACTCAATTTTTTGCGATAAAATTTTCTGAGCTCTTTTGATATTGGCCTTTTTTTAAAATCATCAGTGGTTATTTCATCAGGTATTACAAGTTCACCACTTTTAATTGTTTGATCAATTGAACCGCAAAATCCAAAGCTGACAACATGGTCAATATTTTTTTTGTCTAAGATTTTCAAACAGTTTTTTGAGTTTTTAGCTCCAAAATCTGCATAACTAATTACTGGGAGATTATTTAAAACTTTTAGTTCATCATCTAAACCAACAACTACTAAAATTTTTTTATTCTTTTCAAACACCTGATAAAGTTTTTAAATAATTAGATTTAATCAAATTCTTATATCTGGAAAGTGCTAAAAGAGGAAAATATTCAGAGTATCCGTGATATTTCAAATAAAATACTTTTGGAAAACCAACAGCTGTGTAAGGTTTTTCAGTCCATGTTCCATCCGAAAAATTATTCATTAGATAATTGATACCTGATCTTACCTCCTTAGACTTTATCTCACCAGCTGCAATTAAACCCAGAATGGCCCAAGAAGTTTGAGAAGGGGTGCTACTTTTAATAATTTTTGAAAATTTATTTTCGTACGAAGAGCCATCTTCTCCCCATCCACCGTCTTGTCTTTGAGATTCTTTTAGATATATTATAGCTTTGTTAATTACTTTAGCCTTATCTTCAAAATTAACAAGATTTATTGCTGATAGTACTGACCATGTTCCATAAATATAATTAGTGCCCCATCTTCCAAACCAACTTCCATCAATCTCTTGTTCATCTAAAATAAATTTTATTGCTTTTTTTATGACGTGTGAGTCTTCATTATTATCAATCTGACTAAGAAAACTTAGACATCTAGCTGTGACATCAACAGTGGGAGGATCTAGTAGAGCACCATGATCAGCAAATGGAATAAAATTTAGATAGCTATAGGAATTATCTACGTCAAATGCACCCCAACCTCCGTTTTTTGATTGCATTCCAATAATCCATTTTCTGGTTCTGTTAATTGAATTTGATACTTTTTGCGAAGGATATTTTTTGTTGTATCTATCAAGTAACATTCCAATTAAAGCAGAATCATCAACATCAGGATAAAAATCATTGTTAAATTGGAACGCCCAACCACCTGGTTCTAAATTTGGTCTTTTTGCAGACCAGTCTCCGGTTATATTTATTTCTTTTTTCAATAACCAATTAATAATATGCTCAATATTCTGATTGTTTTCAATTAATGCTTGACCTACCCAGCCTGTATCCCAAATGGGAGATAAACATGGTTGACAATAAGCTTCTTTACTTTTGATGATCAACAAATTATCGATAGCTTTTCTNGCAATTTTTATTTCCTCTTTATAATCATTTCTGTCTTCAATACTCAGAGCTATNAAAGCATTTACCATTGCAGGAAATATTCCACCAAGACCATCTTTCCCATTCAACCTTTTAAGAATCCACAAATAAGCATCTTCAATTGATTTTTCTTTGTTTCTTTTAGGGAAAAAATTATGTACTTTTCTAAGAATACTATCTAAAAATAAAAAAAAAAGGGACCAAAAATTTCTTTTTGTGTTCAACTTGTATAAGTTGACATTTTTATTTATGAAAACTTCATCAATGTGAATCGCATTTGGATTATTTGCTAGAGGTTTTTTATTCATAATTATTAAAAGTGGAACTAATACTGTACGAGACCAATAAGAAACTTTATCTAAATGAAAAAGAAACCATTTAGGTAAACGCATAATTTCAACAGGCATAACAGGTACAGCTTTCCAACTTATTTGTTGAAATAATGCAAGAGTGATTCTTGTGAAAACATTAGAGTTTTCAGCTCCTCCGTTTTTCAGAATTAATTTTTTAGCTTTCAGCATTTTCACGCTTTTAGAATTCTCTCCAGAAAGCTTAAGAGCAAAATAAGCTTTTACAGTAGCACTCAAATTTGAATCACCTTCATGAAATAAAGGCCATCCACCCTCTTCATTTTGTATATTAATAATATAATTTTTAATTTTCTCTTGTAATTCAAGATCAATTTCACCCAGAAAGTGCATCATCAATATATATTCTGCTGGAATTGTAACATCTGCCTCTAATTCTGAGACACTAAAACCCTCTTTATCAATTTTCTTTTTTTGATGTTTAATTGATTCTTTAATACTATTTCCGATACTTTCTAACGTATATTTCATAATCAAAAAAATTAGTGATTTAATAATTTTTCTATAGATTTTTTTCCAGAAAGTATAGAACTTTCAATAGTTGAAGGAAAGTTTTTTTGAGTCCAATCTCCGCTAAGTATAAGGTTCTTTGGAAGATTGCAAAGATTTTTCACTAAGTCTGTATTTTTAGGTGATTGTTCATATGTAGCTGTTTTTTCCTTTAAAATTTTAAATTCAGGTATTTTTTCTTGAGATAAACTAAGCGCTTGTCTAACTTCAGTCCAAACTCTATTAGCAAGCTGTTCACTATTAAAATTGAGTAATTTATTTGCAGAACTAATAGTTATTGATATGTATTCTTTCTTAATAAAAATCCAATGAGTTAGAGAATTTATGACTCCTAGAATGGGAGGATCTAAGTTCTTTATGTTATGACTCTTTATTTTAAAGTGGATATTAACTATTGTGTTAAATTCATTAGGTAAAGCATGCATGGGAAGAAGCTTTGAGAGACCATTTGGGGGTATTGAAGTAATTATCGTGTCATCTTTTGAGATATTAATTTCATTATTAGCGAAGTAAATTTTTTTTATATAATTGTTTGATATGTCAAATCCTTTTACTAGAGAATTAAAATTAATTGATACTCCGTTTTTTTCAAGAAACTTTGTAGCTGGATTAATTAATGTTTCATTCCAATTATTTTTTGGTTGACAGATCTTACAAAATTCTGAACCTTTCAAAAAAGTCTCTTTTAAAACATTCCAAAGTAATTTTGCAGATGCAGTGTTACAAGGGGTGTTTAAGACTCCAAGAGTAAGTGGTTCCCAAAAATTTAAATATAATTCCTTTTGACCTCCAACTAGATCTGCAACAGTATCGCTAGGTTTGCAGAACTTAAATTTAAAAATTTTTAAATAATCGAAAAAATTTGTATTCGGAACTCTTTTTTTGCTGTTCAGTAACCACCAGGGTATCGTACCTTTGTTAAGTTCAATTGACCAATTGCTCTTGTTGTTCATATCGTAAAAGTTAAACGTTGGTTTATATATATTTATGCTATCTGAAGAATTAATTAATTTACAAAAATTTAAAAAGTTTTTGTTGGCTGAGAGAATTAAATGATTCCCATTATCTATTTTTAACTCGAGTGACTTATCATAGTAGGAACGACATCTACCACCGGCATGACTGGTGGATTCAAAAATTGTAATTTTTTTTTTTCTTTGTATTAAATGGCATGCAGCAGATAATCCCGACAAACCAGCACCTATTAAATATATTTTTTTAAAATTTGTAATTTTAACCCCTAGCCAGTTTTTTCAATATAATAAAAAATTTTTCAATTTTACTTAATTTTACTTTCTTAAAAGTTAAGTTATTACTTTTACAAATTTTTTCAAAAGTTTTTTCATAAATTTCTCGCATTAACTCTGATGCTTTAATCTTTTTTTTATCTAAGGTTAACGATAAGTTTTTAGCAAGTTTATAATAACTTTTTGTCTCAATAATTAATTCATCAATAATATTTTTAAAATTAATATTAACTAGCAATTCTTTTGGAGTGAGTTTTTCGAGTTTATATTTTGAAATGTAGTTGTATGGTATGTAGCATCTGTCTCTTTCACAATCTTCTCGAAGATCTCTTAGTATGTTTGTTAGTTGAAAAGCTCTTCCGAGATAAATTGCGTAATCCCTCCCACTTGGTTCATTTATTCCAAATATTTTTATCGAAATACACCCAACAGCACCGGCAACCCTATCACAGTAAAGTTCAATTTTTTTTCTAGACGGATAGATTATTTTCTCGTCTACATCCATTATCATTCCATCAATAATTGAAATAAAGTCCTTATCATTAATACTAAATTTTTTTACNAATAATAATAATTCTCTTGTTAAAAAATCAGAGGATTTATTTTTGTAAACTAATTTTATCTTTTTTTTCCATTGCATCAGTTCACTTGATTTTTCTATTTTACTTTTGTTACTATCAGCAATATCGTCCACAACTCTGCAAAAACAATACAATGTAAACATTGCTCTTCTTTTTTCGCCATCTAAAATATTCATACCCCAATAAAAAGAACTCCCAGATTTTTTAACAATTTTTTTAACTGTTAATTGATCATTTGTAGACATGATAATCAAAATTTTATTATGAATGCCTAAGCGCTTTCTCTTGATTCGCTTGAAATTCTTGGGAGGCCAAGAGCTTTTAATACACAATTAGAGATTTGATTAGAATTAATCCCACACGTCTCATTTTGATCATCTGGCTTGCCATGTGGAATAAATTGATCTGGAAAAAATAGTGGTCTAAATTTTAATCCATTATCTAGCAAACCTTCTGAAGTTAAAAATGACATTATTTGTGCAGAGAACCCTCCTATTGAACCCTCTTCTACACTTACAAGAATTTCATGCTCTTTAGCTAATTTAGCAATAAGTTTAGTATCAATTGGCTTGGCAAACCTTGCATCAGCTACGGTTGTAGATAATCCATAGGTTCCTAAAGTTTTTGCAGCTTTCATAGAATCAGCCAATCTCGTTCCCAGAGAGAGTATACAAACCTTATCTCCTTGCTGGATAATTCTTCCTTTTCCAATTTTCCAAATTTTTGGTTCTTTACTAATTTCTACTCCTACACCCTCTCCTCTAGGATATCTGAAGGCTGACGGTTTATCGTTAATAGTAACTGAGGTTGCAACACAATTTATAAGTTCATTTTCATCACAAGGAGCCATTACAATAAAGTTTGGCAATGTGCAAAGATAAGCCAAGTCAAAAGAACCAGCGTGCGTAGCGCCATCAGCACCCACTTGACCAGCTCTATCAATTGCAAATCGCACCGGTATTGATTGAATAGCAACGTCATGAACTACTTGATCATATGCCCTTTGTAAAAATGTTGAGTAAATCGTTGCATATGGCTTTAAACCTCTAGTTGCCATTCCGGCGCAAAAAGTAACTGCATGCTGTTCAGCTATTCCTACATCAAAGGTTCTTGTTGGGAATGATTTTCCAAAAATATCAAGTCCAGTACCAGAAGGCATTGCAGCCGTAACAGCCACTATAGATTTATCTTTTTTTGCCTGATTGATAAGGGCTTCTGCAAAAACTTTTGTATAACTTGGAGCTTTTGACTTAGTTTTTACTTGTTCGCCAGTAATAACATTGAACTTACCAACGCCGTGATATTTGTCATCAGACTTTTCTGCGGGTTTGTATCCATATCCCTTTTTGGTAACTACATGAAGAAAAACAGGTCCATCCCAATTTGAATTTTTTAAATTTTTTAATACCGGGAGTAGGTGATCAAGATTGTGTCCATCTACAGGACCAACATAAAAAAATCCTAACTCTTCAAAAAGTGTGCCTCCAGTCACCATGCCCCGCATATATTCTTCCGCTTTTGCTGCTACATTTTGAAATCTCTTAGGAAACATCTCTGCCATTTGTTTAGCAATAGATCTTGCGGACTGAAATGTTTTTCCAGACAANAGTCTTGACAAATATGCGCTCATTGCTCCTACTGGAGGGGCTATAGACATATCGTTGTCATTTAAGATAACTATTAAATTTGCATTCATAGAACCCGCATTGTTCATTGCCTCATAAGCCATTCCTGCACTAATTGCGCCATCACCAATAACACAAATAACATGATGTTTTTCTTTTTTTAAATCTCTTGCCACAGCCATACCTAATCCTGCACTTATCGAAGTAGAAGAATGAGCAGCACCGAATGGATCATAATCACTCTCTGATCTTTTTGTAAACCCGTACAACCCATTTGGCTGTCTAATAGTTCTAATCTTATCCCTTCTTCCAGTTATAATTTTATGCGGATAACATTGATGACCTACATCCCAAATTAATTTATCTTTTGGGGTATCAAATACAGAATGTATAGCAACTGTCAATTCTACTACACCGAGTCCTGCACCCAAATGCCCGCCTGTTACTGAAACCGCATCTATTACTTCATTTCTTAATTCTCCAGAAACAGTTTTTAATTCTTTGTCACTAAGTTTTCTGAGATCTTTTGGTAGGTTTACTTTGTCTAAAAGTGGTGTTTTAATTTTCATATTACGGATATAACATTTTTAATTTATCTAGCATTGAATTTAATAGCTCCTATTATTCCTTTAAAAAAACAAAAAATCAAATCAATATAATTTAGTTTTACTTTTTTTTCTATAGGGTCATTAATTTCTAGCAAAAAAGCTAGTCTTTTTGCAATAAAGAAAATCACCAAAGTTTCCATTCTTAATCTAAAATTGCTTATTAATTTAATTTTAGAAATCGACTGATCTAATAAATCTTTTACTTTATTGATACAATTATTTTTCACTTTAATAAAGGCTTTTCTATTTTTCATTTCTAAAAACGAGTTTGTTTTTATTTTTTCTTTTTTAAACATATTTTCAGGAATGTATATTCTATCAAGATTTAAAAAATCTTCTTTACAGTCTTGAAGGTGATTCAGTATTTGCAAAGAATTACAAAGATGGTCGCAACCTACATAAATTTCTGCAAGATTTTCCNTTATTTCATGCAAGTCCACAACAAAACGGCCAACAGGACTCGCACTGTGTTCACAATAGTTTATGAGTTCATTCCAATCAGCATATCGCGATTTAGATGCGTCCTGAATAAAAGCAACCAGAAGTTTTCTAGGATAATTATCATTGAATTTTTTCCTTTTTTGCAAAGACAAAATGTCATTAATAAAAGAATAATCTGAATTTTCTTTATTTTTTAATAACTCGTCAAAACGAGTAAGTATTTTTAACTTTTTAGAAATTTTTAGCCGACTGTTATCAGCAATGTCATCAGCAGTTCTTGAAAATTTATAAAATTTTCTTGTATAATTTATATTTTCTTTTGATATTAAGAATGAACCTACTGGAAAATTTTCGTCATGAAGTGTTTTTTTGCTCAACAGATTATCGATTTGTAGCTCTTTTTTCTTTTTCATCTCTTTATGAATTTTTATATTTTCTATTTTTCCAATTATTCCCATCTCTAAAATAATAATTATAGGCACTGTTAAGTGTCATCAATAAATAAAAAATCGCAGAGAGCGGAATTGTTAATGTGTAAAAAAAATTTAACTTGTAAAATCTAATTGTCGGATAGTAAGAAACTGTCATTAATAATATGGGCAATAAAAATAATAAAAAGAAATGAGCTTCAAAATATTTAAGAGTGAATAAGCAATACATAAAAATTAAAGGACATGCTAGATATATTGTAAACATTCCTATAGATGAGATTAAAAGATAGCTTAAAGAATTCTTTAATTGTTCGAAGGCACATCTAGAGATCATATTCCAGATTTGTCTTAAATTTGAGTAAACTCTAACACTCGTTACTTGTGATGAAAGTCCAAGCCAGATTGGTCCGATATTTTTTATTTGTTTCGCCAAGTTGCAATCATCAATAATGTAATTTCTAATTTTATTCATTATATCATGATCTTTAAAAATAATACTTTTACAACAAATGCAACCGCCAGCAGCAGCAGATAATGAAGATTTCTTGCTATTAACCAAATAGAATGGAAATAATTTTTGAAAAAAATAGATAAAAGGTGGTATTAATAACTTTTCCCAAAAAGTTGAACAGTTCAGTTTAGCCATTATGGATATCATCTGTAAGTCTTTGATAACTATATGTTTGATCAGATTTTCCACGATATTCTCTTTTATAACTATATCCGCATCAAGAAACATGAAATATTTATTCTCCATTTGTTTTAATGCTTCAATTATACCCTGATTAAGTGCCCAGGTTTTACCTGTCCATCCCCTAGGAAGAGGTTTAGAATCAATTATTTGAAAATGTTTGAAATTATATTTTGATGTAACTTTCAATATTTCCTCCACAGTGTTGTCTGAACTGTGATCATTCACAATAATTAAATTAAAATTCTTGTATGTTTGTCTAATGATACTGGTAATTACAAGCCCTATTGTTTGTTCTTCATTTCTCGCAGGAATTATAATTGATAAATTATTACCTTTTTTTCCTTTNTCTTTATTTTTTTTATTTTCTTGAATTAAGGTATCGAAATTAATTTTATTACTCCAAAAAAATGGATCTTTAATTAAATTTTTTCTGCCATGAATAAAAAATAAATAAATCCATGATAATAAGGAGATTGAAGATAATAAAAGAAATATACTCGTCATAATCATATAATTTGTTGTAAAAAAACAACACTATACCATATTTTTTTTTTTTTTTATCAAAAATGTTGAAGTTATCGAGAAAAAGTTTTAAGTATTAAACATGTATAAATATTAATCAATCGTAAAATTGCCTATATATTGTGCAATTGACATCAGAAGGAGATAAAATGAAGATTAAAACACTACTATCAGCTGTCTCAGCAATGTGCTTGTTAGGGGCTACTGAATCAAAAAGTTTCGAGTTTCCAGACAAACTNCCTTATGGAGAAATTTCTGCTAACGTAACACTAGCCACTTCTTACATATGGCGTGGAGAAGTTCAAAATGGAAATAACTGGGCAGTACAAGGTGGCTTTGACTATGCCGTTGATCTTGTTGATACTTACGTATCTGCTTATGTAGGCACATGGGGAAGTCCTGCTNNNAATACTGATGGTAATCTTGAATTAGATTATTATGGCGGTTTATCTGGTGCTGTTCCAATGGCTGAGGACTTACTTTCGTATGATATTGGACTATTATACTACGATTATCCTGGCTTAGGTGAGCACGCAGCAGCGTCACAAGATTTTTTGGAATATTATGCTTCCGTAGGTGTAGCTCTTCCATATGATGTTGGACTGTCTTACTACTATGGATATTCTCCATCCGGTTATGGTGGACAATACGATTATAACTATCAAAATGTGAGTCTTGAAGTTCCTGTTCCNGGTACTCCATTTACTGTCTTTGGTGGCATTGGTTTTGAAGGAGCTGATTCAACTGGAAGTGAGAACTACACAGATTATAATGCAGGAGTATCTACATCTGCTTTAGGTCTAGATTGGAGTATTTACTATTCCGGAACTGATGGTTATGGTGGAACCGGTGTTGACGATGATATGACAGCCGGTGGAGATCACATTGTTGGCACGATGAGCGCTAGTTTTTAATCATCTCTTACTTTAATATTTAATTCAAAAGGAGCAATTACCTAATTGCTCCTTTTTTATTTGTATATATTTCAGATATACTGACAGTTAAACATGTTAAAACAATTAAAGAACCAAACTGATGAATTACTCCCAGATATATAGGTACATGAAGCTTTAAAGTAATAATGCCTAATGAATATTGTAGTATTATAAAAAATAAAAGAATGTTTATACTCATTTTCAAGTATGAACCTTTAGATAGGTTTCTAGCTTTCAGCCATGTTAAGAATACTAAAATCAAACTCAAAGTTCCTAAAAATCTGTGATTAAATTGGATAAGACCCAGGTTTTCAAAGAAATTTCTCCATGTTGGAGTAATTTCAAGAGCTTCGGGCGGAAATATTGTTTCACCCATCAATGGGAAATTACTGTAAACAAGCCCTGCGTTAGTTCCAGCCACAAAAGCTCCATATATGATAGTTAAAAAAATAACAAGAAAACTTGGTATGATATAGTTGACAATATCCAAGTTTTCATGGCTAATGATTTTGTATGATTCATTAATTGTCCTAAAATTATTCCAAAGAAAAAATAATAATATCACATATATGGTAAAGGCAATGCTAAGATGTGCTGCTAGTCTATATTGACTTACATCAGGTTTGTCCATAAGACCACTTTTAACCATATACCAACCCATAAAGCCTTGAAAACAACCAATCAATANAAGAATCGCAAAATATTTTTTCATATTTGAGGTTAAACTTTTTTTGTACCAAAAAAAAATTAATGGCAAAAGAAACGTTATTCCTATAAGTCTTCCCCAAACTCTATGCAAATACTCCCAGAAAAATATTTTTTTGAATTCTTCAAGAGTCATAGTGTAATTAATAAGTATATATTCTGGAAAAAGTTTGTACTCTTCAAATTTTTCTATCCATTGATTTTCTGTTATGGGAGGTACTATTCCTTTTATAAGGTTCCAATCAATCATGGATAAGCCCGACTCTGTTAACCTTGTTATACCACCTATAATTACCATCAAGGCAATCATAAGAATATTAGTTAGAAGCCAAATATTGATATATTTTTGTGTTTTAAATTGATCCATAAATAAAAAATAAAATTTTAAAAAAATAAATAAATACAAAAATTTAGTGTATAAATTAATAATTTACATACAATATTGACATTTTAAAAATTTTAACGTCTATTTACAAAATGAATAAATTTGAAAAATTAAGAAAGTTAAATTCACTATTTGAAAATAAAGATTGTTTTTCAACAATAGAAATTCTTATCAAAAAGATATTTCTTAATAAATCGGCTTATGTTTGTTCGTTTGGTTCAGAATCTGCTGTTTTGCTAGATATGATTTCAAAAATAAATAATAACTTTCCTATAATTTTTATTAATACTCATAAATTATTTAAAGAGACATTAGATTATAAAGAGATTNTGAAAAGAATATTTAATATAACAAATATAATTGAAGTTTTTCCTTCTAACTTAAATATAAAAAATTATGATCATAATTCTGACCTTTGGAAAAAAAATCCTGATCTTTGTTGTAATATCAGAAAAGTTTTACCACTAGAAAATGCATTAAAAAATTATGAGGCATGGTTTTCTGGAAGAAAAGGATTTCACAGTGAATCTAGAAAGAAAAAAAAAATTATAGAGTTGGAAAATAATAAATATGTTGTAAGCCCTCTATTGAAGTGGGATCAAGAAAAGATAAACGAATATTTTAATGACAATAAATTGGTTAGACATCCGCTTTTCAATCAAGGATATTTATCAATTGGATGCGAAACATGCACATCGAAATCAAAAAGTAGTGATTTTAGATCAGGAAGGTGGACTGGAACGAGTAAAACAGAATGCGGTATACATAAAAATTAATTTAATATGGACTATCTAAATAAATTAGAAAATGAAAGTATTTATATTTTAAGAGAGGCATACAGTAATTTAAAAAATATTGCAATGCTTTGGTCTTTAGGTAAAGATTCTAATGTTATGGTGTGGCTTGCTTTTAAGGCATTTTTTGGAAAAATTCCATTTCCTTTAATTCATGTTGATACCAAAAAAAAATTCAAAGAAATGTACGATTTTAGGGATAAATATGAAAAAAAATGGAAAATTAATCTTATAAAGGGGTTATGTCCAGGAATAAACAGCATTGATTCTTCTTTGCCACCTGCTGCTAGATCTGCAGCTAGAAAAACAGAGGGACTAAAAAAAATTATTTATGAACATAAACTCAAAGCTGTAATTGCCGGAATTAGAAGAGATGAGCAAGGAACAAGAGCTAAAGAGAGATTTTTCAGTCCAAGAGATGAAGAAGGTACCTGGGATGTAAAAAATCAACCTCCCGAGTTTTGGAATCATTTTAGTGTTCACTATCCTAACAATGTTCATTTAAGAATCCATCCATTATTAAGCTGGACGGAAATTGATATATGGAGGTATATTAAAAGAGAAAATATCCCAGTAGTTGATTTGTACTTTGCCAAAAATGGCAAAAGATATCGCTCTTTAGGCGATAAAGATATTACAAATCCCGTGTCAAGTGAGGCAAGTAATGTTGAAGAAATAATTTCTGAACTCGAAAAATCTACTATCTCCGAAAGATCTGGTAGAGCAATGGATCATGAAGAAGAAAACGCATTTGAAAGATTAAGAACCAATGGATATTTATAAGCATGTCTTTAACTTCAAGTAAAGAAACAATAAGAGTTGTTACTGTTGGTCACGTTGATCATGGAAAATCTACATTAATAGGAAGATTGATTTATGATTTAGAGCAGGTAAAGGATGAAAAGTTAAAAGAGCTGAAAGAGATTTGTAGTTCAAGAGGAAAAAAAATGGAATGGGCATTTTTATTAGACTCTCTTCAAACAGAGCGCGATCAGGGAATTACAATTGATACGACACAAATTTTTTTTAAAAGTAAAAAAAAAAAATTACGTATTTATTGACGCTCCTGGTCATAAGGAGTTTATCAGGAATATGATAACAGGCGCATCATCGGCTCATATTGCCATTTTAATTGTAGACGCTTTAGAAGGAATAAAGGAACAGACAAAAAAACACTGCTATTTGCTAAAAATGTTGGGTGTTTCTCAATTAATAGTTGTTGTAAATAAGATAGATAAAATTAATTTTGAAAAAAGAAAGTTTGAATCAATGGAAAGAAAGTTAGCTAACTATTTAAGCTTAATTCAAGTTAAAATGAAATCTTGTATACCGGTTTCTGCAAGGGATGGGGATAATATAACATCTCTTAGTAATAGAACAAGTTGGTTCAATGGTAAATGTTTAATAAGTGAATTAGATGATTATCATTCATCATCTACATTAGAAAAGTTACCATTAAGAATGCCAGTTCAAGACATCTATAAGCAAAAAAATAAGAGAATAATCGTGGGAAAAATTGAATCTGGTACTCTCAAAGTGAATGATGAAGTGCTGTTATCTCCAAGTAATCAAAAAACTAAAATTAAAACAATTGAAATATGGCCCTTAAAAAAGAATAGAATTGCTCGTTCAGGTGAGTGTATTGGTNTGACATTTTCAGATGAAATATTTGTTGAAAGAGGAAACGTAATATCCAAANAAAATAATGCTCCTTCCCTTGTAAACACATTCGAAGCAAGTATCTTTTGGTTAAGCGATAAAATGTTAAATTTAGAGAAAAAGTATACAATCATGCTTGGAACTTCAACGAGTAGGGTTGAATTTAAAAAAATTCAATGGATATTAGATACTGATACGCTTTTAAAAAAAAAAACAAATGTTGTGCGAAAAAATGATGTATCGGAGGTAATCATTAATTCAAGTAGTCTAATTTCAGCAGATAATTTTTGTGAAAATGAGAATTTAGGTAGATTTAAGATACTAGACGGTTATGAAACCGTAGGAGGTGGAATTTTAAATTTATCAAACTTCCCTAATCAAAGAAAATTCTTAGAAAAAAAAAATAAAAAAATAATACCATTCGATTTTTCAGTAACTGAGGTAGATCGTACCTTAAAACTAAATCATAGATCAGGTATAATTTGGCTTACAGGTTTATCTGGTTCAGGAAAAAGTACTATAGCAAGCGAGGTTCAGAAAAGGCTATTTATAAAGGGTTGCAATGTATTTGTTTTAGATGGTTATAATCTGAGGAATGGATTAAACAAAGACTTAGACTTTAGCCCTGGAGATAGGATGGAGAATATAAGAAGAACGTCAGAGGTAGCATCTTTATTCTCTTCAGCAGGTTTTATAGTAATTGCATCTCTCATTTCCCCTTATAAAAGTGAAAGGCAGAAAGCTAGATCAATCCGCCCTGAAATATTTAAAGAGATTTTTATTAAAGCCTCTGTTAAAGAATGTATTAATAGAGATACTAAAGGTTTGTACGCACTGGCAAGGCAAGGAAAAATAAAAAACTTTACAGGGATAGATGCTCCTTATGAGGAACCAGAAAATCCAGATCTAATTTTAGATACTGAAAAGTGTTCAATTATTGAAACAGCAGATAAGTTGGAAAATTTTATAAAAGAAGAATTTATTATAACAAAAAAAAGTAGTTGACATTGATTTATCTTCGCTTTATTTTAGCACTCATCATAATCAAGTGCTAACAAGGCTTGCTAATATTAACATGAATTGTCTAAATTAAAAAGGAGATTCTACATGAAATTCAAACCGTTACATGATCGAGTTGTAGTAAAACGAATTGAGAGTGACCAAAAAACATCTGGAGGAATAATTATTCCAGATACAGCAAAAGAAAAACCAAGTGAAGGTGAAATTCTGTCAGTTGGGCCTGGAGAAGTTGGAGAAGACGGAAAGGTCAAACCTATGGGTGTCAAAACTGGTGATAAAGTTTTATTTGGAAAATGGTCTGGTACCGAAGTTAAATTAGATGGACAAGATCTACTAATAATGAAGGAATCAGATATTATGGGAATCATAGAATAATTACAAAGGAGAAAATTAATGTCAGCTAAAATTATCACATTCGGCTCTGAAGCCAGAAACAATATGTTAGCAGGTGTAGATGCACTAGCCAACGCTGTAAAAGTTACATTAGGCCCAAAAGGAAGAAATGTTGTTTTAGATAAATCTTTTGGGGCGCCTCGTGTTACAAAAGATGGTGTTTCTGTTGCCAAAGAAATAGAACTTAAAGATAAATTTGAAAATATGGGCGCTCAAATGGTAAAAGAAGTGGCAAGTAAGAGCTCAGATGCAGCGGGAGATGGAACAACAACAGCTACTGTTCTGGCTCAATCAATTGTTCGTCAAGGTGCAAAGGCTGTAACTGCCGGAATGAATCCAATGGACCTGAAAAGAGGAATTGATTTTGCTGTGGACAAAGTTTTAGATGAGCTCAAAGCAAGAAGTCAACAACTAAGTACATCGGCTGAAATTGCACAGGTTGGCACAATTTCCGCAAATGGCGAGGAAGAAATAGGAAAAAAAATTGCTGAAGCTATGGATAAAGTTGGAAGAGATGGGGTTATCACTGTTGAAGAGTCAAAAACTAGAGATACTACTTTAGAGACAACTGAGGGCATGCAATTCGATAGAGGGTATTTATCACCATATTTTATAACTGATGCTGAAAAAATGATTTGTGAATTTGATGATCCTTTCATTTTATTAAATGAAGGAAAGTTGTCGAATCTACAAGATCTGCTTCCACTTCTAGAAGCGGTAGTCAAATCCGGGAAACCATTGTTGATTATAGCTGAAGACGTTGAGGGCGAGGCACTAGCTACCCTTGTTGTAAATAAATTAAGAGGTGGATTAAAAGTGGCTGCTGTAAAAGCTCCGGGTTTTGGAGATAGAAGAAAATCTATGCTAGAAGATTTGGCTATATTAACAGGTGGACAGGTAATTAGTGAAGAGTTAGGATTAAAACTTGAAAATGTTCAAATCACAGACCTAGGCTCCTGTAAAAAAGTTAGAATTGATAAAGAAGATACAACTATTGTTAATGGTGCTGGTAACACATCTGACTTAAAGGCAAGATGTGAACAAATTAAAACTCAAATCGAGACAACAACATCTGATTATGACAAAGAAAAACTTCAGGAAAGACTCGCTAAACTTTCAGGAGGTGTTGCTGTAATAAATGTTGGCGGTTCTACAGAAGTTGAGGTTAAAGAGAGAAAAGACAGAGTAGACGATGCATTGAATGCCACCAGAGCTGCTGTTGAAGAGGGTATTGTTCCCGGTGGTGGTACTGCACTCTTATATTCAAAAAAAGCTATAGATGGTTTAAAAGGAAAGAATCCTGATCAAGACGCCGGAATTGATATTATCAGAAAGTCTTTAGAAGGTCCCACAAGACAAATTGTAGAGAATGCTGGTGTTGAAGGCTCAATTGTTGTTGGAAAATTGAACGATAGCAAAGATAATAATTATGGATTTGACGCTGCAACTGAATCTTACTGCGATTTGGTTAAAGCAGGGATAATCGACCCAGTTAAAGTAGTTAGAACTGCACTCGAAAATGCTGCATCTATAGCAAGCTTACTGTTAACAACGGAGGCTATGGTTGCAGATATGCCTGAACCAAAAGAACCTCTTCCACCAATGCCTGGCGGCGGCGGCATGGGCGGCATGGGTGGCATGGGCGGCATGGGCGGCATGGGCGGCATGGACTTTTAACGCAAGCCAAAATTTATTAAAAATTCGAACCCCTAAAATTAGGGGTTCGACCTAATCAAAGTTAGTTTGTTGATAATGCGAGGTAATAGAGTATTTTATTACCTTTTCCCATGTTTTTTTTTCGCTTGTGTTTATTTCGAAACTGCTAAAACCGCACCTTATCATAAAATGATATTGATCTGGAAGAACATGGCCCGTAGCCCTTATATCTTTTTTAAATTTATAATCTTCTCTCAGCTTTCTTGCAAGAGTAAAGCCTCTTCCATTTTTAAATGTATCAAATTTTATTTTGATTAAGTCAAATAATTTATAATTTAGATTTAATTCTTCTAACGAAAGTTCCGCATTAATTATTATACCAATATATTTTTTTGAGGAAATGATTCTGTTCTTGTGTTCTTTCCAAAAATCTAAGTCGAAACATATATTTTTAAGATTTTCAAACTCCATGATATTATCAATTTTTTTAAATTGAATTTTGTGTTTATTTTTACCAATTATTGTCATAAAGAGCTTTTTTAAAGGGATGAATACTTATTCTATTGAGTGTTTTAAGAAAACTTTCACTTTTATCTATTCTATTTTTTAAATAAACATCAATTATTATTTTTATTGCTGGGATAATTTTATCTGAAGAAAATGAGGGGCCTACAATTTTTCCTATTGATGAGTTTTCTTTTGCAGAGCCACCTAAAGTTATTTGATAATATTCTTCTCCATTCCTATCAAGTCCTAAAATTCCTATATTCCCGACATGATGATGTCCGCAAGCGTTAATACAACCAGAAATTTTAATTTTCATTTCTCCGATAAGATCTTGTATTTTGAAATCATCAAAAAATTTTGAAATTTTTTGAGAAATTGGTATTGATCTAGCAGTTGCAAGTGCACAATAATCCATACCTGGACAACAAATTATATCTGTAATGCTTCCAATGTTTGAGGTCGCAAGATTACATTCTTTGAGTTTATCCCAAAGTTCGAAAAGTTTTTCATTTTTTACGTGAGGCAATATTAAGTTTTGCTCGTGCGAAACCCTTATCTCTCCATATGAATACTTTTCAGATAGTTTAGATAAATTTTTCATCTGTAGATATGTCATATCTCCAGGCGGTTTTCCCTTAGATTTAAGAGAAATATGTACAATTCTAAAGCCTCTAATTTTATGCTTAAGTGTATTTTTCTCATACCATTTTGAAAATTCAGAGTTATGCAAATTTTTTACTTTTGAATTAAGACTTTTTACCAATTTAGGAAGTTTGAAAAATTTTTTTATCTCACCGATTTCATTTTTATTCAAAATAAAATAGTTTTTTTTTATCTTTTTCCATTCTCGATCTACAGCTTTTCTAAATTTTTCAATTCCCATTTCATTAACTAAAATTTTTATTCTTGCTTTATAAATATTATCTCTTCTTCCGAGTTCGTTATAAACTCTCAAAATTGATTCCAAGTATGAAAGAATATATTTTTTATCGATAAATTTATTTATTTTTTTGGCGATGACTGGGGTTCGTCCTTGACCACCTCCAACAAAAACTTCAAATCCAATATTTTTATTATATTTAATTAACCTAAGTCCGATGTCATGTAATTCTATTGCTGCTCTATCATTTTTTGAGCCAGTAACAGCTATTTTAAATTTCCTAGGCAAAAAGGAAAATTCAGGATGAAACGTCGACCATTTTCTTATAATTTCACACCAGGGTCTTGGATCTTCAACTTCTTCTAAATTTATTCCTGCAAGATGATCAGAGGAAATATTTCTTATACAATTTCCAGATGTTTGAATTGCATGCATTTCTACTTTCGAAAGCTCATCTAAGATTTTTGGTATGTCAATTAGTTTAGGCCAATTTATTTGAATATTTTGTCGCGTTGTAAAATGTCCATAACCTCTATCAAACTTTTTTGTTATATTGGCAAGACTTCGTAGTTGAAAACTTGATAATTCTCCATAAGGAATGGCAATTCGAAGCATGTAGGCGTGAAGCTGAAGATAAACACCATTCATTAATCTTAAGGGTTTAAATTCTTCCTCTGAGAGTTTTCCATTCAATCTTCTGGATACTTGTTCTTTGAATTGTTCAACTCTATCAGCTACAATCTTTTTATCTGTTTCATTATATTTATACATTTAATCTGCTTAAAATATTTTCTTTTTCTAATCTGATTTTCTCTCTTAATTTTAAAATATTACCATTTTTATCAATTTCAATTAAATAAGGCCCGATTATATTTTTTGATGATTTGTCGAGTTCGATAAAATTTTCAAACTTTTTAATTGAGGCTTTGAATATTTTTGATGCTTTTTTAGCATCAGCCTGCCATCCAATTTTTTTTGAAAAATAAACTGTTCTCCCTGTTTCAAGATCATTCGCAGAATATAAAAATATTTCTCCTTTTAAAACTTTTCCCATAATAATTTTATATAAAAATTTGTCCTTTAATATACTATAAAATATTGTTATTACAATAATTTATACAAATAAAATATGTAATTTATTTTTTTAAATTAAATTGTTATCAATTCTTAAATTTAATTTTCTAACAAATGAATAAATTAAAAATTAACAATAGTACAATTTGGCCCTTTGCTGAGGCAGAAAAGCTGGAGAAAAGATTTAAAGATTTTGAGATTAGCAAAGAATTTTGTATTTTTCAAACTGGATATGGACCGTCAGGTTTGCCACATATAGGAACATTTGCAGAGGTTTTAAGAACAAGCATGGTCATAAAGGCCTTTAAAGAAATATCTGATATGAAAACGAAGTTATACGTTTTTTCAGATGATTTGGATGGACTTAGAAAAGTCCCAGAAAACATTCCAAATAAAGGCTTAGTAGAAAAAAATCTTTTTAAATCTCTCTCCTCAATCCCAGATCCTTTTGAGAAGTATGATAGTTTTGCTGAACATAATAACTCAAAACTAGTTGAATTTTTAAATAGGTTTGATTTTGATTTTGAATTTAAATCAGCAACTAGTTTATATAAATCAGGAAAATTTAATGACGGATTAACAAAAATTCTAGAAAATTATGAAAAGATAAATAATGTAATATTACCAACATTAGGGAAAGAAAGAAGACAAACTTATTCTCCATTTCTCCCCATATGTCCAGAGACAAAGCACGTTTTACAAGTAAAAATTATTGAAACAGATTTAAAAAATAAAAAAATCTTATACTTTAATCCGTTTCTAAAATCCGAAATTGAAACTTCTATTTTGGACGGGAATTGCAAATTGCAGTGGAAAGTAGACTGGGCGATGAGATGGAGTGAACTAAATGTAGATTATGAAATGAACGGAAAAGATCTTATAGAATCTTTTCAACTTTCGAGTAAAATAAATAAAATTATCGGAGGAAGACCACCTAATAATTTTACTTATGAGCTTTTTTTGGATCATAACGGTGAAAAAATCTCTAAATCCATTGGAAATGGGATCTCAGTTGATGAATGGTTAAACTTTGCACCCAGAGAGAGTTTAGAATTATTTATGTTTCAATCTCCGAGAAAAGCTAAAAGACTATTTTTTGACGTGATTCCTAAAGTCACAGATGAATTCATTAAATTCAAAAATGATTTCTTTCTAAATAACGAAAATAACAAATTAGAGAATCCTGTTTGGTTTATTAATCAAAAATCGGACGTTGTAATCCCAAATAATCTAACTTTTAATATGATATTAAATTTAGCAAGTGTATGTCGCGCAGAAAATACTAAAATACTATGGGGATTTATTGAAAACTATTATCCCAAAATTAATAGCGATGAGCAAATATTTTTGAACGAATTACTAGAATATGGTGTAAATTATTATCAAAAATTCATTGAGCCTAATAAAAGTTATAGAATGCCAAATGATAAGGAGAGAGTTGGATTTTTAAATTTGATTGAAATGTTGAAAAAATTAGAAGGAAATGAAAAAGGTGAAGAAATTCAGAAGAAAATATATGAGATTGGAAAACAACTTGATTTTGAAAATTTAAGAGATTGGTTTGTAGCTTTTTATGAAGTAATTTTAGGTCAAAGAGAAGGACCAAGGTTAGGTTCTTTCATAAAGTTATACGGAATCTCAAAAACAATTAAATTAATTGAAGAAAAAATTGAAATTATATGAAAAAATATGTATTCAAAATTTTAACTTTAAATGAATGGAAACAGTTTAAAGAAAATAAAATTTTTAAAGGTAGTAAACTAGATTTAATATCTGGTTTTATTCATTTATCATCAAAAGAACAATTAGAAGAAACTCTAAATATTCACTATTTGAATGAAAATAATTTAGTAATTGTCAAGCTAATGGCATATTTTTTAAAAAAAAACCTTAAATGGGAGAGATCAAGAAATAACCAATTATTCCCGCACTTATTTGATGTGTTGAATTTTAGGTATGTATCAAACTTTTTATTTTTAAATATGCACAAATTTAGGAATTATTCTTATTTGGACATATCATGAGATTTGAATATCTTTCAAAACTTACCAATTTTATATCTCCTGAGTTATTACATAAATTTTTTATTTTTTTATTAAGAACTAAATTAATTAAAAATTCAATAAATAGTTCAAGATTAAAAATTAATCTTTGGGATATTGAGTTTCAAAACCCTCTGGGATTAGCGGCAGGATTTGATAAGAATGCAGAAGTAATTAAAGGTTGCTTAGATCTTGGTTTCGGATTTGTAGAAGTTGGCACTGTTACTCCTAAGCCTCAAATTGGAAATAATAAACCGAGAATTTTTAAGATACCTGAATTTCAGGCAGTGATTCAAAGATTAGGTTTTAACAATTTAGGAGTTAAAAATTTTACACAAAATATTAAGAATTATAGAAATTTTAATGAGCCCGGAATTGTAGGTTCAAATATAGGTAAAAATAAAAGTACTATTAGCGAGGTTGAAGATTATTTAAGTTTATTAGACGACTGCATACATCTATCAGATTACATAGTCATTAATGTATCATCACCCAATACACCAGGTTTAAGAAATCTTCAAAAAAAAGAAAATATAACAAAAATTTTAAAAAATATTAATTTAAGAAAAACAAAAAGTGTCCCTATACTTTTGAAAATTTCTCCTGACATTGAAGAAAATGATCTAGAATATATTTGTGAAATAGCTCTTAAAAAAAAATGGCTCGATGGTTTAATTGTTTCAAATACAACCATTTTAAGGGATATGTTAAAAAAAAAACCAATCAAAAATTCATGGAAAATTGAAGAAGAGGGCGGTCTATCAGGTCCTCCTCTTTTTCAAAAATCAACTGAAATTTTAAAAAAAACATTTTTTTTAACAAAAGGAAAAGTTCCAATAATTGGTGTGGGTGGTATTTCTAATAGTGAGGAAGCATTTGAAAAAATATTATCTGGAGCAAGCTTAATTCAAATTTATACCTCTATGATTTATAATGGTCCAAATATAGTTATAAAGATTTTAAATGGGCTTGATAAAAAGTTAAAGAAAAATGGTTTTAAAAATATCAGTGAAGCTATAGGACAGAAAGTAAAGTTGTAATGAAAAAAAAAATAAAAATATTGCAAAATTTTTCTCAAATTATTGAAAATTACAGTTCTTTTTTGATTGATTTATGGGGTGTAATTCATAATGGAGTGAATATTTTTCCTGGAGTTAATAATGTTTTAAAAAAAATAAAAGAAATTAACAAAGAGGTAATATTTGTAACCAATGCTCCAAGAAGAATTGATGTGATTAAGCAACAATTATTTGATTTTGGCTTAGATGATGATTTATATAATCACGTAATGTCTTCAGGAGAATTGACCTGGCTAAATATAAATAGAAAAATTAAAAAGGAAAAAAGATGTCTAAGTTGCTATCACATCGGTCCGGATAGAGATAATCATCTTATGAAAAATCTGAAATTAAGTTTAGTCAATGACGTTTCTAAGGCAGATTTTATATTAAACACAGGACCTTGGGGCGATAATGATATACTTGAAAACTATAAAAATATTTTAAACAATGGAGTTAAATACGATTTAGATATGATATGTTCAAATCCGGACAAAAGAGTAATTAGAGGTAATGATTTTATGATTTGTGCTGGATTATTAGCTGAATATTATGAGAGCATTAAAGGAAAAGTTGTATACTTTGGGAAACCTTATAACGAAATTTATGAAGAATGTTTTAAAAAATTAAAACAAAAAGAAAAAAAAGAGATCTTAATTATAGGAGATTCTATGGAAAATGACATTAAAGGTGCTAATAATATGAACATTGAAAGTTTGTTAATAACGTCAGGAGTTCATAGAGAAGTAAATATTAATAACAATATTGATATTGATAAATTAAATGATTTAATGATGGAAAATAATGTTTGTCCTACATATGTTATAAAGGAGTTGATTTTATAAATTAAAGGAAATGATTTGAAAAAAAAATATACACATAAAGATTGGATTAACCTTGTTGAAAAAGAACTCAAAGGTAAAAAAGAATCCACTCTCAATTGGGAGACGCCAGAAGGTATTAAAGTAAAACCACTATACACAGAAGATGATCTCTCAAATTTAGAGCACTTAAACGGTTTTCCTGGATTTCCACCATACACCAGAGGTCCTAGAGCTACAATGTATTCAAATAGACCTTGGACAATAAGACAATACGCTGGATTTTCAACAGCTGCAGAATCAAATGCTTTTTATAAAGAAGGTTTAAAGAATGGAGTAATGGGTTTGTCCGTTGCTTTTGATTTAGCAACACACAGAGGGTATGATTCTGACCATCCTCGGGTCGTAGCAGATGTTGGTAATGCTGGGGTAGCGATAGACTCTGTCGAAGACATGAACGCTCTATTTGATGGAATTCCACTTGATAAAATGAGCGTCTCAATGACGATGAATGGTGCAGTAATCCCTGTTTTAGCTTGCTTCATTGCAGCTGGAGAACAACAAGGTTGCAAAAAAGAGGAACTTACAGGGACTATTCAAAATGATATTCTAAAAGAATTTATGGTCAGAAATACATTTATTTATCCTCCTAAAGCAAGTATGAGAATAGTTGCAGATATTATCGAATATACGTCAAAACATATGCCAAAATTTAACTCTATTTCTATCAGTGGCTACCACATGCAAGAGGCTGGGGCGAATCAAGTACAGGAGCTAGCATATACACTGTGCGATGGACTAGAATATGTAAAGGTAGCTATTGAAAGAGGGCTTGAAATAGACGAGTTTGCTCCCAGATTATCTTTTTTTTGGTCAATCGGTATGAATTTTTTTATGGAGATTGCGAAAATGAGGGCAGCCAGATTTATGTGGTCTGAAATTATTTCAGAATTTGAACCAGTAAACTTAAAGAGTTTGGCTTTAAGAACCCACTGCCAAACTTCAGGTGTTTCACTTACTGAGCAAGATGCTTACAATAATGTTGTTAGAACAACGGTTGAGGCGATGGCAGCTGTGCTAGGTGGAACGCAATCATTACATACAAATAGCTTTGATGAAGCGTTAGCTCTTCCAACCTCACAATCAGCAAGAATTGCAAGAAATACACAATTAATTTTAGCTGAAGAAACTGGAATAACCAATGTTATAGACCCACTTGCTGGTTCTTTTTATATCGAAAGTCTGACGTCAGAAATAATAAAAGAGGCCAAAAAATTAATGAAAGAGGTTTCTGATGCGGGTGGAATGGTGAAAGCTATAGAATTGGGGATTCCAAAAATGAGAATTGAAGAAAGTTCAGCAAAAAAACAGGCAAGAATTGACTCAGGAGAAGAAACGATAGTTGGTGTTAATAAATATAAGCCAACAGAAAAGCAGGACATAAAAATATTGTCAATAGATAATGAGCAAACTAGAAAGGAACAAGTCAGGCAATTATCTCAAATTAAAAAAAATAGAGATTCAAAGAAAGTAGATGAAAGTCTTAAGAAAATTGAAAATGCGGCTAAAAATAATCATGGCAATCTTTTAGAACTTTCAGTAGAAGCGGCACATAATAAGTGCACTATTGGAGAAATAACCTTAGCTATGGAAAAAGTATTTGGCAGACATAAACTTTCATCAAAAACTATTTCCGGTGTATATGCTAGCTCGAGTAAAAATAACATGAAGTTTGATGAGGTCAAAAAAGAAATCGAAATATTTTCTGAAAAAGAAGGAAGAAGACCCAGACTACTTGTTGTAAAAATGGGTCAAGATGGTCATGATAGAGGTTCAAAGCTTATAGCTACAGCCTTTGCAGATTTAGGTTTTGATGTAGATGTTGGTCCTTTATTCCAAACTCCAGAGGAGGCAGCAAAACAAGCGGTTGAAAATGATGTGCATATAATAGGAGTTTCTACATTAGCTGCTGGGCACAAAACTTTAGTGCCAATACTTATGGAAGAATTAAAAAAATACGATTCTGAATCTATTAAAGTTATTTGTGGAGGAGTAATCCCTCCTCAAGACTATAATTTTTTATATGATATTGGGGTAACGAAAGTATTTGGACCGGGAACTAGTATTCCCAAAGCAGCTATTGAAGTTCTGAAATTAATATAATATAGTTATCCATATTGGTTAATTATGGATTTATTGAGCTTTTTAAAGTACAAAAAAATTACTGCAAAAAAATTCGCTAAATTAGTTGGTGTTTCTAATGTTACTATTTCTAGGTATATAAATGGTTCAAGAATACCCAATAAAAATATTTTAAAAAAAATTTTATTTCATACCGAAGAATTAGTTACAGCAAATGATTTTCATGACCTTAAGAAAAAAACAAAGTCTACAAATGAGTTACAAAAAGCAGACAAAAGATTTATAAAACAGTTTATAAATAAGATAAAATCTGGCTCTAGAAAATATTTAGCTAAATCAATAACATTGATAGAGTCAAACAAAATTAAAGATCAAAAATTAGCAGAGGAGTTAGTTTCTCAGATAAAAAAGAACCACAAAACAATAAGAATAGGAATTTCTGGAGTTCCAGGTGTTGGAAAGTCAACTTTTATTGAATCATTTGGTCTTTCACTGATAAACAAGGGATATAAAGTTGCTGTTCTAGCAGTCGATCCATCTTCAGTAAGAACAGGAGGCTCGATTTTAGGAGACAAAACTAGGATGGAAAAACTATCAGTTGAGAAAAAAGCTTTTATAAGACCTAGTGCAAACGCCGGACACCTTGGAGGAGTTACAAAGAAAACTAGAGAATCCATTCTATGTCTAGAATTAGCGGGTTACGAATTTATCTTCATTGAAACAATGGGTGTTGGTCAAGCAGAGACCGAAGTTTATAATATGGTTGATATTTTTCTTGTATTGTTATTACCCGCTGGAGGAGATGATCTCCAAGGAATAAAAAAAGGCATTATTGAATTGGCTGATCTCCTAGTAGTTAATAAAGCAGACGAGTCATTGTCTAAGATTGCAAATATCACTGTTAATGATTATCAAAATGCTTTATCAATAATTAGTTCATCCAGAAATGGTTGGCAACCTAAAGCTTTAAAATGTTCTTCAAAAGAATCCACTGGTATCGAAAAGATATTTGAAGAAATAATGAGTTTTATAAAAATAATGCAAAATAATGGAGATTTTTTTGAGACTAGAAAAAAACAAAATATAAATTGGCTTTGGGAAATGACAGAAAATAAAATAAATAATTATGTAAAATATAATATTAAAAATAAGAAATATATAAACTATATTAAGGATGAACTTTTAAAAGAAAATATAGACGTTAATTATGCCTCAAATAAGATTTTAACCAATTATTTAAAAAATTTTAAATGAGACTTGATTTTATTACCAAATGCAATAGAAATATAAATCGGAGAGTATAATGTCAAAAAAATGCATGATAACAAATAAGAAGCCTTTATCTGGTCACAATGTTAGTAAAGCAATTAACAAGACAAAGAGAAAGTTTTTACCTAACCTTCAAATGGTTTCTTTTTTTTCTGAAACTCTTGGTAAGAAAATAAAACTTAAAGTTACTGCAAGAGGTATTAAATCAGTTGAACATAATGGTGGAATAGATAACTATATCCTTTCATTAAAAAGTAAAAATCATACTTCTGAAACCAAAAATATAAAAAAATTTATCTTATCAAATAAACCCTAATTTTTATTAGTAAATAATTCTGTCAATTCCTCTAATAGAACTTGTGCAAGTTTGTCCACGTTCTCAATTGTGATTGCTCTATCATAATACTTTGAAACATCATGTCCAATTCCGATAGCTAACAGATCAATTTTTTTTGCTGATTGAATTTTTCCTACTACTTCGGTCAAGTGTTTTTCCAGAATATTTGAATTATTTGCAGAAAGAGTTGAATCATCAACTGGAGCCCCATCTGAAACCACAATAAGAATTTTCCTTTTTTCTTCTTTCAAAATTAATCTTTTATAAGCCCAAATGATTGCCTCTCCATCTATGTTTTCTTTGAGTAATCCATCTTTTAGCAATAGTCCGAGATTTTTATAACAGTTTTTCCAATTTTTTTGCGAATCTTTATAAACAATATGTAATAGATCATTTAATCTTCCCGGCTTATCAATTTTACCATTTTCTTTCCAGTAAATTTTTGATTTACCTCCTTTCCACTCTCTAGTCGTAAATCCTAAAATTTCAATTTTAATACCACACTTTTCTAGAGTTTTTGTAATGATTTCTGCAGCATTAGCAGCAACTATTATCGGTCTCCCCCTCATTGAACCTGAATTATCAATTAGTAATGTTACCACAGTATTTTTTGACTTATTTCTTGTCTCTTTTTTAAAAGATAAATTATTTGAGGGATTATAAATTACTCTTGTTAGTTTAGAAGAGTCAAGGATGCCCTCTTCTAAATCAAATTTCCAAAATCTTTCTTGATAGGAAATTAATTTTTTCTCGAGTTTTTTTGCTAGTTTATTTACAAGATAGTTATGCCGTGGAGATTCATTATCCAATTTTTTTCGTAATTCACCCAATTCCTCTGATTTTGCTAGTTTATTTGCATTTGATATAAGATCAAATTTTTTAGTAAAAGATTTATAATTTTCTGATACTTTTGTTGCATAATTTAAATCAGATTGATTATTATTTATTGATGAACTTTCTTTTTCTTGGGAACTTTCAATAACTTTAGTTAATTTTATTTTGAATTTTTTTTTGTAATCTTGACTATATTTTTGCTGCTCACTAACATTATCTTCTTGCTTATTGTTATTATTTTTCAATTTTTGATTTTCCTCATTCTCATCGTTTTTTTTGGTTTTATTCGATGGCAATAAACAAAATTTATTAGCATAAAATGAAAATTTTTGTTTATTAAAGAAAAATTTTTTTAGTAATAGTAATATTTTTTCTTCTTCATTACTAAAGCTAATTTTAATATTGTCATTAGATATTTTAGAGTTATAAAAATATTCAACTAGAAAAATGTAGAAGTCTTTTTCCTCCTCGCTGCCTATTTGAAAGTTACTTTTATGATTTTTTAAAAAATCTGTGATATTCTTTAATGAGCCCGGAAAAGAATATAAACCAATAACTGTGGAGTATGAATAATGAATTAATTCGTAAATTCTTTTTTGTTCGTTTTTTTTTGGTAAATATTTTTTGTGATACCTGCTTGATATGAATCGTCTCTTGTAACAGGCTAAGTCTATTTTTCCTCTGACCGCATCCTCCAGTATATCTTTAAAGAAATCGATGTATATTAAGTTTTCACTGATTTTATACTCTTCAGAATCTGTATCTACAAATTTAACTTTTAAATCCTTATTTTTAGAAAGTGATTTAGCTGCAGCAGTTGAAACATCAGATAGTAAGTTTTTCTTGTTATCAAGATTATTCATATTGTAAAATTTCTATTCCAAAACATCTTTGATAATATTCATTTATGACTAACTTGTCATTTTCTTCACATTTATTTAAAAATGTAAGAATAAATGCTCTATGAATATCATCAAAAAGTTCTGCATTTTCAGCCCATGTAATTGAAGTCCTTGGAGACATTAATAACGATAAGTCTGAGTTTTTAAAACCATCTCTAGTCAAGTTTGCCATTTTGACCATTTGTGCAATAGTACTTTTGTTGTTTTTTGAAAATTTTTTAACTCTTTTTCTAATTATCATTTGTTCAATTTCTGGGGTTAAATAATTTAAGCTTGAGACAATATTCCATCTGTCAAGCTGTCCTTGGTTGATTTGTTGGGTTCCGTGGTAGATACCCGAATTGTCTCCTAGACCTACAGTATTACAAGTACCAAAGATTCTTGATAATTTATGTGGATTAATAATTTTATTTTGATCTAATAAAGTAAGTTTACCAGATGATTCTAGAATTCTTTGTATAACGAACATTATATCAGGTCTTCCTGCATCATATTCATCGAAAACAAGAATAATAGGATTTTGAATACTCCATGGAAGAACCCCCTCTTTAAAGGATGTGACTTGCTTGTCATTTTTTAGAATTATTGTATCTTTTCCCAAAAGGTCTATTCGACTGATATGTCCATCTAAATTTATTCTTACACACGGCCAATTAAGTCTCGCCGCGACTTGTTCAATATGTGTCGACTTACCAGTACCATGTAAACCCTGGATTAATACTTTTTTATTATTTATTAAACCTATTAAAATTGATAACGTGGTCTGCTTATCAAAAACATAATTTGGATCAATTTCAGGTACTAGTGATGTTTTCTTTGAAAAAAAAGGAACATCAAAATCTTTATCAATATTAAATAATTTTTTTGAAGATTTTGTAGAATCTAATTTTAAATCGGTTAAGTCTTCTTTTTCAATAAACATTTCGAATTAATTAGCAATTTTTTGAAGGATTTTGTAGTAGTTATTTATTTTTTTTAAAAGAGATTCCTTACCTTTATCTCCAGCATGAAGATCGGGATGATTTGCTTTAACTAAGACATTATATTTTTCTTTTAATGATTTTTTGTTGAAGGGTACTTTTAAATTAAAGAGTTTCAAGGCTCTTTCCAAATTATTATCATTTGAAGGATTAAATGTTTTTTTTTCTTCATTTAAAAAGTCAAAAACAAATTCAAAGTCAATTTTTGATTTAATCTTTTCAGACATGGGCCTTGTTGGTTTATTGAGATATGTTTCATTTTTAAGGTAGCAATAAATTTCTTCTTGAGATTTTCCAGCAAAAAAATTCCATCTTTTATTATACAATTTTACATGTTCTAAACAAAAATTATATTTTTCATCTGAATTAGTTGATTTTGGGGCTTGATACTCAGCAAAATTCTTACAATTATATTGGTCACATAATTTTCTTGATGAATCTTTTTCCCAAGGATAATTAATTTTTATTTTTTTCATTACTATTATATATGTATCATATAAAAAATTTTAATAAAATTATGCAAGCTAAAATCATAAAGAAATTAAAAGATTATTTTAATCCTATCATATTAGATGTAATAAATGAATCTGAACTGCATGTAGGTCATGAAGGTAGTCCAAATACTGGAAATTCCCATTTTTTCATTAAGATGAGATCAAAAAAGCTTAACAATCTTTCCAGAGTTGAGAAACAAAGATTAGTTTATTACGTTTTAAAGGAAGAAATAAAAAATGGTGTTCATGCAATACGCATGGATGTTGAAGGCATTTAAACTATTTTACGCACCATATCCTGTTCCATACAAAAATTCTTGATGTTGTTTTAGTGAATCTTGTAATTGATTATTAGCAACAGCGTACAAGTCTCTCATAGATAAAATGCCAATTACATTTTTATTAGAAACTACTGGAAGATGTCTATAGCCTTTAGTTTTCATTTGGTTTATAGCGTCTAAAGTTGTTTTAGTCTCTTCGATAGTATCAACATTTTTTGTCATTATGTTTAAGATTTTTGTTTCAGATGGTTGCAAATTTTTGGGAATTACTCTAAATGCAAGATCTCTTTCAGTAATAATCCCAGTTAATGATTTATTTTTATTACTTTTACAAACTAATAAAGCCCCACACCTATGCTTTACCATATATTTGGCTGCATCGTAAGCACTTTTATTCTCTTCTATAAAAAAGAGTTTTTGAACACCTATAATATTATCAATGAGTTGTTTTATTAACATTATACAACCTCCCCAAGTATATCTAATTATAATATAATTTGTATTTTTTCAAAATTGTTTTTTAAATTTTTGAAATTTTAAGCAAAGTTATTTGGTTATTTTTTTTTCCTAAAACTTCAAATTTAAAACCATAAAACTGAAATATTTGTCCTATGTTAGGTATTGTTCTGCTCTCGTGTAAAACTAATCCTGCAATCGTTGAAGCATTCTTGTCAGGTAATGACCAACCCAATTCTCTGTTTAAATCTCTAATACTTACTGTTCCTTGTATATCAAATTTATTTAAACTCTTTTGCTTTACACCTTTAATTTTTTTTCTTATTTTTTGAACATCTAATTCATCGTCTATATCTCCAACTATTTCTTCTAAAATATCTTCTAAAGTTACTATACCTAAAAACTCACCATACTCGTCAACAACAATAGCAAAGTGCTCTTTTTTTTTTTTAAACTCCATAAGCTGATTAGCAAGAGATGCAGACTCTGGAATAAACCAGGGTTTTATACAAACATTTTTTATACTAAAGTTTTTATCAATTTTCTCTTCAATAAGACTTCTTACATGGAATACTCCGATAATATTTTCAGGATTTTTATCCCATACTGGGATTCTACTGTGAGGGGTGGATTTCACTCTAGATAGTAAATCTTCATAACTAATATTTACAGGAAAACTATAAATATTTTTTCTGGGAATCATAATAGAACCCACAGTAACATCATCTAAATCTAAAATAGATTTAAGCATTTCTTTTTCATTTTTCTCTTTGGTATTCTCACTATGAAGCTCTATTGCGCCTCTTAATTCTTCTTCGCTTTCTGCCTGAGTATCAGTTATATTTTTTTCAAGAGTTTTTATTCCAAAAATTTTTATTAAAATAACAACTAAAAAATTTAATGCACGAGTGATTGGATAAAAAATAAATGTTAGAAAGTTAAAAATAGGTGATATTTTCAGTGCTATGATGTCTGCTTTAAAAAGAGCGATTGTTTTTGGAAGCAGTTCTCCAAATAATAATATCATTAAAGTCATAATTACAGTTACATAAAGGATTCCCTCATTTTCAAAAATTTTAACCAAAAGAGTTGTTGCTAGTGCTGAAGCTAGTACATTAACTAAATTATTAGCTAACAAAATTGTACAAATAAGAGTTTCTTTTTGTTTTAAAAGTTTTTCGTATAATGCAGCATTCTTATTTCCAGATTTAGCAAGCGTTCTTAACCTAGCTTTTGAAGCCGCAGTTAAAGAAGTTTCTGAACCCGAGAAAAAACCTGACAAAACAATGAGACCTATTATAGAACCAACTAATAAACCTATCGACGCGTCCATTTATTTTAAAAAGCCTTTTCTTTTAAAAAATTATTTAACAATCTATCACTCACAGAATTACATATTACACCATTACCTATGTCTTTAAGAAGAATAAAATTTATTTTATTTTTTTTAACTTTTTTATCAAATTTTAATAAAGGTAAGAATTTTTTTACAGACAGTTTAAGTCCAAATTCTCTCACATTCATTTTTAAACTTAGGCTTTTAAAATGTTCTATTATTGAATTAAAACATTTTTCTCTGAGAAAGTTTTTTTCTACGGATAGTTTTGAAGCCATCACCATTCCAAGTAAGACAGCTTCACCATGGTTTATTTTTTTTGAATAATTATTTATTTTTTCGATTGCATGTCCAAATGTGTGTCCAAAATTTAGTAAAGCTCTTACACCCTCCTCTTTTTCATCCCTTTCAACAATCTTAGATTTAATCAAACAACTTTTTTTAATAGAATAAAGACAGGCGTCATAATTTTTATTTAATATAGATCTGCCATTTTTTTGAAGCCAATAAAAAAATTTTTTATCTTTAATTAATGAATACTTAATAATTTCAGAATAACCAGAATTGATTTCTCTTTGATTGAGAGTTTTAAGAGTATTTAAAGACGTAATCACGCACTCAGGTTGTTTAAAAGTACCTACTAAATTCTTACCCTGTCCGGTATTAATAGCGGTTTTACCTCCTACAGAACTATCTACTTGAGCTAATAAAGTTGTTGGTATTTGAATGAAGGGAACACCCCTTAAAAGAATGCTAGATACAAAACCAACTAAATCGCCAATTACCCCCCCGCCTAATGCAATTAAAAGACAATTTCTATCGACTTTGAACTTTAAAATTTTATCAACTAAAAATTTTAGATAGAAAAAACTTTTTGTTTTTTCACCTGAAGGTAGTGAGATTATTTCTATATAATTAAAATACTTGGCGAGAGATTTTTTCGTATCTTTTGCGTATATTTTAGATACATTTTTATCTGATATAACTATAACTTTACTAAAATTTCCAAAATCATTAATAATTTTCCCACAATCATAAAGAATTTCCTCGCCAATAAATATTGGATACATTCGATTTTTTAATTTTACTAAAATTTTTTCAGTCATTTCTAAATTTTTCTATTTTATAAATTATATCTTTTGTAATTTGAGTTATCATATTTTTGTTTACATCTACATTAAGGTGAGCCAGTTTATAATAGTTTTCTCTTAAATTTATCAATTCTTCTAGTCTTTTTTCAAAATTATAACCATTAAATAAAGGTCGCGATTTATGGTTATATTTTAATCTAGCGTAAAGTGTATTATAATTTGCATTTAACCATATAGAAATTGTCGATTCATTAATTTTTTTTCTAAGATTATTATTTATAAAAGTTCCACCTCCAACTGAAAGAATAACATTTGTTTTGGTTTTTAAGATTCGTGCTAAGATTTTTTCTTCTCCAATGCGAAAGTATTTTTCTCCAAATTTATCAAAAATTTCGGCGATGCTATATCCGGCGGCTTTTGAAACTTCTAAATCTAAGTCATAAAACTTTCTTTTTAATTTAAGAGATAATGCTTTTCCAATAGTAGTCTTGCCAGATCCCATCATCCCAACTAAAACTATATTTTTATCACTTTTATTTTCCATTTTATGTTTTAAGATTAAATTGCAATCTAAAAATGAAATTAATCATGTTGATTATGTTATATATTTCAGTTAAAGATTTAATATTTAAAATAACAAAATTAGAAAGATTTTGGAATGAATAAAATATTATTGGGTTTTTTAATTTCTTTAATTTCAATTTTTTTATTTTTGATAATTTATATTGGAACCACAGAAGTTATTATTTCACCAAAAGTTATTGAAAAAGAATTAAATATTGATTATGAGATATAGATTTTTTTTAATTTGTTTTTTAACTATCTTTCCTTTTTTTTTAAAAAGCCAGAATCTTATTGAAAATGAAATCCCAAATAAACAAGGTATTATTTTAGAAAAACTAGTTGAAGAAAATGAAAACATTATTCTTTTTTCTGTTGGTTCAAAAAGAAAAGAGTTTGATTATAATTTTAAAGAAATATTTAAAAATAAGAATTTTGAGCAGATTAAAAAATTCTTGATTGATTTGCCGATTAACAATGATAATTTAATAGTTCAAAAGCTTGTTTACAAAATCCTAACCTCAGAATTTTTAATTGAAGATGATAAACTGACGAGGGAGCAGGATTTAGAACTATTTACAATTAAAATTAATAAATTATTTCAGACCGCAAGATTTTCAGATATAGATGAAATTTATTCAAAAACTTCTTTAAACTTTGTCAATGAAAATCTAAATCTAAAAAGAATAGAAGGTTATTTTTTAAGAAATGAATATAAAAATGCTTGTAGTTTACTAAATAAAAAATCTTTTGTTAAATCATACAAGTTTGGGAAATTTGAAATCATTTGTAATATCATTGAGCAAAAATTCGAAAAGGCTAGATTTAATCTTTCTTTACTTAAAGAAAGAAATGAACCAGGTGATAGCTTATTCATAGATCTTTGTTACAGTATTATAGGTGATCTTAAAATTTCAAAATCAAAAGTTCTATCTGATAATAAAAATGAGATTGCCTCTTTAAATCCAATATTATTATCATCTTTACAATTAGCAGAAATTTCACCTAAATTTGAGCACGTTAAAGATACATCACCAAGTATTTTAACCTTCATTCTTTTGAGTCCATCCTCAGATGTTGACATAAAATTATACACCGCAGAACTATTAGTTAAGCAAGAAAGAATTGATAAACCAATGTTGGCGGATATTTACCAATTAAGTTCTTTTACGACTGAGGAGCTTGAGAATGCAATTAGAGATTACAAAAAATTGTCCCCACTTCAATCAAGGTCATTGCTATATCAGTCTTTAATAAGAGAAAATAATAATGAAATAAAATTCGAATTAGCTAAAACTCTTCTTAGACAGGCAGATAAAGATGGTCTTTTTACTCATATTGCTTATCTAATAAAAGATTCAATTGATTACAAAAAAATACAAAACCTAAGCGAAAAAGAGGTTCAATTAATATTTAAGATTTATTTATCTGTTAAAAAAATTGACGAAGCAGAAATATTTATAAATTCACTGAATGAATCTCAAAACCAAAAAAAATATTTACTCTTATTAAATTTATTTAAGTTTTTAGATAATGGTATTTTTTTCGATAAGGAAATATTTAATGATTATTTTGACTCGAAAAAAAAAGAAGATGAATTAATTAATAAAAAAAATATTTATATAACAATCGTTTCTCAGGTCCTTTTTAAAGAAGAAATTGATTTTTCCACTATATTACTTGATTCAAGTGAAGACATTGATGAAATAAAAGTAAATTCTTTAAATATGATTGCTTTAATTGATGTCATTGAAAATAGGAATTATTTTAATTCATTCAGAGTAATTTTTAAAACTTTAAAAGGCAAAAACTTTGATGAATTAAATATCTTTGAGAAAATACTCATAATAAAAGTTTTATTAAAACTAGACATGAATGATGAATTTAAAATTTTTGCCAAAAATATTTTGCTTTCAATATTATGAGAAAAAAAACTAATTTAATCTTAGAGGAATTCCATGAATTTTTGTTTGCTCAAAAAAATCTATCTGAAAATACATGCAAATCTTACATAGGTGATTTAAAAATCTTCTTCCAATTTCTTAATATGAAAAATATTTCTGATATTAACGGTAGTGATCTGAAAAAGTACGTTGATTATTTATCTTCGAAATTTTCCGTGACCACACACTCCAGAAAACTATCCTCTCTAAAACAATTCTTTTATTTTTTGATGATTGATCAAAAAATAAAGATCAACCCTACACTTAATATTGATTTTCCGAAATTAGAGAGGAGTTTACCAAAGGTTTTAAATGAAAAAGAAATAAAACTATTGATTGACTCGACCTATAATGATGTTTCGGATTCAGGTATAAGATTCACAGCAATGCTAGAAATTATGTATGCTACTGGAATAAGGGTAACAGAACTTGTAAGCTTGAAAATGAACTATTTCAAAGATGATTTTTCTAGTATCTTTATTCTGGGTAAAGGTAAAAAAGAGAGATTTGTTCCTCTTACCCAAACAGCCAAAAATGCAGTTCTGAAATATTTAAAGGTAAGAAAAAAATTCTTAAAAAAAAGAATAAGTTCTGAAAAAAATCTTTTTTTATTTCCGTCAAACTCTTGTTCAGAACACATAACAAGAAACCGATTTTTTCAATTATTGAAAGAGCATGCCAATAAAATTAATTTTTCATTCAAAAATTTATCACCACATGTAATAAGGCATTCTTTTGCATCACACTTACTTGGAAGAGGAGTTGATTTAAGAACAATTCAAACCTCATTAGGACACTCAGATATTGGAACTACTCAGATATATACACATGTTCAAACAAGTAAATTTAAAAAAATATTAGAGAAAAAACATCCCTTAAAAAAAAATATTAATAAATTTTCTAAGTTTTAAAATTTTATTAGTTTAAAATTGCCTAAATCTATAGTAAAAGATTTAAACTTAACTAAAAAACATAGGATATGAAATGAGTTTTAAAATTATTGAACAAGCGAGACCAAGACTAAACAGAAGTGAATTAGCAGTTCCTGGGAGTAACCCAGCATTATTTGAAAAAGCAGCAAAAAGCAAAGTAGATGTTATTTTTCTTGATCTCGAGGATGCAGTAGCTCCTGACGAAAAAGAGCAAGCAAGAAAAAATATTATAGAGGGACTTAATGATATCGATTGGAATACAAAGACAATGTCGGTGAGAATAAATGGATTAGACACTCACTACATGTACAAAGATGTTGTAGAATTAATTGAAAAAGCGCCAGGTAAATTAGATATGATAATGATTCCCAAGGTAGGAACTATTTCAGATGTTTATGCTCTTGATATGTTGTGTACTCAAGTTGAGGACAACATGCAACTTGAAAAAAAGCTAGGTTTTGAATTAATAATTGAGACTGCTCTGGGTATGCAAAATGTAAACGAAATTGCGTCATATAATCGAAGATTAGAATCATTACATTTTGGAGTTGCAGATTATGCTGCTTCAACGAAGGCTAAAACAACAGTAATTGGAGGTCCAAATCCTAATTACCATGTATTGACTGATATTGACGGCGACAAAGTTAGGGAAAAACATTGGGGTGACATGTGGCATCATGCTGTTTCCAAAATGGTAATTGCAGCACGAGCAAACGGATTGAGACCCATAGATGGACCTTTCGGTGATTTTGGAGATCCAGATGGATATAGGGCTCAAGCAAACAGATCAGCTACACTCGGTTGTGAGGGTAAGTGGGCAATTCACCCAAGTCAAATAGAGCTTGCAAATGAAGTTATGAGTCCAAGTGAAAAAGAAATTAATCAAGCAAAAAGAATTCTTGAAGCGATGGATGAGGCAAAAAAAGCTGGAAAAGGAGCTGTATCCCTGGATGGAAGGTTAATTGATATAGCTTCCATTAGACAAGCTGAAGTTTTGGTTGAAAAAGCTAAATTAATACAAGGTAAATAATTTTCTAAATGCAAAACTTTCTTGATTTTGAGAAACCCTTATTGGACATTAGAACCAAAATAGAGGAGCTCAGGCACCTTAAGGATGATAGTAAGAACATAGCTAATGAATTGTCCTCACTTCAAGATAAATTTGATAAAATTCTTGAAGATATATATCATAATTTGACTCCTTGGCAAAAGGTAAAAGTTTCGAGACACCAAGATAGGCCAAAATTTCATGATTATATTAATTATGTTTTTGAAGAATATATTGATTTATCCGGAGACAGGTTATTTGGTGATGATTTTGCATTAAGAGGAGGCATTGCTAAATTTGAGGGAAAAACCTGTGTTGCTCTTGGTAATGACAAGGGTAATGGAATAGAGTCTAGGGTTAAAAATAATTTTGGCATGTCCAAACCAGAAGGTTACAGAAAAGCAATCAGATTAATGAATTTAGCTAACAAATTTAGTTTTCCCGTTGTTACATTTATTGACACACCTGGCGCGTTTCCAGGGGTAGATGCCGAGGATAGAGGTCAGTCAGAGGCAATAGCTAGTTCAATCAAAAGTTGTCTTAATTTAAAAGTTCCTATCTTTTCTTACATCATTGGTGAAGGGGGTTCAGGTGGTGCGATAGCACTTGCCACTGGGAATAGAGTAGTAATGTTGGAGCACTCAATATATTCAGTTATTTCACCAGAAGGTTGTGCCTCTATTTTATGGAGAAATACAGATCTTTCTGAGGATGCAGCAGAATCTCTCAAACTTACAGCTCAAGATTTATTGAGCATGAATGTAATTGATGAGATTATTTCAGAACCTTTAGGTGGTGCTCATAGAAATGTAAAATTTACTTGTGAATCAGTAAAAAAATCAATTGCTGAATATTTTGAAATGTTTAAAGAAAAATCAAGTGATGAAATAATTAAAGAAAGAGAGAAAAAGTATTTAGGAATAGGAAAGAATTTAATAGAAAATTAACTTAAAATTTTCCACAACAATTCTTAAACTTTTTCCCAGAACCACAAGGGCATTTGGCATTTCTTGCGACTTTCGTGAATTTATCTTTTCCATTTATATTTTTATTAGATATACGTTCACTGCCGTAGCTGTTTTTTGGTTCAGTAGGAAGTTCATTTTTTATTTCAATAAAACTAATTAATCTAGAGAAGTTTTCTTTGATTTTTGACATCATATCTTCAAACATAATGAAAGCTTCGTGTTTATATTCACTGAGAGGATCCCTCTGTCCATAGGCTCTTAAAGATATCCCTTGTCTGAGGTGATCTAGTGAAAGAAGGTGTTCTCTCCAACTTTGGTCTATAATTTGTAGAAGAATACTTTTCTCAGCAACTGAAAAAACTTCACTAGTATAATTTGTTTTTTTTATATTTATGTGGTTATCTGAAAGTCCAGTTACTTCATTTACAATGTCGCTTAGGTTCAAATTTTGATATTTTTTTAAAATAGTCGGTTCAAAGTTTATATTTAAATTTTTCTTACAGTCATTTTTTAATTTTTTCTCACTCTGTTCGTCAAAGTTTTCAATGTTATCAACATTTGCCTCAACTAAATTATTTATGTAATCATGACGCATATCAATTAAAAGTTCACTAATATCAATATCCATTATTATTTCTTTTCTTTGAGAATATATGATTTTTCTTTGTTCATTCATTACATCGTCAAACTTAAGTAAACTTTTTCTTATCTCAAAATTTCTTGCCTCCACTTTTTTTTGAGCCCTTTCTAGGGCTTTACTGATCCATGGGTGTTGAATGGATTCATTCTCTTCTAGTCCTAATTTTTGTAGTACAGAATCAAGTTTATCTGATCCAAAAATTCTCATTAAATCATCTTCTAAAGATAAAAAGAATTTTGATGACCCAGGGTCACCTTGTCTACCAGCTCGACCTCTTAGTTGATTATCAATTCTTCTTGACTCATGTCTTTCGGTTCCAATAATAAATAGACCTCCGGATTTAAGAACATGATTTCTTAAATTATTATCATTACCATTACCTATTCCGCCTAACTGGATGTCAGTTCCTCTTCCTGCCATGTTTGTTGCAATAGTAACTTTGCTTGCTAAGCCAGCATTAGATATTATCTCAGCTTCTTCTTTATGATATTTCGCGTTTAACACTTTATGTTCAATTTTTTCTTTCTTTAAAAGCTTTGATAAAAACTCTGAATTCTCTATTGAAATTGTACCAACGAGGCACGGCTGCTTTTTTTTTTGACATTCCTTTATTAATTTAATAATCGAGTTAAATTTCTCTTTTGATGTTCTATAAATTTCGTCTTCAAAATCTTGCCTTATCATTATTTGATTAGTTGGGACTTCTACAACTTCTAATTTGTATATATCAAAAAATTCTGTAGCTTCCGTTTTAGCAGTACCCGTCATTCCTGATAACTTTTTGTATAGTCGAAAATAGTTTTGATAAGTAATGGACGCTAAGGTTTGATTTTCAAGTTGAACTTCAAGATTTTCTTTGGCTTCAAGTGCTTGATGTAAACCATCTGAAAATCTTCTTCCCTCCATTGCTCTTCCTGTAAATTCATCAACAATTAAGACCATTCCGTCTTGTACTAAATAATCAACATCTTTTGTAAATAAAAATCTAGCTTTGAGGGCTTGATTAATGTGGTGGACAATTGAAACATTATTAATATCGTAAAGATTACCTTCTTTGAGTAGCCCCGCATCCTTAAAAATTGTTTCAACTTTTTCTATAGATTTTTCCTTGATAGACACTGTTTTTGATTTTTCATCTTTTTCACAATCCTCTTCAGATAAGTGTTCAATTATTTTATCAACCTTTTTGTACAAATCAGATGAAGTTTCTGCTGGCCCGGAAATCACTAGAGGAGTTCTAGCCTCATCAATTAAAATTGAATCTACCTCGTCTACAATTGCAAAATTAAAGTCTCGTTGAACAATACCAGTTTTAGAATACTTCATATTATCTCTAAGATAATCAAAGCCAAATTCATTATTTGTTCCATAAGTGATATCAGCTTCATATGCAATTTTTCTCTCATCATCATTTAAATCATTTGTTATGTAACCAGTTTTCATTCCAAGTTTTGCAAAAACTTTTCCCATCCACTCTGCGTCTCTTTTTGCAAGATAATCATTTACAGTAACAATATGCACACTCTTACCGTTTAATGAATTTAAATATGCCGCTAATGTTGCAACTAAAGTTTTACCTTCTCCTGTTTTCATTTCAGAAATCATACCTTTATGAAGAATTATTCCACCAATAAGTTGAACATCGAAATGTCTTTGATTTAATGATCTTTTTGCGGCCTCTCTTACATTTGCAAAAGCCTCGGGTAAAATATCATCTAGCTCTTTTCCATCCTTAATTAAATCTTTAAATTCTCTAGTTTTATCAATAAGTTGCTCATCCTTTAGTTTTTCAAAATCTTTTTCTAATAGATTTATCTTCTGAACAATAGGATTCAAAGATTTTAATATTCTATCATTAGATGTGCCAAATATTTTTTTTGTTATTAATTCAAACATTATAATTTTTCTATATAAATAAATATTTTATAAACTATAAATTAAAAATAAAAAAATTATATAAAAAACTTTTATGAAAAATATTTCTCCATTTGCTCCTTCCTCTTACAAAATAACTCCAAAGATTAAAGGTGTAAAAATAAGTGTTATAAATTGTGGTTTGAAAAAGAACCAAAAAAACGATTTAGTTCTTATTAAACTAGATAAACCAAGCAATATTTTTGGTTTGTTTACTAATTCGCATGCTCCTGGTGAGCCAATAAAATGGAATAGAAAAATAATAAAATTTGGAAAAATTTCTGCTTTAATAATAAATTCTGGCAATGCAAACGTTTTTACAGGTGATAAAGGTCAGATAGCTATTGAAAAAATTGTTAATGAGCTCTCAAAAGAGCTTGGAGTCTCAAAAAAAGAAATATATGTGGCCTCAACTGGAATAATAGGAGAGCAATTAGATTACAGGAAAATTCTAAATAAAATAAAAATTTTAAATAATAATTTAAATGAAAACTCAATTAACTGGTTCAATGCAGCTGATGCAATAAGAACTACCGATACATTTCCTAAGTTAGATTTTAGGAAAATAACTATCAACAAAAAAAAAGTTATTATAAATGGAATTGCTAAAGGTTCAGGGATGATTGCGCCTAATATGGCGACAATGTTAAGTTTTATTTTTTCGAATGTGGATATAAAAAATAATCAATATTTTCCCAAGTTTAAAAATGCTGTTGACGATACATTTAATTCAATTACTGTTGACAGTGATACATCTACAAGTGATATGGTCTTGTTCATTTGTGTTAACGATAAAAACAGTGTTAAAATTAAAAAAAAAGAATCTAATTTATTTTTTGAAGAACTTCAAAAACTGATGAAAAATCTAGCTCTGCAAATCGTTAAAGATGGAGAAGGAGCATCAAAATTTATTGAAGTTGAAGTTAAGGGATGCAAAAAAAAAACAATTGCAAAAGAAATTGCTTTATCAGTGGCAAATTCACCACTTGTTAAAACTGCAATTTCTGGGGAGAATTCAAATTGGGGTAGGATCATAATGGCAATTGGTAAAGTAAAATCTAAAATTGATTTAACTGAAATTTCATTGTCTTTTGGTATCAATAAAATAATTGATTTAGGAAAAGTAATTAAAACTTTGAATGAAAAAAAAATTCAAAAGTATCTAAAAAGTAAAGAAATTAAAATCATTATTGATCTAAACAAAGGAAATGCTAAGAGTATAATCTGGACTTGCGATTATACCAAAGATTACATAAACATAAATGCAAATTATAAAACTTAGTAATGACAGTTAAAGTTGTTGCTTGCATTTTTATAAAACAGAAGAAGTTTTTAATTTGTTCTCGACCTAAAGATAAAAGTTTTGCAGGTTTTTGGGAGTTTCCCGGTGGTAAAATCGAAAAAGGAGAAATAAAAATAAAAGCTCTTGAAAGAGAAATTTATGAGGAATTATCTGTAAAAATTAATAAAGAAACAACTTTTTTTTTTGAAAAGTATTTTGTGCAAATGGATGAAATTAAAATTGAAATAAACTTCTTTATCTGTGAAAAATGGTATGGAGAATTTTATCCCATGGAGAAGCAGAAGATAATGTGGATAGGAAAAAAGCAAATAAAAGATTTTATCTTTCTTAAATCAAATTCAAAAATATTAAAATTAATAGAGAAATTTAAATTTTCCACATAACCAAATAAATTGTTTCACACGTGAGCTTTAGTTTATTATCACTGGTCAAAAATTTTTTTTTATAATTTATTTCTAACTGATCAATAAAATTTTTAGTTATCAAGCCTTTAAATTTTTCTGTGAGACAAGAATTTTCTCCCATACCTTTGATATCTTCTAATATTTTTTTGACATTTGTATATTTTAAATTATATTTAGTCTTATCTGAAACAATTTCTATAAAACCTATTTTATTATGAATATTTACCGCATCAACCATGTCAATAAAAGGAATAACTCTTTGAAATATTTTATTTCTAATTTGATCATCAGTTTGAATTAAACTTTCTCTTAATTCATTAAGACTTCTTCCGCCAAAATAAGAACAAAAATATAAACCATTCTTTGTTAATAATTTTTTAATTGAATTTGTGAAATTCATTATATCATTTACTCTATGTAAACATAAATTAGAAATAACGAGGTCAAAAGATTCTTCAAATCTTTTGCTATTAAAAATTTTTGGCAATTCGGAAAAATCGTAATTTTTAGACTCTTTTAATCTTTTATTTTCAAAATAACTCACAATTATTATTGAATCAAACTTCAAATTAAAGATTTTCGATAATAGTTCGTCCTTATCAGAGGTAATTAAAAGTATATTTTTATAACTATCTTTAATCTCAGTAATTTTTTCTAGTACAGAATCAGATATATTATTGAAGAGAAAATTATGACTATTCCAGTCTTTAAAAGCTCTTTTTTTTGAAATAATTGTTGCTTTTGTATCAAAAATTTTTAATTTCATAAGTTATAAGTTTTAAGTTTGATATGAAAAAAATAAGTATTTTTACTTCCTTAATATGTCCATATTGTACAACTGCAAAAAAAGTGTTAGTTGAACAAGGTCATGATTACAGGGAAATAATAGTAGATGGCGATCAAAATTCAAAGAATATAATGATTAAAAAGTCTGGAGGTAGAAAAACTGTTCCTCAAATATTTATTGATGATTTTCATATTGGAGGTTGTGAAGATCTAATTAATGCAGTTAATACTGGTTTTTTTGATAAAAAAATTAATGAAAAATAAACAGGAATTTATAGTTTCATGTATCCAAACTAACTCATCTGAGAATGAAGATAAAAATATAAATCAGGTAAATGAACTTTTAGTTGAGGCAGTAAAACTTAAAAGTGAGGTTGTTTTTTTACCAGAATGTGTTGGAATTTTTTCAGATTCGGTAGAGTTATTAAACAAATTTTCAAAAAGTATGAAATTTTTGCAATTTATTATTAAATGTGCAGTCAAATACAAGATTTTTATTTCAATAGGTTCATTACCATTTAAAACAAAAAATAAAAAATTTTTAAATCGTTCATATGTGATTAATCCTGTTGGCAAAGTATTAGAGACTTACGACAAAATTAATTTATTTGATGTTTATCTATCTGAAAAAGAAAATTATTTAGAATCCAAAAACTATGATGCTGGAAAAGTGATTAAAACATGTAAACTACCATGGGGTAAGTTAGGATTATCGATTTGTTATGATCTAAGGTTTCCTTCAATTTACAAAAAACTTTCGAAACAAGGAGCTAGGTTTCTTTCAATACCAGCAGCTTTTACTAAAACTACAGGCAAAGTTCATTGGCATCCGCTTGTAAAAAGTAGAGCAATTGAAAATGGTTGCTTTGTATTTGCAGCATGTCAATGTGGTAAACATGATAATGGAAGAGAAACGTTTGGTCATTCAGTCATAATTGATCCATGGGGAAATACTCTAGCTGAAGGTAAGGATAATCCAGAAGTTATTTCAGCGAAAATTGATTTAAAGTTAGTTGAGATTGCAAGGAGAAAAATACCTTCAATGACAAAGTATTAAAAACATATCGCTTTAATAAGTTTTATTCTCTTGCAGAAAAAAAATAATTTATGTTTTTTGAAAAGTTATAATACCAATTTTCATTTATGGGATTAAAAATAGAACCTTTAAAAAAAGTATTTTTAAAACCAGATAAAAGTAGTTTTGACTCTAATTCAATTGGTTTAATGAATTTTTTCCAGTCATGAGTGCCTCTCGGTAAAAGTTTCAAAAATTTTTCTGCTACATGAATTGCAAACACGTAAGAGCTAATAGTTCTATTAATGGTTGAGCCAATTAATACGCCATTGGGCTTTAATCTACTTAATACACATTCTAAAAAAAAATCTATGTTATCAATATGTTCTAAAACCTCCATGCATATAATTACATCAAATTTTTCTAAAACATTTAAATCTGATAATTCACAACATAGGTAATTGATTTTAAGTTTGTTTTGCTCTGAATGGGATTTCGCTATGCTAATGGCCTTTTTACTTGTATCAATACCAGTGACGAAGCCACCCATAGCTGCTAGGGGCTCAGATAAAATTCCACCACCGCATCCTACATCTAATATTTTTAGCCCTTTAAATTCTTTATCAGGACTAACTTTACCAAGAAAGATTTGTGATTTAATAAAATTAATTCTTAGTTCATTAAAATTGTGAAGTGGTTTAAATGGGCCATTTAAATCCCACCATTCATTATAAAAATAATCAAATTTTTTATTTTCTTTTAAATTGCGTGAAGATGGATTATTAATTTTTTTTGTCATATTATAAAAATAATTTTTTATTATTGTTTGATATTAATCTAATAAGTCATTTATGGAAATAGCAGTTTTAAAATTTGGTGGAACTTCTTTAAGTACTTTTGAAAAAATAAAGAATATTTCAAAAATTATAACTCAAAGATTGAAGAAAATAAATAAAGTTATTGTTGTAGTTTCAGCTATGGGTAATAATACGAATAAATTAATTGAAAAGTTTTTAATTTATAATAATGATCATTTTAATGCAGAATTTGACACTGTAATATCATCAGGAGAACAAGTTTCATCTGGTTTGGTTGCAGCATATTTAAATAAAAGAAAAATTAAAGCCCGTTCAGTTTTAGGTTGGCAGATACCTATAGAAACAGATCAGCAATATGGAAAATCAAAGATTAAAAAAATTCATAATAATAATTTAATTTCTATGCTACGTGAATATGATGTCTTGGTCATTGGGGGATTTCAGGGATTAAATAAATTTAATAGAATTTCAACCTTAGGCAGGGGAGGTTCTGATACAAGTGCAGTTGCTATTGCCGCGTCAATAAAAGCCCCAGTCTGTGAAATTTTTACTGATGTTGAAGGAGTTTATACCTCTGATCCAAGAGTTGTCTCAAATGCGAAGAAAATTAATACTATTAGTTATGAAGAAATATTAGAAATGTCCTCTCTTGGATCAAAAGTTCTTCATCCTAGATCAGTTGAATTAGCTATGAAATATGATATTAAGATTCATGTAAGAAGTTCCTTTATTAAAAAAAAAGGAACATTAGTTGTAAAAGAAAGTAAAGATTTGGAAAAAGAGTTAGTTACTGGCATATCATCATCTGACGAAGATGCTAAGATAACATTAATTGGTATCCCCGATAAACCAGGTATTGCGTACAAAATATTTAGTTCTTTAGCTGCAAAAAATTTAAATATTGATATGATAGTACAAAATATCACAGACGATGGGAAATTAACTAGCTTAACATTTACTATGAACAAAAATGAAGTAAATGTTGCTGAGAAAGCTTTGAAAGGTTCAAGAATAAACTTCAATGCAATGCATATTGATAAGAAAATTTGTAAAATATCAGTTGTTGGACTAGGTATGAAGAGCCATATTGGAGTAGCAAAGAAAATGTTTGAAACCCTGGCAAAAAATAAAATAAACATACAAGTGATTTCAACATCTGAAATAAAAATAAGTGTACTAATCCTTAAATCAAAAAAGAACATTGCTCTCAAGGAACTTCATAAAGCATATAGATTAGATAAATGACGGATTTACAAAATATCGTTAACCAAAGATTTACTACAATTATTGAAAAAGGAAATGAATTTTTAGATTGTAGATATCCAATTATGGGCGGTGCTATGACCTGGTTATCCGAAAATAACCTTGTTTCTGCAATCTCGAATGCGGGTGCATTTGGAATTATAGCTTGTGGCTCAATGAACCCTTCAGAATTAAAGTATGAGATAAAACAAACTCAGATTAAAACTAAATATAATTTTGGCGTAAACCTGATATTGATGCATCCTGAACTTCAAAAACTTTTAGATATTTGTATTGAAACAGATGTAAAATATGTAGTTTTTGCTGGTGGATTTCCTAAAAAGAGTCAAATTTTATATTTAAAAAATAATAATATAAAAACTATAGGGTTTGCGACATCTTTGAGAATAGCTAAGAAATTAGAAGCAAATGGAATTGATGCTTTAATAATTGAGGGTAGTGAAGCTGGTGGTCACGTTGGTCCTGTTTCTACTGGTGTTTTAGTTCAAGAAATATTACCCTTTATTAATGAAATTCCCATTTTTATTGCAGGAGGAATAGGTAGGGGAGAGAGTTTTTTAAATTATTTGCAACAGGGTGCGTCTGGATGCCAAATTGGAACTAGATTTGTATGTGCTAATGAATCTATTGCTCATGAAAATTTCAAGAATATTTTCATTAGGTCTGAGTCAAGGAATGCACAAATATCCTCGCAACTCGATGATAGATTGCCTGTAATTCCAGTTCGTGCTATTACAAATAAAGCGACAAAACTTTTTTGGGAGGAGCAAAAAAAAGTTCTATTAGAGCTTGAAAATAAGAGAGTTTCCCTAAGAGAAGCACAATTAAAAATAGAAAAATTTTGGGCAGGTTCATTAAAAAAAGCAGTAATAGATGGAGATGTAGATAATGGTTCTTTGATGGCAGGGCAAAGTGTGTCAATGGTAAAAAAAATTCAGAGTGTTGAGGAAATCATTAATGAAATTGTTTTTCAAGCAAAAGAAGGACTATTAAAACAATTTAAAAATAAATAATATGAACCCAGAATTACCAAAATCTTTTGAGTCTAACTTTGAAATTATAATAAAAAATATCGGAAGAAAAATATGCGATGCCAGAAAATTTAAAAAAATAAAAATTGAAACTGTTTCCAAGAGTTTGAGGATAAGAGGAAGTTATCTTTTAGCAATTGAGGGTGGAAAAATTGAAGCTTTGCCCGATTATGTTTATTTAAAAGGTTTTATTAAATGTTATGCAAACTATTTTGAATTAAAGATTAATGACGATTTAAATTTATTACACGAAGAATATAACAAGCTGAATCTTAGAAATATTCCTCGTATTGAAGAAAAAAATAATTTTTCTAAAAACAAATTTTTTTTATCTTTAATTTTTGCGTCCTTGGTAAGTTTAATTATTATTTTAGTAATTTACATGGGCTATAGTATTAATCAAAACATAACTGTTGATTCAACTGAACAGGTTGTCGATAAAACTCAAGTTGTAAAAATAATTCAAGAGTCGCCTAAAAATGTACTTATCTTAGACGAAAATTTTTTGAAAGATACTTTTTCAGAGTTTGAAACATCAAATGATATAAAAACTCAAAATTCTAATAGTCTTTCAACTAAAATTTTTGTAGTAAAATTTATAGATGAAACTTGGTTTCAGGTTGAATCAGTTGATGGTAATATAATTGAATCAAAAGTTTTTAATGAAGGCGAGACAATTTCTTTAGTCATTGACAAAATAAATCCAAATTTTTTTATTCATACTGGTAATGCAGGTGGTTTTATTTTATTATTGAATGATAAAGCTCTTCCTAAATTGGGAACAAAAGGGTCTGTAAAAAAAAATGTATCATTATTAGAATATTCAAGTTTAGCGATTGATTAATTTTAAGGAATAAGTAAATGAGTTTAAGACCTTGGAGAAATATACAAAGAAAAAAAACTAAACAGATTTTGGTTGGAAACGTAAAAATTGGTGGAGATTCACCGATAACTGTTCAGTCTATGACAAACACTCTCACAACAGATATACAATCAACAATAAATCAGATTCGTTCTCTTGAGGATGTAGGAGCAGATCTTGTGAGGGTTTCATGTCCTGATGAAGAATCCACTTTAGCTTTAAAACAAATTGTTAAAAACACAAATATTCCAATTATTGCAGATATTCATTTCCATTATAAAAGAGCAATAGAAGCAGCTGAATCTGGGGCTGCATGTTTAAGAATTAACCCTGGAAATATTGGGAAGATCGCGAAAGTGAAAGAAGTAATTAAAGCTGCAAAAAATAATAATTGTTCTATGAGAATTGGAGTTAATGCTGGTAGTTTGGAAAAAGAACTTCTTGAAAAATATGGAGAACCCTGTCCTGAAGCTATGGTTGAATCGGCATTGAATCATGTGAAGATTTTAGAGGATAATGATTTTTTTGAATTCAAAATTAGTTGCAAAGCTTCTGATGTTTTTCTCGCAGTAGCTGCGTATTATGGTATTTCTGATGCATGCAATTATCCTATTCATTTAGGTATAACAGAGGCTGGTGGCTTAATTCCCGGAACAATAAAATCCTCAATTGGAATGGGTTCTTTATTGTGGGCGGGAATTGGGGATACTATAAGAGTATCACTTTCTGCAGATCCGGTTGAGGAAATTAAAGTTGGTTTTAATATACTAAAATCGCTAAATCTTAGACATAGGGGAGTAAATATAATTTCTTGTCCGTCTTGTGCTAGGCAGCAATATAATGTCATCGAAACAGTTCAAGAGCTTGAAAGAAGGCTTGAGCATATTACTAGTCCAATGACTTTGTCTGTAATTGGTTGTGTGGTAAACGGACCCGGTGAAGCAAAAGAGACGGATATAGGGATTACAGGAGGTAAAGTACACCAAGTTTATTTAAATGGGCAAAAGCATCACATACTCAGAGATGGCGATATGATACAACATCTTGTGGATTTATGTGAACAAAAAGAAATTGAATTACATAAAAACTCTGATGTTTGAAAATATTACAATTGAGCAAAATTAGAACAGTTAAAGGAACTCATGATATTTTAGAAGAAGAACTATATTCTTTTGATAATATAATATCTAAAGCAACAAATCTTTGTAGACATTTAAATTATAAAAAAATTCAAACACCGATTTTAGAGTTTTCAGACCTGTTTTCTAAAACTCTTGGTCTTACATCTGATGTAGTTTCAAAAGAAATGTTTGCATTTATAGATCAAGGGCAAGAAAATTTGACATTGAGACCTGAAGGAACAGCCCCGATGGCAAGAGCTTTAGTAAGCAATTCGTTGTATGAAAAACAAAATCAAAAATTTTTTTATCACGGTCCAATGTTTCGAAGAGAAAAGCCTCAAGCCGGAAGGTTAAGACAATTTAATCAATTCGGTGTAGAATATTTCAATCAACCATCTTTTTTTTGTGATTTAGAAGTAATCTTCTTGGCTGATCAGTTGATGCAAAGTTTGGACATATCAAAGTATGTAAAACTTGAAATTAATACGATTGGAAACTTAAAATCACGACAAAAATACAAAGAAAAACTCATCCAATATTTGGAGCCGTATGAGAGCGAACTCTCAATTGAGAGCAAAAGTAGGTTAGAAAAAAATCCATTAAGAATTTTAGACTCAAAAAATGAAACAGATAAAAAGATTTTATTAAGTGCTCCTAAAATAAAAGATTCGTTGGATAAAGATTCACTGATATTTTATGAAAATTTAAAGGAATTTTTAATAAGTTTAAAAGTAGATTTCACTGAAAATTTTAAACTTGTAAGAGGGCTTGATTATTATAATCATTCAGTATTTGAATTTGTTTCAAAAGAAAAAAAATCGCAAAATACTTTGCTTGCAGGTGGAAGATATGATGGGTTGGTAGAGAAAATAAGCGGAAAGGATATTTGTGGAGTTGGATGGGCTGCAGGTGTAGAAAGAATCCAATTATTGACTAATCAGAGCAAACTGAAAAAAAATATTATCTCGATAATTTCAACATCTAGAAATAATAATAATATGATCTTTGAGTTATTAAAAAAATTAATCAAGTTTAAAGATGTTTCGTTTCATGGTATTTATGACGGAAATATTAAAAAAAAATTTGTCAAAGCAAACAAATTAAATTCTAAGGGCGTAATTATTATAGGTGAACAGGAAATTAAAGATAACAAATTATTATACAAAGACTTTATTACTGGAGTGCAAGAAGTAATTGAAGTTGAACAAATTAAAGATTTTTTTATAAGCAAATTTAAAAAAAACAATTAATCTCATGGTTGATTTCTTATTCTCATCAAAGCCAGAGCAAATTGCTCAGTCTGCATTAGTAATAGCAAAAAGAATATTTGGAGATGTAAGATTTCAGAAAATATTATTAGTTGGAAAAAATGAAATTTCTGGCACAATATTGAAAAATTTTCGAAATGAAAATATAATTTCAGAATCAAGTTTACTAAATAAAAAGCAGAAAAATAATTTTTTAAATAATCTAAAGTACTATTTCAAATCTTTTGATATTATCATTACAAGTTTTAAGTCTGATAAGATTTTGATTAAGAAAGAACAGATTATAGAGGGTTTAAAATACAGGAAACAAAAACCAATTTTTTTGATAGATTCAAATATACCAGGGAATATTGAACTTGATTCAGGTTCAATTGATAATTGTTTTTTATTTGATTTAAATGATCTAGAGCAATTTAATCAAAAAGAGTCACCTGAATTCTTGAATAACAATCTATATTCAAATGATGAATTTTTTGATAATTTAGATAAGGTCATGCCAGAAATCTCAAGACTATTTAATTTGAAACCTGAAAAGATGATTTTTTTGGAAAAGAAAATTAATGAATATGTCAAACTTGAGAAGTCTAACAGTAAAGAAATTGAACTTTATAATTTTTTTAAATTTTTGATAAAGTGATTATTTATGTCTTTTGAATTAAGGTTGACGAATATTTTAATTAACTACAAGAAAATTGAACAAGAACTCTCTGAAGGAAATATTTCAGATAATAACAAATTTGCTAAACTTTCAAAAGAGTTTGCCGATTTGACTCCCTTAGCAGCAAAAATAAAGTTACGTAATAAGTTAAGCCAAGAATTAGATGATTTAACAGAAATATTCAATTCTGATGATAATGAATTAATAGAAGAAGCAAAGCTTGAAAAAGATTCAATTCAAATTAAATTGTCAGAAATTGAAAAAGAGATAAAAATCTTGTTAATACCAAAAGATGAGTCTGATGAAAAGAATGCAATTATTGAAATTAGAGCTGGAACAGGTGGAGAGGAAGCTGCACTGTTTGCTTCCGAACTTTTCAGAATGTATAATAAATATGCTGAACTCCATAATTGGAGTACTGAGTTAATTGATATTTCTGAAACCGATCACGATGGAATAAAAGAGGTTATTATTAATGTAACGGGAAAGAGTGTATTTGGAAAATTAAAATATGAATCAGGAACTCACAGAGTTCAGAGAGTGCCTGAAACAGAATCAGGAGGTAGAATACATACTTCTGCTGCAACGGTAGCAGTGCTTCCAGAGGCTAGTGATATTGATATAAATATTAATGAAAAAGATTTAAGAATAGATATTTTTAGATCTAGTGGACCTGGTGGGCAATCTGTAAATACTACAGATAGTGCAGTTAGGATAACTCACATTCCTTCAGGTATTATCTCTCAATGTCAGGACGAAAAATCTCAACATAAGAATAAGGCTAAAGCAATGACAGTTCTACGGTCAAGAATATTTGAGTCTGAGAGAATAAAGAAAGAAAAAGAAAGAGCCCTTGACAGAAAAACTCAGGTTGGAAGTGGTGATAGATCAGAAAGAATAAGGACTTATAATTATCCACAGGGAAGGGTCACTGACCATAGAATATCGTTGACTCTATACAAACTTGAACAAATTTTAAAGGGTGAATCTCTAGATGAAATAATAATTGCTCTTAGGTCAGACGATAACGCAAAAAAATTAGCTACGATAAATTAAAATGACAGATACATCGGTAAGAAAAATTCATAATTTTGCATCAAATTTACTTAAATTAAGAAATATTGGAAGACCTAGGCATGAAGCAAGATTAATTTTATCAAAAGTTCTAAAAAAAAATTGCTTATCGCTCTTAATTAATAAAAACATTTTCATTTCGCAAAAAAAACTGAAAAAGTTTTTTAAAATGATTTACTTTAGATGTCATGGAAAGCCAATATCAAGAATTTATGGAGTAAAAGAGTTTTATTCAAGAAAATTTCTAATCAACAAGTTTACTTTAGATCCCAGACCTGACAGTGAGATTATAATTGAAACAATAAAACATTTCATTTTCAAATTAAAAAAAAAAAAAAAATTAAAATTTTAGATTTAGGGACAGGAACAGGTTGCCTATTAATTACTTTGATTCTTGAACTAAACAAGATATCTAATAAAAAATTTTTAGGCGTTGGGCTTGATTTGTCAACTGAGGCTCTAAATATTGCAAAAAAAAATGCAGACAGGTTTAAGATAAAAGATAGTATTAGATTTATAAAAAGTAATTGGTTTGAGAATATAAATGAAAAGTTTGATATAATAATCTCAAATCCTCCATACATTCCACTTAAACAAATAAAAAACCTAGAATCTGAAGTTAAAGATTATGATCCTTTCATGGCACTTAATGGAGGTGAGTCTGGAGTTCATCATTATTTAGAAATTTCCAAGAATGCAAAGTTTTTTCTTAATAAAAATAGTTTTTTATGTGTTGAGATATATTCTAATAATTACAAAAAAATAAGAGATATTTTTTTAGCAGATGGTTTTCTTCAAATAGGTACTTTTAAAGATCTAAATGGGAGTATAAGAAATATAGTATTTAGTTTAAAGAAAAAATAATTTGAATAATTTTTTTATTATGGTAATTTTGAATATCCTTATATTAAATGCTATATATTAGCTGTAAAATTATATTTAAAATTGATAACTAGAAGAACAACAAATTCAAATCATAAGAGAAGAAATCGTAATACTGCAAGGAAAAACGGTTTCAATAGGATTTTTGATAATTCCTCAAATCTATCTAAGCCAAGAGGTAGCGTTCCCAAAATACTGGAAAAATATTTAGCTTTAGCTCAAGATGCTTCTTCTAATGGAGACAGGATTAAAGCCGAAGGTTATTTTCAGCATGCAGAGCATTATCAAAGAGTGATTAACTCATCAAGCTCGAATGGTGAATTACAGGTTAAGAAAGTTTTAGATGTAAAAAATGAAGGTTTTAACCAGTCGAATAACTTTTCAGATGATAAAAAACCCTCGAGAACGCAAAGAGCTGAATTCCAAAAAAATAAAAGAATAGAGTCTAAGGAGGAGGGTAAAGACAAAAAAATTTCTGTTACAACCGATGGAGTTGAGGCTTTAAAGGCATTCAATGGCGGATTAACTGATGAATAGTTATTCTCTCGCAAAAATAGATTTTTTATCAGAAATTGGAGTTGTGGATAGTCTTTCACGCATGAGCGAAACATTTGCATAAAAATTTGGCATCTCTTCATCAATAACCTCTATCCTTGATGGAAGTTTCAAAGTCATTGGGTTAATTATCCTATTTTTATGTTTTACCTCATAATGAAGATGAGAGCCTGTGCTTCTACCAGTATTTCCCACATACCCTACGATTTGCCCTTGCTTAACAATTTTACCTTTTTTAATACCTTTTGCAAATTTATGCAAATGTCCATATCGTGTGCTAAATCCGTTTAGATGTCTTATCTCTAAAAATTTTCCATAAGAACCGTTTCTTCCTGCAAATGAAACTCTTCCATCACCAGCTGACATTATTGGGGTACCTTTTCTTGCAGCAAAGTCTACACCCCTATGCATTTTGCTGTATCCAAGTATTGGGTGTTTTCTCATTCCAAAACGTGAAGATAATCTCGCTCCGCTTATTGGTGTTCTCATAATAGATTTTCGTATACTTTTACCTGAGGAATCAAAGTAATCTATTTTTCCATTCGATAATTTGTATCTAAAAAGTTCAATTTTATGATTGTTTAAACTCATTGAAGCATAAAGCAACTCTGGTTTGCCCACAAGATGATTATTTTTGGTGTAGTTAGCCTCATAAAGAATTTCGAGGATGTCACCCTCATTAATATCTCTTTGAAAGTCAACACTGAAACTAAATTGGTTGATAAATGTATCTCTTATAACCTTTGGAAGCTTTATGTTATTTAAACTTGAACTAATATTATTTAATACAATGAGTTTATTTCTAACTATTTTTCTTTCAGTCGGTGCTCTTACAAATTGACTTATGAATTCACCGAATGTGTTTCTACGAATATTCACCTCATGAAGATTATTTTTAAAAACTGAAATTTCTGACAAAATTTCTGAACCATTTATTTTCGAAAAAGAAACTTTTAAATTATCACTGACCTTAAAGTTAATTTCTTCTTTAACTAAATTTAAAATTCTTCGTTCCTCGTGTATATCAGAAGAAACATGATTAATAAATTGCTGAAGTTCCTTTGAGTTTTTGAGCGATGCTGAGTAATGTTTTGTATAATTATTTATTTGTGGCATCGGCTTTGATTTGGGAATAGGTATTCCTGAAAAAAGAATTTTTTCACCAACAGGTATCAAATCATCATTTGTAATACTTTCTTGAAATTCTGAGTCAGAAAAAAAATCAGGAGATGAGAATTTTGCAATTTCAATTTTTTTTTCAACTATTTTTTCAGTAATAATTTTTTTTGTTAGTTGCCTATTGCTGGAATTATTTTCTGTAATAGATATTTTATCCTTTTTACTAACCTTTGTTCCTGAATCAATGGAATCTTTAAAAAGGGTAAATTGTTCTAATCCAGTATACGAAATGTACATAAAAAGAATCAATAGCAACTGATTGAAATTTTTTTTAAATAGATTAAACATAAAATATTATAAATTTATATAGCATTAAATATGTTTTGGAAATTTTTTAATAAAAAAAATTGAAAAAATGATTGACCACTAGCAATAATAAGCATATAAGAATTCTCCGTACATATGTTATTTGTACATGCTATTTGAAAATTAAATATTTTTTAAGGGATGTGTAGGTGGTGACACAAACTACCAACACATTCAACACGTAAGTTATTATAACTTATATGTCAGTTGTGTTGGGTCAAAATTACAATTTTTTGTAATTATATCAAACTTGAGAGTTTGATCCTGGCTCAGAACGAACGCTGGCGGCATGCCTAACACATGCAAGTCGAACGGAGGCCCGAAGCTTGCTTCGGTTACCTTAGTGGCGAACGGGTGAGTAACACGTGGGAATCTACCTAAAAATGGGGAATAACTATTGGAAACGATAGCTAATACCGCATAATCCCTCCGGGGTAAAGGCTTCGGCTGTTTTTAGATGAGCCCGCGCTAGATTAGGTTGTTGGTGGGGTAAAAGCCTACCAAGCCTGCTATCTATAGCTGGTCTGAGAGGATGATCAGCCACACTGGGACTGAGACACGGCCCAGACTCCTACGGGAGGCAGCAGTGGGGAATATTGGACAATGGGGG
>NZHE01000015.1 GCA_002691145.1 Rickettsiales bacterium
TTTAAGAAAAGCTGAAGAAGAGCGTAAACTTAAAGAGCAAGAAGCTTTAAGAAAAGCTGAANAAGAACGTAAACTTAAAGANCAAGAAGCTTTAAGAAAAGCTGAAAAAGANCGTAAACTTAAAGAGCAAGAAGCTTTAAGAAAAGCTGAANAAGANCGTAAACTNAAAGANCAAGAAGCTTTAAGAAAAGCTGAAGAAGAACGTAAACTTAAAGAGCAAGAAGCTTTAAGAAAAGCTGAAAAAGAACGTAAACTTAAAGAACAAGAAGCTTTAAGGAAAGCTGAAGAGGAACGTAAACTTAAAGAACAAGAAGCTTTAAGAAAAGCTGAAAAAGAACGTGAACTTAAAGAGCAAGAAGCTTTAAGAAAAGCTGAAAGAGANAGAGAGAAAAAAGAAAAGCTTAAAATAAAATTAGAAAAAGAAGAGGAAAAAAGAAGATTAGCTGAACGAAAAAGAATAGAACTTGAAAATAAGAAGAAGGCAGAAGAAGAGCAAAGAAAAATTAAAGCAAGAAAACAAGCAGAAGCAAAAAAGGCGGAGGCTGAGGCAAAAGCAAAAGCATTTAAATTAGAAAAAGAAAAANAATTAGAGGAGCAAAAAAGAAAAAAAGAACTTGCTGATATTAAAAGAAAAAGGGAAGAAGAAAAAAAAGCTAAAGCTGCCAGAATAAAGCTTGAAAAACAGAAATTGATTGCAGAAAAAAAGAAAATCGAAGCAGAAAGAAAAGCTCAATTTCTTAGAGAAAAAAAAGAAAGAGAGCTTGAAAAACAGAGGAAAAAGAAAGAATTAGCAAAAGTTAAAAGAAAAAAAGAAGAAGAGAAAAAGGCTGAAGCAAATAGAATTAAGCTTGAAAAACAAAAACTTATTGCAGAAAAGAAAAAAGAAGAAGCTAAGAAAAAAGCACTTGAAGCTAAATTAAAAAAAGAAAAAGAAATTGAAGAGCAATTACTAAAAAAAGAGTTGGCTGAGCAAAAAAGACTTCGAAAGCAGATTGAAAAAAAAGAAGCTGAAGACCTGAAGATATTACAAGCCAAAATGATTGCGGAAAAAAAAAAAAAGTGAGGCTTTGGCTAAACTTAATCTGATAAAAAAAGAAAAAGAAATTAAAATTTCTGACGATTTATCTAAAAAAGGTATAAGTTATAAAATTTTAAAAGAGGAAAAGGATTTATCCTTAATTAAACCAAAAACAGAATCAGAATTAATTTCAAATAAAATTAACGAAAAGATTCGTTTAAACGAAATGGCTAAAAAAAGAGATGAAGAAATTAGAAAAAGAAAATATTCAAGTTACAACAATCAGAGTGAAAAATACAAAGAAAAGTCTATCGATAATACAAAATATTTCTTTGATGAAAATATAGCTAATAGATTAGTTCTAAATGATGATACTGCTAGTTCAAAAGTTCAAATTGAAAAAAAAGAGCTGCCAAAAAAAATAATTGCAGAGGAAAAGTATGCAAAAAAATCAGACAAGGACAAAAAACTTATAACTGCATTAAATAGTGTCCAACCAATAGTAAAATTAAAACATAAAAATTTTACGCAAAAAACTGAAATATTTTATTATCAGAAAGATAAAGTAGAATTAGACATTAAACAAATGATGAAAATCTCCGAATATGTAAACGCAGTAAAAGAGAAACCAATTAAAATTGAGATTCAACCAACTTACAAAGTAAATAATACAAACAAAAGACTTTTAAAATCAAGACTTCTGTTAATTAGAGCACACCTAATTAAGTTAGGAATTTCTCACAACAGAATACAAATTAAAACAAATAATAAAGGCTTAACGACAGATAATGACAATGATGATGAAATAATCCTTAATTTTATTGAAATGTAAAATGAAAATTTTAAGTAAGTTCATAATTAGGATGATTGCTTTTTTAATTATTATATCTGTTTTTTTTCTTTATAATTTAGAAAAGTTAAATATTTTCTTTAATACTAATCCTACATTAAATTCTGTAATAATTGCAGTTTTAGTGTTGGGAATTATTTTGATGTTCAGACAAATTTTGGTTTTAGCACCCGAAATCAATTGGATGGAATCTTTCATGTCAGATAAAAAAAAACCCTCAAAAATTATAAGAACACCAAAGCTATTAAAACCCATGTCACAAATTATGCGCTCTCAAATGGGTGATATTCGTCTTACCCAGATCGGATTAACTTCAATTATGGAAAGTTTACAAAATAGGTTGTTTGAAATGAGAGAAATTTCTAGGTATTTTATAGGCCTACTTGTATTTCTTGGTTTGTTAGGTACATTTTGGGGACTCTTAGAGACAATTAATTCAGTTTCATCAACAGTAAAAAATTTAGACTTCTCTAAGGATACAGATTCACTTTTTTTTGTTTTAAAAGACGGATTAGAAAAGCCTCTCTCAGGAATGGGAACAGCATTTAGCTCATCGTTATTTGGATTAGGAGGTTCATTAATATTAGGTTTTCTAGATCTACAATCTGGACAAGCTCAAAATAGATTTTTTAATGAAGTAGAGGAAAAATTAGCGAATTTCACAAAAATTTCGAACTCAACTAGTGATTCTATTAAAAATGATTTTGCGCCAGCTTACATTGAATCTTTGATTGAATCTACAACGGAAAATCTTAAAAAATCAACTTCTAGCATTGAGCAACAACAATTAAATCAGGATATGATTGTTAAATCACTTTCCGAAATCAATCAATTTCTTAATACAAACATTAACACAAATAAAATTGTAGCAGATGAAATAAAAATACTCTCAAAAACTATAGCTAACATTAAGAGAGATAAATAGTAAATGAAATTATCAAAAGTAAGACATAACCAGTTTAATATCTGGCCCGGTTTTGTTGATGTTTTAGCAACACTCTTAATTGTTACCATATTTACAATAATGATTTCTGGTGTTGCACAAGTATATTTTAATGAAATACTCGGGAAAAAAACAAATCAAATATCTAAACTAGATATAAAATTGAGAAGTTTAAATGAGGAATTATCTATACAAATCAAAAAGAATAGTAAACTTAATAAAAAAAATGTTGATCTTCAAAGTACGGTTAATAATTTAAAAGAGGAGAATAAGTCTTTAGATATTTCTCTAAAAAAAAATAAATTTACTTTGANATTAAATGATAAAAAAATTTTTAATTTAAGTGAAGAAAAAAAGTCTTTAGAGCAAGAACTAGGTAAAGCGGAAAAAAAGATAGATTTAAATAAAAATGAGATTACTAGAAAAGAGGAAGTAATTTCAAAAAATATCATATCCATTAAAAATCTCGAAAAAAATATAGAGGAACTAAAAAAACAAATCTTTTCACTTTCAAATCAATTGGATAAAGCAGAAGAAAAAGACTTAAAAAATAGAGTAAAAATCCAAAATTTAGGTAAAAAATTAAATCTGGCTTTAGCGGGGAAAGTTCAGGAATTGAGCGAATATCAATCAATCTTTTTAAAGAATATCAAAAGTGTTATATCAGGAAGAAACGATATAATCTTAATTGACGATAGATTTGTTTTTCCTGCTGAAATTTTTTTCAAGTCAGGAAATGATACTTTAGAAGATACTGGACTTGTCGAATTAAAAAAGATTGCATCAAGCTTAATTGAAATATCAAAAATTATTCCAAAAGAAATTGATTGGGTTTTGAGAATTGATGGACACACAGATAAAAGACCAATTTCAACAAGAGAATTTTCATCTAATTGGCATTTATCGAGTGCTAGAGCGATCAAAATTGTAAAATATTTAATTAATGAGGGAATTTCACCTAGTAGATTGGTAGCNGCTGGATTTGGAGAATTTCATCCACTCCTGGATCAAGACAATGCTGAAGCATTCAAGAAGAATAGAAGAATTGAAATCAAACTTACAAATAGATAACTACTTTATTTTGAATCCCATCCTTCGTAAAAATNTTTTCTCAAAACTCATAAAATAATTGTATTCACCAAAAATAGTTCCAACTATTATCAATAAAATTTGATAGACAGGAAAGACTACTAAAACTCTAATTGTCCAATAAAGAAAGTTATTAAATGAGTCTTGATTAATATTTAAAAAAAGTAATACGTAGTCTGAGGCAAAAACAGAGGCTGATCCGGTAATACCAAAAACTATAAAAACTTTAAATAATTGGTAAAAATTTTTGACTTTAAAAATTTTCAAAACTTTAAGCATGATTTATTACTTCTTCGATTTCTTGCTTTAAAAGTTCAAATAAAAAAATCTTCTTATTTCGTGTACTTATCCAACTAAAAATATCTTTTTCCTCTCCCATCTCAAAATGATGAGCACCACTTATAGGAGAGGAATACCAAATCTGAGTTAACGGTTCATGAATACTTATAATAAAAACTTTTCCTTCATCTGTTTCTATTGAAATATTGTTGTCTATAAAATCAATCTCTAAGAATTCATCAAATTTCTCCAAGTAAACTGATAATTCATTTAATGTCTTGCTAGCTAAATCTAAAAAAATTTCGTGCATATAAAAATTTATTTTTGAAAAAATTGTTGAATTTGAAATATTTATATATTTAATAAGAAATAATTAAAAGAGAAATAAAAATGAAAAAAAAAATTCATCCCGATTATCACAATGTAACAATTGAACTAACTGACGGCTCTACTTTTGAAACTAGGTCTACTTATGGGAAAGCAGGAGATCGATTAAAACTCGACATAGATCCATCATCTCATCCGGCATGGACTGGCGGAACATCAAAAATATTAGATACAGAGGGTCAAGTTGCAAGATTTAATAAAAGATTTCAAAATCTTAATTTAAAAAAATAAAATCTCTATGAAGATTGTTAAATTTGATAAACCAGGTTTGCCTGGTGTATTAAAAGTTTTGGATTCAGGCATTCCTGAACCAAAAGATAACGAAGTTTTAATTAGAAACTTGGCTATAGGAGTGAATAGGCCTGACCTACTTCAAAGAGAAGGTTTATACCCTGCTCCAAAAGGCCATTCTGATATTCTTGGGCTTGAGGTATCAGGAATTATAGAAAAAATTGGTAAAGATGTTAAAAAATTTAATATTGGAGACAAAGTTTGCTCTTTATTAGACGGTGGTGGTTATGCGGAATTTTCAGTAGCTAAGGAAAATCAAACTATTAAATTTCCTGAAAATCTTACATTTGAAGAGGCAGCAGGAGTACCAGAATGCTTCATGACCTGTTGGTCAAATTTGATTATTCGTGGAAAGATTCAAAAAGGCGAAAAGGTCCTCATTCATGGTGGTTCAAGTGGAATTGGTACTACTGCAATTCAAATATTAAGTTTATTTAATTGTAAAATTTACACAACTGTCGGAACCGAAAAAAAAAAAAAATTTTGCGAAAAACTTGGAGCTAATTTTGTAATGAACTATAATAAAGATGATTTTTACGAATTAGTAAAAAAAGAAACCGAAAATTCAGGTGTTAATCTTATTTTTGATATGGTTGGTGGTGATTACATTCAAAAAAACATAGACTTACTCAGCAATGATGGAAGATTAATCAATATAGCTTTTCAGAAAGGTCATAAAGTAAATATTAACATGATGAGAGTTATGTTAAAAAGATTGACAATTACAGGTTCTACATTAAGAATTAGNGATGAATTATTTAAAAATAGAATTATAAACGACTTAGAAAATAAAATTTTTCCTGAAATACTCAAAGGAAAAATAAAACCAGTGATTGATTCTGTGTTCAAAATAGACGATGTTGTAAAAGCTCATAAACGACTTTATTCAAAAGAACATATTGGAAAAATAATATTAAAAACATGAACTAAATAAAGGACTTAATAATATGAACAAACCACTAATGCCAAAAGCTACGGCGATTTGGTTGATAGAAAATACAACATTAACATTTAAACAAATAGCTAGTTTTGTTGGATTTCACGAACTCGAAATTCAGGCAATAGCTGACGGAGAAGTTTCAGTAGGAGTTCTCTCAAGAAATCCAATTGAAAATGGAGAATTATCTGCAGAGGAGATTAAGATCTGTGAAAATAACAATGACAGAGAATTAAAGCTTCTTAAAACAAATATTCCTCAACCTAAGACTAAAACTAAGGGAGCCAAGTACACACCTTTATCAAAAAGAGCTGACAAACCGAACGGGATATCTTGGATATTAAAAAATTTACCGAATCTTCCTGATTCGAAGACTTGTAAATTAATCGGAACTACAAAGACTACTATAAAATCCATTAGAGATCGAAGTCATTGGAATTCACAAAATATTAGAGCACAAAATCCATTTGAATTAGGTTTTTGTACAAAAGACGAGCTTGAAAAACTGTTTGAAAAATACAAATAATTTAAATATTAGTTTTTTTAAATCAAAATTTANAATGTAATATTAAAAAAATGAAAAATCCTATTGTTTCTATTGTTATGGGAAGCCAATCTGACTGGAAAACATTATCAATTAGTCATGAAACTTTCAAAGAGTTTAGCATCCCCACTGAGAAAAAAATAATCTCAGCTCATAGAACTCCCGAAAGATTNTATCAATATGCAAAATCTGTTGATAACTCCTCAGTTAAAATAATAATTGCAGGTGCAGGGGGAGCAGCACATCTTCCAGGAATGATAGCTTCTTTATCAAATTTACCTGTACTTGGAGTCCCTGTTGAATCGAAGACACTCAAAGGTATCGATAGTCTTTTATCTATAGTCCAAATGCCTGCTGGAATCGCTGTACCAACGCTAGCGATTGGTCAAGCTGGTGCTAAAAATGCTGCATTAGCAGCAATCTCGATACTAAGTCTTTCAAATGATAGTATCAAAAAAAGATATATTAGATTTAGGAAAAGCTTAACGAATTCCATTCCTAAAAATCCTAAAGACAAATAAATATTTAAGAAATGATAAATTCAATAGGTATATTAGGCGGTGGACAACTTGGCATGTTTTTGTGTGAGGCTGGGAAAAAACAAAAAAAAGAAATTTATATTTTTTCTGAATCTCCTGAATTTAGTTCAAAAAGATTTTGTAAAGGNTGGTCTGTAGGAGAACTCAACAACCTAAATAAAATCAATGAGTTTATTAATAAAGTAGATATTNTAACAATTGAAACTGAGAATATACCCTTACCTACCTTGAAATTTATTGAGAGTAAAAAAAAATTACTTCCATCNGCTCATATAATTGAAATCACACAGAATAGAGTTAAAGAGAAGTATTTTTTGAATTCNCTTAAAAATATTAAAACAACCGATTTTCTNNAAATAAATAGCTTTGATGATTTATTAGCAACTCAAAAAATCTTTGGTAATGAGTTTATTATCAAATCTTGCGAATTTGGATATGATGGAAAGAATCAATTCAAAATTAATCAAGAAAATATAAAATCATTTCAAAAAAAAAATCTTAAGCATTTCATTGCTGAAAAAATTGTTGACTTCGAACTAGAAATTTCTGTGATAGTGTGTAGAGATATATTTGGAAAAGTTATTTCATACCCTCCTGTTGAAAATACCCATATTAATGGAATTTTATCAACATCTAAGTATCCTGCGAAAATTAAAACCTCAATAATTAAAAATTCTATTTCTATTTCAGAACAAATAGCCGAATCTTTTGATCTTATTGGAATTATAGCAGTTGAAATGTTTGTTTTGAAAAATGATACAATTTTGATAAATGAACTAGCTCCAAGACCACATAATTCTGGACACTGGTCATTAGATAGTTGTAAGTTTAATCAATTTGATAACCTTATTAATTCGATCTCAAAACAAAGTGTATGCCACCCAAATATATTTGTTAAAAGCGCAGTAATGAAAAATATTATAGGTAGTGAATATTTAAATAAAGAAAAAATTATGAAAAGTTCTAAATTTTATGACTATTTTAAGAAAGACATTAAAGCAAAAAGAAAGATGGCTCACTATACAATCACTGAGGATTAAATTTTCTTATGACATTCTTAAGTAAATTTTTATATTTACCTATAATAGTAGTTTTATTTATTTGTTTTTTTAAAAAAGTTTTTGTTCTTTCAAAATTTGCTGATTCATCATTCATCCAATAAATAAATGTTGCAAAATATATATTCATAAGAATGAATCTTTTTGAGTAAAAGTTAAAGTCTAAAGATTTATCACTAGTTAAATACCATATTTCGTCTGAAATCTTAAATAACATTTTTTGAGAGAAAACTAAATTCTGAGGTAAACAACAAAATCTAAAAATCTTTCTATTTGCATTTTTAAATTTTGATATTATTTTAAACCTTTCGCCAATAATATAGACAATTTTATCCCTTAAACTTTTAAATGGTAATTTATTTTTTATTAGCTCTGAGAGTTCATCATTAGTTCTATTAATATATTCCTCTATAAAACTTTGAAAGTTATTTGGAAAATAGTAAACCTCAATTCTTTTTTGATCAGATTTTTTGATTTTTAATTTACTTAACGAATTTTCAACTGCTAAAGAAAAGGAATTATCGTTTGATAAATTTTCAAGTATTGTGTCTATGAGAGTATTTTTAAATTTTGCTGTGTACATTAATTATAAAAAATTGTTTACATTCATTATTTTTTATATAATTTATAAGCAAACTTTTAAAGGAGAAATAAAATAATTAGAGTTCACGTAAAAGATAATAATATAGAAAAGGCCATGCGAGCAATGAAAAAAAAGATGCAACGCGAAGGTGTTTTTCGCGAAATGAAACAAAGAAGAGCCTATGAAAAACCATCTGAAAAAAAAGCTCGTTTACTAAATGAATCTACTAGAAGATTTAAGAAATTATTAAGAAAAAAAATTGAATTTGAAGGTTTTTAATCTAGATTTTTAATTATATTTTCAACCATCCTTTTCGCATCCGAAAATAACATCATCGTATTATCCCTGAAAAAAAGCTCATTTTGAACCCCAGCATACCCAGAAGCCATAGACCTTTTAATAAATAAAACTGTGCCAGCGTTTTCAACATCCAGGATTGGCATTCCGTAGATTGGACTTGACTTATCAGTCTTGGCGGAAGGATTAGTAATATCATTTGCACCTATTACCAGAACTGCATCAGTATTAGAAAAGTCACTATTGATTTCCTCTAATTCCAAAACTTCATCATATGGAACATTCGCTTCAGCTAATAAAACATTCATGTGTCCAGGCATCCTACCCGCCACAGGGTGGATTGCATACTTAACACCAACACCATTTTTTTTTAAGGTATCACACATTTCTCTTAATGCATGTTGCGCTTGCGCGACTGCCATACCGTATCCAGGTACAATTATTACAGAATTCGAATTGTTTAAAATAAAGGCAGCATCTTCAGGACTTCCTGTTTTTACTGNTCTCTCCTCAACTTTAGAATTGTTTTCGGTCCCTTCTTCTACTCCGAATCCTCCGAGTATTACGTTAAAAAAAGACCTATTCATTCCCTTACACATTACATAACTTAATATTGCACCTGAAGCACCAACTAAAGAGCCGACGATAATCAATAAATGGTTACTCAATGTAAAGCCAATACCTGCTGCAGCCCACCCAGAATAAGAATTGAGCATTGAAACAACAACTGGCATATCAGCTCCACCTATAGGAATTATAAGTAAAATTCCAAGAGCTAAAGATAAGATAATAATTGACCAAAAAATTGTTTTAGATTCACTTTTAGCAAATAATACTACTAAAGCTACTAAAGAAAGTGCTATGAGTAAGTTTAGTAGATGTTGACCACTAAAACTGACTGGTGCACCACTCATTAAACCTTGCAATTTTGAAAAAGCAATAATTGATCCTGTAAAAGTAATTGCGCCTATAGTAACACCAATAGCCATTTCAACTAAACTTGCTACATTAATATTTCCTATAACTCCTATTCCATAACTTTCTGGAGAATAAAAAGCACTTACAGCAACAAAGACTGCCGCCAAACCAACTAATGAATGAAAAGCAGCAACTAATTCTGGTAAAGATGTCATTTCAATTTTTAGAGCTATTACAGTTCCAACCAAACCGCCTATTAGTATACCTAGGATAATTAGTTCATAAGATACAACGTTAGGACTTAAAAGTGTGGTTATAACAGCAACGATCATGCCTATAATACCGAATAAGTTACCTTTTCTTGCGCTATCTGGGTTTGCTAATCCATTCAGTGCTAACACAAAAAATATAGCTGATATCAAATATGCTACTGCTGATATATTTGCACTAATAATCATTTCTTTTTTTCTTTCTTTTTAAACATCGATAACATTCTGTGAGATACCACAAATCCCCCAAAAATATTTATTGAGGCTAAGACAATTGCTAAAAAGCCCATTATTGAGGAAAAATTTAATTCTTCTGGTCCTGCGGCAATTATAGCACCTACTATGATTACGCTAGAAATCGCATTAGTAACAGCCATTAATGGGGAGTGAAGGGCAGAAGTAACACCCCAAATCACGTAATAACCTACCATGCAAGCAAGGACAAAAATAATGACTAGTGTGATGATTGGATCTACTGTTTCCATAATTTACCTATTTTTTTTTTTGTTTTAATATACATGTTCCTTCAACAAGTTCATCACTCCAATTAAAGTCAGTAAATTTACCGTCAGAACACGAATTTTTAAAGAAATTCAAAATATTCTTTGAATAAAGCCTTGAAGCGTCTTGAGATACTGATGAAGATAAATTTATAGGACCAATTATCCTTTTTGATTCGAAAGCTACGATTTCTCCATGTTTTGTCAATTCACAATTACCCCCAAAATCTGAGGCTAAGTCCATAATAATACTTCCCGGTTTCATTTTTTTTATCATTTTTTTAGTAATTAAAACTGGAGCTGTTTTTCCAGGAATTAGAGCTGTTGTAATTACAATATCTACCTTAGAAAGATTCTCTTCCAACAGAACTGCTTGTTTTTTCCTGTAATCTTTTGACATTTCTTTGGCGTAACCAGATTCAGATTCACCTGAATCTTTATTTTCAACTTGAATAAAATTACCACCTAAACTCTCAACCTGCTCTTTTGTTGCAGCTCTAACATCAAAACAAAAAACAACAGAACCAAGTCTTTTTGCTGTAGCAATAGCCTGCAACCCTGCTACTCCGGCACCAATAACTAAAACTTTTGCAGGTGCAACAGTACCAGCTGAAGTCATCATTAATGGAAAAGCTTTGTTATAAAGACTAGCAGCATCAATAACAGCTTTGTACCCTGCAAGATTACTTTGAGATGATAATACATCCATACTTTGTGCTCGAGAAATTCGAGGCATTAATTCCATAGCAAAGATATTTGTCTTTCTTTTTTTAAGACTTTCGAATTCTTTTTTAAACTTATTTTGGTATATAAGACTTAGATAGCTAGAATTCTCTTCAATTAAAGTAAATTCATTAATTTTTGAATTATTAAATGGTCTTTGAATTTTTACTATTATATTTGCCCCTTTGAAGAGTTCTTTTGTTGTTTTACAAATTTTAGCCCCTGATTTGATATACATTTCATCACTAAATGTTGCCTTCAGACCAGCGTCTTTTTCAACAAAAATAGATATACCCATTTTTAAAAAAGACGCGACGCAATCAGGCGTTATGCTTACCCTGTCCTCATTAGGATGCTTTTCTGATGGAATAATTAATTTTAACATAAAAAAATAACTTATCCTAAATTTTCAAGTTCATCTATAAGATTTTTAATAATATTTAACCCACTCTGCCAAAACTTTTGATCCTTTGGATTTAAACCAAAATTATCTAATAAATCAGAATAATGTTTAGTTCCACCGGATTTAAGTAGATTAAAGTATTTCTCATTGAAACTTTCTTCCCCATCCTCGTATTTTGCATAAAGGGAGTTTACCAAACAATCACCAAACGCATAAGCATAAACGTAAAATGGGGAATGTATAAAATGAGGTATATAAGCCCAAAAATATTTAAATTCCCCAGAGATCCTTATTGAATTCCCTAAACTTTCATTCTGTGTTTCTAACCAAATTTCATTGATATCATCAACTGTTAGCTCCCCCAAAGTTCTTTTATTGTGTACCAATCTTTCAAACTCATAAAATGAAATTTGTCTAATAACTGTGTTTAGCATATCCTCAATTTTTGATCTAAGGACCGTTTTTCGTTCAATTTCTGATTTTGCTTTTTTTAATATAAATTTAAATGTTAACATTTCACCAAACACACTAGCCGTTTCTGCTAATGTTAGAGGTGTATCAGCAAGTAATAACCCGTTCTGATTAGCTAGATATTGGTGAACACCGTGACCAAGTTCATGAGATAATGTCATTACATCTCTNACTTTATTTTGGTAATTTAATAAAATGTAAGGATGACAAGAGGGTGTGGTGGGATGTGCAAACGCTCCAGAGGTTTTACCTTTCATAACTGGGGCATGAATCCATGAATTTTTAAAAAAAAGTTTTACAATCTCTGAAATTCTTTTATCAAAACTACTATAAGACTCAAGTACTATTTTTTTTGCTTCGCTCCATGAAATATCTTTTGAATGTTGATCTGGGTAAGGAGCGTTTCTATCCCAATAATCTAATTTTGATTTACCAAAAGTTTTTGCTTTATATTTGTAATATCTGTGAGATAGACTGGAATAGTTTTCTTTAACGGTTTGCACTAAGCAAGTTACATCTTCTGAATCAACTTGATTGCTTAAATGTCTCGAGGAATCACAGGTTTCAAAACCTCTTAATGTATTTTCTGTATTTAAATCCTTAGATAATGTGTTCGTAATTAAAGAAAAAAGATGTATATTTTTTTTTAAGGTTGTGCCAAATGAAATGGCTGCATGTTTTCTAACAGAGGGTTTATTTGAAGACATTAAATTCAAAACTTCACTTTCATTCAATTTTTTATTCCCAACTTTAAAAGTAAGTCTTGCCATTGTCTCATCAAATAGTCTTACCCATGCATTATTACTAGTTATAGATTTTTGCATTAATACTTTTTCTATAGACTCACTCTTTTGGTATTTTTTAAATTTTCTTTGAATTTTTATCCATGGAAAGAATTTTGAGTTTGATAAACTTTTTACTACTGTTTGACTAATTTTATTAATCTCTAAATTATAAAATAACATTTTACTTTCAAGTTTTATTAATATTTCTTGTGTTTTTTGATAAAAGGAAGTTTTTTCTTCGTTTAGTTGATCAGTACAGTGAAATAAAAAAATATAACTTTTTATTTTCACAAAAATTTCTTCAATTTGTTCAAATTCAGCAATAGATTTTTTTATAAAACTTGGGTTACTTTTTGAAATTTTACCTTTATATTTTTTTACAAAAATATTAATATTTTGATCAAGGTTTGTGATTTCAGAATTAAATTCTTTTGATTTGTATGACGGATAAAAATCTTTGAGATCCCATTCAGGTAGTTTTGTTAGAGGCATTTTCAAAATTCGTTTTAATTTAAAATTATGAATAAAGNGAATAATATAGTGGATTTTAAAAGAATTTCAAATTTATGCGAATTATTTATCTCACAAATGAAAAAAAATTCGCAAAAAAAATTTTTATTTTTCAAAAAAAATAAAAAATGGATTGGAAAGAGCTACCATGAGTTAAATGTATCAATTTCAAAAATTCAATCTTTTTTTTTAAATGCAAAAGTAAGAAAAGGAGATAGAATTATGCTTGTCTGTTCAAACAGAATTGATTGGTTTATTGCAGATATTGCAATTATGGCTTGCGGATGTATCACCGTACCTTGTTTTTCAACAAATAACGCAGAGGACAATGAGTTTATCATTAAAGACTGTAAACCCAAATTTATCGTTTTGGAAAATATTAATATTTATAAAAATAACGAGAAAGTATTTAAAAAAATTAAACATAAAATATTATTAATAGAAGAAAATGAAAAATTTAAATCGTTTGACAAAATCATCACGGAAACAAAAAAAAGTAAAAAATTAATTCTGAAAAAAGTTAGAAAAACTGATATTTGCTCCATAATTTATACCTCAGGTACAAGTGGAAAACCTAAAGGTGTCATGCTTTCACATGAAAACATTCTACATAATGTTGAGGCAGCAAATGAATTATTATTAAATTTTAATTTAAAAGAAGAGAGATTTTTATCATTTTTACCACTTTCACATTCATATGAAAGAATGGCAGGATTATATTTTCCATTGAGTATAGGAGCCAAAATCTATTATTGTAACTCACTCGAAAATATCACCAATGATTTCAAAGAAGTAAATCCCACTATTGTAAATGCTGTTCCAAGACTTTATGAAAATATTTATAAAAAGATTATAATTAAAATAAATAAAACAAATAAATTTTCTCGATATTTATTTTTAAAAACTATTGAAAATGGTTCAAAAGAAAAAAATTTTTTTAATTTTTTATTTGAAATATTACTAGAACTCTTAGTAAAAAGTAAAATAAGAAATATCTTTGGGAAAAATCTTAAAACCTTTGTATCTGGCGGCGCAGCATTGGATCCAAAAATAGCTGATTTCTTTTTAAAAATGAATTGTCAAATTTTACAAGGTTATGGACAAACCGAAGCCAGTCCACTTATAAGTTGCAACACTGTTCTAATGAACAAAACTAGCACTGTTGGTATGCCTGTGAAAAATGTCAAGGTAAAAATAGCAGATGACCAGGAAATTTTAGTTAAGGGAAAAAATGTAATGTATGGATATTGGAATAACTTAAAGTTAACACAAAAAACTATCATTAGAGGATGGTTACATACTGGAGATCTGGGATATATGGATGAAAAAAATAGAATCGTAATAACTGGTAGAAAAAAAGATTTAATTGTGACATCGGGAGGTGAAAATATTTCATCACAAAAAATAGAAAATCTTTTAATTCGTAATAAAGAAATAATTCAAGCTGTTGTTTTTGGAGATAGAAGACCATATTTAGTAGCCTTGATTATTCCAGAANAAAAAGTTGGTTACCAAAAAATTAGCAAACTTGTTAAGGAAGCTAATTTGCATCTTAATGCACACGAAAGAATTAGAAAATTCCTACTCATTAAAAAAGAACTAACTTATAAGGACGGTTTTTTGACTCAAACGCTGAAAATTAAAAAGAAAAATGTTTTAAAATATTTTGAAAAAGAAATAAATAAATTATATTAAATCGAATAATAATTTTTATACCAATCAAGAAACTTTGGTATTCCATCAATAATTTTTGTTTTTGGCTTGAAATTTAAATCCTTTTTACTTTCTTTTATATCTGCATATGTTTCTGGAACGTCGCCGGGTTGAAGCGGAAGAAATTTTCTTTTTGCTTTGAGTCCAAGATTTTTTTCAATTATTCCTATAAAGTCAAGAAGATTCTCTGNATTATTATTCCCTAAGTTGTAAATGTTATGAAAAAAAAATTTATCAGTTTTAAAATTTACAGCTCCATTTATACCATTAACTATATCATCTATAAATGTAAAATCTCTTTTCATTTTACCGAAATTAAAAATCTGAATTTCATTGCCTTCTAAAATTTTTTTTGTAAATATAAAAGTCGCCATATCTGGTCTACCCCATGGACCATACACAGTAAAAAATCTAAGGCCTATCGAATGAATACCATATAATTTTGAATAACATTCAGCGATAAGTTCCGACGACTTTTTAGAGGCTGCATATAAGGATACAGGATTATCTACTCTTTGACTTACAGAAAAGGGTTGAACTTTATTTCCACCATAAACTGATGAAGAACTCGCATAAATAAATTTCTTTATTTTTTTTTTTTTTATTAATTCTAGTATGTTTAATTGTCCTAAGATGTTTGAATATACATAGGAATATGGATCTTTTAATGAATGTCTCACACCTGCTTGTGCTGCTAAGTTAATGAGACAATCAGCATTAAATTTTTTTATTTTAAAATTATTTACAAGATTCTTATTTTGAATATCACTTTTTACAAATGAAAAGTTTTTAATCTTTTTGAGTTGATTTAATCTATTCAATTTTAAACTGACATCGTAGTAGTTGTTTAAATTATCAATTCCAAGAACTTTATAGTTTTTTTTTAAAAAAAATTTTGTTGTATGAAAACCAATAAATCCTGCAACACCAGTCAAAATTATATTCATTTTTATTTTACAGGTTTTTGATATTTTTGCTTCCATAGATTATAAGGCATTCCATAAACTTTTTCTCTGGAGTCTTCATAATCGATTTCAATTCCTNATTTTTTTGCTTCTTCTGTCATCCATTTTGACAAACAATTTCTACAAAATCCTGTTAAATTCATAATTTCAATATTTTGTACATCAGGGTTAGCTTGAAGATGTTTTATCAGTCTTCTAAAAGCAGCCGCTTCAATGGCTTGTAAATCATTATCATTCATTGTTATTTTTCTTTATACTTTTTATTATTGATTTTTTTAATAATATACTCCAACTTTTAATTCCTTTTGCGTCACAAATCAAATCGTTTCTAATTTCTATACTCAAATTTTTTATTTTTTTCTTAAAGCAAGCATTGTCCAACGTATAGTTGAAAAAATATCCCGAATAAGGGTAGTTATTACCTACGCTAATTTTTTGTTTTTGCAAATATTTTAAAATCGGCAACATAAGTGAAATATCTTTATTCCATAACAAACCAATCTCATGATATCTTTTTTTTTTATTAAATATTTTTGTGAAACTGTGTATGGCGAAGATATATAATTTTTTTTTTGTGTTATATAAACTTTCAATTACTTTAGTAACTTGTTGGTGGTATTTAATATAATATGAATTTACTCTATAATTCATTTCATTTTTATCAATAGTAGAATTATTAGGGATTTCAATTCCACCAGATATTTTTACTATTAGATCCGATTCGGATAGTCTTCTATTAGGATCAATAAAAAGCCTGGAAAAATTGCNAAGAATGCAGTGAGCATTCAATTCTTTCGCCAACTTTAAAGTAACATTTTTAGCTCCAATATCCCATGCTATATGAGAAAATAAATTATCATCATTCAGACCTAAATTATATACATAAGCAGGTAATTTATTTGATGCATGATCACAAATGAATAAAATATTAAAATTTTGATTTTTTGAGAAGTTATAATAAGAGCAAATTTTATTATTTAGCTTTTGCATAATTAGGTTTTTTGTTTTTATGATATAATTATATTCTATTAAATAACAGATTAATAAATTTAAATAATGATAAGAAATAGAAATACTAAAATTATTGCAACTCTAGGGCCTGCAACGTCTTCTCCCTCAAGAATTCACTCTTTATTCAAAGCAGGAGCAGATATATTTAGACTTAATTTTAGTCATGGTACGCACGCTGATCACAGAAATAAAGTTTTTCATATAAGACAATATGAAAAAAGAATTAGAAGACCTATAGCAATTTTAGGAGATCTTCAGGGTCCTAAATTAAGAATTGGAAAATTTTCAAAGGCCTATTTTATTCTTAAAGAATATGAAAAGTTTACTTTTGATTTAAATGAAGAGTTGGGGAATAATAAGAGGGTTAACCTTCCCCATCCAGAAATTTTTAGCTCTGTAAAAAATAATTCTCAAATCCTAATAGATGATGGAAAAATTAAATTACATGTAATCAGAGCTTCCTCTGATAAAATTGAAACTGAGGTTATCAATGGAGGTAAAATCTCAAATAATAAAGGAGTAAACATACCAGAGACTTTTATTAAATTGTCTCCTTTAACAGAAAAAGATTTTAAAGATCTTGAATTATGTTTAGACTTAAGTGTTGATTATGTTGCTCTTTCTTTTGTCCAAAAAGCTCAAGATATTGTTAAATTAAAGAAATTAACAGGACATAAGACCGGAATAATGGCAAAGTTTGAAAAACCTCTTGCAATTGAAAAAATGGAAGAAATATTGTATTCTAGTGATGCTGCTATGGTTGCAAGAGGAGACTTAGGTGTAGAAATGCCTCCTGAAGAAGTTCCAATTATACAAAAAAGACTCATTCAAAATGCTAGAAATCAGGGAAAACCAATTATAGTTGCAACTCAAATGTTAGATTCAATGATTAATTCTCCTTCTCCCACAAGAGCCGAGGCGTCTGATGTTGCTTCCGCTGTTTTTGATTCAGCAGATGGACTTATGCTGTCAGCTGAAACAGCTGTTGGAAAATACCCTGTAGAATCGGTAAGAATTATGGATAGAATAATCAGAGGAGTTGAAAACGACAGCTCATACAGACAAATACTGGACAGTAAAAAGCTTAATCTTGAACAAACAACATCTGATGCAATTAGTTCTGCTGCATCTCAAGTCGTCAAAACAGTCTCAGCAAAAGCAATAATAACTTATACTCGTTCGGGTGCAACAGCGATTAGAGCATCTAGAGAAAGACCTCCAGTCCCAATTATTGGTGTGTCTCCAGAAAGATCTACATCAAGACAGTTAGCTTTAATATGGGGTATACACAATATTCACGCATTAGAACCTAAAAGTTTTTCTGGAATGATTAATAATGCTTGTGAACTTGCAAAAAAAGAAGGGATTGTGAAAAAAGGAGACAGTGTAGTTGTAACTGCAGGCGCACCAATTGGCGTATCCGGAAGCACTAATAACCTACGAATAGCAAAAATTTCTTGACTATCCTTGTCTAGCCTTAAAACGAGAATCTGTTTTGTTAATAACATATATTCTGCCTTTTCTTCTTACAACTCTACAGTCTCTGTGTCGTAACTTTGCAGATTTTATGGATCTTAAAACTTTCATATTCTTTAAATCTAAATTATATTAAGATAAATATTCTTAATTCAGATAAATGTCAACAAAACTATTATGCTAAACTTCAAAAATTTATTTTTTAAAATAAATAAGATTTTAAATAATAAAATTAATTTTTTAGGTTTTATTTCGAGCTTGCTAGTTCCTGTATTAATAATCATAATTTCTATAACTGTAATTTTACGATATTTTTTTTCACTTGGATTTATATGGATGCAAGACTTATACATATGGATGCATGCTTCTATAATACTGTTGGGAACTGTTTTTACACTCAAGGAAGACGGTCATGTAAGAATTGATTTATTTTATAGAAACGCATCAAAAAAATTCAAAATATTTGTAAATATTATTGGATATTTATTTTTTTGTTTGCCCTTAAGTCTTATTTTAATTTTAAAAGGTTTTCCATATTTTTATAGATCTTTTCTTCAAAATGAAGGNTCACGNGAATCTGGTGGTTTACCTGGTATATATATTTTAAAATTTTTGATTTTTTTGTTAGGAATATTTTTATTTATTCAGATAATAAATTTTTTAATTAATGTGTTACAAAAAAAATGGAGATAGTTAATCATGAAATAATGGCTATTTCACTTTTTATTTGTTTGGGGTTCTTTTTATTATTTGGTTTTCCAGTTGCACTTACTTTAGCAGGTACTGCAATTTTATTTGCGGTATTAGGACATATCTTAGGTTTATTTCCAATTGTAATTCTAGGTGTTTTGCCAAATAGAATTTTTAGTACTATTACAAATGAAACTCTTATAGCTGTTCCGCTTTTCATTTTTATGGGTGTAATGCTTGAGAAATCAGGTATAGCCAACTCGTTACTGAGTAATTTGGGGAAACTATGGGGAAATGTAAAAGGTGGATTAGCTTATTCAACGCTATTCGTTGGAACCTTGATGGCTGCTTCAACTGGTATCGTTGGTGCTACCGTAGTGACAATGGGAATATTATCATTACCATTAATGATTAAATGGGGTTATGATAAAAATATTGCTACAGGAATTATCTGCGCAAGTGGAACCTTAGGACAAATTGTTCCACCATCTATTGTACTTGTACTATTAGCTGACATTCTTCAAGGAGCAAATGAACAAGCAGCTCAGATTAAAGGCGACTTAGCGCCTGATCCGGTAAGCAGTATTGATTTATTTTCAGGAGCAATTCTTCCAGGCCTTTTATTAGTTTTTTTTTACGGAATTTGGATTTTTCTTTATTCCAAAATAAAACCAAAAAGTTTTCCAATTCCGAAAAGTATCAATAAAACGAAAATTGACTTATTTTCAGCATTAAAAGTAATATCCGCTCCACTTTCTTTGATAGTCATTGTATTAGGTTCGATTTTATTTGGTATTTCCACTCCAACAGAGGCAGCAGCTTTAGGAGCATTAGGTTCATTCCTAATATCTTTAGTAAGTAAAAAAATAAGCATGAAAATTATTAATTTAGTCTCTATTGAAACCTTAAAAATTACATGCATGGTATTTTTTATTTTAATTGGTGCATCATTATTTTCTTTAGTTTTCAGAGGATATGGTGGAGATTTAATTATTGAAAACTTTCTAACAAATATNCCTGGTGGTGCGCTAGGTTCATTATTAATAGTTTTTCTTACAATTTTTATTTTAGGATTTTTTTTAGATTTTCTTCAAATTATTTTTGTAATAATACCTCTAGTTGGTCCATCTCTGATTTCACTTGGATTTGATCCAATATGGCTAGGGATTATGATTGCAATAAACATCCAAACAAGTTTTTTAACTCCTCCATTTGGTTTTGCGTTGTTCTATTTAAGAGGGGTAGCATCTTCCAAAATTAAGACATCCAATATTTATTTTGGTGTTATGCCNTTTATCATAATTCAAATAATATTGATAGTAATCTTATATAAGTATCCAGAAATTGTTACTTGGTTACCAAAAAAAATTAACTAAATACTTCGTGCGTCTAAAAAATCTTTTTCAGAATAATTGGACCAAAACATTGAAAGCTCTCTAAAATTAATAATACTTGAATAAATTTCTTTTGCTAAAGGGTCTTTTTGAGCTAGATCAAACGTTACTTCATCTGATCTTCTTTTTAGTGAAGTTAAGGTCTCGTTATCATATCTAACAAAACTAACATTAAAATCATCCTTTAATCTTTTCATTGCATAGGTGTTTCTCGCAAAAAATTCAGAAGCTATATAAGTGTTAGACTTGATGAAAGCCATTTCAAGAAGTCGCTTTAAACTATTTTCGAGTGAGTTCCATGCTTTTAAATTTACAAAAGCCTCTAAACAAGTCCCCGGCTCATGCCATCCGGGATAATAATAATACTTACATACTTGGTGCAATCCTTTGCCAAGATCTGCTGCTGGTCCAATCCATTCTGTTCCATCAATTGTACCAGATGTTATCGATGGAACCACGTCCGGCCCTGGCAAAAGAACAACTGTTGTTCCATAAGTTTTTAATACCTCACCACCTAATCCTGGCATTCTAAATTTCAAACCTTTGAAATCGTCAACAGACATAATTTTTTTATTAAACCAACCTCCCATCTGATTACCTGTATTTCCAGCAGGAAAAAATTTTAAATTTAGTTGATTNTATAGTTTATTTGCAAGTTTAATCCCATCATTATGATAAAACCAAGCACTCATTTCTTGGAAATTAAAACCAAAAGGTATACCTGAAAGGAAAGTTATTGCATCTGATTTACCTGCCCAATAATATGGAGATCCAAATCCAATTTGACATGTGCCACTTTGAACGACGTCAAAGGATTCAAATGCTCCAACTAACTCATTTGCGTGAAATAGTCTTATTGTTAAATCACCATTAGATATCCGGGTGACATCATCACAAATTTTTTGAAAACTTCTACCCAGAATTCCTGCTTTGTCAAAGGCAGAGACAGCTACCCAGGTCCTTTTCTTTTTGGCGTTTATTACATTAGGAAAGAAAAATGAAGAAGCTATTGCACTGCCTAATACAGTCTTTTTTATACTTTTTTTAAAAAAATTTCTTCTTTTCATAACTTTGAGACTCATTTCTTTGTGGTGGGCGGAACAGGGATCGAACCTGCGACCTATTGCGTGTCGAGCAATTGCTCTCCCAGCTGAGCTATCCGCCCACAATTTAGACTACTTTAATATCTTAATAGTAGAAATCAAAATAACAACATTTTTTGAAATTGGCACATAAGTTGCTAGTTAAATTNCATGTCAATGCTATCAATTATTAAAACCGGGATTAACGCTACTAACAAAGATCTTGCTGTGATATCCAATAATATTGCAAATGTATCAACGAATGGCTTCAAGAAAAGTGATGCTCAGTTTGAAGATATGTATTTTTCTCAGCACAACGATTCAACAACTAAATCGACAGGGATGGGTGTAAAAAACATTAAACCAAGGCAATCTTTTTCTCAGGGTTCTTTGCAATTTACTAATGGTAGCTTAGACTTGGCTATTATGGGAGAAGGCTTCTTTATAATTGGGGACAAAATTGGAACTACCCCTCAAGTAACAACAAATAAATATACCAGGGATGGTTCCTTTCAACTTGACAGACTTGGAAACATTGTCAATACTGATGGACTTCCTCTTCTAGGTGAAGGAGAAATACCAATAAATGTACCAGTAACATTGCAAAATAATGCTGGATCCCCATTAGTTATTTCAGAAATAAAAGTTAAGGATAGTGGAAGTATTGATGTAACTTATGGACTAGATACAACACAAACAGTAGGAAAAATTTTAATTGCAGATTTTGTTAATGAACATGGTCTTAAACAACTAGGAAATTCACAATTTGAAGAAACGCCCGAAAGTGGAGTGCCAACTTTTGGTTTCGCAAAAGAGGGAACTTTTGGAAAGCTCATGCCTGGCCATTTAGAAAAGTCAAATACAGATATTACAGACGAATTAGTTACTATGTTGAGAACTCAACATGCCTTCAACGGATGTTCAAAAATACTTCAATCTGACGTTGATACAGTTAAAAGATTGATTGGATAATTAGAAAATAGGCGTATGCCAATCCATTTTTAATACTTTTACATTAGTATTTTCATTTACGTACAAATAACCTTTATTGTTAACAGACAAACCCTCAGATAGAAAGACCGTTAATTTCTTTTTTCTTAAGTTTTTAATTGTTAAAATCTTTATTAGTTTTTCAAAAGTTTTTTCATTAGAGTAAATCATTAATTCCATTAAAGCTCTGTCAGAATGTACCAAAATTCTATCTGCAATATTACAATTTTTTTTGACAACTGAGACCTCGCATCTACCTTTTGCTAAATTATCAAAATTAGCATTCATCAAGATTGATTCACTTTTATCAGAAAGTAGATAATTTGCAGACAAAATATTAAGGATCACTTTATCAAGAGATTTCCAATTATTGTTCAACTTTTTCATGCAAAATATTTCTTAACTTTTGAATTATTGTTTTTTTTATTTGAGAAACCCTCCCAGTACTAATTTCTAAAACCTCAGCAATTTCATATACATTTAATTCTTCTACATAATATAGTTGAGTAACTAATGCCTCTCTTTGATTAAGTTCTCCAAGGGCTTTTTTTATAATTTCTTTGAATTGCTTGTTATTAAGCTCCTCCTCTGGATTATCATTTTTCGAAGCAAATATAATTGAAAACTCGTCATATGCAGCATCTATACTTTGAATTTTATTTGCTTCAAATGCAGTTTCCCAATAACTGAATTCATCTTCAGATATTTTTAGTTCATCAATTAGTTCTTTTTTTGAGGGCTCTCTACCCAACTTATTTTGTAAATATAAATGTAATTTTTCAAATTCTTGTTTCTTTTTGATAGTTGTTCTGCAAAGATTTGAATTTTTTCTCAAATAATCAATTATTGAGCCTCTGATTCTTAAATATGCATAAGATTTAAAATCAACACCATCTTTTTGAGTGTACTTTTGAGCGGCATTTATTAATCCCTCCATGCCTTGTTGGATTAAGTCCTCAATTTCTGTTACATTATTGACTCTCCCATAAATCTGCCAAGCAATTTTTTTTACTAAATCCAAATTATTTTCAATAAGCTCTTGAATACTGTGACTTGATTCATAAGAGGAATAAGACATTATTAATTTATAGCTTGATTTTTTGATTTTGTCACAAAACTTAAACCGCCCCAATCATTTTCAGGAGTTTTTAGTATTTCGTGTGCAATCTTTAAAAAATTTTTTGATAGGTCCAAATTTGGATTACTACTGATTATTGGTTCTCTCTTAATTATAGATTTCCTAATCAAATTTGATTGCTGAACAAAGCCTACGTAATGTAATTTTACATCTAAAAATTTAGAAGTAATCTCTTGAAACTTTAAAAAGATATTATCAGCGATTTTTTTATTCTCAACTTGATTGATAACAAGACAAAAATTTTTAAACGAAGATTTTAAGTTAATCGTTTTTATTAGAGAATACGCATCAATAAAACTTGTAGGCTCTCCAACAATCACGACTACGATTCGACCACAGGCGTTTGCAAAAATAACAGAATTATCCTCAGCTCCTGCTGCAACGTCAACGATTAATTTTGTTTTTTTAAGTTGTTTCAGATAATTTTCGATTTGATGCATCAAAGAAAGTCTTTGATTATTGTTTAAATTAAGCAAATTTGTTGTTGCAGAACCACCTGATACAAGACTAATACCAGACTTTGAATTTACGACCACTTCATCTATATTTTTTTCTCCTGCTAAAACGTTTTCAAGTGTAAATTTNGGATTAGCTCCAAGTAAAATATGAGAATTTGCCATACCTAGGTCAGTATCTAATAATAAAACATCATTCATTAATTGTTTGAATGCAATTGCTAAATTTACGGAAATAGTGGTTTTTCCAACTCCACCTTTACCACTTGTTATTGCAATTGAATCAGTCACTTTGAAAATTCTCCTTCATATATTTTGTTAATGAGTCTTCATCTGCTCTTAAAATCGAATCAATTATTACTTTCGTTCCAGTTACGATCCCAATTTTAGCTTTATTATATACTAAAGCAGAAAGCTCTTCAGCCCCAGTCCAACATTCGTCTAATTTAGTTAATGCGACCATAGGTTGGATATCATTTACTTTACTCCAAATATTATCAATCATTGCAGAATTTGAACCACTTTGTAAAGCTAAAATAGAACAAAAGTTTAATTCAGGATTGTTATCTTGAATTTGATTAATTTTGTCGACACTAAAACTAAGGTCACCAGAAAAATCAAAAATATTTATCTTATTATCTGCTTCATCAAATGTTTTATCAATATTAAAATTTTTAAAATCTGTAATTTTAAATCCTAAAACACGACTATAACCTCTCAATATTTCACTATGATTTGTTGATGAATTTGTCACATCAACAAAATTAATTATTTTACTCTTTCTAAGATCCGAAATATATGAAGCTAATTTAGCGACAAGCGTTGACTTTCCTGCACCTGAGTTTCCAAAGACAAAAATATTCTTTGTAGTAAGTATTCTATCAAAATCTTGACAAGCTAATTTTTTTGATAGTTCTCTGAAAAAAGAAACTTTTCCCTCTTCAACATTTTTTCCTTGAAATGCAAAGTTTAATTTATTTATTACTTCTGGCGAAAATTTTCTTTGTCTCAGCTTTATTGCTGTAGACTTTGAGATGTTATCAGATAAACTTGTATCATCAGTCAATATCATACTTGTAATTTCTTTTCTCATATTTGACATTTCATTTTGTAGAATACTTATACTTTTTTTTATATCGTCAAATTTTATTTTTTCCTCACCAGTATTAATTCCGTCAGTTGACGAAAATTTCTGTTTTGGTTGTTCATTTATATTTTTTTCAAGTTTTTTTAAAAAAATTTTTGAAAAATTTTTATCTTGAATTCTTTTTCTAGGAAACTTTTTAATTACTTCATCATTATTTGAGGCTTCGATTTCAACTAGTCCATTATTTTTTTTTGTTGACAGTATTATCGCATCATCACCAAACTCTTCAGATACTAAACCTTGAGCGGTTTTAATGTCTTTTGCTTTAAACACTTGTGTTGTCATTTTCTTTCTCCTTAGATTGTGTTAAAATTTTTTCTCCAATTGTCGCTATGACCTTTATCTTTTTATTTTCAGGTAATTCTGTAAAGGCTAAAACAACAATATCTTCGATGTGTTGACGTAATAATATAGAGATATCCTTTCTTATAGATGGTGATGTCACTACTACAGAGGTTTTATTTTCTGCTGACATTTTNTCATTTATATCTATAACTGATTGAATAATTTGTTTTGCTAAATTTGGATCCATTAATAAACCCTCTGAACCGCTTTTTTGAGACATGGATATTAGCATTTGTTCAAATTCAGCATTAAAAGTACTAACATTTAAAGGTTCATTGATTCCTGATAATTTCTGAATCAATAAAGAAGAAATAGCAGGTCGGACAGCTTCTGATAATTCATCAGGACTCATCTTCTTTTCTGCTAAATTTGATAGTGCCTCTAAAATTTTCTTCAGGTCATTGATTGGCACTCTTTCAACTAATAAATTTCTTAAAATAATTGTTAAATGATGCAAAGGAACCAGTTTTGGAACTACAGATTGAACTAATTGGGGATTAGTTTTCGTTAGGTTATCAAGAAGGTTCTGAACATCATCCTGACTTATTAATTCGCCTGCAAATTTTATAAGAACTTGATTTAAGTGTGTTCCTATAACTGCTTCAGGCTCAATCACCATGTAATTTTGACTTTCTGCTTTAGCTACTAGATGAGGTTCAATCCAAAATGCTTTCATACCAAATGAAGGATCCTTACATTCAATACCTTGAATAGTTAGTGTACTTTCATCACTTGGCATTGCTAATTTTCTATTTGTAAAGACTTTATCTTGGGCAACAATTGTATGACCAACTTTTATAACATATGTATTGGCATCCAAAGATAAATCATCCTTGACTCTTACATTAGGAATCACAAATCCAAGATCTTGTGAAACTTGTTTTCTAATACCAGTAATTTTTGAAATTAAAGGGCCAGATGATTCAGACTCATCAGAATCCTCGACAAGTGACACCAATCCGTATCCTAAATCTAATGAAATAGCACTATTATCAGATACCTCTTCGATATCGATTTTTTCAGGATTTTCTTCAGACTCTTTTTCTTTACCACTTGAAATTTCTCTTGCATTATTATTCTTATTAATTTTCCAAGCAAGTATTGCAGCCAAGAAACCAGCAGATAAAAATAATTTATTCGGCATTCCAGGTACTAACCCAAATAATATTAAAACTCCAGACACAGGTATCCATGCCTTAGATAAACCCATTTGACTCGAGATTTGTCCTGAAAGATCTTGATCATCAGAGCCAATTCTAGTTACTATAGTTGCTGTAGCTAGAGCTAATAACAAAGAAGGAATTTGTGCGACCAAACCATCGCCGACAGTTAAAAGAATATATTTTTCTGCAGCCTCATTAATACTAAGATCGTGTTGAACACTTCCAATAATTAAACCCCCTATTATATTTATGACAAGTATTAAAATACCAGCAATTGCGTCACCTTTTACAAATTTTGCAGCACCATCCATTGCACCATAAAATTCGCCTTCCTTTCCTATTTCTTTTCTTTTAGCTTTTGCTTCATCACTTGATAAGATGCCTGCATTTAGATCCGCATCAATTGCCATTTGCTTTCCAGGCATAGCATCAAGAGTAAATCTTGCAGCAACTTCAGATACTCTTCCAGCTCCTTTTGTAATTACAATTAAATTAATTATTACTAAAATTGTAAAAACAAATAGTCCAACCACATAACTTCCAGACATAACAAAAGCTCCAAAAGCCTCAATAATTTTACCTGCTGCATCTGTTCCTGTGTGACCTTCGCTTAAAATTACTCTTGTGGATGCTACATTTAATCCTAACCTTAGAACAGTAGAGAATAATAGAACAGTTGGAAAACTTGAAAAGTCTAATGGTTTAAAAGCTTGTAAAGCTACCATTAATACAAGTAATGATACTAATAAATTTGAGGTGAATAAAAAATCTAAAAGAATTGGATTTAATGGGATCACCATCATTGCAACTAAAATCATTATTCCCAATGGAATACTGAAAGTTTTCAGAAAATATGAAAATTTAGGCTTATTACTTTCTAAAGCCAAATCCATGACACCTCCAGGTAGTCAAAATATTGACTAATATAGTCTGTTAAATCTTTTTTTATTGGATAATTAAGCATTTTTTATTTTATTAAATTAATATATTTTTTATTGATGCAACAGATGTGCCATTTTCAAAAATTTTTTATTGTTTTTAAATGGCACATTATGTGCAAGTAAAGGTTAACAACAAAAATATAAGGACCTAAAATAATGAAAAAAATATTATATGTAATTGCAATCTTACTTACTCAATCATGCTCAAATAATTTGATAGAANGACTAACAAATTATAATGAAAATGAAGCCATAAACGAGACACCTACTGTACAATTAAACAAAACAAAACAAATTTTAGATGCTTCTACAATTACATTTCCAACTTTAACTGCAACAGGTTATGCAGTTGTTTCTTCTCAACCAGGACAAAGTGTGGAGCAAAAACGATTAATGGCTATAAGAGCTGCAAGGATGGCAGCAATGAGAGAATTAGCAGAACAAATTCACGGTCTAAAGGTCGACAGTAATACAACAGTCATAGACCTGATGGTCCAGAATGACACTTTTAGAGGTATAGTTTCTGGAGTTATAAGAGGGGCAAGAACTGTTAGAATAAATCCTACTGGAGCTGATACTTATGAAACTGTTCTTGAAATTGACCAGGACATGGTTGCTTATTTATTTAGACAAGCTCAATCCATTTAAATTTAATGAGATAAAAATTGAATAAGTTATTTTACAGCCCTTATGACAATTTAATGAAAAAACTTATTTTTTTCATAATAGCTATATTTACATTTGTATCCATTTCATCTTTGCTCTTAGCTAGAGAAAGTTCTGTACAACTCGTAACAACTACTGGAAGATCTGTAATTATTGACGAAAATGTTAATGTTGCAAAAAAAAGAGCACTAGACGATGCTTTATATTTGGCAAGTCTTCAAGGTGGAGCAAAAATTGACGGCTACTCATCAATTGATGCAAATACTAATTTAAAAGAAAATTTAATTATCAGGCCCTCATCAGATATTATTGATTTTAAAATATTAAACGAGAAAGTAGAAAAATCTCATTATATTGTAGAAATTCAAGCAGCTCTTTTAACAAACGAAATTAGTGTGAGTTGCACTGAAAGAAAAAAATTAAATCTTACAGTTTTTAANGCCCATTATCTCGTTTCAAGTAAAACTCCAGCGTGGTCGAACGAGATACCATATAAATTTTCTCAATTATTATTTAGAAATATACAGTCTTTAAATAATATTAATATAAAAAATGCTACAAACTATTATGTAAATCCTTATAAAGAAAAAAATATATCAAACACACTTGATTATGAAGCATTAACAGAATCTAAAGTAACTATTAAAAATGGTGAGTTTAGTTTAATTCCCACAATTAAAATTGATTTCAAACAATCTAGAATTCATAGATTTAGTAGAGAAATATCATTTGATCTTAGTCTTGGAATATTCGAGGGACCAAATTATAATTATATAACTGATATAAATTATAAGTTTTCTTTAGATTTAGGACCAAGAACAGGTTACTCACACATAGATAGTTTCTATAGAGTTTCAGAAGACAAATTAAACGAATTGATGGATATTAGCCTATCTAAGTTACATTACAGAATAATTGATAATTTAAAATGTGTTCCATTAGAAACAAAAGTTGTTATTAATGATGGAAAACTAATTGCTCCAATTGGGACTAATCAAGGTCTATATTCTGGAAAAATTGGAATAATAAACGATTTTTCAGATAAACGAATAATGGAAAATTGGTTTGTTGTGAGTGTAAAATCTTCAAATCCCGATTTTTCAATATTAGAGACTTTAAATCCTGAAGTTGATGTAAGTTTACTTAATGGAAAAATTATAAGATTTATAGATTAAGGAAAAAAAATGAAGAAATTTAAAATATTTGTAAAAACTTTACTAATAATTCTAGTTCTAAAAGCTGAATCAAATAGTAAAGAACCTTTCGTGGTACTAGAATATAGACAAAGCTCTTTTGAAAATAAAAACAATATTGACAGAGATAATCCATTTCTGAAAAATGCCAATTATTTTAAAATACATACTGTTGAATTTGGCGATTCACTAAGTGGTATTATGGATAAATATTATAAAAATACTGGTTTAAATAGAAAGGTTATAGAAATATCAATCATTGAGATAAATAAAAAGGCCTTTGTTAGAGGAAATCCAAATTACTTATTTGCTGGCTCAAAAATTAGGATCCCATCAATTAACGAAATAAAAAATTTAGTAAGTGAGAAACCTAAAAGCATCCTTAAAACAAATAAATCTAAGCATATTTATTATTTTGGAGTTAATTAGATGATTCGATTAATATTTATTTTGTGTTTAATAATACTTCCAAATTCGGCAGATTCCGATGTGATATCAGGCTCAGAATTGCAGTNTAAAATTGAAGAATGGCTCAATGAAAAAAATCAAGCTGCCAATATAAAAATTCTTCCAAAACTAAAGTTTAATAAATGTAAAAAAAATCTTGTGATACAAGATATTTCTCTAAATTTTAAGCTAATAAAAATTTCCTGTAATGATGAAACTCAGTGGAGTTATATAGTAAGAAATAAAAATATTAAAAAAAAGACAAGACAGGTAAAAAAAACTAAGAATCGTGATAAATTTGAAAAAAAATTTGTTGTTCTAAATAAATACTTGGATAAAGGTAGGGTGGTTAAGTCTGATGATTTAAAATTAATAATTAAAAACTATAGACCTCAAAGTAGTTACTTAACAAATAAAAATGAAATCATTGGTATGAAACTAAAGAGAAATTTAAGAGAAAATACTCTTATCAAAAGTACTTATTTAGAAAAAAAATGGTTGATTCAAAAAGATTCTTTGGTAACTATTGAAAATAGTGTTGGACCTATAGTTATCAAGATTGAAGGTAAAGCCCTTCAAAATGGAGATTTTTTAGATGAAATTAAAGTTAAAAACCTCTCAAGCGGACAAATTCTTAGAGGTTTTGTAGAAAATAAAAAAAAGGTTAAATTAAATGCTAAACAATTTTGAAAANCTGTCGTATATTAATATAGGAGATAAAAATAAATGGTTGATCAAATAAAAAATATTATATCCAACTCTGTTAAACAAACAAAATCAAGAGTTGATAATCAAAATAAAGCTAACTTTAATGTTACGGATGCCAAATCTGTCGATAATTCTTCAAATACGACAAAAAATATTAGCCAATTTGTTAAATCTGATCAAACCAAAGAAATGTCGAAAGAACCACCAATCAATAAAGAAAATATTTCCAGAATTAAAAACGCTATATCATCTGGTTCGTACCCGATCGACATTGATAAAATTTCAGAAGCTCTTCTCAGTGCATATAATGAAATGAAATAATTGATAATTTCGATACTATCATTATTATGAATGATAAAATTAATGCACTAATAAATTTTATTTTCGAACTCAAAAATAGTAAAGATCCTAACTTTATAATTAAGAGTGAAAAAAAAATCATAGAACAGATGGAGTCTCTTAAAAAGTCTATTACTCTTAAAGAAAAATATTCAAAGAATGATTTAAATGCGCTNCTCGAGGCTTTAAACTCACTATTTAAAAATCAACCCAAGAGTGCAAAGATTTTTGAAGATTTTAAAATTTTTTTAGAAAAAAAATAATTTAATGAATTAAATTCTTTTTATATTATAATTTTTATATGGAATCTTATATATCTTTATTTCGAGCAAATCCTGCTGAAACATTTGCATATCTTTTTATAGCAGTATTCATTGCAACAATCGGTTTATCAATAATATCTTTTTTTAATGATTATAAATCAAAAAAAAATACATTAAATAAAATGCAAGCTTTCAATAGATCCCTAAAAGATCTAGTGGAGGAATTTAGATCAATTGAATTATTATTTAATGAACAAAAGAAAGCTATTGATGAAAATAGATTTCATCTTAATAGAATTGAACAAGAGATTTCAAGGCTTGCAGATAGCCTAAATAACGAAGCAAATATCACAAAAGCAATTAATCTAGCAAAAGAGGGTTTAGATGTTGATGAAATTTCAAATAGAACAGGTATACCAACTGAAGAGGTTGAGCCTATTGTTAAGTATCACGGAGTTTCATTTAATACTAAAAATTAAATCCTAAATGATTTCTTTACACACGTAAGACCGAAAGAATTTTTTTTATAAAATCCAAATACTTTGTTTTTAGTTTTATTAATAGTTAATGAAATATCTAATTTTCTATTTTTAATAATAATAGAATTATCTGAAACAGTAATTACATTAAACAAAAATTCTGTATCATCAATTAAAACTACATTTGTTGAATTCTTTGAAGTTTGTGTAACTGAAATTTCTTTTATAAGGAANCTATTATCTTCGCAGAAATATTTTTCGTGACTGAATCTAAGAAAAATCTCATCACAACTTGAGCAAAATAAACTAAACAATACAAAAAAAATTGCTCTACTGCGTTTTACTTTAAACATCACAATACAATTATTTCAAAGAATAAAATTCTTTTATTTCCTCTTTATTTTGGTAATTTTTTTNTATCCTCAGAATTTTTCTCTTTTTTTATTAAATCTTCCTTATGTTTTTCTAAAAGATCTTTTTCTAATTTTTCATTATTTTCATTATTTTCATTATTATTATTTTCTAACTTTTCTTCTTTTTTTGATTTAGTTAAATTATTTTGCTCACTTTGAGAATTATTGGTCGGATTTTCATTCTTTATCGATTCTTTAAGAGTATTATCTTCGTCTAGATTTTCTTTTTCTTTACTTTCGTTTTTTCCCCTTGACTCAACTAGAGGTTTCATTTCTAAATTCTCTTCTTCACTTTTTATTGAGCCACTTGATAAATCTTGATTTTGTTCTTTAGTCTTAATTTCATCAATTTTCTTTTCGTTTGAAACTTCATCATTTATTTTTTTGTCCTCAGTATTTTTTTCGATATTAATCTTTTCTTCATTTTTTTTACTAGATTCTACATTAGCATTACCATCATTATTTTCTATTATCTTTTCTGAAATTTTTGATTTTTCTGTATTCTTTTCTAATTGTATCTTTTCTTTTGCTATACCTGATTCAACTTTTTCATTGATTTCGGGTTCTACTTTGATAGCTTTTTTTAATTCTATTAATTTTTTTCCCTCNTCGAGTTTTACATCCAATACAACATCTTTATCAACGTTTTTTTGATTCACCTCTGTAGGTTCTAGTAACTGAATTCTTATCCATTCTTCTTTAATTTCTATTTTTTTATTTTGGTCAACTGCTTGTTTAACTACCTCCTTTTTGTTCGATTGATTTGAGTCTTTCAAAATCTCAGGATTTTTTTTCTTATTATTCGTACTTACATTTTCTTTATTCTCATATAAATTTTCNATTTTTTTTCTTATTATCATAACTCTTGCTGCAAGTGCAGCTAATCTTGTAGTTTCATCTATTTGTTCATTAAGTAACTTTTTGATAACTATGTTTACTTCATCAAGAGATTTATTCCCTATTTTTTCAATTATTTTGTCTCTTTTATCTAAAATTTCTGGATCAAGTTCTGTGTTTGCCATGTTTTTTATATTTACCATTTTTAAGTAACCTTTCTTTTGGCATTTAATTTGCAAATTCTAAACCAAAACGAAGAATTTTATAGATTTATGACTAACAGTATTAAACAACAATTTGAAGTACATAGCAAAGCTTTAGAAATTCGAAATAGAAAAAATGAAATTCTAGCTTCAAACATTGCTAACGCTGCTACACCTCATTACAAAGCTAGAGACGTTGATTTTGAAATTGAACTTGCTAGATCGTTGAGTGTAGGACCTATTAGTACTACTAATAATAACCACATAGCAGTTGCCAGTAAAAGCTTNCCCGGAAAAGTTCAATTTAGACAATCACTTAATCCTTCATTAGATGGAAATACTGTAGAGTTAGCTGTCGAACAGATGGAATTTGCTGAAAATGCAGTAAGGTACCAAACCTCTTTAAATTTTTTAAATTCAAAGATTAGGGGTCTATACAGCGCTATTAGGGGAGAATAAATGGAAATTAAGAATATATATAATATCACAAAAAGAGCAATGGGTGCTCAATTAGTTAGATTAAACGCAATTGCAAGTAATCTTGCTAATGCGGATAATATAGCGAGCAATCCCAATGATGCCTATAAACCAATCAAACCTGTTTTTGAGACAAAATATTTTGATCTCATAAAAAAAAGAGGAATTTCTACAGTGGATGCAGTAACTGTTCAGCAAATGGACATAGAACCTATAAAGGAATTTAAACCTGGTCATCCGTTGGCAGATGAGGAGGGTTTTATATATCGGGCTCCAGTTAATACAGAAGAGGAATATATCGAAATGCTTGAAGCTTCAAGACAATACCAGAATAACGTTGAGGTAATAACAACTATAAAAACATTAATGTTAAAAACAGCAAATTTAGGAAAGTAAATTAGGAGAAAGAAATGGCAGACATTACGAAAACTTCAGAAAAATCACTTAATAATATTTTGAATAAATTAGGAATTAATTCTTCCGACAATGTAGCAAAAACAAAAAAAGATTCGTCTGTACTCGGTCAAGCTGAATTTTTAAAGTTAATGACTGCACAACTTCAAAACCAAGATCCATTTGCACCAATGGATAATGGAGACTTTATTGCTCAAATGGCTCAATTTTCAACAGTNACTGGGATAACTGAAATTAATAATAACCTTAATACTCTGGGAAGTAAATTAGAGCCTAATAGAATTGCAACTGCTGCCTCTTTCCTGGGCACTTCTGTTTTAGTTCCGGGTCAGAATGTTACTCCAGATGAAAATGGCGAAATTCATGGAGTTATAGATTTACCAGCTTCCTCTTCAAATGTGGGATTAACAATTTCTACTCTTAATGGTGAAATTCTAAAAACTATCGAATTAGGTTCACAGAGTAAGGGTTTAGTTGGATTTAGTTGGACAGATGTACCTGAAGATATAATCAAGGCAAACAAAAAGTTATCACTCCAAGCGTTTGCTGGTAACGGAAATGCTACAGATGGATTAAGTACGGCTGTTTATAACAAAGTCATATCAGCATCCACCCCAAAGGACAGCGAAGATGTTGTATTAGAGTTAAAAGATTTTGGAGAAATTTCAGCTTCAGAAGCTATTAAAATAAAAGATAATAATTAGTATAACAAAAAATGAGGAGTAAATAAATGTCATTTTACACAGCTTTAACAGGACTTAACGGTTCTCAGTCAGATATATCTGCTACATCAAATAATATTGCAAACNTTAATACAACTGGATTTAAAAGGTCAAGAGCTGAATTTGGTGATATATTTGCGACTTCTCCACTGCAAAATGCCTCATCCTCCATTGGTTCAGGTACTATTTTGAAAGGTGTAAAACAACAATTTACTCAAGGTAACATTAGTTCATCGTTAAATGCTTTGGACTTAGCTATTTCTGGACAAGGTTTTTTTGCTCTTCAACCCTCATTAACATCTACTCAAACTGTATATACAAGAAACGGTTCTTTTAACGTAAATAACGATCGATATGTTGTTGATTCTTCCGGTCAATTTGTCTTAGCTTATCCAGTAAACGCAGACGGTTCTGTTACAGCCAAAGACCTAGTAAGTGCAAATCCTCTTCAACTTCCTATTACATCTGGTACACCACAGGCAACCTCAAATATTGAATTAGGTGTAAACGTTCCTGCTACCGCTGATGTTATCCCAGAAAAATCGCAATTTGCCTCGGGTTACACATTTAATGCCTCTGATCCAGAAACATATAACAATTCAACTTCTATAACTATATTTGATGATTTAGGTAATCCTACTATTGCAACAATTTTTTTCATAAGAACTCAAGCCGCATCAGCTGCTGATCCAACTAATAAGTTTGAAACACGATTAGTTATCAATGATACAGTAATTGAACCAGATTTAGTTCAAGCAGTGAGCGATACTAAACAGCAAATTTTTATTGATAGGTTTGGTCAACAAACAACAAACGTTCCTGATGATAACTACTTTCTTGAAGGAAAAGGCTCCCCTTTGTATAAACAGGATGATTTGAGAACACTTGTAGACTCAACACCAGCGTCTATAAGAGGGGAAACAAGTGCGTTTGATTTTGGTGATGAGGGTGACAAAANAGTTACTATTGTTACAGATCCAGTTCAATTTAATTCTACAAGAGAAAGTGGTAATAGTACTTCTAATGTATATTGGGGTACAAACTTTTTGACCATCAATGTAGATAATGCTGACACACCTATTAATGTTAGCATTAGGCCTGGATCATATAATGCTGCCCAATTATCAACTGAGATTCAAAGAGCGGTAAATGCTGCATATGGAGACGATAAAAAAATTCAAATTGTCAGAAACGTAGATGATACAATATCAATAGATTTACAAAAATTAAATGCAGATGGCACATCAACTGGGTTAACAACCCCAATTTCTGTTGATCTTTTATCAGATTCTTATGTTTCTGACGTTGAGGGTATTACATTAACTGGAGTTTCACCAGATTTTACAAAAGATCAGTTTTTAGCGCATGTACAAGCTAGATTAAATTCAACACTCAATGAGTATGCTGTTGATGCAACTGACACTGTTCAAAATGCAACTGCTTTAGGTGTAAACTCTGCATTATTTGCACGAAATAATGGGCAAGCAATGTCGACAGTACTTAATCAGAATCAAGTTTTTAATTTAACTTACAGAGATGGTGGAACAGCTGCTGCNGGCTCCGTTACAGCAGTAACAGAATCAGCAAAATATTTGACTTATTCTTATTATCAAAATAGTCCGCAATTAAGTGTTTATGACACAAAAAATGCAGTATCTGCAAATGGTAGTAGTAATACAATTGAATATTCTCATACAGAAAATACAGTTAAAATATATTTTGGCGCTTCAGATCCAGGTTTTTCAGTTAATGAAAAAGTAAGAGTTATGGGTTTATTCGATGAATCTACAACCGAAACTANTAATGGAGCTTTTCTAAACGGAAGAGAATTTACAGTTTCATCACAATCAACAGACTCAAATGGAAATTATTTTATTCAGGCCAGCACATCTGGAATGAGTTTTCCTGACTCAAGTTTTAATTTAGCAGAAGCTAACATTAATGTTTATAGCGATTTATCAACATCAGTTGAAGGCTTTTTTGAGGGTGCGCAAAATGTTTATAAAGACGCTACTATCAATTTNAGTAACAAAAAAATAGTTTTAAGAGAAATCGGCTCAACGAATAAACATTCATACACTAACGATGATATCATAGGTTTTTCAGGTGAGGGTATAATCAGTGTAGATAGCTCTGAATTCGCATTAACGAATAGTGATGGTACACATTTAGATTCAATGACAACTGCAGGTTTTTCCCCTACTTCAGTAACTCTTGACACCACAAGTGGAACAGTAGTTAGTACTGCTAATGATACAATCACGAAATCTGCTCATGGCTATGTTACCGGTGATACACTTGTTTATAAGTCTGGAGATTTTGGCGGAACTTCAAGAACAGTGAATACGACATCTAACTCAGTTGTTTCTGCTGCCAATNATACTATTGTTCAAGCAAATCTCTCTGCTTTAACCGAAGGAACTGCAATCGTATACAGTGCAGCTGGTAATGGTTCATCTGTAACGATTAATACAACAGCGCCAGTAAATAATACTATAACCCATACGTCAGCTCACGGTTTTAGTACGGGAGACGCCGTTACGTATGGAGCNGGAGGTACTGCTTTAACTGGGCTTACGGACAGTACAGTTTATTATGTAATTAAAGTTGACGCTAATAGTTTTAAACTTGCCTCGTCGTATGAGAATGCCTCAGGTAAAACTCAAACAGCAATAACACTTACAGCGACAAATGGAGCTGCTAATGATACTTTTACACCAAAAGCTCCATTATCAGGACTTCAACATGGTAGAACTTATTACATAGCTGATCCATCTGGATCCTCAACTATCAAATTAGCTGAAAGTTTTTCAGATGCAACTGCGTCAACTGCTCGTGTCATAGATCTTGCATTAAGCGGAGGAAATTCTTCTGATACATTTACTCCTACTGTTGATATGACAGCTNTGGATCATGGAAGAACATATTATGTAATTAAAAATGATGCAGATACTTTTAAGTTAGCAACTACACTTTCAAACGCAGTTGCTGGTACAAATATTGATCTTACTGCCGCTGACGGACACGCCTCTGACAGTTTTACCCCCTTGAGCGGAATGAATGAGGCTACACATTGGGTAGATGAGAGAGATCCCGCTATTGAGGTTACCTATGATGTTTTGAATCAAAAACTACAGTTTGAGGTTGATAGAAATATCCTCGGAACTGGAACAAATAGTAACTTCAATAGTTTTAAACTTTATGGCGCATCAACAGCTACATCGACAAATAACCTAGGAATACCCGCTTTAGCTACAACAACAGCAACACAAATAAAAGGTGGAGAAAAATTTTCAGGCGCCACCTTTGTAGCAGATGGAGCTGAAGTTCAATTGAATGATAAAAGGTTTGGTGTAAATGTAGAGTACAGTAGTGAATTTAAAGCATTTATATTTAAAAGTGGAACAACAGGTGAAGCAATTGATGCCAACGGTGNAATTGGTGTTTCCACTGCTCAGACAGCTTCAGATATTTCGGTAGGTAGATATTCATTATCAACTACTGATGGCTCAATCATTGATACAACTGATTTTTTTGCAGGAGATAATCAACTGTTAGGCATTGGAGCAACAAAAACATCAACAGTTAAAACAGCTGGCAAGGGTTTGGCTGCAACAGCAGCGGTTGTTACTGGTTCAGCTGCTACCGAAGATTTAACAGAAGTATTTCGTTTATCTAATACTAATAATGAAAATGTTTTTAACGTTTCTGTTGATGGCATCAGCGGTGTTATTGAAATACCGACAGGATTTTATGTTGGCTCAACTCTTGCTGAAGCATTACAACAAAGAATAAACCAAGTTGAAAATGCAGCAGGAACAGTTGGTGGAGGAATTACCGTAAAATACGATTCTGGAACTAATAAATTTACATTTACAAATGGCACAAAGGGCACTGCATCAACACTAAAAATTAAAGGTGCAGCAAGGTTCGGATTAGATGATGTTGATTTGGGTGTTGGAACAATCCCACAGATATACAACATAACCCAGTCTACTAATGCTGCAGGAGTTGCTTTATTTGTAGATGCTAATGGAAATAAAGTTGAGACTCCCCCAAATAACGTTGTTTCAGGTTATTTTCCTTTATACATTGACGAAGGAGAATTAACATTTGATAAATCAGGAGCAATCATAAGCCCAAAACAAGGTGTTCATTATGAGAAACAAGAGGCAGGATTTAGTATTGATTTGGATATCGATTTTACAAAGTCGACTCAATTAGCACAACCATTTTCTGTTACTAATGTGACTCAGGATGGTTTTACATCTGGACGATTGGATGGTCTTGAAATTGATGCCTCTGGAACCGTTAGAGCCAACTATACTAATGGTCAAAATAATCCACTTGGTAAGATTGTTCTTGCAAACTTTAATAACCAAAATGGATTAAAACAAATTGGTAATGCTACATACGTTGAAACAGCAGTATCAGGAACAGCAACTGTTGGTGAAGCAGGTTCTGAAGGTTTTGGAACTATTTTATCTGGTTCATTGGAACGTTCTAATGTTGATATTACTGAAGAATTAGTAAATTTGATTACAGCACAAAGAAACTTTCAGGCGAACGCAAAGTCAATTGAAACAACTGCTGCTACTACACAACAAATAGTAAATATAAGAATGTAACTTTATTGGAGTAATTGGTATGGATAGAATGGCACAAACAGCTTTAAATAGCTTAAAAATGATGATGGAAAATCAAGCTGCAACTGCTCATAATCTTGCAAATGCAAATACTCCAGGATTTAAACAAGACGTAACTCTTGATTTTACAAGTATCTACTTAAATCGTGAAAACGGTATTGAGCCTAGAATTGTTTCTTCGCGAAATACTGGTGGATTTTCAGTTGAGCAAGGACAATTAGAGAATACTCAAAACCCTATGGATGTAGCTATTCAAAATGATGGATATTTTGTGGTTCAACCTAAAAGTGGTACACCAGCTTTTTCTAGAAGAGGTGACTTTCAAGTTAATGAGCAAGGTCAATTAACTGATGGGACTGGTAGTCTAGTTCTTGACGATGGACTGCAACCAATTATACTTCCAGCTTTTAAATCGATAGATTTTGCTCCAACAGGACAAATTTTTATACAACCTTTAGGTGAGGTTGGACTACCTCCAGTAGAGATTGCTACTATTGGAACAGCAGTACCTGCTGAAGAAATAAGATTGAAAAAATCATTAGACGGTCATATAAGAATAGAGCCAAACATTAATGAAAACGGTCAAGAGGAAATTATTCCAATTGAGACAAACCAACAAGCAAAATTACTTGTTGGATTTCTTGAAAAAAGCAACGTAAATATTGTTAATGAAATGGTAAACTCAATAGATCAACAAAGAAAGTTTGAAATGCATATAAAATTTATTCAAATGGCAGAAGAATTAGATCAAGCTGGTTCAAATTTAATGAGACTTCCGAACTTTTAGTAACAAATAGTTTAAAAAATTTATGCATCCTTTTTTTTACAATTCCTATACTATATCTTATGGGAATAATTCTTTGCATAATTTCAGGAATTTTTTGGGCATTTTTTGATATTTCGAGAAAATTTAGCTTAAAAAAAGTTAAATCAACTGAGCTACTGATCTTTTTTTCATTAATTCAAATTGTTTTTTTTTCTATCTGGTTATTTCTTGATTTTTTTAAAGTTGACTTTCATTCTTATATTTTACCGGCTGGGTTGTTAGTTTTTATAAATATAATTTCTGCATTTTTATTTTTAGAATCTATTAAAAGCTCACAGTTAAGTCTTACTATACCACTTTTATCATTTTCACCACTTTTTAGTGCAGTTTTCTCATCTATAATCTTAAAAGAAAATCTTAATATTTTTCAATATTTTGGAATCATAAGTATCCTAGTTGGAACAATGATATTATATGCAAAAAATTTTACATTAGTAGAAATTTTAAGAAGTTTCTCAATCATAAAATCAGAAAAAGGTGCCATCTATATGCTAATAGTTTCAATTCTATGGAGTGTTACTCCCGTTTTTGATAAAGTTTGCTTCAAATACGCTACAATGAATTTTCACGGATTTTTTCAGTCATTAGTTATGTTTATTTTATTAATAATCATAAAGAGAAAAGAAATTGATATTTTAATTGTAAACTATTTAAAAAACTATAAGTTAATTTCTCTTACATTAGTTATTGGTTTAGGCGCAACTATTCTTCAGTTNTTTTCCATCAGTTTAACTTACGTAACAATCATGGAATCAATAAAAAGAAGTATTGGTCAAATATCATCAGTATTCTTGGGAAATTTATATTTTAAGGAAACTATAAATCCGCAGAAAGTAATCGGTATCCTCTTTTTGTGTGTTGGAATTAGTTCAGTCTTATATTATAATTTTTAATTTAAAAATTTTATCTTTCATTTTTAAATTCTTCATCATAGGTTGAAATTATTTTTTTATCTATTTCAAAACCATTAAAATTGCTACTAAGAGTTTTTGAATATGCTCCTAATTTTCCAATTTCAATGAAATCACCTTCACTAATATCTTTAGGTAGATAAAAAGGACCTTTAATATAATCATTGGAATCACAAGTTGGACCATAAAAACTAAATGGAGCGAGTTTTTTAGAAATTTTTCTTTCAGAAAATACTAATCTAACTGGATAGTTNAATCCATTATATAACGCGTCTCTTAATCCACCGTGAACACCATCATTAATATATAAATTNTTTTTTTTTCTTAATTCCACACGAACAATTAATGACATACAGTCTGAGACAATAATTCTGCCAGGTTCAGCTAGAAGGGTGATGTTGCTCTTTTTAATTTTTTTGAATTCAGAATTGATTNCATTAAAATATTCCTTTAAATTTTGAGGAATAAAGTCAGCATATGATGAGGGAAAACCTCCACCTACATTTAAAAAATCAATTTTAAAATTTGATTTTTCTATTATTTTAGAAACTATTTTTAGTGCGTGAGTGTACGCTTTAAAATTATAACATTGAGATCCAATATGAAAACAAATTCCAGTTTTAAATGCATAATTTTTTGTTATATTTAAAATTTCAAATATTTCTTTATAGTCTACACCAAATTTTTTTGACAAATCTACTTTTGCATACTTATTCGGAATATCAAGTCTAATAAATAAATTCAAATCCTGTGCAAAGTTAGTTTGTTCATTTATTTTTTTTAATTCTACTAAAGAGTCTAAAACGAAATTTTTAACACCATAATTAAAATATGCTAATTTTATTGATTCTCTTGATTTAACCGGATTCATAAAAAAAATCTCCGCGTGAGGTGTAATTTTTCTTATCAGAATAATTTCATTTAATGATGCAGCGTCAAAACGATTAATACCAAATTTTATTAAATTTTTTATTATCAATGGCTCAGCATTTGCTTTTAAGGCGTAAATAACATTTCCATTGAAATTTCTTAAAAAGAACTCCACAGAATTTTTTAAATTTTTTTTTCTAAAGACGTAGAATGGGTTATTTGAATTTTTAATTTTTTGAATTAAATTAGATAGCATATTATAAAGTATTGAAAAGTTAGATCCTTGCTTTTTTTTTTTAAAATATCAAATTAATTTTTTTTTTGTTGTTTGTTCAAGAATGTATTATGATTGTAATATGCAATTAAAAATAAATGATTACGCACCCAACTTCAATGCTAAAACTACTGAAGGTAATATCAATTTTCATAAATGGGCTAATAACTCTTGGGTAGTACTTTTCTCACATCCGAAAGATTTTACTCCAGTGTGCACAACTGAACTAGGCTATTTAGCGAAAATAAGTGGTGAATTCTCATCAAGAAATTGTAAAATTATTGGCCTAAGCATTGACGGAATTGATGATCACGTCGAATGGTTAAAAGATATTGAAGAAACACAAGGTTCAAAAGTAGATTATCCTTTAATTGCAGATGAAAAACTTGAAATAGCCAAACTTTATAATATGCTTCCGGCTGAGGAAAACCCTGGTGAAAACAGGACTGCTTTGACAAATGCGACTGTTAGGTCTATTTTTTTGATAGATCCAGATAAAAAGATTAAAATGATGTTAACATATCCGATGACGACAGGAAGAGATTTTGACGAAATTTTAAGAGTCCTTGATTCNATTCAATTAACAAATAAATATAAAGTTGCTACACCCGCGAACTGGAAAAATGGCGATGATGTTATAATAGTGCCTGCTGTTTCTGATTCAGAAGCAGATAAATTATTTCCGGATGGATATAAAAAAATTAAATCATATTTAAGAACTACTAAACAGCCTTAAACTTTTTGCATTTATTTGAACAGTATTTTACATTTTCCCAATTTTTGCTCCACTTTTTTCTCCATGAAAATTTTTTTTTACAAACAATACAGATTTTAAAATCTAATTTTTTTTGCATAAACTTTAAAGTTAATATCTATTTTGTATTTAACTTAATGAAATTTTCAGCAGAAGCAAAAATTTCCTCTTTTCTATCTACTTTCATTTTATCTAAAATTCTTACCATCATAGAAAGTCTCGGATTTTTTTGAAAAAAAATTTTATTTTTTTCAATAAATCTCCAATACAACCCATCCATAATTCTGCACCAGTTTCCTTTTTTAAAATCCATCATCTTTAAAAAATAAGCAGAACCACAAATGTATGGTTTAGTGGCAAAAATGCCTCCATCGCTGAACAATCCCATTCCATACACATTCGGATACATAACCCATTCAGATGAATCAATAAACATCTCCATAAACCACTTATATACTTCAATTGGTCTTATTTCGCATAAATTCATTATATTTGCTAGTATCATTAATCTTTCAATGTGATGAGTCCATCCATATTTTAATGCATTTTTTATTGAAAAATCCAAAGGTTCTAATCCTGTCTTTCCTTCGTACCAGGACTTTTTCATTATTCTATTATGTGAAAAAAAATTACTTGTTCCCAATTCCTTTTCAAAGTTTTGATATATACCTCTCATAAACTCTCGCCAACCAATAATTTGTCTTATAAAACCCTCGTAAGAGTTAATTCTTATTTTTGACTCATTCAAACTCAATCTGGAGATTATTTCGCCTGGAGTGATTAATCCTATATTAATAAAAGGACTCAATGCACTATGAAATAATACATTATCTTTATGACTGACCGCATCTTCGAAGTCACCAAAAAGTTCAATTTTGTACTTAATGAAATGTTCAAAACAAGCCCATGCATCATCTCTTGTAGTGCCAATCCAAAAATCTTGAACCGACCCTGGATGGTTTTCAAAGTTTTTTTTTACAAATTCTTTGATTTCAATTGTATGTTTAGAATCCTTAAACTGGGGTTGGCTAGGTAAATCAAGTGAATTTGGAATTTTCTTTCTATTTTCCGTATCAAAGCTCCATTTTCCACCAATTGGACTACCATCGTTAGAAACTAAAATATTATTCTTTTTTCTTTGAATCTTATAAAAAGACGCCATAAATGGTTTTTTGTTTTTGTTTAAGTAATTTTTAAAATCCTCTCTTTTTGATAAAAACATCGGAGTTCTTATACAACTAAATTTTACATCCAACTTTTTTAAAATTCTAAAAATTCTTAATTCAAAATTTTTGTCTTCTATTTCAAAAAAAGATATCGAACTGATTCTTTTTGATGTGATAAAATTTTGAAGTTTTTCTTCATAACTTTTTTTAAAGTCTTTTTCATGACAAGAATGGTAAAAAATATCAAATTTAAGGTTTTCTAATTCTTCTTTAAAGGAACGCATTGATGACAAAAAAAATATTATTTTATGCTTATGATGTTTTTCGTATGTACATAGGCCAAAATCCTCTGCCATAAAGAATTTGTGGTCTTTGTATTGCTCAAAAAACTTTGTATTAAAAAGTTGATTTCCTAAAATAATAAAAGCTTTTTCCATACTTCTATTTAATTCTTATTGTTGAAAAGGCATCTAGTGCCAAATTTCTAGATTCTTTCAAATCTACTATTGGCAAAGGATAATTTTCTCCTAATTTTACATTTGCTTCTTCGAGAATTTCAGATGGAGCCTCCCATGGATTAAAAAGAAATTTTAAAGGTAAATATTTTAATTCTGGTAAGAACCTTCTAGTATATTCACCATCAAAATCAAATCTCTGACCTTGAGACACAGGGTTAAAAATTCTGAAATATGGTGCTGCATCTGCACCAGAACCTGCTACCCATTGCCAGCTTGCACTGTTACTAGCTAGGTCAGCATCAAATAAACAATCCCAAAACCATTGTTCTCCGTACCTCCAATCTTGCAGTAGATTTTTTACTAAAAAAGAACCTACTATCATCCTCACTCTATTATGCATATAACCAGTTTCCCAAAGCTCTCGCATTCCAGCATCTACTATTGGGTAACCCGTTTTACCCCTTTTCCAGCTATTTAAGTAGTCAATATTGTACTTCCANGGAAATCTATCAAATTTTTGTTGTAAGTTTTTGTCAGGCAAGTGAGGAAAATGATAAAGAAGATAATAAGAAAATTCTCTCCATCCTAATTCAGTTTTAAAATGCTCTACATTTTCGTCAAAATTGAAATCATCACATTTATACCACAGAAAATTTGGAGATATCTGTCCAAAATGTATAAAGGGAGATAGTCTGGATACATTATTTTTCCCCGGCAAGTTTCTTCCCTCTTTGTAATTTTTTATACCTATGCTAAAAAAATTATTAACATTACTTTCTAAAGAATCAAAATTAATATCAGAGATTCTATTAAACTTTTTGTACCAGTGTTTACTTGGTAGTAAGTTCAGCGAATTTAATTCTGTAAAGTTTTTTTTCAAAAAACATGTTCGCAAATGCGGTTTTGGTATTGGTCGTCTTGGCATGGCGGCATTTAGACAACCTCTCTTGTAAAAAGGAGAAAAAACTTTGTATGGGGTTCCGTCATCCTTAAGTATCTCCCAAGGTTCCCACAAAAGATTACTATTAAATGTTTTTACGTTTACACCAGATTTTTTTAGAAAACTTTTTAGGTTTTTATCTCTATTAATAATCCATGGTTCATAACATCTATTCCATGTCACATACATGATATCGTACTCTTTTATAAGATCACTAAAAATAATTTCTGGTGAGTTTTTAAAAAAATTTAATTTAAAATTTAGTTCTTTATTTAAAGCTTTTAAAGAATAGTAGAGCCATATTTTGGAAGAACTTCCAAGGTTCTTATTTTTGCAATTTATTTCATCAAGAACAAAAATATTAATAATAGGTAGATTTAATTTCGAAGCAAAACTTAGTGAAGGGTTATCATGCGTCCGTAAGTCTTGTCTAAACCAATTAATAACAACTTGTTTTTTCATATTCAATTTTTGTTAGAACGTTTATTAAAATTATTATATTATAGCATTATTAATATATAGAACGAAAATTAAGAATGGAAAGACTATTATTAGAATCAATTTTTCTTGTATGTTTAATAATCCTAATTTTTTTGTACATAAAGTTATTTCGAAATATTATCCATTACAGAAGAAAGTTTAAAGTTTCAATTGGAGATTCAAATAATCTTACTCTACTCCGCTCAATTAGAGCACATGCAAATTTTAATGAAAATGTGCCTTTTAGTTTGTTAGTTTTGATGTTTTTATATTTTCATAATTTATTAATTTTTTGCTGTATTTCGATTTTAATGTTGTTAGTTGGAAGATTTTTACATTCAAAAGGTATTTTAGATCAAAATGAAAAGGATAAAAATTTTAATTTTCGAGTAAAAGGAATGAAGTTGACAATTTATTCATATTATGTTGCGATCATAGGATTAGTATACTATTTGGCTCAAACGTTTTATTTCTTTATCAAAAATCTCTCATAAAATGGCGGATGGGGTGGGATTCGAACCCACGGAACGATTGCTCGTTCGCCAAGTTAGCAACCTGGTACTTTCGGCCTCTCAGTCACCCATCCTGCTTTAATTTTTTTTTTAATAAAGTATTTAAAATTTTTGGATTTGCCTTCCCATTTGAAATTTTCATAACTTGTCCAATAAAAAAACCGAAAAGTTTATCCTTTCCGTTTTTATATTCATCTAACATTTTAGGGTTTGTTTGTAAAACTTTTTGAATCATATCACTTATCTGATTTTCATTTGAAATTTGAGTCATTCCTTTTTCACTTACAAGATCTTTTGCAGACTTGTCACCATTTAAATACTCCTCGAATAATTCTTTTGCTAATCTATTAGACAATACACCATTCTGAATAAGATCTATCAGCTCGCCTATTTTATCAACAGAAATACTTCTATCTCTGATTGTAATATTCTTTTTTTTCAAATAAGAAAATAATTCTCCAGTTACCCAACTTATGACTAACCTGATATCTCTATTTGGAATCAATTTTTCGAAGAAATCGGCTGTGTCTTTCTCAGAAACTAAGATTGATGCATCATATTCTTTGATTCTATATTCCTCCATAAATCTTTTTTTTTTTTATCAGGTAACTCAGGCATTTCTTCTTTTAATCTTTCAATCAATTCCTTTTCAATTCTCAAAGGTGGCAAATCTGGATCTGGAAAGTATCTGTAATCATGAGACTCTTCTTTACTTCTCATTGATCTCGTTTCTCCTTTTTGGGGATCAAATAATCTTGTTTCTTGATTAATTTCCTTCCCTGATTCAAGTAATTCTACTTGCCTATTCGCTTCGAATTCTATAGCTTGTTGAATAAACTTGATTGAATTCACATTCTTAATCTCACATCTAGTGCCCAACTCTGAGTTTTTTTTTCTAACTGAAACATTTACATCTGCTCTAAGATTTCCTTTTTCCATGTTTCCATCGCAACTTCCTATATACCTTAGAATTGATCTAAGTTTTTTAACATATTCGGCTGCCTCATTTGGGCTTCTTAAGTCTGGCTCTGAAACTATCTCCATCAAACCACATCCTGAACGATTTAGGTCAATAAGCGAATAGTCGGTATTTTCAACGTGCAAACTTTTTCCAGCATCTTGTTCAAGATGAAGTCTTGTTATGCCAATTTTTTTTTGACCATGTTCTGTATCAATAAAAATGTAACCATTNCCAACTATCGGATGGGTAAATTGTGAAATTTGGTATCCCTGAGGTAAATCTGGGTAAAAATAATTTTTTCTATCAAAAATTGAAATTAAATTGATCTCTGCGTTTAAACCGATACCAGTTAAAATTGCTTGTTTAACACATTCTTTATTTATAACTGGTAATGCTCCTGGCATTCCTGCATCAACTAAAGCCACTTGCGAATTTGGCGCTGCACCATAATTATTCGCAGCAGTTGAAAATAATTTTGATTTTGCATTAATTTGAGCATGAACTTCAAGTCCAAGAACAACTTCCCAATTACTTTTTTCACCTTTTATAATATAAGTCATGATTTTAATCTTTTAAAATTTGCTTTTTGTTCTAAAACATAAGCAGCTTTTAATAGCTCCACTTCATTAAATGGTTCCGAAATTAGTTGTAATCCTATTGGTAATTTTTCAGAGTTAAATCCTGAAGGAACTGAAATAGCAGGCAATCCTGCTAAACTTGCAGGAACAGTCAAAATATCATTTAAATACATTTCAAGTGGATCATTTTGTTTTTCACCTATTGGAAAAGCTACACCTGGTGTAGTTGGTGTTAATATAAAGTCACATATTTTAAAAGCATTTACAAAATCATTAGAAATAAGTCTTCTTATTTTTAGAGCTTTTATGTAGTAAGCATCATAATATCCTGCAGATAAAACATATGTACCTATCATTATTCTTCTTTTCACTTCATCACCAAAACCTCTAAATCTGGTACCTTTATATAATTCATCTAATTCGTCAGCATCTTCTCTGCGACCAAATCTAATGCCATCATATCTAGCTAAGTTTGCGGATGCTTCTGCAGGTGCAATTATATAATATGCTGGCAAAGCGTATTCTGTATGAGGCAATGAAATTTCAATAACTTCCGCTCCTTCTTCACAAAGCCAATTAATACCATTTTTCCAGACTTTATCAATTTCACTATTAAGACCCTTAACATTATATTCTTTAGGTATACCTATTTTTTTTCCTTTAATTCCATCTTTAATGTTCAGACTAAAATTTGGTATAGGTTTTTTTGAGCTTGTAGAATCTTTTTCATCATAACTCACCATTGCTTGTAACATTATGGCTGCATCGGCAACGGTTTTGGTAATTGGTCCTGCTTGATCAAGTGAAGACGCAAAAGCTATCATCCCAAATCTGGAACATCTACCATATGTAGGTTTAAGACCAACTAAACCACAAAATGCTGCTGGTTGTCTTATAGAACCACCTGTATCTGAACCAGTAGCAGCTAAACATAAATCAGAACAAACAGCAGACGCAGAACCTCCTGAGGAACCACCTGGAACAAGAGATAGGGACGAATTTTTTTCAGACTTCCATGGATTTATTACATTTCCAAAACTACTCGTAGTGTTAGCTGAACCCATTGCAAATTCGTCTAAATTAGATTTTCCTAACATTACTGCTCCTGATTCCCATAAATTATTTGAGACAGTCGATTCATAAAATGGTAAAAAATTTTCAAGTATTTTAGACCCAGCAGTTGTTCTGACATCTTTAGTACAAAAAAGATCTTTCATTGCGATTGGAATTCCTTCAAGAATTCCAAGTTCCTCAGAATTATTAATTTTTTGGTCTGCTTTAGTTGCCATTTTCTTTGCTATTTCAAAAGTGCGAGTTATGTAACAATTTAAATTTTTATGTTTTTCAATTTTATTTATAAAATGATTAGTTAATTCTAAGGATGATATTTTTTTTTGATTCAAGTAAGATATCGCTAATTCTATTGTAAGATTATCCATTTCTTTCATTACTACTCAATAACTTTGGGAACAACAAAAAAATCAGAATCTTTTCTAGGAGAATTTTGTAATAGTTTATCCACATTAAAGGATTGAGCGACCTCGTCGTTTCTCATTACCATCTTCTCGTTAAATACAGATAACATGGGTTCAATATCTGATGTTTCTACCTCTTGAAGTTTGTCAACCCAATCTAAAATATTATTCAACTCTTTTACAAGATGAGATTCTTGATTTTTATCAAACTTTAATTTTGATAAGTTTGCAATTTTTTTAACAACCGAACTATCTATAGTCATAATAAAGTATTAGTGTAATATGATTATTTATAAATAGCATCCGATATGATTTTCTTCAATATAAATGAATTTTTAGTTGAAATCTCAATAAAGCAAGAAAATATCCTTGCAATTGATCTTGGGCATAGAAAAACGGGGTTAGCTATCTCAGATCCAAAAAAAAAAATACTCAATTCCCATGAGGGTATTGAATTATAACAAAAAGGATTTATTTAACAAATTACTTAAAAATATTGAGGATTATAATATTGGAAGTATAGTAATTGGGATACCTTTAAATTTTGATGGTTCAGAGAATAAAAAAACTCAATCAATAAAAGATATATCAAAAAATTTTAATACTTTTTTAGAGAATAATAATTTTAAAATTCCTATTTTTTTTTGGGACGAGAGATATTCAAGTTTAGAGGCAACAGAAAAATTAAAAAACTTATGCATAAAAACTATAAAACAAAAAAAAATTATTGATAAGTTTGCAGCAAGTGAAATACTTCANGATTTTTTGAATTTTAAAAATAAAAAAAAAAATGATTAGTAAAATCAACCAACCATTGTCCGGAATTAAAATTTTTGATTTAACTAGAGTCTTGGCCGGACCAACTTGCACACAAACACTTGGAGATCTTGGAGCAGAAATAATAAAAGTAGAGCGCCCTATTACAGGAGATGATTCAAGAAATCTTGGTCCTCCATATTTGGACAAAAAATCTTTAAATCCACAAGAAAGCTCATATTTTTTGAGCGTGAACAGAAATAAACACTCAGTTACAATAGACCTGACAACAAAGGAGGGACAAAAGCTAGCCAAGGAATTAATAAAACAATGCGATATTATCGTTGAAAATTTTAGAGCTGGAAATTTAAAACAATATGGCCTTGATTATAAAAGCTTAATTAAAATTAAGCCTGATATAATATATTGCTCAATTACAGGATTTGGACAGACCGGACCATATTCAAAAAGAGGTGGCTACGATTACTTGGTTCAAGCGATGGGGGGTATTATGAGCATAACAGGACAAAAAAAAGGTTTGCCCACAAAGATAGGAGTAGGAGTTTCTGATATAATAACAGGATTATATGCCTGCATTTCCATCTTATCAGCNTTAAGGTATCGAGACTTAACAGGAAAAGGACAACATATTGATATCTCTCTTCTTGACTCCCAAGTATCATGGTTAAGTTATGTCGCACAGAACTTTTTAATATCTAATGAAATTCCAGAAAAACTAGGTAACGATCACCCCTCCATTGTTCCATATCAGGTTGTTGAGGCGAAAGATGGTCTTATGGTTTTAGCTATCGCGAACGATAATCAATTTAAAAAATTTTGTATTTTTGCTGGGTTAAAAAAAATTTATCAGTGCAAAGATTTTAAGACAAATTCTTCAAGAGTTAAAAATAGAGAAAAACTAAATATTATTTTGGAAAAAGTAATTAAAAAAAAAACAATTTCTCAGTGGATCGAGGGATTAGTGAGGGTAAATGTTCCTTGTGGCCCAATTAATAATATAAAACAAGTATTTGAAGATCCTCAAGTAATATCAAGAAATATGAAGATTTCAATGAAACATTCTAAGTCTTCAAGTGGTAAAGTAGATTTGATTGGAAGCCCAATAAAACTATCAAAGTCTCCTACTAAATTTAAAAAATCACCTCCTACGTTAGGAGAGGATACCGAAAAAATACTTAGAAAATTTTTAAAACTAAATAAAGCTAATATTCAAAATTTAAAAAAAAACAAAATTATATAAAATTTTGATTGTTTTATAAGTAAATATTAATATATTGNACTTTAATGAATGGGGTCTTGAAAAAAAATTTTTATCCTCACAAACATCTTCTCGGCATTGAGGGTTTAAGTCCTCCGTCCATAAATTATCTACTGCAAGAATCTGAGAAATATGTTAATTACCTAAATAAAAAAGGTAATAAATTAGAAATTTTAAAAAATAAAACTTGTATCAATCTTTTTTTTGAAAATTCCACAAGAACAAGGACATCTTTTGAGCTTGCTGGTAAGAAGTTAGGAGCAGACATATTAAATATTTCTCTTGAATCTAGCTCAATTAAAAAAGGGGAGACACTTTTAGATACTGCAATGACACTAAATGCAATGCAACCAGATATTATAGTTGTTAGACATAATGATGCTGGTGCAGTAAATTTATTATCGGAGAAAGTAAAATGTTCAGTTATTAATGCTGGCGATGGACCACATGAGCATCCAACACAAGCTTTATTAGATGCACTTACAATTTTGAGAAGAAAAAAAACTCTGAGTGGATTAATTGTTGCTATCTGCGGAGATATACTCCACAGCAGGGTAGCGAGATCAAATATACATTTATTAAATACTCTCGGAGCTGAGGTTAGAATTATTGCCCCTGCCACATTAGTTCCAAAAAAAATCGAAAAACTTGGTGTAAAAGTTTTTTATAACATGAAAAAAGGGCTTAAAAATTGTGATATCATTATGATGCTTAGACTGCAACTAGAGAGAATGTCCGGTTCTTATGTTCCATCTGTAAGAGAATACTTCAGATTTTACGGTTTAGATAGAGAAAAACTAAATTATGCAAAAGAGGATGCCTTAGTGCTTCATCCTGGACCAATGAACAGGGGAGTGGAAATAGATTCAGAACTGGCTGATGACTTTGACAGATCTGCTATTTTTGAGCAAGTACAAATGGGTGTCGCAGTAAGAATGGCTTGTTTAAAAGCTATCTATTTAAATCAGACAAAAAATCAATGAGTAAAGAAGTTCTATTTAATTTTGATAAAAAAACAGCTAAAGACTTTGCGTTATTAAATGGAAAAATTATTCTTCCTAACGAAGATAGAACTATTGAGGGAGGTTTACTAATAAAAGATAAAATAATCTATGATTTTGGAGAACACATAAAAGAAAATAATATTTCTGAAAATTTTGAAAAAATTGATTGTAATAATTTACTCGTTTGTCCTGGTTTAGTTGATATGAGAGCACAAATCAGAGAGCCAGGATTCGAACACCAAGAAACTATGAAAAGTATTTCAAAATCTGCAACTTCTGGTGGAATAACCTCACTTGTCTGCATGCCCAATACATTTCCAGTAATTGATCAGCCTGCGCTTATTCAATCAATTCAGAGAAAAGCTAGAGAAGTTGCATTAACTAAAATTTTTTGTACTGGATGCATAACAAGAGACCTTTTGGGCAAAGAAATTTGTGAACTACAATTAATGCATGAATCAGGAGCATTAGGTTTTACAGACGCTATAAAATCAGTTTCAAATGCAAGAGTGATGAAAAGAGCTTTTACTTATGTCAAATCGTTCGACGGTTTAATAATGCAACATCCTGAAGAAAATAACTTAAGTTCTGACGGAGTAATGAATGAGGGAGAAGTTTCTACAAGGTTGGGGCTCAAAGGAATTCCTTACTATGCTGAAGCAATGATTATCGAAAGAGATCTTTGGATTGTTCGTGAGACAGGTGCTAGGTACCATATCAATCATGTTTCAACATCAGTAGCAGTTGAAATAATTCGAAAAGCAAAAAAAGAGGGACTAAATGTTACTTGTGACACCGCTCCACCCTATTTTATGCTAAATGAAATGGCAATTGAAAATTATAGAACTTTTGCAAAGTTATCTCCACCACTCAGAACAGAAAGTGATAGGTTAGCTATTATTCAAGGGTTACAAGATGGAACTATTGATGCAATTGTCTCCGATCATACTCCACAAGATCAAGATGCAAAAAGACTACCGTTCAACCAAGCTGAATATGGTGCTGTTGGTTTAGAAACTTTATTACCTCTAACATTAAGTTTAGTAAAAAATGGTAGTCTAAAAATTGAGTCCGTATTATCTTTAGTCACAAATAAACCGGCAAATATTTTAGGTTTGAAATCGGGAGTTATTGGTAAAGGGCTTGATGCTGACCTTATTGTGCTTGACGAAAACAAACCATGGAAAATTGAAGCAGACAATTTTTTAAGCAAATCAAAAAATACGCCTTTTGACGGTTTACTTGTAGAGGGCAAAAATTTAATGACGTTCATAAAAGGAAGACTTGTTTTCAAATGTCTATGACATTCTACTTTTTTATAATCAGTTATTTTTTGGGCTCACTTCCATCTGGGTTAATTTTATCAAAGATTTTTAAAAAGCAAGATCCACGAGATTCTGGTTCAAGAAATTTCGGTGCAACCAATATTACGAGAGTTAGTGGATGGAAAACTGGACTGAGCACCCTGATTCTTGATGTTCTAAAAGCTTTTATTCCGGTAAAAATTTGTATGGTAAATTTTGAGCAACATACGATGATTGCTTCAATAGGTGTATTTTTGGGACATATTTTTCCAATCTGGCTTAAATTCAAGGGTGGTAAAGGAGTTGCTGTATTAATTGGAATTCTATTTGGTCATTCCATAATTTATGGTTTAGTTTATATCTTTTCGTGGTTATTTACGGCAATATTAACAAAATATTCTTCATTATCTGCTTTAATTTCATCTTTAATAATTACAATTTTTATTTTTTTTAATTCAGATAAAAATTTTTTTTTACTTTTATTAATTTTAAATATATTTATCTACTTTAAGCATAAAGAAAATATAATCAGACTTATAAATAATAAAGAACCCTCAATTAAGTTAAGAAGTAAATAATGAAACTTATAGTTGTAGAATCTCCCTCCAAGGCCAAGACACTAAAAGCTTACCTAGACTCTGAATATGAAGTTATAGCCAGTATTGGTCATTTTAGAGATCTTCCTAAAAGTGGAATAGGAATTGAAGAAACGGAAGATTTTAATGTAAAAAAGTGGGAAATAGATAATGAAAAAATAAATCCAATTATAAAATTGGTAAAAAATGCCGAGGAAATTTTTTTGGCTCCTGACCCGGATAGAGAGGGCGAATTAATTGCCTGGCACCTTTTAGAAATTTGCAAAGAAAAGAACCTTCTAAATGGTAAAAAAATTTCTAGAATTGAATTTAATCAAGTAAATAAAGATACAGTTTTAAAAGCTATCGAAAATCCCAGAGATATAAATATCAATCTCGTTAATGCAGCAATNGCAAGAAGATTTTTAGATAGATTTTTTGGTTACAGAATATCTCCAATTACTCAGAGGAGAACAATTTTTGGAAAAAGTGCTGGAAGAGTTCAATCACCCGCACTAAGGATATTAGCTAATCGAGAAATGGAAATTGATCAATTTACGCCAAAAGAATATTGGGAGATAGAAACTATCCTGAGGAATAAAGAAGGAAAAAGTCAAAAATTTAAGCTTTTTATGCGTGGAGAAGAAAAAATTAAAAAACTATCAATATCCTCCATTAAAAGTGCAGATATTTTGTTAAAAGAATTAAAAGAAAAAACTTTTATAATAAATAAAATAGAAAAAAAACAAAAAAAGAGAAGTCCTTACCCTCCCTACTCAGCTTCTACTCTTCTTCAAGACGCGTCATCAAAATTAGGTTTTTCATCCTCTCTAACAACATCGCTTGCACAACAACTTTTTGATGGAAGTGCTTATAAAGATGGAGAACAAGGTCTAATTACATACCCAAGATCCGATTTCATAGTTCTAAATAAAGAAAAAATTCACTTAAGTAGAAAAATAATATTTGAAAGATATGGAGATAAATATTTGCCAAAATCAGAAAATATATTCAAAAATAAAGCAAAATTTGCTCAAGAATCACATGAACCAATTAATCCTGTAAATCTTGAGTTATATCCCAATTTAATAAAAGGAAAAGTAAATCAAAATCAATTTAAGCTTTATGAACTGATTTGGAATAGGACTATAGCTTCGCAAATGTTACCAAGTATTAACCAAGAAACTACAATTTTTGTGAGTGCAGACGAATTTAAATTTAAAGCATCTGGAACAATTTTGGTTTTTGACGGATTTAAAAAGGTATATAATTTTTCAGATTCTGATGAAGAATCTAAAAACAAAATTCCAATTTTTACAGAAAAATATTCAACAAAACCAGAAAAGATTGAAAAAAATCAATTTTTTACCTCTCCACCAAAAAGATATTCTGAGGCTGGGCTAATAAAGAAATTAGAAGAACTTGGTATAGGCAGACCCTCGACCTATGCATCCATAATTAAAAAGTTAAAAGAGAAAGATTACGTTCAAGTAAGAAATAAATCAATGGTTCCAAATGCCAAAGGTAAGATATTGTCAAAATTCCTGGAATCCTATTTTAATAATTTTGTAGAATATGAATTTACTGCAAGCTTAGAAAAACAATTGGATCAAATAACAAAAGCTGAAATTGAATGGAAAGTGATTTTAAAAAATTTCCTTGAGATTCTGAATGAAACGGTAAGTGACGTTGAAAAAATGAGTATTACCAATGTTATTGATCATATTAACGAAAAAAGTAGCGAATTGTTGAAAGAAAAGAAATGTCCAAAATGTAAAAATGGAAGGCAAGTTATAAAATTTGCTTTCAGTGGCCCTTTTATAGGATGCTCTAATTATAGTAAAGATAGCAATGGATGTAAATTTAGTCAAAGTTTGGATGAAGAAGATACTACAAATTTTATTGATGGTGAAAAGATTTTAGGCACCCATCCTGTAACTAAAAAACCTATAAAGATAAAAAAAGGTAGATATGGTTTGTACTTAGAGATTGAAGAAAGTGAATCTAAAATCAAAAGAACAGCTGTACCAAAAAACGTTGATTTCAAACAGATTGATGTTTCAAAAGCACTTGATTTACTAAAACTTCCAAGAGAAATAGGATTTCATCCAGATAGTAAGAAGAAGATAACTGCTGCTATTGGTCCTTTTGGACCATACATTAAACATGATAAAAAACCTACTCCAACATATGTTAATTTAAAGGATGACGATGTTTTATATATCGGTCTAAATAGAGCAATTGAATTAATAAGTGAAAAAGAACGCCTTTTAAAAGGGATTGAATTAGGAACCCTGCCAAATTCAAATAAAACAATAACAATTAAAAAAGGAAAATTTGGATACTATTTAGAAATTGGTACTGAAGATAATGAAATTCAAAAACTCAGTCTTCCAAGAAATTTAAAAATTGAAGATATTTCCTTAAAAGACGCTTTATTGATAATAGATGAGAAAACAAAGAAAACAAAAAAGAAAAAAAAATGATATAAGTTTGAATTTCTTAATTGAGAATGAAATCAAAAATNGTAAATTAAGAACCTTTTTTCCTAAACATTTTAAATACTTTAGTGCTTCAAATTTTATAGAAAGAAAAAAAGAGCATGATGATCTTACAAAAATTGGATTTGTAACAATTGATGGTGACGATAGTAAGGATTTTGATGATGCTGTTTTTGTAAAAAAAAGAAAAGACTTTCTCGAAATTTTTGTTGCTATTGCGGATGTGTCTTATTACGTGAAACCAAATGATATATTTGATTTAGAAGCCAAAAAAAGAGGGAATTCTTTTTATTTACCGAATAGAGTTATCCCTATGCTTCCTGAGTTCCTATCAAATGACCTTTGTTCACTTGTTCCAGGCAAAAAAAGAAAATGCATAGTTTTGAAAAGTAAAATAGATTTTGAGGGAAATATTTTAAATTCTAANTTTTCACGTTCAATAATAATTTCAAAAGAAAGACTTACTTACAAAAAAGTAGAGGAGATTTATTATGACAAAAAGATAAAAAATAAAACTATAGATGATCTATTTTTTTGTTATAAAATTTTAAAAAAAAAAAAGCGAAGCTAGAGGAAAAATTGATTTTAATTTGAATAATTTTAAGATTATTTTTTCTAAATCTAAAATTAAAATAAAAAAATCAAAAGAGTTAAAATCAACCAAAATTATTGAAGAATTAATGATTTTCGCAAATGAAGTAGTTGCTAAAATTTTATCAAAAAAGAAAATCAAAAGTATTTACAGAAATCATGAAAAACCAAGTGAAGAAAAAATTAAAAAATTGGTTGATGTTTTAGGAAAACTAAATATAGACACGAATAATGATTTTATAAAAAAAAATCAGTATCAAAATAAAATTTTGAATTTAAAAGATCATCCAAAATTTTTTTTTTTTAAAAGATATTCTTCTACGATGCCAATCAAAAGCTTTTTATCACCATCAAAATATTGGACATTTTGGTCTTGGATTAAGTTATTATACACATTTCACTTCGCCAATAAGAAGGTATTCTGACCTACTAGTTCATAGAACTTTATGTGAAAATTTATTTGAGAGAAAAAAAAACGAAGTTGAAACTATTAATGATTCTTTATGTGAACATTTACTTATTCAGGAAAAAAAAGGAGAATTTATTGAAAGAGAGCTTATGGAAAAAGCTTGTTGNATTTATATTAAAAAAATGAAAATAAAAAAATTCACTGGATATATTGATGGTCTAACCAATTTCGGAATTTTTGTAAAAGCAATTGAACTTCCTTTTTCAGGATTATTAAAANTCAAAGATCTAATTGACGATTTTTATGAGTTTGACGAAAAAAACGAAATCATTTTTGGGAAAAGAACTAATAAAAACTTTAAATTAGGACAAAAAGTGAGTTTCAAAGTTATAGGAGTTAATATTGTGAAAGGTCAAATTACAATTAATAATTTAAAACACTTAAATGAGAAATAGAAAAAATAATCTACGTAATAAGTTAGGAAGAGGATTTCTGAAGCTATGTCCTGTCTGCGGAAAAACTAAATTATTCGACTCTTACGTAAAACTAAAGCCAAGGTGTAATAAATGTAAGACCAACTTTGCTAAGTTTAAGACAGATGACGGCCCAGCTTATTGTACAATATTTGTTGTAGGACACATCATAATTCCAATGATTGTTTTTTTAGAAAGCCTTGACAACCCTCCACCTATAGAATTTCAGCTAACTTTTTGGCCTGCATTTACAACAATACTCAGTATTTGGTTGCTTCCAAAAATGAAAGGTGTATTTTTAGCATTTCAAATAAATGTTANAGATACTTCATCTTGACAGATTTAAATTTTAGTTTATAAAAAGTTATGGCAAAATCTAATACTATACAAATTAAACTTGTTAGCTCCGCTAACACTGGTTATTTTTATGTAAAAGATAAAAACCCTAAACAGATGACTGAGAAACTTGAACTAAAAAAGTATGATCCAAAAGTTAGAAAACATGTCATCTTTAAAGAACAAAAGATAAAATAATTTAATTACATTTTGTTGGACTTAGTACCACTTTTTTAAGTTTCATTTTAAGTGAGTAACTTGGATAATCATATTTAAAAAAACTCACAAAACCTTGCTGATTAATGTGGGCAGTGAGTTCCATTTCTGGGGTCTGTTTATTTTCGTCATAATAAGCCATTCTAACTATCCAAAATTTATTTGAAATTCCAGCAGTCAGCAACTTTTTTTCTAATTTTACTGTTTTGTTGTTTATAAATGTTGATACATTTAAAAACTTTTCAGGTATACTTCCTTCGTATACTCTGTGCGATACAATTTTTTTATCATCTTTAATATTCGAAATTATGCTTTTTAGATGCTGGTGTGGGAAAATAATGTCTCCTGAAAACTCTAACTCTTTTTCTCTGTTATCAAACAACTTTACTTTTACTTTTTTATTTTTTTCTGCTTTACCATTTATTCTTTGTTTAATCATATTATTTTCTTTAACTTGCAAAGCAAAAGTCATTTCCGAACCATCATATTTTTCATTAAGTGAATAGTTAATGTCAGAAAGAGTCCCAACTCCAGAAGAATTGATAAACTTAAGATTCATTCTTTGATTAGAAACCCAAGATGAACAATTATCAAACCAGTCCAGTAAAAGCTGACCATTGGCTTGTTTAATATATGGTGTTCCAAAAGTGTTTTTTACCACTCTTTCATTGTCAAGTTCTATTTCGTAGACACTTTGATATGATATTAAAGAATTTGCGTTTGAATTACCTATCCAAAAAATCACTATAAAAAGAAAATTTATAATATTAATTTTATTCATGTTTATCCCTTGCAATTTTAATTTTTAATTCTTTTAAATGTTTTTGAGAGGGAAATGTTGGTGCACCTAACATTAGGTCCTCTGCTTGTTGATTTAGTGGAAAAGCAACAACTTCTCTTAAATTTCTTTCATCGGCTAAAAGCATTAAAATCCTATCAATACCTGGTGCAGAACCACCGTGAGGCGGTGCACCAAAATTAAATGCCTCATAAACCGCTCCAAATCTTTCTTTTAATTCTTTTTCACTATATCCAGCAATTTCAAAAGCTTTTAACATTATTTCAGATTTATGATTTCTGATTGCCCCAGATGAAAGCTCAATTCCATTACATACAATATCAAACTGCCAGGCTAAAATATCCAAAGGATGTTTATTAATTAAAGAATTCATACCTCCTTGAGGCATAGAAAAAGGATTGTGACTAAAGTCAATTTTATTAGTTTCCTTATTTACTTCAAACATTGGAAAATCTACAATCCAACAAAACTTGAAACAATCTTTTTCTCTTAAGTTGAGCTCATCGCATATTTTCTCTCTTACAATACCAGAAAATTCCTTTGCAACTTTAGGTTGATCACAAACAAAGAAAATTGAATCACCATCAACTAAATTCNCTTTTTTTCTAATTTTCTGAGTATTTTCTTCACTTAAGTTGTTAGCGATAGGACCTTTCCCTCTATTCTCCTCAAAGATAATATATCCTAACCCTTTTTGTCCATTATTTCTTGCCCAATCATTTAACTTATCAAACCATGCTCTAGGGTAATTTGATGTTTTAGGAGCTTTAATTCCTTTGACAATAAACCCTTTTTTAATATTTTCTGAAAAAATCTTAAAAGATGCACCGTCAAAGTCTTCTGTGAAATCATTTATAATCAATGGGTTTCTAAGATCAGGTTTATCGGTTCCGAAATTTTCAAGAGAATCCTTATATTTTATCTGAGTAAATGGATAGTCACTTATTCTTTTGTTATTGCTAAACTTATCAAATAATTCAAAGATTACAGGTTCAATTGTGTTAAAAATATCTTCTTGATTAACGAATGACATTTCAAAATCTAGTTGATAAAACTCACCAGGGGACCTGTCAGCTCTCGCGTCTTCGTCCCTAAAACAGGGTGCAATCTGAAAATATTTGTCAAAACCACCAATCATCAACAATTGTTTAAAAATTTGTGGAGCTTGTGGTAGTGCATAAAACTTCCCTTTTTGTAATCTACTAGGAATTAAAAAATCTCTTGCCCCTTCTGGTGAAGATGATGTCAAGATTGGCGTTTGAATTTCAGTAAAATCGTTTTCAATCATTTTATTTCTCAAAAAATTAATTACTTTTGAACGCAATAAAATATTTTCATGGATTTTTTTTTTCCTTAGATCTAAGTATCTATATCTTAACCTCATTTCTTCGGGTGTGTCGTCATCTACTGAAATTTGAAAAGGGACAACCTCAGAACTATTTAAAACATCGATTAGGTTAATCTTTATTTCAATTTCTCCTGTTAAAATCGATTTATTGATTGTTTCTTGCGTTCTTTTTATAACAATACCTACGATTTTTACGACGCTTTCAGTTCTGAGNCTCTCTGCAATATTAAATAATTTATGCTCATTATCTATCACACATTGCGTAATCCCATAATTATCTCTGATATCCAAAAATAGCAAACCCCCATGATCTCTTTTTTTGTTAATCCAACCTGAAATAGTAATCTCTTTATCGACATCATTGATCGTTATTTCTCCACAGTTATGACTTCTATAAGTATTCATATCTTTTGCAATATTTTATCTTTAGTGATACTTTTTAAAAGTGTTAATTATAAACAATTGCCAATTAAAACAATTTTATCAGGAATGTCAAAAGGATAAATATATAGGTGTTGATACAGAATTTTATTGGGTAGGAACATACAAACCAATTCCATGTCTAATTCAAATTTCAAATTCTAAAAGAATTGTTTTAATAGATCTAATTAATTCAAATTTAAAATTGAAATATCTAAAGCTAATGTTAATTAACCCAAATATATTAAAAATTTTTCACTCAGCGAGACAAGATATTGAAATTTTTTTTAATTTATTTGGAATTTTACCAAAATCTATTTTTGATACGCAATTAGGAACGTTACCTTTGGGATTCGAACAATCAATGAGTCTAAAAAAAATTTGCAAAATATTTTTAGATATTGAAATAAATAAAGAAGTTGATTACAAGAATTGGAAGGAACGTCCTTTGAAAAAAAAACAAATAATTTATGCCAGAAACGACGTTAAATACCTAATTAAATTATATCTTGAGATTACAAAAAAGTTAAATGCAATTAACAGGTTGCATTGGATAAGGAGAATTCAAGAAAAATTATTAGATAAAAAATTATATGATGAAAAAGAAAAAAATGCTTGGAAGAAAATTAAAATAAAATTATCTTTCAAAAGTGAGCTAGAGAATTTAAAAAAGATTACTTTATTTCGTGAAACATTAGCAAAAAATTATAATTTACCACCAAAAAAAATTTTAGATGATAATTTTATTCCAAAACTTGTAAAGAAGAATTTATCTCTTGAGCAAAAAAAAAAAATTATTGATAAGATAACTGATCCAAATTTACATACTTTTCTTAATAAAAATATTTTAAAAAAAGTAAAAAGCGATGAAAAAGCAAATCATGAATTAAATAAAAATCAAATACAAAAATTGAAACTTGCCAAGAATCTACTACTTAAGAATGCCAAAATCCACAATGTTAATCCATTGCTCATAGCTAATAAAAAGGAATTAGTAGAATTAATATTAGAAAAAAACTTTGAGCCTTTAAATGGTTGGAAATTTAAAATATTTGGAAAAGATTATCTTGAACTATAGTCATTATTATACGATTTAATAATAGCTGATAGTATTTCATTAGAAATTTTTGAGTGTCTTTTTAATGTAATTTCATCTATTAAACTAGACATTTTTTTTGCACAAGAGTACGTTCTTTCAATTCTATTAATTAAAAAATTTAACTGCTTATCGGTAATTGTAATTTGTCTGTTTTCTAAGTGTTTTAAGATGATTTTCTTCAATAATATCTCGTCAGGTTCCTTGACCTCNACAACTAAGGAGGCTCTAAGCCTAGATACAAGGTCATCTAAATGCGTTATGAATTGGCTAGGAGGTTTNTTTGAAGTAATTAATACATAATCTTTGGGACCTTTTAAATTTAAAAAATTCAAGATTTTTTCTTCTAAACTCTTGTTATTTTCATTTAAAATTAGGTCAATATCCTCTATTATCCATGACTTGTCAGAATTAAATTCTTTGTTTATTTCAATTTCTTCTAGATTTTGAAAAAAGTATTTATTTAATAATTTTGCATTAGATTTTTTTTTCCAAATTTTTGATATGTGAGTTTTTCCACAATCTTTTGGGCCATAGATAAATAAACATTGATTTTTCCATTTAGGCCATGAATTAATAAATTTATTAGCAAAATAATTTTTCTCAGATACATAAAATAAAGTATTAATCTCTGTAGAAGTAAAATCGAATTTTAAAATATCTTGTTCCATCTAATCAATTTTGTTAATTTCAAATAAATCAAGTTGACGTATTTGTTCAATTTTTAAGTTAGAAGCCTTTAAAGCAAGTTTAAGTTTGTCTAAACCTCCATATGAAAATAGGTTATATTTTATTGTATTTTTTGAGAAACTTATCGGAATAATATTTGTAATCATATAGATATTTTTTAAGTCGTTTTCAAGCTTCAAGGAATCATTGATAGATTTGAATTTTACGACTATATCAAATTCAAAAAGCTTTTCATTTTCAAAATCTAAAATTGAAGTTTTATTTTTCCACCAATTTTGCAACTCTTTGATAGTTAATTTACCTATGTAGTCAATGTTTGATGTTTTAGAATTTAGTAATTTTAATTCATTATCTGAAATATCAATATTTTCAAACTGATTATCAGTGTAAACCATTATACTAACACTGTTTGAAAAACTTTCTTTTTTGATGTCATACTTTTCTTTAAAGTAGATTATTAGNGCTGACTTTTTATCATAATTCTCAAGTATATTATTTAAACTATCTGTATCACCATNAAGTGCCTCCTTAACAGAAATTTTAAATTTGTTTAGTATATTTAGTTTAGGAAAAAATAATTTTAAAAAACTTTTTTCATTGTAATTGTTTTGAAGTGCATCGTACCATTTATTATTTTTTTCCCATAAAAAAAAAGTATTTAGATAATAATGGACAGGTAGAATTAGAAATTCTTCTGAAACAGTATTACTTAATTTGATTCCGTATTTACCTAGTAGACCATTAACGTCCTGCTCGTTAAAATTAACATCAGTTAGTACTTTGTATTCCGATCTCAAAAACTCTTCGTCTCTAAGTCTATAGTCCTTAACCAAAATATCAATCTGCTCAAAGTTTATCTTATTTAAAAGGTAAGACTGGTTTTCAGGTACTATCTTTTTCAATAATTTTTTAAAAGCCTCATTAAAAGCTATTTTCTTTGCTTGCTCTCTTGCATTTGAAATATTATCAGATTCAACAATAACTTCATTATCTTCGATCAAATAAATATTATCACTAGCAAATAATTCTGTTGCTAAAAAAAAACCAAAAGAAAAAATTATTTTAAAAAAAATAAGCAAATTATATTTATATATTTAATTTCTTTATATTATAATTAATATCTAATACATTTTTAATTAATATCTGTAAATTTAATTCTCATAGGAGAGCAAATTATTTCAAATTCATATAAATCCTCTGGTGTTGATATAAACAAATCCGAAAGATTAGTTAAGAAAATTGAAGTTTTATCTTCTCAAACCCTTAGAAACGAAATTATAAAAAATACAGGAGGATTTTCAGCTTTATTTGATTTGAAAAAACTTAAATATAAGGATCCAATATTGTTAAGTGGAGCTGACGGAGTGGGAACAAAACTTCTACTTGCCATTGAACATAATAATTTTAAAGGCATTGGATTCGATTTAGTGGCTATGTGTGTAAATGATATTTTAGTAAATGGGGGTGAACCATTGTTTTTTTTAGATTATATTGCTACATCTAAACTTAACACTAATATTNTCTTAAAAATTATAAAAAGTATAAAGTTAGCATGTACCGAGGCTGGATGTTCTTTGGTAGGTGGAGAGACAGCTGAAATGCCAGGGCTATACAAACCTAATGAATTTGATCTGGCTGGCTTCTGCGTAGGAGCAGTCGAAAGGGAAAATCTTATTAAAAAAAAAAAAGTAAAAATTAATGATTTAATATACGGCATTGAATCCTCGGGTTTTCATTCAAATGGATTTTCATTAATAAGAAAAATATTAAAAAAAAGAAAAATAACATTAGGGTCAAAACCACCTTACTTTTCAAAAAAAAAAAATTTCGGCGATGACCTCCTAGTTCCTACAAAAATTTACACAAAATTAATTTTACCATTAGTTAAGAAAAATCTTGTTAATTCGATGGCACACATAACAGGAGGCGGCATAGTTGACAATATTAGCAGGATTATTCCAGTTAATAAAAGTGCACACATAGAAACTAAAAATTTTCAAATTCCAAAAAAATTTCTATGGTTGTCAGAATTTGGAAATATAAAAAATTCTGAGATGCTGAAAACGTTTAATTGTGGAATAGGCTTAGCATTGATTATTAGCAAAGATAATGAATCCAAATTTATTGATTATATGAATAAACAAAAAGTTAACTTTTATAAAATTGGACACATAAAAAGACAAGACAAGTCAAAAATTATAATTAGAAATTTTGGAATATGGAAATGAATATTGCAATTTTTTTCTCGGGAAACGGCAGTAATATGCTCAACATAAAAAAAGCAATCGATGAAAAAAAAATAAAGGCAAATATTAAAATATTCGTATGTAATAATCCAAAAGCCAAAGGTATCAAAAAACTCTGCAACAACAACAACAAATTAAAAGNAATAGATCATAAGAAATTTGCATCATTTAGAGAATGGGAATTCGAAGTTGAAAAATATATGCAGAAACTTAATGTAGATNTAATTTGTCTTGCAGGATTTATGAAAATTTTAAGTGAAGTGTTTGTAAAAAAATGGAAAAAAAAAATTATTAATATTCACCCATCTTTACTTCCTGCTTTCAAAGGACTTAATGCTCAAAAAAGAGCATTTGAATACGGAGTAAAATTTACTGGATGTACAGTTCATTATGTGAATGAGGAACTTGATGGAGGAGATATAATNGAGCAAAGTCTAGTAAAGATTACTAAAAATGATACCTTGAATTCTTTAACAAAAAAAATATTGATTGAAGAGCATAAAATATATATAAATGTGTTGAAAAAACTTTCAAATGGAGAAAAATTATGGCGAAACTAGACGGTACCTCTCACCAAAAATTTTTTAATCTGTTTATTAAGATTACTATTATATCCTGTATCCTGTTAACGATAATTTTAGCACTGTTATATTTTTACTTAGTGGTCTAGTATATCACGTGATGAGAAAAAAAAGTTTATTTCTAATGTAGCGTTTTTTTCGCTATCAGAACCATGAACGGAGTTTGCTTCAACTGATAAACCAAATTTTTTCCTGATGGTATTTTCTTCAGCATTTTCTGGATTAGTTGCACCCATGATTTCTCTATTCTTCTTTACAGCATCTTTACCCTTTAGAACTTGAACAACGATAGGACCCGATGTCATATATTCACAAAGTTCTTTGTAAAAAGCTCTTTCTCTGTGTACTTTATAAAAGTTTTGCGCATCTAACTTTGATAAAATAATCATCTTTTGTGCAACAATTTTAAGATGATTTGATTCAAAAATTGAATTTATTTTTCCTGTCAAATTTCTTTTTACAGCATCTGGTTTAATTATTGAAAGAGTTAATTGTTCTGACATGATTTTAAATACTTTCCCATTTAAACTGTTCATTTTCCTTAAAAGCTTTAATCATGAAGCCTTTGTTCTTTAGCATTTTAAAATTAATTTTTTTAATTTCATCGAAATCGTAGGAGAAAAAAAAAAAGTTTTCAAAATTTTTAAGATTTTTAATAACAACATTAGGAGAAATAACCAAAATGTCAAATTTTGGANTAAAAGTCTTATTCAAAATTTCATCATGAGTGATCAGAATTTTATCTTGTTTAACGTATCCATCATTTACAGTACTATGCGGTAGGAAAGAATGTTTATCATGCGTCCACAAAAAATCATCAATTCTTGTTGATTCTTTTTGAGTATTCATTTTGATTAAAATTTTATATTTTTTTTTTAAGAGAGTATAACAGAGCTTAGATATGATGAGTTCAAAACTTGACTTGATGAAATAAAAATTAAGATTTTTAATAACTCTATTTGTTTTCATAATAATTTTTAACAAAATTATCTAAAAGTCTTACCCCGAATCCTGTGCCACCCGGTTTTGAAATTGAGGTTCCTTTCCTTGACCAAGTAACTCCGGCAATATCTAAATGTGCCCATTTGGTATTACCAACAAACCTCTTTAAAAATTGTGCTGCCGTTATGCTTCCTGCACCCCTTGTTCCAGTTATATTTTTCATATCTGCTATATCACAGTTCAAAAGTTTATCAAATTCACTATCTAAAGGAAGCCTCCATACTAGTTCATGAACCTTTTTTGAGGATGATGTCAGATTTTCAGCTAACTTGTCATCATTTGAAAATAAACCAGCATACCTATCGCCCAAAGCGACTATTATTGCTCCCGTAAGAGTTGCTAAATCAATCATTAATTCAGGTTTAAATTTTGTATTTACATAATGGAGTATATCAGCAAGAACGAGTCTACCCTCTGCATCTGTATTCAATACCTCAATAGTTTGCCCGGACATTGACTTTACAACGTCACCTGGTCTTTGCGCGTTTCCATCGGGCATATTTTCTACTAAACCAACAATACCAATAGCATTTATTTTAGCCTTTCTTTTGGCAAGGGCATTCATGAGGCCTGCAACAACTGCTGCTCCACCCATATCCCATTTCATATCTTCCATACCACCAGATGGTTTTATTGAAATACCACCCGTATCAAATGTTACCCCTTTGCCCACAAAAGCAAGTGGTTTTGAAGACTTANATGTACCATTCCATTTCATAATCATAACCCTAGGCGGTCTTACCGAACCTTGTGCTACCCCGTATAAAGCATCCATTTTTAAGGATTTAATTTTTTTTTCATCAAAAACCTCAATCTGGATGCCGGCTTTTTTTAAATTAATACAATAGTCAACAAACTTCTCAGGATATAACTCATTTGCTGGTTCTGAAACAAGGTCTCTAGTGAGAAAGATGCCAGCTGAAATGTTTTTGAAATCATCATANAGTTTTGTAGCTTTTTTTTTATCAGGTACAATAAAGCTTAATACATTTATAGACTTCTNTATTGGTCTTGCCTCAGTCCTATATTTATAAAATGAATAACTTTTTAAATTAAAACCAGATGCTACTGACGAAATAATTTGTTCAGTTTCAAATTTTTTAAAAAGTGAATTTTCTACTAAGACAGAAACTGTGTCAACATCTTTAGCAACTATCCTACTGTATATTTGACCCCCTAGATTTTCAAAATCTGACGTTACCTCCTGTTTATATAATTTGCAGACATATATTTTTTGAAATTTATTTTTTGGGATTTGAATATTAAAAAATTCCCCAAAATTTTTATTCTTTTTAAATTCCGACGAAGAAATAATATTAGATAAAAAATCTTTGTAATAAGGTTCTAATGTCTCATCATTAAGAATATTTTTCCCATTATTTAAAATAAAAACAACAACTGAAGTATTTAAATCTGTCTTTTCTGTAAATGTAATTTTCAAAGCATTCTCTTTTAAGTAATTATATGATATGTTGTATTTATATTCTCTTAAATAATAATTTCAATGAAATTAATAGAAAAATATATAATTAAACAATTAGCTACAAGTTCTTTCCTTCTTATTACACTTATTATCTCGGTTTTTGCATTAAGTAAGAGTGTTCAGCTTATAGAATTATCAATAAATAGAGGACTACCCTTTTCATTTTTTTTAAAATTAATTATGTTTTCGTTACCGACTATAATTCCTATTATACTTCCCATCGTTATATCATTATCGATTTTATTTACATATACACGCATGAGAAATGATAGCGAGTTAATAATAATGGAAAGCGCAGGAATATCTTTCAAGGAGCTGATAAGACCTGTAATTTTATTTGGTATTTTATTATCAATTATTAGTTTTATTTTTACTTTAAACATATCGTCTAGTAGCAATAAAAACTTCAAAATTTTACTATACACAATTAAAAATAAATATTCTACTTCACTGCTAGAAGAAGGAACTTTTAACACAATAGGGAAAAATTATACAATTTTTATAAAAAAACGTGATAATAATGGGAAACTTGAAAATGTCTTTATACATGATTCTAGTGATAAAAATAAACCAACCACACTTATTGCAGAGAAAGGTTCTTTAATAGATTCAGATTCATTTACAAAAATACTATTAGAAAATGGAACACAGCATTTTTTTTCTAATGAAAATAAAAAGCTTTCTGTTCTCTATTTTGAAAAATATCTCATAAATATTTCAGACANTAGTAAATCATCTTTTAAAAGAAATTGGAAATCACCATCTGAAAGAAACTTAAATGAACTTTTAAATCCAGATTTGAGTAATGGGGATGATAAAAATAATTTACAGGCGTTTAAAGCAGAATTTGTTCAACGGTTTGCATTACCTATCAATATAATTACATTTAGCTTTCTGATAGTAAGTTTTATTGTTTCACAAAAATTTAGCAGAATAGAAAAATTAAACACAAACCTTAATGTTTTATTTTTAATAATTATTCAAAAAAGTTTTTTTATCTTGTGCTCTAATATAGCAATAAAAAATATCAACCTTGAATTAGTAAATTTTCTACCATCAATTTTGTCTTTATGTTTAGGTTTTTATATTTTAAACAGGAATAATTATATTTGAAAATGATAAAGCCCACTGTAATTTTGAATTATTTACTAAAAGAAAACCTAATATCTTTTTTTATAATCTTTATTTTTTGTTGTTTTCTTTTTTTTACAGTAGATTTCATTGAACTTTTAAGAAGAAGTTCATCGAAAAATATTCCTATTAGTTTGATTTTTAAAATTACTTTCTTACACTTACCATCTTTATTACCAATAATTCTACCGACAGTATTTCTATTGTGCTCAATGAATACTTTTATGAAACTTAATAAAAATAGCGAGTTAAGTATAATGCGTTCTTCAGGATTATCGATTTGGTTTTTTATGTTTCCTGCAATACTAAATTGTTTAATAATCACAATTTTATATGTTTCTTTTTTTAACCCAATTTTCAGTCAGATGCATATAAAGTTTAAATCATATGAGGGTTCACTCTTTAAAGGAAGTACAGGATTACATGAAATTTCACCCACTGGCTTATGGTTAAGAGAAATTAATCAAAGTAACGAATTTGTTATCAATGCCACACATTATTCACCTGGTGATAATAAACTTAGAAATGTGATTATCTTTGAGTTTTCAGAAGACGGATTATTTAAAAGAAGGATTGATGCAGAAGAAGTTCTAATGTCAGAAAAAAATTGGCAATTAATAAAAGTATCTGTTGCAAAAATCAACCAAACACCTGTTTATTATGAAGAAATGGATATTGATTTTAAATTAAGTATTAAAAAGATAGAACAAAATTTCAGAAGTCCTGAAACAATAAACTTTTGGAATTTAAAAAAATATATTCGGAGTTTGGAGAAATCTGGATTTACAGCTAAAAAACATAATATATATTTTAACTATCTATTATCATTTCCTCTTATAGTTATAACAATGGTATTATTAGGATGTATTTTATCCATAANAAAAGAAAGGAAAAAAAAGCAATATTTGAATATTTTAATAGGAATAATTTTAGGTATCCTTTTTCACTTTTTGACAGATATTACTAGAACCATTGGGCAAAATGGAGACTTGTCTGTATTTTTTGCAGTTTGGGGTGTTCCGATTATTGCAATTTCTATTCTTCTTGGCTTTTTAATTCATATTGAAGATGGCTAGTTTTTTTTATTTTTTTTTTATTTCTTTTTTATTTCTCTAGCACTAATTCTGCTGAAATTAAAGAACTTGAAATTGATGCAGATAGATTTACCCATGATAAAAAAAAGAAGAGATTCTATGCAACTGGAAACGTTGAAATTATAAGTGATTCATTTAAAATTTTTGCCCAAAAAATTTTTATCAATACAGAAACTAAAGTTATAAGCGCAAGAGATAAAATAAGCGTATTTCATGAGAGTGGTACAATTCTTAAAACTGACAGCATGACTTCAGATAAAAAAATGGAAAACGCAAAGTTTTCAAAAAGTTTTTTATATCTACCTGATGATTCCAAAGAAGAATATATTATTAACAAAAGATTCATGCGAATAGCTGCCAATTCTATGGAAAGAAGGAATAAAGATTGGGAGGCATTCAATCAAGCTGTTTTTACCGCTTGTGATATTTGTTATGATAAAAAAAAAAAAAAATATAAAGAACCTTTAATTCAACTTAAAGCTAACAAAGTCATTCATGATAAAAAAAAATTAACTATGGAATACTATGATTCATTTCTAGAGCTTTCGGGAAGAACAATCTTATATCTTCCATACTTTTCACATCCATCACCACAAGTAAAAAGAAAATCTGGATTTTTAGTTCCAAAATATAGATCTAGTTCCTCTTTAGGAGAATCATTTGAAATCCCATATTATTATGTTTTAAGTGATTACGAAGATCTTACATTCTCGCCTAAATTAAGTACTGAGAAGAATCCCGTGGGGTTTGTCCAACATAGGAAAAACTTATCAAATGGAAAATTATTTTCTGAGTTAAGTGCCACAATTTCTGATAGAAATATTAATCAAATAAAACGTAATAAATTCCGAGGGCACATCGAAAGTAGAGGACAATTTGAAGTAAATAATTACCTAAATTGGGAATATTCAATNAATAGAGCTTCAGATAGAAATTATTTACAAACTTATAAATATAAATATCGGGATGTTTTAGACTCAAACATAAAAATCAATGCAGTCATAAAAAATAACTTCTACAGTTTAGAATCTTATTTTTTTCAAGATATGAGAAGAAATTTTAATCAAAAAGAAACTCCCAAAATATTTCCTAGAATAAAAACAAGTCTGAACTCGTCAAATTTTTATAATAACTTAAGTTATTCTACTAACATCGAATATTTTAATTTATTCAGAAAAGAGGGAGCTAATGTAAATAAATTCTTTTTGGAACAATCTTTTAAGTTCCCAATACTTTCAAAAGGCGGATCTATTATAGAGTTTGGTGGACATATAAACTCTGCTCTATACAAGATTAGCGACTATGAAGACCCAATATTAAAATACAAAAAAGATGAATATTTTAAAGGTAAATTATATCCTCAGCTAACAATAAAATATTCTAAACCTTTNTATAAAAATAATAAAATTTCAAAACAAATTCTGAATCCAAAAATTTTACTAGTTACCGGTTCAAATGAGGGTAATAGTCTGAAGATACCAAATGAGGATAGTAGAAACTTTGACTTAGATTATATTGATTTATTTCAGCGTAATCGTCTTTCTGGGACAGATAGACTAGATAATGGGTCAAGAATTGACTATGGGTTCTCTTACACAAATCAAAATAAGAAAAATTTATCAGTTACGAATATAAATATTGGGCAAAGTTATAGACTTAATAAAGAGGCATACCAAAGTTCAAATAGCGGTTCAAATAATAATTTTTCAAACATTGTTAGCAGCCTGAATATAAAACCTAATAATAATTTAAATTTTAATTCATATTTATCCTGGGACAGTTATAATCGCTCTTTTTCGCAAATGATAAATGAATTAAGTATTGGAAATAATGAACATAGAATATATGCTAACCATCTATATTCTAAGGCAACGGAAGGAATTGAATCAACTTCATTTGAAAGAAGAAACCAAGTTAGATTAGGAATTAATAACAAACTTTCTAAATATTGGACATTTTTAGGTTCTACCGAGTTTAAAATAGTAGATGAATTAAAATTTATGGATTGGAATACAAAATTTAAATATGAAGATGAATGTTTGGGATTTTCATTATCGTGGAAAAGACAATATACCTATAATTCAGAGAGCCCAACGTCTAATAATTTCTTATTTTTATTTTCACTAAAGAAAATTATGGAAAGTGAAATATGATTTTAAATAACAAATATTTTTTTATTTATTTTTTTACCCTGTTTTTCTTCTTTTCTTTTATGAAACATGTCATTGCCCTCGAAAGGTTTGAGAGTATAATTGGAACCATCGATGATAAAGCAATAACTTCGTATGACATTGATCAAAGAATAAAAATTTTATTAAAATCTATCCAACTTAAAGATAATATAGAAAATAGAGATATAGTAAGAAAAAGAGCTTTTGAATTATTGATTGAGGAGGTAGTGAAACTCAACGAAGCTGAGAAAGAAAAAATATCAATTCCCCAGAAAGATGTTGAAGAATTCATGAAACAAGCCTTTGGTTTCTCAAAGGATGATAAAAACACATTTTTAGAATTTTTAAAAAATGATAACATAGATTACGAAGTGCTTGAAGAACAAATTAAAATTGAGTTAATGTGGAAGAAACTTGTTAATCAAAAACTTTCTTCAAGAATTATTATTACACCAGAAAAGATTAGTTCAATGGTGAATGAATACAATGCAAAAGCAGGGAAAAAACAATACAACTATTCTGAAATTGTAATTCTCAAAAAAAAAAGAAGCATTCAAGAACTTAAAGCCTCCATAAATAAAATCAAAAACATCCTTTCACAAGATGTTAGCTTTGAATCTGTAGCAAATAAATTTTCAGAATCACCATCAAGCCTGGTAGGGGGAAATTTGGGATGGATTTTTGAAGAACAGATANAAAAAAAAGTTTTAAATAATTTGAAAAAATTAGAAAAAAAAACTAAATCAAATTTTATTCAATTCGATGACTCATTTAAGATGTTTAAATTAAATGATCTAAGAACTCTCGGAATTGATAATGAAAAAAAATACTCCCTAATAAGCTTTTCAGTTATNTCTCCAAAAACAGACGTAAATCTTTTAAAGAAAAAAGTTAATGATTGTGATCAGGAATTTAATACATTACTTACTGAAGATGATGTTGAATTCAATAAAATTGATAATGTTTTTTTTAAAGATTTACCCTCAAAAACACAAAAAATGTTAGATAATAAATTTCCTGGCGATACAACTGATGTGATAAATCAAAATGGAACTAATTTTTTTCTTTTAATATGTGATATAAAAGGTGGAAATGTGGTTAAAGTAAATGAAAGTTTAATCGAAAACAAATATTTCCAGGACAGACTAAGAGTACTTTCAAGAACNTATTTAAATAAGCTAAGAAGGAAATCAAATATTAATTTAAATATCAAATAATACCAAGATGAAAAGTAAAAAAGCTATATCAATCACTATGGGTGATCCATCTGGTATTTCAGGTGAGTTAATATTGAAAACATGGAAAGATAAAAACTCTTATTCTTTAGAACCATTTTTTGTTATAGATTTTTGTGATAGATTAGAAAGAATATCTAAATTATTCAAAATTAAAGTACCTATCAAAGAGATCAATGAACCTGAGGAAACTTTCAAATATTTTAACAAATTTCTACCTGTTATTAACATCAAAAAAAATATCAAATTTGAGCTCGGTAAGCCTAATAAGCGGAATTCAAAATTCATAATTAATTCAATAAGTAAAGCGTTAGATTACTCTTTAAACAATAAAATAAAAGCGATTGTAACCTCCCCAGTAAGTAAAAATATTTTATTGAAGTCGGGATTTGAATTTATTGGTCAGACAGAATTTATTTCAAATTATATATCAATTAAACAAAAGAAAAAGATTAATGAAATTATGATTCTATCCACTACAAAGCCGATTGATAATGGATCAAATCTTGTCGTTGGATTAGTTACAACTCATATCCCACTTAAAGAAATTTCTGAAAGCCTAAAACTTTCAATCGTTACATCAAAAATAGAGAGTTTTATAATATCTTTAAAGAATCTTTGGAATATTAGAAACCCTAAAATTGGTGTCTGTGGTTTGAACCCTCATTCCGGAGAGTTTGGACTNATAGGAGATGAAGAAAAAAAAATTATTCTACCCTCTCTTAAAAANTTAAAAAGAAAAGGAAGAAACATTTCAGGTTTATTGAGTGCTGATACATGTTTTTCAATGAATCATCGTAAAGAATATGATGGTATTATTTGTATGTATCATGATCAAGGTTTGATTCCTGTCAAGACACTTGATTTTTTTAACTCAGTAAACATAACAGGCGGGTTACCAATCATAAGAACTTCACCAGATCATGGCCCAGCTTTTGATATTGCAACGAAAAATATGGCAAGTAATAAAAGCTTTATTGCAGCGATCAAACTTGCATCAAGACTNTCAAAATATGAATTTTAGAATCAAAAAAAAATACGGACAGCATTTTCTTAAGAATAAAGATATTGTAAAAAAAATAGTAGAGATAGAAAATCTATCGAATGAATTTGTGATCGAAATAGGGCCTGGGTTAGGTTCTTTGACAAAAGAGATTATTAATCAAGATCCCAAAAAATTAATTTGTATTGAAAAGGATATTTCTCTAAAGCCATATATCAACCATTTATTTGATAAAAATAGAAATGCTGAGATTATCTTTGAGGACGCTTTAAAAATAAATTTTAACGAAAAATTTAAAAAAAGAAATTTTATTTTAATTGGAAATCTTCCATATAATATCGCAACAACATTAATTATTAATTGGCTTAAATATATAAATGTTTTTAATGCAATTGTGGTTATGGTTCAAAAAGAGGTTGCTGATAGATTAATTGCTAAAGTTTCAACGTCTAACTATAGTAGAATTTCTATCTTAGCTCAATCATTTTGTGATGTAAAAAAAAAACTTGATATTGAACCAACAAATTTTTATCCAAAGCCTAAAGTTACATCCTCAGTAATTACAATTCATGCAAAGAAAAATATAAATATTGACTATGAAAAACTAAATTCATTGTTAAAATATTCTTTTTTTTCAAGAAGAAAGAAAATAAAGAACAACCTAATAAAGTACTTTCCTAACGCAAAGGAGATTTTTGAAAAAAATAAATTGAATTTGAATCTTAGACCTCAAGATTTTTCACCAGATGAATTTATTTTTATGAGTAAAATTTTAAATTTATGAAAATTTTTCAATATGATCAAAAAGGTTTTTTTGCCTTACACGTTTAAGTCTCTCTGCTTTAATTATATTTAAAATCTGTTCAACACATTTTTCTAAATCATCATTTACTAAAACATAATCATATTCCACCCAATGACTTATCTCTGATTTTGCTTTACTCATTCTTTTTTCGACTGTTTCTTTAGTATCTTCTGCTCTTTTTTTTAATCTTTTTTTTAGTTCATCAGTACTAGGAGGTAAAATAAAAATTGAAACTAAATTTGCAGAAGAAAAATTAACAAGTTTTTGTGCTCCTTGCCAATCAATATCAAAAATTATATCCAATCCTTTGCTGATACTTTCTTGGATGAATTTCTTGGGCGTTCCATAATTATTTTCAAAAACAGTAGCTGTTTCAATAAATTCATGTTTATTTTTTTTTTTCAAAAATTCATCATTCGAGATAAAATAATAGTCTTTACCATTCTTTTCACTCCTTCTTTTTGGTCTGGTGGTGTATGAAATTGACATTCTCAAATTTTTATCTAAACTCAAAATTTTTTTGCAAAGGGTTGTTTTTCCTGCACCTGATGGTGATGATAATACAAATAAAATTCCTTTTTTATTTATCATAATTTAATTACTTTTTTTCTTCACTAGATTTATTTTATATTTATGTTCTTCATAAGTCTCAGAAAATAAGTGACCTCCATCTTTATCTGCTACAAAGTAAAAAAAATTTCCTTTGTAAGGTTTTGATACCGCCTTGAGAGTTTCAATGCTTGGATAACATATTGGTCCAGGTGGTAATCCTTTATTGGTATATGTGTTGTAGTCTGATTTAAATTTAAGATCTTTTCTTAAAAGTTTTCTATCAAGTTTTTTCCCTTTAGTAATTGCAAATATCACAGTAGGATCAGATTGTAATCTCATTCCTTCATTAATTCGGTTGTAAAAAACTCCAGCAATTTTATTTTTTTCACTTTTTTTTCCTGACTCCAATTCCACAATTGACGACAATATAAAGAGCTCTTTTTTATTTTTTATCGGTATCGACTTATCTCTATCACTCCATATTTTATTCAAAATTTTTTCATTTTCTTTTTTAATTATATCGAAAATACTTTTATAATCATTATTTATCGTAAATGAGTAAGTATTAGCAATAATATATTCTGGAATATTAATTTCTTTTAGGTTTATATTTTTTTTTTCTTTAAATGATTCAATTATTTTATTTTTAAATGTGCCCTCCACGATTGTTATGAATCTGCTCAAAGATTTTCCGCTAGTTATAATCTTAACTACTTCGTTTAAGGATGTGTTTTTAGGAATAACATATTCGCCAAATTTAATTTTTTTTTCTAAAAAATTTAATTTTAGCCAAAATTTAAACGAAAGCTCGCTTTTAATAATTTGCTTTTCTATTAAAATTTTTGAAACGTCACTAGTGGTCATACCTTCTTTTACAATAATGATTTTTTCTGAATCATTAAATCTATCTAAATAAAATTCTTTTTTTAAAAAACTAAAAAACAATAAACTTAATAAGCAAAAAAAAAAAAAATTATTCATTATATACTTGCAAAAATTAATGATGCGTTTGTACCGCCAAAACCAAAAGAGTTTGATAAAACTTTATTTATTTTTTTATCAATACTAATTCTTGGAACAAGATTAATATCCCTGCAATCTTCGGATAAATTTTCTAAATTCAAAGTAGGTGGAGCAAGATCATTTTTTATTGATAAAATTGAAAAGATAGCCTCAATTGCTCCAGAAGCTCCTAGTAGATGTCCAGTAGAAGATTTAGTAGATGACATAGTTAAGCCATTAAGGTTATTTTTAAACAAAGACTTTACAGCATTAAATTCAATTTCATCCCCCAACGGTGTAGATGTACCGTGAGCATTAATATAATCTATGTCAGCTGGGTTAAGATTGGCATTCTTTAGTGCCATTCTCATTGCTCTCAACCCTCCACTCCCATCTGGTGCTGGAGCTGTAGGATGATAACCATCGCCGGATAAACCGTATCCTGTAACTTCACAATAAATTTTTGCAGATCTTGCCTTAGCATGCTCTAGCTCCTCTAAAACTAGTATGCCAGCTCCTTCTGATAATACAAAACCATCTCTATCTTTATCCCATGGTCTTGATGCTTTTTCAGGTTCTGAATTAAACTTTGTAGATAGTGCTTTCATAGCACTAAATCCCCCAATACCAAATCTAGTGCAAGCTGCTTCTGTTCCACCCGCTATCATGACATCAGCATCATCTAACATGATTAACCTACACGAATCACCAATTGCATGCGCCCCTGAAGCACATGCAGTCACAACTGAATGATTAGGACCTTTAAATTTGTATTTTATAGAGATATGCCCACTAGCTAAATTAATTAGACATGATGGTATGAAAAATGGTGAAATCTTTCTTGGGCCTCTTAAAAGATTTTCTGAACTTTTTCTAATTCCATCTAATCCACCAATCCCTGAACCAATTAAAACTCCTGTTCTTGCAGACTCTTCTTCATTTTTAGGCTCCCAATTAGAATCTTCTATCGCCTCTTTCGCTGCGGAACAAGCATACTGAATAAAAGGCTCAGTTTTTCTTTTTTCTTTGTGCTCAATAACATTATCCAGGAAAAACGAATTATTTCCAATATTTTTAAGTTGACCACCAACTTTTGAAGCAAGATCTTCAATTTCAAATCCAACTAACTCTTTAATACCAGATTTTGACTCTATAATTTCCTTCCAACAGTGATGAACGCCATATCCTAGTGGCGAACACATTCCCATGCCAGTAACAACGACTCTTCTCATATTTTGTGACTATTTTTTCTTATCTTCAATATAGTTAATTGCATCTTTAATTGTTAAAATCTTTTCAGCCACATCATCAGGAATTTCACATTCAAATTCCTCTTCGAATGCCATAACAAGTTCAACAGTATCTAAACTATCAGCACCTAAATCGTCAATAAAACTTGCTGATTCATTCACCTTATTCTCATCGACACCTAAGTGTTCAACAACTATTTTTTTCACCTTATCTGCAACATCACTCATTTTTTTTCCCTGTAGTTTAATTTAAAAGTTTATTAATAAATAAATTTTGGCTTAAATCAAATAATTTAAAATTTATATCATAGTCATACCTCCATTCACGTGTATTGTCTGTCCAGTAATGTATGAAGAAACATCTGATGCTAAAAATAACGCGCAATTTGAAATATCTTCAGGCTTACCGTACTTTGCTAAGGGTATATTTTTAATAATGTTAATTCTTTGGTCTTCGGTAAGACTTTCTGTCATATCAGTTTCAATAAAACCGGGAGATATGCAGTTAACGGTTATTCCCCTTTTTGCCACCTCATGAGCAAGAGATTTAGACATTCCAATAATGCCAGCCTTCGATGCACAATAATTAGATTGTCCTGGATTACCTGTATGACAAACAACTGATGTTATGTTAATTATTCTTCCATATTTTTTTCTNAGCATATGCTTGATTACGTTTTTTGTTATTAAAAAATTAGCATTTAAGTTTACATTAAGCACTGAATTCCATTTGTTAAAATCCATTCTCAGAAACAAGTTATCACTAGTAATCCCCGCATTATTGATTAGAACGTCTATTTTTTCATATTTCTCGAAAATTTTTTGACACATGAAATCAATTTTTTTTGGATTTTCGAGATCACATTCAAAGAAGTCAACATTTTTTGAAAAATTATCAATTAACTCTTCAACTTTTGATTTTTTTCTACCTGTCATGATCACAAAATAATCATTTTTAATAAATGATTTTACGAGAGATTTTCCGATACCGCCAGTAGCTCCAGTTATGAAAACATTTTTTTTCATTTTCAAGTTAACTTTTCCAAAAAAGTTTTTATTTCATTAAATTCTTCAATATTTGAGAAATCACAGCCAATATTCATTCTTTTATTTAGGCCAGTCAGTACTTTTCCCGAACCAATTTCAAATATACTAGTTACTCCTGCACTGTAAATCAATTTTATACTTTCTCTCCATCTCACTTTATTGACTACTTGCTGAACTAGAAGATTCTTGATTATTGAGGGATTTGACTCAAAATCAGCATTTACATTATTGATAAATTTAATATCAGGTTTCTTAATGCTTATACTTTCAAAGGCTGCCTGCATACTGTCTGCAGCGGGTTGCATCAAACTACAATGAAATGGAGCACTAACTTTTAAATCAATCAAAGCTCTTGCACCATTCTTTTTGCACGTTTCTTTTGTTTTATCAACTGCTGATTCATGTCCAGATATTACAGCTTGACCTGGACAATTGTCATTTGCAATTTCACAAATATTATCTGGCTCTGAAAATAAGCTTTTTTCAATGTCCTTGATTTCCATACCCATAACTGCTGTCATTTTTGTAGGAAATGATTTAACACACTGTTGCATTGATTTTCCTCTTAATTCTAAAATTCTAGCAGTATCTTCTAGATCAATTGAATTAATAGCACATAGTGCCGAGTATTCTCCTAAAGAATGACCGGCTACTATATCAACAAAACTTGAGATTTTTTTGTCTAATTCACTCTCTATTACTCTTATAATAGCTAAACTTACAGCCATTAATGCCGGTTGAGTATTAAATGTTTTTGTAAGCTCAGAATCGCTACCTTCAAATATTATTTTCGATAATTTTCTATCCAGTGCGTTGTCAACTTCTAAGAAAACGTCTTTTGCAGGTTTATGTTCTGAAAATAAACGCTTTCCCATTCCTACTCTTTGTGAACCTTGGCCTGGAAAAATAAATGCTAACTTTAAAATATTTAAACCCTAAAAAAAATTAATTTAACTTAGATTAAAAGATTCTTTTTTTTTTGCAACATTGATGTTATAAGAATCTAACCTTGCTATTTTAGCTGAATTCAAATTGAATTTAACCGAAAGGAACACTTTATGTCTTTATACGAAACTGTTTTCATGTTCAGTGGCAATTTAACTGAAAAACGTGCAAACGAAAAAATTAATGAGATTGAAAAAAAAGTTAAAGTTTTAAAAAAAGANTATTGGGGCTTAAGAAGCCTAGCTTACAAAATAAAAAAAAACTCCAAAGCGCACTATTTTCTTCTTTTTATAGAATCCGAGAATGAAAATTTATTGGAAGTTGAGAATAAACTAAAAATAGATGAGGATTATATAAGATTCTTAAAACTAAATATTGATAAAGTACCGGAAGAGGACTCTTTAATATTAAAAAAAGCTTCAGAAGAAAGGTAATTAATTAAATGAAAAATAAATTATTTGATAATAACAGAGCTCCAACCAGTCAAAACTGTCCTTTATCTGGAAAACATGCACCGGTTATAAGCTACAAAAATATCGATCTACTAAAAAGATATACAACAGAAAAAGGTAAAATTTTACCGAGTCGAGTAACTCAAGTAAGTACAAAAAAGCAGAGAGAGTTATCTTTAGCTATCAAAAGAGCAAGATTTTTAGCTCTAATTCCTTATGTTTCTAATTAATTTTAATGTTTGTAAATAGTATCGATAATATTAAAGTCTTAATATTATCGATACTATTTATTGTTTCGTCTTTTTTACTNTTAATAAAAATTTCTCCGCATGCTTTTGTTATTTTTAACTCTATTCCCCTTTTANTTGTAGGACTGATTCTGGGTTTAAAATACATTTTTTACGTATTCTTAGGTTCGGGAATAATCTTAACTTTGATATCAAACTTTTACTTTCTTAATTCTGAAACTGCGATTAATCTTCAAATTTTAATAATTTTTTTAGGAATTTTTTTTGTAAGTTTTGCGCTATTATTCTTAATTAAAAATAATTTAAAAAACTTTTCTAAATCCACAGGTGCAATTGTTTCTAAATATATTTTTTTGATTTCGTCAACATTACTCATATTCTTTTACAATAATAATTATGAATTAAATTTAGATTTATTCACTGATGAAATGAAAAAAATATATAATTTACAATTCGCAAAGGAGAATGTTTCAACAAAAATTCAAATTGATAAGTTAATAAATATTTTTATTAAAATTTTACCTTCGATTTACATTTCCTTTCTTTTTTTTATAACAATTTTCAATCTAAAAATTTCTGAAAATATTTTACNAAACCTGAATTTTAAAAAATTTAATAGGGTATCGTTTAAAAATTTTCAAATTCCAAACTGGACTTTTTTTTCATTCATTGTTTTTTTTATTTTAGCTAGCACCCTGTCTGACTTTCTACAAACTTTATTTCTAAATCTTACAATTATCTTCTCTTCCATTTTTATTTTAAGTGGATTTATTAGAGTCCTTGAGTTTTTTGAAAAGTATAATATAAATTTATTTTTAAAAATTATAATATTATTTTTACTTTTTATTTTTTTTAGTTATGTTCTTTTATTATTATTATTTATTTTAGGCTTGAGCAAACATTTAAGAAAAGTTTTAAATAGTAACTAGTTCATAGGAGAATAATAAAATGGAAATTATATTATTAGAAAGTTTTGATAAATTAGGTAATATTGGAGATACAGTTGTTGTTAAGGATGGCTTTGCTAGAAACTACTTATTACCTCAAAAAAAAGCTTTAAGAGCTAACAAAGCAAATAAAGAATATTTTGAAAAAATTAGGCAAGATTTAGAAAAGANAAACAAAGATGCTATTGATAATGCAAATAAGATTGCTAAAAAACTTGAAAATATTAAATTAGTCTTTTTAAGACAATCCAGTGAATCAGGTCAACTATATGGCTCTGTTAGCCCCAAAGACATCTCAAATCAATTAAAAACTGAGAATATAAGTATTTCACCTTCAAATATAAACTTAATGTCGTCGGTAAAAAAAATTGGTTTATTCGATGCAAAAATAAGGCTGCATGCTCAAGTGATTGTTGATACATTAATTAATGTTGCTTCATCAGAGGAAAATGCAGAAATTCAAATGAAAGAATTTTTAAAGCCTAAAGAAACTGATAATAAAAAAGTACAACCCAATACATTAACTGATGAAAGCAAAAAGGAAAAAAACTTAGATCAAAAATCAAATAAAGAAAATAAAATTGAAAGCTCAACTTCAATTAAAAAAAAAGAGAAAAAAGTAATTGAACAAGATGATGATAAATCTGCAAAAAAATTAGTGAAAGAGATTAATGCTTCAGAAAAAGAAGAAAAGTTTGAAGGTACTGTTACTGAAAATGATGCCAAAGGAAAAGATATAAAAAGTAAAGTGGTTGAATCTGAATAAAGTTTATCTACAAAAAATTTTATGCTTATTATAGAGCTAATTTTCGGACTTTTTTTGGTTCTATGGGGAGCTGAAATTCTAATAAACAGCTCAATAGCTCTTGGAAAAAAATACAGNGTTTCGGAACTCATAATCGGAGTGATTGTCATAGGATTTGGAACCTCGCTTTCTGAATTTCTAGTTTCATTAAACGCTGTTTTAAAGGATGCAACAAACTTGTCTTTAGGAAATATTATTGGTTCAAATATAGCTAATATTTATTTAGTTTTAGGAGCAGCAGGAATTTTTAAAACCATTAAGACTCCTAAAATTAAAAAATTTGATATCTTCTTTCAACTATTTGTTACAATTTTCTTTTTTCTATTATTCAGTTACTACAAAATAGATTTTTTAATTGGAATCCTATTTCTTTCATTTTTTATTTTTTATATATTTTTCGCAATAAAGAATAACAGCAAAAGTTCTGATGCTGAAGAAATAAATAATGATATTATTTCAAAAAAAATACTTAGAAAACCTATTATTTTTGGAGTGCCAATTATCATTTTCTCTATCACAATCACAGTATTTGGTGCAGACTTAACAGTAGAAAGTGCAATTAAAATTTCGAGATTTTTGGGCATACCAGAATCTATTGTTGGACTAACATTTATTGCAATTGGCACTTCTTTGCCAGAAATAGCTGCTGGAATAACTGCTGCCAGAAAGCTAAGAGTAAATTTAATATTTGGAAATATTATTGGGTCAAATTTATATAATCTTCTTGCTATTGTGGGTTTTTCATCATTGTTCAAACAATTCAACTATGAAAAGAATTTACTTAGTTCCGATGTTTTATTTTTACTATTCAGTACAGTTTTATTCACCATTTTAGTCATTTTTTTAAAAAAAATAAACAAAGTTTCCTCAATNTTTTTGATTTTGATTTACCTGAGTTATTTTTTTTATGTCTACAAGATTAAATATCTGAGCTGAATGTTTTACCCGATATCCACATAATTAACAGATAAATTTATAGTGATATTTTTTTGTGTTTAATGTAAGTTACATAATGGTTAAAATTGATGATACCTCGAAAATTACAAATCTCCCTTTACCTAAGGAACCAAGAATACCTCCAGCTAATCTAGAGGCTGAGAGAGCGTTATTAGGTTCTATACTATCAAACAATAAAGCTTATGAAAATATTGAGAGTATTATTAATTTTCAAGATTTTGCAGAACCGGTTCATCAAAAAATATTTTCTTACATTAAAGAATTATTGGATAAGGGACAAATAGCCGATATAAATACAATTAAACTTTTATTAGAAAACAATAAAGAATATGAAGACACTGGCGGTTTTGAATATCTTTTAAAAATATGTGAAACCTCTTTGAGTATTATTAACTCAAAGCACTATGCAAATCTCATTCATGATCTTTCTCAAAGAAGGCAGTTAATCGATTATGGTACGGATTTAGTAAACGAGTCTTACATTCAGTCTACTGAAAAAGACTCTATGGTAATTATTGAAAAAGCAGAACAACAACTCTACGATCTTGCAACAAAAGGTTTAATTGAAAGTGGACCACGCGAATTCAAGTACGTTTTAGGTGAAGCTATAATTTATGCTGAAAAGGCATATAAGAAAGATACCGATTTAATTGGTTTGAAAACTAGCCTCAAAGATTTTGATAAAAAGATTGGNGGTTTACATAATTCTGATCTTATAATTATTGCCGGCAGACCATCAATGGGTAAAACTGCTTTTGCTACAAATATTGCTTTTAATATCGCTAAAGCTCACGAAAAAAATGTTTTAGCAAAAAAGCCAGATGCAAAGGGAAAAGTTTTATTTTTTTCACTTGAAATGTCATCTGAACAATTAGCAACAAGAATTCTATCAGAGTCCTCTGAAATCCCTTCTGAAAAAATTCGAACAGGAAATATTAATAAAAGTGATTTTTCAAAACTGTTAAATTCAAGTGAATATCTTTCAAACCTCTCACTTTTTATAGATGATTCTCCAGCTTTGACCGTTTCCTCAATAAGAACTAGAGCCAGGAGGATGAAAAGAAAGCACGGACTTGATTTAATATTCATTGATTACTTACAGTTAATAAGTAGTCAAAGTACAAATCCTAACGATAATAGAGTTAAAGAGGTTTCAGATATAACAAGAGGATTAAAAGCTTTAGCTAAAGAATTAAATATTCCGGTTATAGCTTTATCGCAACTTTCACGAAAAGTAGAAGATCGCGAAGAAAAAAGACCACAACTATCTGATCTTAGAGAATCTGGAGCTATAGAGCAAGACGCTGATTTAGTAGTCTTTTTGTATAGAGAAGAATATTATCTAGCAAGATCAGAGCCAACAGAGGGAACGGAGAAGCATAAAATCTGGATGAATAAAATGAATGAGATTCATAATGTTGCCGAAGCAATCATCGCAAAACATAGACATGGACCTATTTCTAAAGTAAAGCTACACTTTAATCCTTCATCTACAAAATTTTCTGACTTTATAGATTCAAGTTCTTTAAAAGATTAACGTTAAATTATGAAACTTTTAAATAAACTTAATGATTTGGGACAAATCGTTATTGATCTAAGTGCAATAAAAATCAATTACAAAATCATAAAAAAAAAAAATAGGTAAAAAATCAAANATTGCTGCTGTACTAAAATCTGATGCTTACGGACTAGGTATAAATCACATTGCACAAACACTGCAAGAGATTGGTTGCAAACAATTTTTTGTTGCAACGATTAATGAAGGTATTAAACTTAGAAGACTAATTAAAAAGTCAGATATTTTAGTACTAAATGGAATAACTAATCAAAGTTCAACTTCCCTAAAAAAAATTATAAATTTTAAATTGTTACCAGTTTTAAATTCTTATCAAGAAATCAAACAATGGATCGAATATAGTAAAAACTTAAATAATATCCATCCAGTTGCACTCCACTTTGACTCTGGTATGAACAGACTTGGAATATCAATGTCCGAACTTAACAATGTGAAAAATCTGATTTCATTTAACAAAATTAAAATTTACTGCATCATGACTCATTTATCCTCAGCAGATGAGGTCTATAAGGAAAGTAACAAAGTTCAAAAAAAAGAACTTGATAAAATAAAAAAAATGTTTGCAAATATTCCTTTAAGTATAGCAAATTCTAACGCAATATTTAATTTAAAAAGTTTCAACTACTCGTTTGTAAGGTCTGGCGGAGCTTTGTTCGGAATAAACCCAATAAGAGATAAAAAAAATCCACTGAAAAATGTTGTGTCATTATTTGCAAGAGTTTTACAAATAAGAGAGCTTGAACGTGAGTCTTTAAAAATGATTGGATATAATTCAACTTATCAAGTACAATCTAAAATGAAAATCGCTGTATTGGGAGTTGGTTATGCAGACGGTTATCCTAGAAATTTAAGTAATTTAGGTTTTGCAATCTTCAATCAGACAAAACTTCCAATAGTTGGAAAGATTTCAATGGATTATATAACAGTAGATTTAACTTCTTTGCAGGAAAATAAAATAAAACAAGGTGACTGGGTAGAATTAATTGGTGAAAATATTAAGATTGAATTAATTTCAAGTTTATCTGAAACAATTGAATATGAGATTCTAAATAATCTAGGTTACAGACTTAAAAAAAGTTATATTAATAAAAATGAATAACCCTGTTAAATTTCTCTTTTTTTTTGCACATAGAATTGGCTCAATATGTGTAAATTCTATAATTAAATTAGGGGATATATTGATTTTTCTCTTTGATTGTATAAGATGCTGTTTTTTGCCGCAGTTTTATCCTAAATTAATTCTTTTTCAGTTTATAAGAATAGGTTTTAATTCTCTTCCTGTTGTTGGGTTAACAGCAATTTTTACTGGAATGGTTTTGGCNTTACAATCTTACACTGGATTTTCAAGATTTTCTGCTGAGAGTGTTATACCAAATGTCGTGGCTCTCTCAATTACAAGAGAATTATCACCTGTACTGGCTGGTTTAATGGTAGCAGGTAGGTCAGGTGCAGCGATAGCAGCAGAAATTGGAACAATGAAAGTTACCGAACAAATTGACGCTTTAAAAACATTATCTACAAATCCTTTAAATTATCTTGTTGCTCCTAGGCTAATCGCAGGGATAATATCTTTGCCACTTTTAGTGCTTATTGGNGATATTATCGGGATTTTAGGTGGTTTTCTAATTTGTGTTTATGTCTTAAACTTTAATCCTAATGTTTATCTTCTAAATACTTTCAATTTTATCGAATTTATTGATGTTTTTTCTGGTTTAGTCAAAGCAGCAGTATTTGGATTGGTAATATCATTTATGGGCTGTTATCAGGGTTTTAATACAAAAGGGGGAGCTCAGGGAGTTGGTCTTGCCACAACCTACTCAGTGGTATCATCTTCAATATTAATACTTTTTCTGAATTATATTCTTACATCATTGTTTTTTAAGTTATAATGAAATTAAAAATAAATATAAAAAATCTANGTAAAAAATTTGATGAAAAGGTAATATTTAAAAATTTAAATTTAAAAATTTTTCAGTCAGAGTCACTTGCGATTATTGGTCAATCTGGTTCAGGAAAATCAGTGCTCACAAAATGTATAACTGGATTACTAAGATTCGAAAAAGGAGAGATTTTTTTCGACAATGATTATGAAATAAGTGAATTAGACAATTATAACCTTTTAAAACATACTGCAAAATTTGGTTTTTTATTTCAAAATGCTGCACTATTTGATAGTTTAACTGTAAAAGAAAATATTCTATTTAAATTAAATTCATCGAATTACGAAGAAATTTTAAATAAAGTGGGCCTAGATAAATCAATATCAAATAAATATCCTGCTGAGCTTTCGGTAGGAGTTCAAAAAAGAGTTGGACTTGCTAGAGCTATAATTTCTAAGCCAGAGATTCTGATTTTTGACGAGCCTACCACAGGTTTAGATCCAATAATGGCTTATCAAATAAATAAATTATTAAAAAAATTAGTTGTAGACTATAAATTGACCACAATAACAATTACCCATGATATGGAAAGTGTATATGAATTTGCTGATAAAGTAGCATTTATAGATCAAGGAAGTATTTCTTGGTATGGAAAAATAGGACAAATTAATCTTAATAAAAATAAACAATTATTTAATTTTATTAATGGTATAAATTGAAAAAGGGAAAAATTTGGAATCATATTTAATTTTTGATCTTGCAGTAACAGTTTTTATTATTTTATCTGCGATGTTTTCTTTTTCGAGAGGTTTTTCTCAGGAAATTCTTTCCTTGGTAAGTTGGTTATCAGCTTTTTTAATATCTTATTTATTCTCAAATAAATTCTTTTACATCACACAATTTGTCATTGAAAATTCACTTATCTCTAAAATTATTACTTATTCAACAATCTTTGTAGTAAGCCTTTTTTTATTTTCATACTTAACCAGTAAATTTTCTAGTAAAGTAAAAAAAAGTGCTGTTGGAATGCTTGACAGAAGTTTGGGTTTTATATTTGGAGTTGCCAGAGGATATGTTTTGTTATGTTTATGTTTTTTTGTAGTTAATAGTTTTTATATAGATAAACTTCCAAAGTGGTTAGAAAAATCAAAAATGAATTATTTACTAATGTATGGTTCAATAAAGGTAGTTTCTATATTTGACAAAGAAAATGCGTCTATAAATTTGTTAAAGAATAAAATTAAAAATAAGTCTGAAATTTTATTTGAGAAAAGTATTGATTCTCATATAAGAAGAGAGAAAAATTTAAATTTTGATAATGGTTATAATAAAAATGATAGAAAAGAACTTGAATATTTAATTGAAAATATAGAATGACTCAAATTTTATTTGATTTAAAAAAGCCCAAAGATGAATGTGCGGTTTTTGGTGTATTTAATAATAAGAGTGCTTCTTCTCTTACTGTTTTGGGTCTTCACGCACTTCAGCACAGAGGACAAGATTCAACTGGTATTGTAAGTTATGATTATAATAAGTTTTATGCACATAGAGGCATAGGTCAAGTTTCAGAAGTTTTTGAAGACTCTGAAATTATTAGTAAGTTAAAAGGCAACACTGCTATAGGACATAATCGATACGGCACAACTGGTGAATCTGCCCTAAAAAATGTTCAACCCTTATTTTCTGAACTTTCAATAGGCGGTATATCTATTGCTCATAATGGCAATCTTACGAACACAGCAACATTAAAAAAAAAATTAATTGAAACTGGATCAATTTTTCAATCTACTTCGGACACAGAAGTCATTCTTCATTTAATATCAACTGCAAAAGGAAATCTGATTGATAGATTAAATTATGCATTACAAAGTATAAGCGGAGCTTATTCTCTTTTAATATTAACAGAAAAAAATTTAATTGGTATCAGAGATCCATTTGGAATAAGACCACTAGTACTTGGAAAATTAAATGATTCTTTTATACTAAGTTCAGAGAGTTGTGGATTAGATATTATAGGGGCTGAACTAATAAGAGATGTTAAAGCAGGTGAAATGATTGTTATTGATAATAACGGATTTAAATCTTTTTTTCCATTTAAGACAAGTAGATTAAGACCATGCTTATTTGAGTATATTTATTTTTCAAGACCAGATAGTTTTTTAGAGGGTAGGAGTGTTTATCAAGTAAGAAAAAAAATTGGTCAAGAGCTTGCAAAAGAGTCATTAGAAGATAAAAATAATATAGATATAGTTGTACCAATTCCTGACTCTGGGAATGCTTCAGCATTAGGTTATTCAGAAGTAATTAAAAAACCTTTTGAATTTGGAATTATTAGAAATCATTACACTGGGAGAACTTTTATAGAAGCGACAAGTTCAATAAGAAACCTAAGCGTTAAACTCAAACACAACCCAAACTATCAACCGCTGTCAGGAAAGAATGTAGCTCTCATAGATGATTCAATAGTAAGAGGTACAACCTCTGTGAAAATTGTTGAAATGCTTAGAAATTGTGGTGTAAAAAAAATTCATATGAGAATAGCAAGTCCTCCAGTAAAATATCCTTGCTATTATGGAATTGATACTCCATCAAAAGACGAGCTTTTGGCTCATAAGTATTCGGTAGAAGAAATTGCAAAGATAATAAAAGTTGATAGTCTCAAATTTGTTTCACTTGATGGGGTGTACAGAGCTCTAGGATTTAAAAATGGAAGAGATCCATCAGAACCACAGTTTACTGATCACTATTTTAGTGGGGACTATCCTGTAAAATTAGTTGATAAGAATATTGGGCATGAACCGTCTCAACTCTCACTCCTTATAGAAGCAAAAAGGTAAAAAAATGACTGAAAATTATATTTTAAAAATTAAAAACAAAAAATATTATCTGTTTAATAAATTTGAAAATCTAGTCGGAGTTGGTGGTTCATATGAACTAGCCTATGAAGACTTGAATAGGAAAATATTAAATGAAAAAGAAATAAAAAAAGAAATTGGCGTGAATATAAGTAAATTAAATTCTAGTATTAAAATGTCAAATGAGAAATTTTCTTACATGAAAAAGTGGTTTATTGCTTTTATATTTGTTTCACTCATGTCTATCTCTTTCTCGTATTCTATTTCTAATGGTATAAAGAATGCAATAAACGATCTAGAGTTTCCAAAGGGTAATAAAATTTGGACAAACATTGGAGACGAAATCATCAAAATCGGTCAATCAGAAACAATGAATAGTAATCTTAGAGAAGAAGAGATTAATGAAGCCCTTAAAAAGATAAAAAAAAGAATCTATCCATACTTAGAATTTTTTTCTTTAAATGAAGATTGTAAATAAATTTTATGAATTTGATTAGTAAAAATTCATGGATATTTTTTATATTGATTTGTCCGTTTATTTTCTTTTTTACTCCTAAAATCGATAAATTTTCTAACTCTGAAATTTCNTGTTTTAAAAAAATAAACTATGAAAAGACAACAATATTTATTCATAACTGTGATGCTCATTCAATAACCTCGTCATCAGAAAATTTTTCTAATTATTTATTTGATTGGGAGGACAATCCATGGAAAGGAAGACCAATTCATATACTCCTAGGAACAGCTCTATCTCCAATAATTTATCCATTTTCCTTGGTTCCAAAAATGTTTTTTTTTCNCAAACTCAACTATAATGGTATTAGAAAGAATTATTTGAGTAAATTACCAATCTACATATCGTTTTACCTAGTTAACTTCTTTTTATTAGTTATTTTGAGTAAAATTGCCTTTTTTATTTTGAATACAACAAACAATCTAGAAAAAGTTTTGGTATCTATTTTATTTTCAACAACTGACATGGTAAATGCATGGTTTTGGACTGCTCACTCAATTTTTTTTGGACATATAATTCCTTTAGTTGGATTATTAAGTTTTTTAATAGGATTCTATTCGAATGAAATTTCTAGTAAAAGATTTATATNTTTTGCTTTCATATTAGGTATGGGTTGTTTGATTTATCAAATGTCAATTCTTTGGATAGGGATGTTTATTTTTGGAATTGCTTTTAAGAATGTGGAATTATTAGTAACAAAGAAAACCCTTTACTTTGTCGCTACTTTTCTTGCCCCTATTTTTATATGGATGATTCTTACTTTTTCATTTGGAATATCAATTTTTTTTGAAGCATCAAAGCATTCTCAGTTTATGTGGTTATTTAAGATATTCGATGAATCTTACAGAGACACTCATGGTAATTTTTTAAATATTATTACACAGCANTTACTTGTTTTTTTTGATAATTTTTCAAATTCATTTGGCTATCAATGGATACCATCTACATTTCTTATTACGTATTGTATAGTTAAAAAAAAACTAAAACTCATTAGATTGATAACAAATCCCATAGTCATTGCCTCGATATCAATTTTCATTGTTCAGTGTTTATTTAATTACATTCAAGATGAAAATCAAACACGATTTATCAACCCTTTGATAACCGTTTTAACTTTAGTATCACTGTGGTTATTTAAAAAATTCGACAAAAAATCGTTACCGTTCGCCATTTGTTTTCTAATTTTTTTTCAAATGGTATTTGCATTTAGCAAACCACCAATTTCACTGAGTTAATTCAAAAAATATTATATTTAATTATAGCATAAAAAGCTCTCAGACCATCTTTTAATCCAATTTTTTTTCCTTCATCATATGTCCTTCCATTATAACTAATACCTACTTCGTAAAATTTATTAGTAATTTTACATAATTTTGCTGTTATCTCAATTTCCACTCCAAAACCTGTTTCTACAATATCTATGTCTTTAAGAAGAGACCTTTTAATTAACTTATATCCTGTTTCAATATCTGTAAAATTTAAATTAGAAAAACAATTAAATAAGAACGTAAGAAATTTATTTGCTAATGCATTTACAAAATATACAAGTCTTATAGAATCTCCTCCTTTAAACCTTGATCCATAAACTACGTCAGCACCATACTCAAAAATTGGATTAAGCAAAACTTTGTAATCTTTTGGATCATATTCAAGATCTGCATCTTGAATTAATATATAATCTCCTTTAGCTAGTTTAATGCCCGCTTTTACAGCAAACCCTTTTCCCTTATTTTTTTTAAATATTTTATAAGTAAAATTGGGTTTTCGTATTTTTTTTATAATATCAGGGCTGCCATCACTTGAACCGTCGTCAATTACAATAACTTCAATTTTAACTTTCAATCTTTGTCTATAAATTTTATCAATTACGTTTAGAATTGTATTTGATTCATTGAAACAAGGAATAATTACACTCAAAAAAATTTTTTTCATTTTTTTTTATTTAAAAAAATATTATAATTTTCTTTTTTGATTAATATATAAATAAATTCTAATTTTTAAAAACTATTTAATAAGTTTGAAAACATCTCTAAAAAATAAGTGTGTGATTGTTTTTGGAGCAACCGGAAAAATCGGTACTAAATTAACGATTAAACTAGCTAAAGAAAACGTAAAATTAATTGTACAAGGAAAAAGTAAGGAAAAACTAGAAAAATTAGACAATAAATTAAAAAGCATTGGAAAAAGTGCAACNTTAATACATTTAGATGTATCGAATATTCAAAATTACAGAAATATTGGAGAAGTTATTTATAAAAGATTTAAAAAAATAGATTTTTATTTTAATGCGATTTCGGAAATAAATAAACTAACTCCAATAACTCATTTAAACAACGAAGAATGGAATAGAATATTGGAAGTAAATTTAAATTCCAAATGGAGATTACTTAAACAGATTGAAGTTTTATTAGGAAAATCTAACAATCCAGCTATTTATTTTTTTCTTCATAAATCTGCAATAAAAAATATGGCATACTATCACGCTTATAGTATTGCAAATTCAGCTTTAAAAAAATTAGTTGAAGTCTATCATGAGGAAAAAAAAAGATTCAACTTTTATATTAAAGGTGTCTGTGAGGAAGGTATTTTAGGGCTTAATGACGATGACGAGGACAAAAAATTTTGTCAGCTAAACGCAATAATAAAAGAAATTATTTGATTTTATCCAAAAACCTCATTAACAATATTTTCATACCAACCTAAAGAATGTAACATTTCTTCTTTATAGATTTTTTTATCCATTCCAACTCTTGTCTCTGTACTTCCAAGTGATACTATTTTCGAATTTTTAGAACTAACTCTGTACCAAGACGAAGTAGAAAATCCATGTTGAGAGGAAGCCAAACTATAACACGTATTTAAAAAAGTTGGGTTTANCATATCTTTTTCTAAAATCTTATTTTTTAGATTTTCTGCGCATATCTTTGCTTGACTATTTGCTGAGAATGCAGATTTAGGCATATCACCGGCATTTATTGAATCTCCAAGTACGTGTATGTTTGAAAAATTCTTATGTGAAAATGAGATTGGATCTATTTCTACCCAATCATTGAAAACTAAATTTGAACTTTGTAAAAGTTGTCCAGCTTTTTGCTCAGGAATTATATTTATTAAGTTACCTTTAAATTTTCCGGCCGATTTTGTATAGATTTCTTTTTTATTTTGATTTAATTCAACAACCTCTCCACCATTATTTTTCGAAATCCATTCAATACAATTTGGATAAAACTTATTCCAAGCCGCTAAAAATAACTTTTGTTTAGTGAAGGAATTTTTGTTATCTAATAAAAATATTTTATATTTAAGATTTTTTTTCTTTAACTTGTAAGCAATCATTGATGCTCTCTCATAGGGTGCAGGTGGACATCTNTATGGATAAGCAGGTATAGATATTAAAATTACAGAATTATTATCTAAACTATCGATTTGTTTATTTAAGATGTCTACATCTTTACCATTCCAGCAGTGCGGAAATTTAGCATTCACTTTTTGATTATAGCCTTCAATAGTATTCCATTTAAAATCGATCCCAGGAGATATTACTAGCCAGTCATAATTTATTGAGTCGTTGTTGTCTAAGATAATTTTATTTTTCTCAGGATTTATGAAATGAACGTTAGCATTCAAAAGTTTTGTTTTTCTAAGTGCAAAATTTTTATAATCAAAAATATTNTGTTCAATTGTTCTAAATCCTCCTAAAACATAATTTGAAAATGGACATGTATAATAGGTATTTTTCTTTTCAATTAATAGAATATCGAAAAAGTTTGAAAATCTTTCAAGATATCTAGCACAACTTCCTCCTCCAAAACCTCCCCCAATTATCACTATCTTAGGTTTATAGTTACCTCTTACTCCCCTAATAAAAGGAAATGACGCAACTCCAAGTGTAATTAATTTCAAAAAATTTCTTTTTGTTTTCTTCACAGTTAGTCAAAATAAAAATTTGCTAAATTTATTATATCATCATTTGTAAGTGCTTTTGCAATCCTATACATAGAAGTACTTTTATCGAGTTCTCTATACATATTCATCTTTAATATAAAGTCTTTCTTTTTTAAACTTATTATTGAAGGCACATAAATATTACCCTGATTATTATATCCATGGCAACTACTACAATTATTAACAATTGAAGTTATAGACACTAAATTATCGTTTGCATGAGTTGAGATACCCCATAAATAAATAATTAAACAACAAAACAAAGAAATTTTTTTATCCATATGGATTGCCTGATCTTTTAAAATTTAATCTCACNACTACACCTTGNAATCCTAAATCTTTTTTCAAGTTATTAATTAAAAATCTTTTGTAATGATCACTTATAATTTTTGGAAAATTTGAAAAAATAACAAATTTAGGAGGAGAGGAATTCACTTGTGTTATAAATTTNAATCTTACTTCCTTTCCTTTATACAATGGATGTGGCTTGTTTTTTATAACTTTGTTCAACCATAAATTTAATTTTCCCGTATTAAGCCTTTTACTCCAAATTGGTAGAATTTTCATTATACCGTTCATAAGTTCGTCAATTCCTAATTTTTTTAATGAAGATATAAAATATATCGGAAAACTCTTAAGTTCTGGTAAGAGTTTATAAATGTAATTAATAATAAACTGTTTGGAAATGTCTTTTTTTTTATCAATTTTATTTATAACTATTACTAAACATCTCCCCTCATCAATGACTCTTTTGAGTAATTTAAAATTATATTTTTCATAATAATTTTCTATGTCTATAACAACCATAGTTATTTGAGAAAGTCTTAGCTTTCGTTTAGTTTCAAATATTGAGATTTTATCTATTTCGTCAATTTTTCTTTTTTTAGAAGAAAGCCCAGCTGTATCGATAATTTTAAAAATTTTTGTTTTCCATTTGAAGATTGTTTCCACGGGATCTCTTGTAAGGTTATTTGTTTTACCTGTGATAGATATATTCTCTCCCTTTAAACTATTAATAAGTGTCGACTTTCCTGTATTTGTTTGACCAATAATTGTAATGGTGTGATCAAAATTCTTCTCTGATTTATTTGTCTCATTTTTTTCAAAAATCAAATTTTGATTTATCAGATTTTTTAGCTCTAAAATTCCAATATTATGTTCTGCAGAAACAAATAAGTAATTCTTTAAACCAAGTTTTGGAAACTCATTTCTTAAAAAGTCATTGATTTTACTTTCAGCTTTATTGATTATTAAAATAGTTTTTTTATTTAAATTTCTGATTATTTCGTTCACTTTAAAATCCTCTTTAGATAATGGATTTTTAGCATCTATTATAAATAAAATTAGATTACTAGTATTTATTAAATCTTTTGTATTTCTCAAAATGTTCTCATTGAAATTCTCTCCATCTTGGGTAACTCCGGCTGTATCTATTATAATATATTTTGAATTCAAAAAACTTATCTCATGTTTTCTGATATCTCTTGTAAGTCCGGGGATATCCTTAACAAGAGCTAGTTTTTTACCTACTATAGAATTAAAAAGAGTCGACTTGCCAACATTAGGTTTTCCAATAATCGTAACTTTATTTTTCATTGTTATTCAAATGCTAAAAGNTTTCCTTTTTTTGTAACGAAAAAAATTGACTTTCCTGATTGAATTGGTTGTATGTTAACTCCTTCATCTATTTTTTTTGAACTCAAGATCTCTCCAGTGAACGGTGACAAAGATAAAATAGTTCCCTCAGAACTAGCCAGAATTAATTTATATGAAGTTAGTAAAGGTCCTACCCAAAATATTTGTTCTTTCTTTTTTCTCTTCAGTTGTGAAGCCCATACAACCTTTCCATCGATCTTGGATAAACAATATAAAATATTTTCTGTGGTCAGTAAAAAAATAAACTCTCCTGAAACTACGATCGGACTAATTGTAAAAAGATCTAATTCCCAATTTTTTTCACCATCAATCACATCAATAGATGCAATTTTTCCAGATGAATTTGAGACAAACAGGGTGTTATTTACAATGGTTGCTGGCGATTGAATATCAGAAATTAAGATTTCATTAAATTGCGAATCACTATTCAAATTTAGATCCCAAAGCAAATTTCCATTTTGCTCATTTAGAGCAAATATTTCACCTGAGGTGTAAGTAACGAATACATTTGAATTTGAAACTGCAGGACTTACACCCCCAAAAATTGAGACTGTTTCTATATCTCCACTGTGTGTCCACAAAGTATTACCATTCAACAAAGCTAGTACTAAAAGCTGATTATCATCAGTAGTCAAAAATATTTTTTTATTGAATGTAGCGGGTGGAGCAGAAATTTGTGTAAGTAAATTTTTCTTCCAAAGTTGGTTACCTGTTTTGTAATTTAAAGCATAGACATTACCAAGTCCTGTTGAGACAATTAATATATTTTCAGAGACTGATAGACCTCCACTAAAATTTATATTCTCTTTTTCTTCTTCCTTCAAAATTTTTGCCCAAATTAGACCTCCATTACTAAAATTTCTTGCTTGTAGTTTGGAGTCATTACTAATTGTAAATACAATATTTTTATAAACGACTGGTGTAGCTAAGTATGGTTTACCTTTTTTTTCTCCCTCACCTATNTTTACACTCCATTTTTTATTTAAGTCCTTATTATTACNAGAAAAGTGAAAAATATGATTTAGAGGGTTTTGGTTGGTTTGAGCCCAATTGTCAATCTCTTTTGGAAGAGGTAAGCTTACTTTCAATTCAGATCTAAGAACTTGTTTTTCTTGAATTTCAAATACTTTTTCTCTTAAACCTGGAAGCTTTATCTCCTCTTCCTCAAAAAGTCCATCAAACCATGAGCAGGAACTTATTAATAAAGCTGTGCAAATAAAAACTAATTTTGTTGAAAAATGCACATTATAAACCTTTTAAATGATCTATCATATCCCTTGCTCTTCCTGCTAAAGTGGACGGAGGATTTTTTTTACTCAAAATCTTTTCAAAAACTTCATTTGCAGAATTCTTGTCATTTTTTTTAAGAAATAGAAAGGCTTTAAGCTCGAGTGCAGAGAAACTCCATTCACTATTAACAGTTAATCTTTCTATTTTTTTCAACAATTCATCCGAAGATTTATAGTCCATTGCATTAAGAACATACATAATAGTAGCCATATCTTTAAATGATTGATCGAATGCTGATTTTTCTAGATCAAGAAAAACATTTAATCCCTCCTCTACTTTATTTTGTTTAATGAGCAAAGTAGCTTTTTTCATTTTTGCCATCGTAACGTAGCCATCAGATGCCTCATCAGTAATCTNATCTAATNCTATTAATGCCGTATCTATGTCTTTCTCATTGATAAGAACAACAGCAGATGTAAAATCATCTCCAATCCTTTGACTTTTATTTTCAGAGTAGTTTTCCCACCCTACTATTCCTGCCACAAATAATATTATTCCAACTGAAAAGCCAACAATATATGGAGCTAATCTTCTCCATAGTTTTGCCAACCTCTCTTCCTTTAATTCGTCATCTACTTCTTTAATAAATTCTTCACTCATTTTTTTATGGAATATAAATTTTAATTATATAAAATATTATTTATATATTTTAATTTCATAATTTCAAACTTTATATGAGGATTTTAAAACTTAAAAGAAAAAATAATTTGGTAAGATTTGATAANAAAGAAATTAATAATATTATGCTTATCTACAGCAAAAAAATTTCTTTAGGAGAATGGAAAGATTATTCAATTTTGTTCAGAGAAAAATACGCTCAATTCAATGTCTACAAATCATCTTATCAAGAACCAATATTTATTATTTTTAAAAGTTACATATCAAGTATCAGATTCTCTCTAAAGAAAAATAACTTTACAATTAAAAAATCAAATATTCTTGGTGAAATATTAAAAGAACTAGAAAAACCAAAATTGAAAATTATTTAACTTTTTTTATACCTGATGTGTAACTCTTATCTTTAGATTTATGCAATCTTTGCATGCCCATAACACCATTAAATAAAAAATCTGATTTGCCAGAATCCCAAAAAATTTCTATATTACTGTCTACTATTGTCCATTTTCCTTTTTCACCGTTTGCATAATTAGAAATGGCAATGCCGCTCTTTTTAAGTGTAATTATATATTCTGATTGCCATTCATCTGTGGCTATCCACTCACCAACCCATTTTTCATTTAAAGCAAATGAATCAGAAAAGTTAAATAAAAAGAGTATATATAAAAATAATTTTATTCTATTCATTTTCTGTAATTTAGATTATGAATTATTTTTTTTTTTTCTGAAAATGAAAAATTTTTCCAATTTGTAATTTCATCAATTGTTCTTAAACAAGTCAAACAATGGCTTTTACTTTTACTTAACTTACAAATCTTCTTACAAGGAGAGATTTCTGTCATTTCTTTANTTTATAAAATAATTTTACATTCATTTTTAAATCATAAATTTAATGATAATATAATAACTTAACCAAAAAAAATAAGTTAAAAAAATTTTATGCTTAAAATATTAACTTTTTATAAATTTTTTAAAATAAATAATATTTTTGAATATAAAAATATTATCAAAATATTTTGTAAAAAAAAAAAAATTCTTGGTACTGTTATAATTTCTAAAGAAGGTATCAATACTACAATTTCTGGTACATCAATTTCAATTATGGAATTTCAAATATTTATTCAAAAAATTTTTAATACAAAATTTCATTTCAAAATCTCAAAACATGAAAAACATGCGTTTTTAAGGTTAAAGGTTAAACTTAAAGAAGAAATAGTGAAAATTGGAATTGGTAATTTAAAAATTATCAATTCTAAATCGCATGTAACGCCAGAAAAATGGAATAATATCATAAAANATGAAAATACTTTAATTATAGATGTAAGAAATAAGTATGAAACAGAAATTGGNAATTTTGAAAATGCGGTACCATCTATGTTGTCGAATTTTTCTGAATTCCCAAACTGGGTTGATAATAATAAAAGTAAAATGAATAATAAGAGATTAGCTATATACTGTACTGGTGGTATCAGGTGCGAAAAAGCTAAAGTAGTTCTTCATTCAAAAGGTTTTAAAGACGTTTTTCAATTGTCTGGAGGAATATTAAATTATTTAGATAAAGTTGAAAAAAAAAAAAGTTTATGGCAAGGAGAGTGCTTTGTATTTGATGAAAGGGTTTCTTTGAATCATTCTTTAAAAAAAGGCAACTTTGAGCAATGTTATGCTTGTAGAATGCCAATCTCAGAACATGAGATGTCATCTGAACAATATAAAAAAGGAATTTCTTGTCCAAAATGTTTCAAAGAACTTACAACCCAAAAAAAAAGGAATCTAGAGGAAAGGGAGAAACAAATTAAATTAGCTTTCAGTAAGGGTTTAAATCATATTGGTTCAAAACCTTAACAATTATCAGATATTTTCTGAATAGACAATTTTTTCATCTTTTCAATTAAGGTTGTCCTATTTATTTTTAAACTTTCAGAGGCTTTTGTAACTGACCAATTATTTTTTTCCAAAGCAGATTCTATCAAAATAAACTCTACGTCCCCGAGATGTCTTCTCAAATCTATAGAATCCATATATTCAAACCATTTTTTATAATGGTTTGGGTGAGGGATTTGTGATACATCCTCTTCAATACTCTTTGATTCATTAACTTCTGACAAATCGGAGGTTAAATCCCATAATTTTTCTTTCTCCTCATTGTTATCAGGAATACTGACCCTAATTAAATTTTCCTTTACCTTTTTAGAATCAATTATTTTTTCAGGAAAAATTATTGAAGCTCTTTCAATTACATTTTTCAGCTCTCTCACATTTCCTGGCCAGAGATACTCTTTTAAAGATTTAATTGCAGAACTATCAAACTTTGGAATTTTTTCTTTTCTTGATTCAAGTTCAGATAAAATATGATCAATCAATAATGGAATATCATCTTTCCTTTCAGATAATGTAGGAATTTCGATTGGAAATACATTAATTCTAAAAAATAAATCAGCCCTAAAAGTTCCATCTTCAATTTTCTTTTCGATATTTTGATGAGTAGCACAAATTAATCTAAGGTCTAAATCTATTTCCCTCCTACCTCCAACTCTTTGAATACTTTTTGTCTCAATAGCTCTCAAAAGTTTTGCCTGAAGTGGCATGGGCATATCTCCAATCTCGTCAAGAAAAAGTGTTCCATTATCTGATTGCTCAAAACGTCCTTGCCTTTGACTATCGGCTCCTGTAAATGCACCTTTCTCATGTCCAAATAATTCGGATTCTAGAAGTTCTGATGGTATTGCAGCACAGTTGACGTTGATTAATTCTCCTTTTCTTTTTGATGAGCTATGAATAGCTCTGGCAACAANATCTTTACCACAACCTGTTTCACCTCTTAATAAAACAGTCGATGTTGATTTTGAAACCATCGATACTAGTTTCTTTAGTTGTAATGTACTATTACATGTACCTTTTATTATTTCTTCCATTAACTTGTCAAATTATTGAATTTAAAAGAATATTATTGTCAGAAATATGACAAAAATCAAATTTTAAAATTTAATTTTAAAAAAAAAAAAATTATAAACCATTGAATTATTTCAGAATATTTATTTTTATTTTTGTAATATCATTTTTGGTAAGTTTCTTGCTTAGGTTAATTTGTTAAATTAAAAAGGATCAAAAATGAAGGAAATCATAATAATCAAAGAACTCTTTGAAAATTCTCAAGAAATAGAGTTTTTTTTTAAAACTAAACAATTAGCCTGTTCATTAAAAAATTCTAATGAATTGAACTCCTCCACAAATTCAAAATCAATTCTGATAGCATCTATGGATTTTGAAAAAAAAATTGGAGGCAAACAAAACTTGATAAAATTAGCTAGAAATTCTAATTGTAATAAAATTATCGTTCTAAATCATAAAAATAAAGATTATAATACTGAATCGGATTTAGGTGGTTCATATATAAATCTAAATTTTAACAAGTTTAATGAATCAATTTATGAATTATTGTTAAATATAGTTTCAAAGCGAAAATTTTCTTTTTCAGATCCTAAGACCGAAGAATTAATAAACCTTTGTAAAAGAGTTGCTTCAACAGAAGTTACTGTTTTTATTCACGGTCCAACTGGAACTGGGAAAGAAGTGATTTCTAATTTCATTCATTCTGAATCAAAAAGAAAAGAAAATCCATTTATTGCTGTGAATTGTGCTGCAATTCCAGAAAATATGTTAGAAGCGATGTTATTTGGACATGAAAAAGGTGCGTTTACAGGAGCTTCTTCAGCAAATAAGGGTATTTTTAGAGCAAGTGATACAGGGACTCTTTTATTAGATGAGATTTCTGAAATGCCTCTTTCTTTGCAGGCAAAATTACTTAGAGTTTTACAAGAAAGAAAAGTTACTCCGATTGGTGGACACAGAGATATAGATGTGGACGTTCGCGTGATAGCAACAACTAATAGAAATATGATAGAAGAAGTAAAATCCAAAAAATTTAGAGAAGATTTGTTCTATAGATTAAACGTTTTTCCTATTGAAACAAAAAACCTGTCTGAGAGACCCGGAGATATCATTCCAATTGCGATGGCTTTATTATCTAGACACATTCCAAATNGTGGAAACCTACCTTTTCTCTCTGAGAATGCAATTGAATTTCTCAAAAATTATTTTTGGCCTGGAAATGTGAGAGAACTTGAAAATGTTCTCCAGAGAGCATTAGTCTTATCTAATGGTCATGTTATTGAAAAACACGACATTATGATTGACGATGCACTACATGGCTCTAATTCAGATAATAACGATCTTTTAAATAAAGTAGCTAATAGTTAGGAGTAAAAATGAAACCAAGAATGACCGATCTCAATCCAAAAGTTTTAGACGCCCAAAATACAGTCAAAAATCTTCAGGAACAAATAATAAAGCAATCAAAAGATGCTTTAGGAAGTGATAAAATTTCAGCAGATTTCGTTGAAACAATTTCTAAGGCAATTCAGAATGTATCAGATAATCAGCAAAAAAGCGCTGAACTAACTAAAAACTTTGAATTAGGAATAGAAAATGACCTTACTAAAGTGATGATTCAACAACAATTATCTGGGCTAGGTTTTCAAATGACTTTAAACGTAAGAAATAAGGTACTTAGTGCTTACAAAGACATTATGAATATGCCTGTATAAAAAATAAATAGGGAAAATAAAATGGCTGAACAAACACAAACTAATGAAATAACTACAAATAAAACATCAACAAGTACAGGTTTAATGCTTAAAGCAGAAAATGCTATAGATGTGATCAAAAAAGTTACTAACGAACCTGCTGTCCAAAGATCTATTCCCGTTATTATTACTCTTTTTGTGATTTTTTTAGGTATCATATTTTTTGTAATGTTCAAGGAACCACAGAGGACTACACTATTTGCATCATTACCTGAAAATGAAAAATCAAGAGTTGTAGATGTTTTAAGAAGTAATGGAATAGATGTTTCCATAGATAGTTCGACTGGAGAAATTTTAGTTCCATCGCAAGAATATTATGAGTCAAAAATGAAACTTGCTGCTGAAGGTTTGCCAAGTTCAGTTCCACATGGATATGATTTGTTAACAGACATTCCGATGGGTACAAGTAGATCTGTAGAATTTATGAAAATGAAGCAGACTCAAGAAATTGAATTATCTAGATCAATCAACGAAATATCTAATATATTAGGAGCAAGGGTTCATTTGGCTNTACCAGAAAAATCAGTTTTTGTGAGAGACTCTGCTCCACCTACAGCATCCGTATTTGTAAAATTGGCTGATGGTAGAGTTTTAACTAAAGAACAAGTACATTCAATTGTTCACATAGTTTCCTCTTCTATACCTAATATGTCATCTGACAATGTCACAGTTGTTGATCAACACGGAACTCTTTTATCTAAACCCGAAGATGATCCAAGTTCTGCTCTTACTAGTAAACAATTAAATCATAGACTTAAAATTGAGAAGCTTTACAGAGAGAGAATTCTGTCTTTGGTTACACCCATTGTTGGTTTAGGTAATATAACAGCACAAGTTAATGTAGAAATGGATTACACAAGCTCACAGATTACTGAAGAGGTTGTTGATCCTGATAGTATTGCTACTAGAAGTGAACAAAATAGTTCAGACGAATCAACAGACAGACCAGCTAGAGGAGTTCCTGGAGCTGTCGCTAATCAAGCACCGTTAGCAGCCGAATTAGGTGTTGAAACACCTCAGCAAGGTGAACCTGCAGAATTTAAACAAAGATCAAGTAGCAATGTTAAAAATTATGAAGTGAGCAAAAAACTAAGTACAGTTGTAAATGCTGTTGGAGTTATTGAAAAAGTAAAAACAGCTGTCCTAGTAAAAAATAAAATCATTGAAACACCTGAAGGAAAAACTTCAGAGCCAATAAGCGAAGAAGACAAGGAAAAAATTTCATCTTTAGTAAAAGAAGCGATAGGTTTTGATGATGGTCGCGGAGATACAATCACAGTTACAAGCGGAGATTTTNTAGAAGAAATAGATGTTATAACTGTTAATTGGTATGAGCAGGAGTGGTTTCAAAATATAATAGCTCAGTTGTCAACTGTGCTAATTTTGGCTATTATTACTTTTGGTGCTTTAAAACCTTTGTTGAATAGAATTTTAGTTCCCTCTGCTGCAGAAAGTACCCTGACTGATTCGGATCTTGAAAGTAGCGATGAAGAGGAAGTTGAAGTACAAGAGGGTGAATCACTTGAGGATATTAAGGCTAAACTTAAGCCAAAAAAATCCTCAATTTCTCCTGAAATGCTTGATACAGCAAATACATATGATGACAAAGTTGCTGTAGTGAGAATGATAGTTGGAGACGAAGCTGGAAAGATATCAAATGTTTTTAGACAGTTATTACAAAAAGATAGCTAAACAAGGAAAAAAGTATGGCAGAGAATATTGAAAATGAAGAAGAGTTAACAGCCTACGAAAAGTTAACAAATACACAAAAATGTGCTATTTTGATGATGTTATTAGGTGAAGACGAGGCTGCTGAAATCTTGAAAAATTTAGGACCTAAAGAGGTTCAACAACTTGGTAAAGAAATGTATACAGTGCAGGGACTTGATCAAGATACTGTTAATCAAGTTTTGGATGAATTCTTGGCTATTATCAAAACACAAACTGACCTAGGAATGGGTTCTTCAAATTATATAAGAAATGTCATGACTAAAGCTCTTGGAGAGAATAAAGCTCAATCTGTTTTGGGTAGAATAACACCAACCGAAAGTGACAAACCAATTGAAATTTTAGATTGGATGGACGCTAGATCAGTTGCGGAGTTAATTTCAGACGAACATCCGCAAATTATGTCTTTAATAATCTCATATTTAGATGCAGGAGTTGCGGCTGATGTTTTAGTTATGTTACCAGAGGAACTTCAATCAGATATTATTCATAGAATTGCAACACTTGAAACTGTTCAACCTGACGCATTAAACGAATTAGAGAGAGTTATGCAGTTAAAATTCAAAACTAATACTTCTTTAAGAGCTTCATCGGTAGGAGGAGTAAAAGCTGCAGCACAGATTATGAACTTCACTAAACAAAATATGGAACAGAGAATAGTTAAAAATTTAGCAGAAAGAGATAGACTACTAGCAAAAGAAATACAAGAAAGTATGTTTACTTTTGATACTTTGATTTTAATGGATGACAGAAGTATGCAAACATTGATAAGAAATATAGATCAAGAGGTTTTGATTATTGCACTTAAGGGTACAGAAGATGAATTAAAAAAGAAAATTTTTTCTTCTATGTCTCAAAGGGCAGCAGCAAACATCCAAGATGAAATGGAAGTCTTAGGGCCGTTGAGATTAACGGAGGTTCAAGAGGCTCAAAAGGCAATTATTAATACTGCGAGAACAATGTCTGATGAAGGATCAATTGTACTTGCTGGAAGAGGTGGAGATGACTTTGTATGATGGACTTAAATGATAAGAAGGGTAAAGATAATAATTTACCGCTGAAAACAGAAGAGATAATTAATATTTTAAATAATAGTAATAGGTCTGATTTTGCAAAGTCTGAAAAACTATTTGATAGTATTTCCTCAAATTTTAAAAAATATGAAATGGCAGATTTTGCAAAAAAAGAAGCTAGTCCTNAAGTATCAAAAAATAAGTCTGAAATAGATGATTCAAATAATCAAGAATCAGATATAGTAAAAAACAACTCAGAATTATCCGAAAAAAATGGTTTAAAGGGAGCCCTTGAAGATAAGATTGAAGAGATTAAAGAGGAGAAAAAAATCACTGAGACTGAAGCAAAAAGAATAGCCAATGAACAATCTGAAATTAGGTATACCCAAGGAAAAAATGACGGAATTAAAATGATCAAAGATCAACTTCAAAAAGGAGAAGAGGCAATTGCTCTTGATTTAAAAAATACAATTGACAATATTTTTTTTACCTCTCCAAAGTTGTTAGAGTCTCTCAATAAAAGTATTAAAAAATCTATTCTTGATATATGTAGTAATCTAGTGGGATATGAAATTGATAATTTACCAGATAATTTTATTAAAAAAATTGAATCATTGGTTGAATCTATATCTAATTCAACAAACAAAGCAAAAATATCTCTAAGCAAGAACGATTATATGACAGTTACTAGTTTTTTAAAAAAAAATCAGCCAAATGCTGAAATAGATTTTTTAATTGACGAATCTCTAAACAGAGGTGATATGATTATAAAATCAGGTGGAATAGAAATAAAAGATATAATCATTGAAAAAATAAATATTCCAAAAAATTCAGAATTATCAGAAGATTTATCAAAACTTGACGAAAAAAATAAATCGGACACNAATATTTCTTTAGATGAACAAGAAAATACAAAGACTTTGAATGTTCAGAATAATTCAATGACTAAAGACAAAGTTCTAAACAAAATTAGTGAAAAAGATGAATCTCATAATGACTCTAATATTGAAACTAAAACTAATCAAAAGAGTACGTAACAATGTCGTTGATTTCGAGTAAGATTAATGAAAATCTTAATAATATTTCAGTAAATACAGATATTATTTTTANGGGTAAGGTATCTAAATTTGATGGTAAAATTGCAGAGTGTGACGGTTTTCCTTCACCTATAGGAACCATTTGTAGAATTGAATGTAGTGATCAAAATTTTGTTGAAGGTGAAATAATTGGATTCAGAAATTCTAAAAATCTTTTAGCCATCTATCAACAAAATGCAAATATAGTATGCGGTGGTCAGGTTGAAGTTATTAGTTCAGGTATAAATGTTGATGTTGGGTACAATCTTTTAGGAAGAGTTATAGACGCTCATGGTAAACCCATCGATGGTAAATCTGATATTTACTGCAATGATTCATGGCCAATTAATGGTATTTCAGTCAATCCAATGAAAAGAAAACCAATAGTAGAACCTCTTGATGTGGGTATAAAAGCAATAAATTCTCTACTAACGGTTGGTCAAGGACAAAGAATAGGTATTATTGCTGGTTCAGGAGTGGGAAAATCAATTCTTTTGAGTATGATGACAAAATTTACTCAAGCTGACGTTGTTGTTGTAGCTCTAATTGGTGAAAGAGGTAGAGAGGTAGGTTCTTTTGTTAATCAGGTATTTAATAACGAATCCAAAAAAAAAACAATAATTGTGGCTGTACCTGCTGATAAATCTCCTCTATTAAGAATAAAAGCTGCTCAGAGAGCAACATCGATTTGCGAATACTTTAGAGCACAAGGAAAAAATGTTTTACTTATAATGGATTCTCTAACCAGAATCGCGCACGCCAAAAGAGAAGTTGGATTAGCTATTGGAGAGCAACCTACTTCAAAAGGATATCCTCCCTCTGTTATTTCAATGATTCCAAATCTAATAGAAAGAACAGGTTCAGGAACTGAAGGTGAAGGAACAATTACATCTTTTTACACTATACTAGCCGACTCTGATGATACCAATGATCCAGTTGTAGATACTTCAAGAGCAATTCTGGATGGTCACATAGTACTCTCTCGAGAACATGCTCAAATGGGAATATATCCTGCTATTGATATAAATCAATCTCTAAGCAGAGTCATGAATTCAATTACAGATTTAAAACATCAACAACAAGCTATTTTAATAAAAAAGCTTTATTCAATTTATCTTGAAAACAGAGATTTAATTTTGATGGGGGGATACAATTCTGGGCAAAATGAGGAGATTGATAAAGCGATAAATAGTTGGTCTAAAATTTGCAAATTGATTAGCCAAGGAGAGAAAGAAAAATCCAATTATCTAGAAAGCATTAAAGAATTGTATACGATAAATTAAAATGAAAAGAGATAAATTTGATTTATTAATGGTAATGAAAAAAATAAAACACAACAAATCTATGTTGGGTTTAGACGCGCTAAATAAAGAAAAACAAAAACTTCATAAAATTAAGAAAGATTTAAATTTTATGATTGAAAATTCAAAGTTTAAAAAAAATGAGCTTCTAACAAGTTCTCAACTTAGACAGATCTCAAATTATCAAAGTGGTTTGCAAAATAAATTAAATATTACAAACAATAGAGAAAAGCATTTGTCGAAAGAAATTTCGTCAAATATCTCCCAAATTAGTAAATTAAATAAACAAAAAGATAAGATACAAAAAAAAATAAATACCATAAAAACAAAAAAATTAGAATTATTAGAGTCTAAATCCGAGATGGTATTCCCAAATAAATTTTGAACAATAACTCTGATGGCACTAGATTTGCAACATTTCCGAAATCTATAGGTATTTTNATGGTTTCAATAGGAAAAAATTTAGGTCAAATGAAAGATAGTGTTCAACTTAACAATTCCAAGTTTAATTCTGAGGAAATAGATGAAATTTTCGCTGAACTTTTCTCTCTAGTTAACCTCTCAAGTATTAACAATAGCGAACTAGATAACGTTAATCAAACTTTAGTTTCCAGTGATTCAAATGAAAATAATGAGATAAGTACAGCAAAATCTTTAATTTCAATATTCTATAAAGAAATGAAACTTAATGAACACAAAGATTTTGAGCTAGGATTTAAATTAGATGAGCAAAAATCTAAGTCTATGGAAAACAATCATGCATTACATAGCTTGTTTGTCAAAAAAAATAAAACTGANATAAATTCTGAAAAAAATTTAGACAATGAAATTCTTAAAGTTGAATCAAAATTCGAAAATAAAAACTCAGATTTATCTCCAATAAAAAGTGAGTTAAAGAAGAAACCTAAACCTCAATATTTGAATNATTCTGAAAATATTTTAAAAAAAAATACTTTTTTNGAAAATAATAAAGAACTTGAAAACCAGATAAATAAAAAATTTTTGAACAAAAGTGTTATTGAGGATAATACAAAAAATTCGATCATTCAAAAAAATAATGAGGCTATGATTTACAAAAAAGAAAAAAAAAAAGCTTCTACAAATGATAAATTAAAATTAGATGTTGTTTTCACAAAAAAGGAAGAAAATATTACTCACTCAAAAACTACTTTTCTCTCACAAATAAAGTTGAATACAACTAATAAGGAAAAATATGCAAATTTAAATTTTAATAAAACTGATGCTAAGAATGATCCCAAAGTTGTAAAAGAGCAAAATCTTTCGTCTAATTTTAATTCACAAGAGGTTCTTGATTTACTTGAAAGTAGTTGGGGTGAGAAACTAGTTAGGTTAATTCAAAATAGTTTAAACAGAGGTATTCACAAAGTTGATATTAATCTTGAGCCAAAAAATCTTGGAAAGATGAAAGTAGAGATTGAAGTTACTAATGAAAAAACTGACATTAAAATAATTTCAGATAGCAAAATTGCAGCTAATATCTTAAATGATAATCAACAAAAACTCAATCAAATGCTAGAAAAAGAGACTATAAATTTAGGATTTTTCTCCTCTAACTCAGGATCAAATGACTCCTCTAAAAATTTTAAAGATGGACGAAACAGCGAAAAAAATTCTGAAGCAAAAAAAAATGTAAAAATCAAACCGGATTCAAATATTTCTGAAATGGGTNTAAAGAGAAAAACTATTCATAATGTTGATATTAATGCGTAAAATATTACAATAAAGCTAAGGAGTTAAAATGGCTGAAGAAAAAAAAGAAGAAAATGGTAAAAAAGGTGGACTAGTAAAAATAATTGTCATGGCTGTCGGCGGTTTGGTGCTACTAGGNATTGGCTTAGGTATTGGTATGTTTATGGGGGGTGAAAAAAGTGATCCATCTAGTGAAATTTCACAGATCATAGAAAAAAAAGAAAATCCTGAGTCAAATGGAGATGAAGATAAGTCTGAGGAGGAGGAACTAGCTACAGAAGACTGTTTAGATGAAGAAAAGGACGAGGAAGGAAATTGTCCAGTTGGACCGAGAAAAATGCCTAAGATATTACCAGAAGAGGAAATTTTTGCGACTACTTATTACGAATTTCCAGGTAATTTTACCACAAATTTGAAGGGTTCAAGGAAGTTTCTCCAAATTTCAGTTNGTGTTTCTACTCAATATGACGAAACAGTTATGATGAATGTAGAAAGTCATCAATTGGCAATGCGTTCTGAGATTTTAGGAGTAATTTCAGAGTTTTCGCCAGATGATATCTCAGGTAGGGAAGGTAAGCAAAAGTTAGCAGATGCATTGAAAAATGGTATAAATTCAATACTAGAAAAATTAGAAGGTTTTGGCGGTGTTGAAAATGTGCATTTTACATCTTTTGTGTTACAATAAGTAAAGTAATAAGATTATGAGTGAAGCATCTAGAAAACTATCAACTGAGGAAGTTTCAGCACTAATGGATGGTTTAAAAACCGGAGACCTTAGTAGTTCGACTTTAAAAAATTCAAATGACGTTGAAGTAAAAGTCTTTTCTTTTGGTTCTGATGATCTAACTCTACTTGGTGATTACTATGCATTAAGATTAATTAATGAGAGATTTGCGAGAATGGTTCGTTCTGTATTTCTTCCTCTTCTAAGAGTACAACCTAGGATAAGCTCTTTTCCACCTGAAGTAAAAACATTCGAGGAATATAGCTCTGGTTTAGATGCCTTCATGAGTCTTACAAATAATAGAATTGAAGAATTAAGAGGTTCTTTATTAACAGTGTTACCTCCCGCTTTTGTAAATTTATGCACAAGCAGCCGTTATGGTGGAAAATTAGAAGTAGCAGAGTCATCAAGAACAGAATTCACATCAACAGAAGAAAAAATTATTGAGGTTGTAAACAACGGTATCTGCAACATACTAGAACAATCATGGAAAGACTTAACACCGATTACATTAAGGTTTCAAAGTAGAGAACAAAATCCACAGTTTGCTGCCTTTGTAGAATCAACAGATCTCGTAATAGTATGTTCATTTGTAATGCAACTACCAAAAATAGATTCAATGTCGTTTGATTTAGTTTATCCACTTCAAACGTTAAAGCCAGTCTCATCATTACTGAGATCAAGAGTTCAATCAGATGTAATCGAGACAAACTTAAATTGGAAAGATAGATTACAAAAGGCAATTTTAGAAGTTCCATTGAAAGTTCATAGTAAATTGGCAGAACCCACTTTATCAATGTCGAATTTATTAAGACTAAAAAAAGACGATGTTATTAAAGTAAATTTAGAAGAGACTGTAGACTTTTATATTGAAAGTCAAAAGTACTTTTCTGCTGAAATGGGAGAAGTTAAGGGCAATGCAGCTGTAAATTTAAAAAAAAGAATAAAAAATAACTAAGGAGATAATTATGAACGCTGAAACTAAACAGGAAACGGAAGCTAAAAAGACAGAGGAACAAGTTTCTGCTGAAACTGAAAATAAAATTGATGGAAAAGTTACCAAAGATGATTCATCTAACGTGGAGAGTGCAGCTGCTAATAATCTAAGGGTCCTAGAAAATATAGACGTTAAACTTACTGTTGAAGTTGGAAATACAGAAATTAAAATTAGAGATTTACTAAGACTGAACGAGGGATCTGTAGTTGAGCTTGATAGATTAGCTGGTGAACCACTTGATATTTTAGCAAATGGAACCATGATTGCAAAGGGAGAAGTTGTTATGGTTGGTGAAAGATTTGGTATTAGATTAACAGAGGTTGTTGATCCTGAAGAAAGAGTACAAAACTTGTAAAAAAAAGTCAAAAAAATGACATAAAAATAGTGAACAAATTCAATATTTTACAGAAAAAAACAGTATAAATCTTTATTGGCAGGCTTCTTGCATCTCCTTTGATAACTAAAAGGAGTTTAAACATGACATCATATTCAGGTCCATCTTTTGAGCATTATTTTATAGTAATAGGTTTTCTTACATTGATCTTAATTGGTTTGTTTTATTTTAAAAAAAATAAACACATTATTTCATCAAAATTACACAATAAAAAAAGAATGAAAGTTTCTGAAGTTACAATGCTTGGTCAAGGGGATAGAGCCCTTTTATTAAATTTAGACAAAAGAGAGTTTTTATATATTTCGGGAAAAAATTCCGGAGCAATGCTTACAGAAATTAAATCAAATAAAAATGTTGAAAAAAGTATGGAATTGAACAAGTTAATTGAAAAAAGATTGACCAATGTATAGTAAATTATTTTTTATAACTAGCTTAGTATTGATTCCTAATTTATTATTTGCAGAATCAGTAGGAATAAATGGATTAGAGGCTCTGACAGTCACTGAATCAGTTAACGGTGATAAAACTTATACTCTTTCACTCAAAATATTGGCTTTAATGACAGCTCTGACGGTGCTTCCTTCTCTTGTCCTTGGCATGACAGCGTTTACACGAATTATAATTGTAATGTCAATACTCAGACAAGCCTTAGGTACTCAACAAACTCCTCCTAATCAGATTTTAATTGCGATATCTCTATTTCTTACTTTTTTTGTGATGGCTCCTACTTTTAATAAAATAGTAGGGAAAGTTTCGGCACCTTATCAGNCTGGTGAAATGTCTCTAAATGAAGCTGTAATAACTGGAAGTGAAGAATTGAAAAAATTTATGATAAGAAATACAAGAAAGAACGATTTAAATATGTTTTCAAGTATGGCTGAGGAGGGAAACTTCCAAAACGAAAGTGAAGTTCCTTTTTACATAGTTTTACCAGCTTATATGACAAGTGAACTTAAAACTGCTTTTCAAATTGGATTTTTATTATTTTTACCATTTTTAGTTATAGATATGGTTATTGCTTCAATTTTAATGTCATTAGGTATGATGATGTTATCACCAATGTTAATAGCTCTGCCATTTAAATTGTTACTATTTGTTTTAGTTGATGGCTGGACGATGACTGTTGGTTCCTTAGTGGGAACCTTCTCTTAAACTTTTTATTTTGGGATTTAAAATGGGTTTTGATGAAAATATAGAAATGGTTAGATTGGCATTTTATCAAGTTTTGATTTCGAGTGGACCATTTTTGGGGGCAGCACTAATTATAGGACTCACAATAGGTATAATACAAGCTGCAACCTCAATTCAAGAGATGACCCTTAGTTTTGTGCCAAAGGTTGTGTTAGTTATTTTTGCTATGGGATTTATGGCAAATTTTTTTATTATTAGCTTAACTGATTATTTTGCTTTCATTTTTGACACAATTACTGGTATAAGCTAGTGGATATCCCTCTTCCATTCTACGCTCCTCTTGATGCGTTACCTGCACTTGAGCTAAACTTCTTAATAGAGCATCTATTTTTATTCTTCTTAAATTCAATCAGACTTTCTGCATTTTTAATTTCTAGTCCTTTCTTAGGTTCTAGAAATGTTCCATTAAATGCCAAAATTGTTTTCTCAATGGCCATAAGTTTTTTCCATTTTAGCATTGCACCAGATTTAGAAATTAATGATAGTTTGTTAGACAACTTAGCCCTCATAGTTTTAATTGAAGCAATTATAGGGATAGCCTCAGGATTAACACTAACTATTTGGTTTAGCGCAGCATCTATGGCTGGAGAAAAAATAGCTGCTTCAACAGGATTAGGATTTTCTGCACTCGTAGATCCTGAAACTGGAGGACAAACACCAGTTTTAAGTATAGTTTTAGATTTATTTTTAATTACAATCTTTATATCATTAGATGGACATTTATTAGCAATTGATTTTTTAATGAAAAGTTACGAAATATTAGAGCTTGGCACAAGATTACCGACAATGGCTCTAGTTGGAGCTGGAATTGAAGCTGCTGGGGCTATGTTTTACGCAGCTGGCTTAATAATGTTACCTGTTGTAGGTGGTTTAATGCTAACAAATGTTGCTATTGGGGTTATTACAAAATCAGCACCACAATTAAATTTATTTTCATTTGGATTTCCAATCTCATTGATTTTAGCTTTTATTATTTTATACTTATCAACAAGATCAATGGGTGGTGCTTTTGCTGAGTTAACTAATAATGCACTCACTTCACTCGAGAATATTTTAGGATTGTTATAGTGGCTGAAGATCAAAACCAATCACAAGAAAAAACTCAAGATCCAAGTTCCCGGAGACTTGATAAAGCCGCAAAAGACGGTAAAGTTATTTCCTCTAAAGAAACATACGTTTTTACAATTCTCTTTGCGGGTGTCTTTTTAATGTACAGTACTCCTTATCTCGTAAATGATTTTTTATTAGCTGTTAAATCTTTTTTACAGTTTGGACACGAATTTAGGGAAGATAATTTTTCACCAATACAACCCATAAAAACGGCGGTATCACTATTTATAAAAATTACTATAATTTTTGGTGCCCCGCTTGTTCTTGTTTGTATTTTAACTCAATTTGTTGTTGGTGGAATAAATTTTTCGCTAAAACCCATAGAACCAAAATTTGAAAAATTAAATATTTTAAAAGGCATTCAGAAAATTTTTTCAACCAAAGGATTAGTTGAATTAGTAAAGGCACTTTTAAAAGTAAGTTTTCTTGGAGGAATTACATATATTGTACTAAAAAAATATCTTCCTGAAATAACTTATTTAACTCATCCAAATCTTTTTTCATCACTTAATCGGTTGCTATCATTTTTTCCAATTTTATTGGGAGCGTTATTGATTGGTTTAATTATCATAGCAATACTTGACTTTATGTATGCTAAGTTTGAGTTTATAAAAAGTTTAAAGATGTCTCATCAAGATATTAAAGATGAATATAAAGAAACTGATGGTCAACCTGAAGTAAAACAAAAAATTAGACAACTACAAATTAAAGCTTCACAACGTGCAGCCAAAGAGAACGCTTCTATTGATAATTTATCTGAAGCAACAGCACTCATAACTAATCCAACCCATTTTGCAATCGCACTTAAATATGAAGTAGGAGAATCTTCTGCCCCAATTATTATTGCTAAAGGTAAAGGTAGAATAGCTGAAAAAATAATAAATAAAGCTAAAAAACTTAACCTTGGAAAACTACAAAGTCCTGTCTTGGCAAGAGCTCTTTATTTTACAAGTGAGATAGGAGATGAAGTTGTTAGCAAACTTTATAATTCCGTAGCAGTGGCTTTGGCTTATATTTATAAAGTAAATGAAGGAGAAAAAATTAATGAGCCACAAATTGATGTTCCAGAGGAACTAATATTTGATGAAAACGGAAATAAAAGTGTTTAATAGTTCATTTAGTAGAATAATTATAACATTCGCGTTTTTCTACAGCAGTTTAATTTGTCATTTTGAAGCAATATCGCAACTTAATGATGGAAAAATCTTCCTGGCAATATTNCTCTGGGTATGCGCATTAACAGCGTTTATGGGCGGATTTAGGTTTCAAATTGCTAAAATTGTTAAAATTTTTACAGATAAAAAAAAAAAATGAAAAAATTAAATAGCCAAAACTGTAATAATTGCAAGCACCTTTTTATAAGCCATAACAAAAAATTTCCACTTGGCTGTAGAGCTTTCGGATTTATTTCAAAAAAACAGCCTTATTTAGAGGTTTATAATACTTCTGGCATGAAATGTGCTCTATTTTCATATAAAAAAAAAAATGATATAAATAATAGTAAAACTAATAAAGGAATACTTGCGTGAATACAGAACTAAATACAATGCAAGAAAGTATCAAAATTGCATTAGATGCAGCAGACGCGGCTACTGACGTTACATCTGAATATAAAAGAATGAAAAACGAATACATTAAAGCGGAGCAAAAAGTGAAAGAAATCCATAAATATACAACAATTATTTTTTCAACTGCAATAGCAACAGCAATAATTGCAATACTTCTGACTGGACTATTGTATTTCAAATCTTTGTCTGAATTAGAAAATATGACCAACACAAGTAGAGAAGCACTTGTCGTATTTGCTGAGAATGTTGAGGCTGTGAATGTTGCCGTAAAAAATATGAATGAAAGCCTCGAAAGACATACTGACTTAGTTAATACAAATGCCGAAATTAAGGACAAATTATTTCAATTAGGGCAAGCAATTAATAAAAATGATGATAAGTTAATGATTAGTCTATCAAAAGAAATTTCAAATCTCTCTAAAATGGTATCTTCAGCTTTAAAGGAAGAATCTCTAAAATTAACACAAAATATAAATGAAAATGAGGTAGTAACGTCTGCAAAAGTAAGTAAAGCTATTGATAAATTAATAGAAGATAATAAGAAAAATTCTAATTTAAAAATGCTAAAAGAACTCTCAAACAGCACATCAAGTTTGACTGCTGCTTTAAAAACTATCTCCTCTCAGAATAAAATGTTAGTTAGAGAAATTACTGAGCAAAAAGAGAGTATTACTTTTCCTTAATAAAATGAGTGAAAATAACGAAAATAACGCATCTTTATTAAAAGTAGACCTTGTAAGAAAATCAAGTTACGCAAATTCGATTTTTTTAAGAGAGGGTGATATTATTATTGCTTTGAACAATGAATTTTTTGTAAGCGGAGAAAAAGTTTTTACTGAAACACTTCAAGATTGTTATGCTNAAGGGAAAAAAAGTCTGCTCACAATTATTAGAAATAATGTATTTTTAGAAATAATCATTTCCAGAAGTCTTGGCTGTAAATTTGTAACCACAGATATTGAGGAAACTAAAAGGTTAAAAGAACTTTTTTCTAAAAAAACAATTTATGATCAAGATGAGTTAACCAATTTTAGTGTGTTAAGGGATTTAAAGTTTAACTATGACGTAATAAAAGATGAAGATTCTATTTGGGCTGGATTTTTTCCCCCTTTATGGTTAGCTTACGAAAATCAATGGTGGATCCTTGGCTTTTTAACTACTTTAAGTATGTTGTTAATTTCAGTAAATTTTTGGATTTTCTTATTGGGTTGGATTATTTTCTCAATTTACTGTCATAAATGTCAGTCAAATCTATTGCGTTCATTTTCTTTACTGTCGGGTAAAGGTTTTAGTCTAATTATAGCATCTAAAAATATACATGAAGCTCAAAAAACTATCAGACTCATCAATCCTAAAGCCAAATTTAAATACACAAAGTTAGAGGATGAGATTGATAATAATAATAATAATGAAGCACACACTNAAAATATAATTGAAAAAAACGCTGATAATAAAAAAATAAATTCACAGGATAAGATTTTAGTGTAACAAAAAATAATTTTATTATATATTATGAAATTATGAACTTAAATAATTTTCATTTTTATGGCTGAACAATACTCAATTCAAGCAGAAACATTAATGAAAGCTGCAGTAGAAGATTACATGGAAGTGATTCAAAGTGTGCAAGCCTCAAACGCTAATATGGCTTTAATTAAAGCTGTAAAAATAACTATTAATGGAAAACCAAGAAGGCTTGTTGATGTAGGTGACTTGAGGGTTGGAGAGTCAGAAAATAAACTTCAGGTTTTAGTTTTTAATACGGATCATATCCCATTGTTAGTCGATGAAATAAATAATGCTGACTTTCAAACAAATGTTGATGGCCAATTTATTAATATAGACGTACCTGATCCTAGCTTTAAACAGCTGATGGAAGTTATTGATGATCTAAATAGAAAGAAAAATTCTGCAATTGGGAGGTTGACTAAAGCTAAATCAGAGGCCACCACTAGAGCAAGAGCAGCTGTAGAAAATGAATTTATCGAGCAAGCAGTTGCTAGTCAAGCAGCAAAAAAATGTGACATTTTTTTTGAAGAATTCTCAAAAAGATTAACTGATATTACAGAAGAAAAGGCTTTAGATGTTTTGGGAGACGATTTTTATGCTAAATATAGAGAAGAGCAAGCACAATTTGAATAAAAGTGTGTCAAGCTTTGATATTTAATCTTTTGTTAGTGCTTGANGATGATAAATTATATAGCTCTCTGATAGAACTTAAATTCTTATGATCTTTCTTATTAATAGCTTCAGGATTCCATTTAGGGTAAATAAATTCAATAGCATTACTGTTAACATTATTTTCTATCAAGGGTTTTTTTAAACTTTCATTTTTTACTTCAATTTTTTGCTTTTCTATTTTTCCTAAGTCTACACTTACAAGCTTATTGACTGTTTTTGATTTTTTATTCCATATTTTACTTATACCTGTAACCTCTAAAAATAACTCAGAAGGGGTTTTATCAAAAATTTTATTGAAGACCCAATTACCTACACCGCCAATAGCCCCAATAGGACCTCCGTATAAAAAACCACCTAAACCATTTTGTACAAGATCTCTATCGGATGCTTCATTTTTGGCATTAACGCTCGAATAAATACCACTTATAATTGGTAGGTTTTGCAATGGATTGATAAGACCTTTAATCCATTTAAAAAATTTATTTTCTTGTTTTTTTTTACCTTCATTTTCTGCGGATATGCCATTATCGCTTTTAATTTTAGCTTTTGACATGTGATAAGGACTTTTTTCAATAAACATTGTCTTAATAATTTATTTCAATTTCAATTCTTCTGTTCTTTTCTCTTCCCTTTGGATCGCCGTTACTTGCAACCGGTTGAGTTTCTCCATAGCTGATGGCTTTCATTCTTTTTGGCTGTAATTTCCCTGATGTAGATAACTCTTGAACAACTGATGAAGATCTCGCTGCTGCCAAATCCCAGTTATCTCTATAAATCGAACCAAAAATTAGAGGGGTATCGTCAGTATGTCCTGAAACTAAAATTTCACTTTTACCTTTTTTATTTTGTTCCGCAATTTTTGACATTATTTCTTTTGCTTTTGAAGTTAATTCAGCTGAACCGGATTTAAAAGCCCCACCGGAACCAACTGTAATTATAACTTTATCCTCTTTTCTATCAATATTTATTAGTCCCTCACCAATTTCTTCTTTAAGTGCAATTCTTAGATTATCTTCAGCTAATTGAGCCCTTTTCTCTTCTGCTTCAGAAATTTCAGCTGATTCACCGATATTATTTCCATCATTTGATTCAGCTTCTTGTTTCCCTTTCTTAGAGGCTGAAGTTGCCAATTTAGCTAATTGTTTTTCAAGGCCTCCAAATAAAACTTCAGATTCCGACTTTCCTGAGGCAGCTTTCACGCTTTCTATAGAGTTTAAAGTTTCTTGTAGTAAATTAGGTAAATCTTTTTCTTCGGCATCTAGGGGAGTAAAGTTCACAACTACCTTGTCAGCTAATACTTCTACTTGAATATCTCCTCTAGAAATGGCTTCTTTAATGTTATTAGCTAGTTCTTTCGCATCCTCATTTTCACCATCATTNTTTGTTTTGTCCTCAGTTTTTGTTTTTAATTCAACATTTGCCTGGTCCGTTTGTGTTGTTTGTTGTACTAAGTTTTCTTGAACAGATGGCGTCGGATTTGGACTAAATGACAAAGAAAGTAGGGTAGTACCTTTTGGTTGCTCAACCACTGGAATTATTCTTTGAATACCAAATGCATTTTTCATGCTTCCGCTTATTTGTTTAAACTTTGGAACATTAAACTCGGCAAAAGATAAAATAAGCACAAAAAATGCCATCAATAGCGTAGCCATATCGGCAAAAGTTGCCATCCACGCCGGTGCTCCCTTTGGAGGACACTCTTCACATTCATGCTCCTCCTCCTCTTTAGTTTCTTCTTTTTTCTCAATTACTTTTTCTTCAGCCATAACAATATATTTCTAAGCAGCCGCTTCAAGAAGTTTTTGTTTCTCCTTTGGTGGTAAATTTGCAACTAATTGATCTTGTATATTTCTTCCACTTTCACCTCTAGATATAAGTTGCAGGCCGACAATTATCATTTCTCGATAGATACTCTCATACAATGAATAACCTTTCATTTTTATTACTATGGGAAGAAAAATTGTATTAGCAACCATTGCTCCGTACAATGTAGTTAATAAAGCAACGGCCATTGCTGGACCAATGGCTTTCGGATCTGCCATATTACCAAGCATGGCAACTAAACCTACCAAAGTCCCAATCATCCCCATAGCAGGTGCTATATCCACCCAAGATTGAGCAACTCCAGTAGCTTTCGCATGTCTGTTCTGCATTGATTTTAGTTCCTTTTTCAATTGCAAAGTTAATTTTTCTTCGTCTGCTCCGTCAACTAACATTTGAAGACCATTATCAAAAAAAGGGTCTGGAGTTTCCTGACCTTCCAAAGCCATCATTCCGTCTTTTCTAGCGATACCAGCCAACTCAACAATTCTGGTTATTAATTCGTCCATTTTTTTTATAGGTGGCTTAAAAGCTTTACCCATGGCACCAAAAGCACCAAGAAATACTGGCATAGGGGCTGTATACATTACGGCAAAAAATGTTCCACCAAAAACTATCAATAATGAGGGTAAGTCAACAAACATTCCTAAACCCCCTGCTGATACCATTGCTCCTGCAATCATTCCTAAAGTTCCTAAAAGGCCAATTAAAGTAGCTATATCCATAATTTTATTCCATTAACTATTATTTATAATATATATACATTGGTATGAAATCTGCAACTTTGATACCAAAGTAATAAAAATTAATTATTTAGTAATTTTAATACAATTGGAGTAAAATTAAAATATGTTCATTAAAATGTTTTTTTTATTATCAAAACCTACATTGTTTGCCTTTTTTTATTTTTTTTTTACNCCTGTACATTCCAAAAATTTTATTGACAAAGGTCACTATGTTATTGACCTTAATAAAAGAATAGAATGGTTAAAGTGTACAGCTGGACAAAATTGGAATGAATTTGATTGTGATGGATTGCCAGTTAGACTTTCTTTAATTGAAGCAAAAAGACTTTTACCAAAAATAAGCGAAGAACTTGGGGGTTCTTGGAGACTACCTTCAAGAGATGAATTAAAAAGCTTAGTTTGTGAAGAATGTAAAGGGAGTAAAATTAACTCAAAAATTTTTCCTAATACTCCGGCTGAACCCTACTGGACTGGTGATCGAAATTGGTGGTCTCCAAAATTTTTTTGGTCCGTAAATTTTTTTACAGGGCATACTTACGGAAGGTTTACACCAGAAAAAGAACTTTTAGTCAGATTTGTCAGAGATAGATAATTTTTGCTTCTTTAAATATAAAAATAGCTTAAAAATGAATCCGATAATTCCAACAAAAATTATGAATAACGCTACATTCCATGTGCTTATGATGGATAAATAGTGTAATTTATCTGTTAAAGTCAATGAAATTACAATTAAAAAAATTACAAAAATAAGAAATATTCTTGTAAAAATGCAAATTCTACAATTTTTTGACATAACAATCTACTTTCATGTCTTTACTAAGTTTACAAATTTTCTTTGCATCTTTCAAAGTATTTGCCTTATGCATTAATTGATAAATATCCTTATTTTCTAGAAAATTAATATATAAAGGTAGGCTTAAATTATTTTTTTTTAAAATTTGTGTTAATTCATTTTTTGCAAACTCTGCTTTGTTAAGACTTGAAAATGCACCAAATTGTACATGAAAAAATACTTTCTTAGTTGCCTCAACTGTATTTTTATCCTTTATTTTTTTTTTTTTAATCTCTTCAATATCGGGTTTAGTTTGAATTTNTTTTTTTTTTTTGAACCTCTCTAAAACTTAAATCTAGATTCTTATTTTTCTCGATTAATTCTATATTAGTTTGCTCTTTATCTAATTTTTTTTTATCTAAAACACCTAAATCAGTTGTCAAAAAACTAACAACTAATAAAAAAAGACTAAAACTAAAAAAAATAAATGTTAGCGGTAAAAACCTAAACATAATGAATTTTATCATTAAAAATTTTAAAAAGGTACAAAAAACATACTGAAAATAAAGTTTTTTTCATCTCTGTGTGAAAAAAAATCTAATTTTTTTTTGTCAACCTTTTGACAATTTAGAAGTGTCAAATTAAAATTTTGCTATTGGAAAAAAAAAATTGTGAAATAATAGCATACGAAAGGAGATTAATATGCAAATTTCACAGAACTTAAAACTCAGACAGAGTCAATCTTTAATAATGACTCCACAACTACAACAAGCAATCAAATTGTTACAACTTAATAATATTGAACTATGTGAGCTTGTTAGAAAAGAAATGGAAGAAAATCCATTCCTTGAGGATGAATCAGAGAAAAGTTTTGTCCAGAATGAACAAATCAATGAAAGCGATACTGAAAATGTATCAGAAGCTTTTGAAAGTGGTGAATCTATTTTAAACGAACCTAAATCAGAGGATGTTGAAAATAGGTGGGATTTAGACATTAATGTTAGTCCCTCTAATCATAATTTTGATACAACAGACTCGGGTTCAATTGCAGAACAAACCGTATCAGAGAAAATTACACTAAAGTCATTTTTAAACGAACAGGTTAAGCTAGAGTTTAAAAATTTAAATGAAAGAATAATTGCAGAAATATTAGTTGATTATGTTGATAACAGCGGGTGGTTAAAAGAAAAAAATGAAAGTTTAGTTAGTATAATTGGTTGTAATGAAGAANAATTAGAGGAAGTNATCTTTAGAATGCAAAAATTTGAACCAACTGGTGTTTTTTCAAGAAATTTAGAGGAATGTTTAAAAATTCAGTTACAAGAGAAAGAATTATTTAATGAACAGATGAAATTGCTAATCGCTAACTTTGATCTTTTAGCAAGAGGCGAAATTAAGCATTTATGCAAAATTTGTAAATTAACTGAATCTGAATTAACCAGATACATCAAAATCATTAAAACACTAAATCCTAAGCCTGGAACAAAATTCTCAGATGATCAAGAACAAATTTTAGAACCGGATGTAATTGTTAATCAGAAAAATAATGAATGGATTGTGGAATTGAATAACAGTAATTTACCCAAAATTATTGTCAATGAAGATTACGTGAAAGAACTTGAGAGATTAAAATCAAATGAAAATGATAAAAAATTTGTTGCCGAGTCAGTAAATTCTGCAAGGTGGTTAATAAAAGCTATTGAACAAAGAAACTTAACTACCCTAAAAATAAGTGCAGAAATTGTTAAACAACAAAAATTATTTTTTGAAAAAGGTGTTTCTTATTTGAAACCAATGATTTTGAAAGACGTCGCAAAAAAAATTGGAATGCATGAAAGTACTGTTAGTAGAGTTACAACAGGAAAACTTATGTTAACCTCAAGGGGAATTATTGAAATGAAGAACTTTTTTAGCGCTACAATAAATGGCACTTCTAATGGAGAAGCGCATTCTGCTGCGTCTGTTAGAGAAACTTTGAAAAATTTAATCAGTAATGAACCATTAAATAATCCATTTTCTGATGAAGTAATTGTGCTTAAGTTACAAAATCATGGTATTAATTTGGCAAGAAGAACGGTTGCAAAATACAGAGAATTGTTAAATATACCTGCATCTTCTGAAAGAAGAAAGATAATGAAGATTCAAAGTATACACATTTAAAAAAATAAAAAGAACTTGTTATAAAAATCTAAAGTAGGTTTAAAATTTGACTGCTAATTAAAACTAGCAGCTTTTTTTAAATTTTTGCTTTCTTGATCAAGAAAGTATGTTACTGGATAGGACTCAAGTTTAGTTTTTTTATTGTTTTCATCAAAGTGTGTAATTTGAATTACTGGTAACTTAAATGAGTTGAAATTAATAAAACTTTTTTCTGTATTTTTATAAATTGTCATTTTTATTCCTTTACAACATAATGTGCATTAAATGTGCCACTTAGGTCTTTAATTTAAAAAATTTTAGAACTTTTTAAAAATTCTTTTCTGAATAAGTCTATTTTCTTTTTATTTTTAGAATAAAAACTTTTAGAAAAATAAATATTTTTATCTCCATGAATATTTTTTCTTTCAATTAAATTATTTGAAAGTAATTTATCCCTTAATTGTCTCTGATTATTCCAAATTTGATACACTTTTTTTAGATAACTTTTCATTCTCAATTTATTAGAAGAATGGTATCTAGAAATTGCCTTATTCCAACTTTTATGTTTTTTGTATAGTCCTTTTAGAAAAATTCCTGCCCAATTAACATTGTAATTTGGATCTACAAATAATTCCAAATTTGATTCTTTTTTTATATGATACTTATAATTTATTTGCATGCACCCAACATCAAAATTTGTAATTTTATTTTGAATTTTAATCTTTAAGAATTTTATCATCGATTCTTTGTTATTAAAATAATATGACTGACCTTCTACATTTGCTGACCATGGCCAGGTATAATGTTTATTCTTTGTGACTCTCCCAGTCTCTACTAGCGAAATAGAAGTTAATAATTTTTGTGGTAGTTTTAATTTTTTTTCGACTTTATTGGTAATAATTTTACAAATTTCATTATTATCNTCTGCAAAAGAAATATTTATCGTAAATATAAAAAGAAGAAAAAATAATGTAATTAAAACATTCATGTATTTAAAAGTGCAAATAAAATGCCACTATTTTAGTATAGAACTACTTATTAGATTTCGTCCAACAGAAATAAAATCGTATGGATTAACTTGCTTATTATTAACTTTAATTTCGTAATGAAGGTGTGCACCTGCAACTCTACCGGTTGCTCCCATCTTCCCAATGATTTGCCCTTGTTGAACGTATTCTCCTTTTTTAACCACTAATTTGTGTAAATGTCCGTATACTGTCTGAACACCGTGCTTATGTTTTATTTTAATTACGTTTCCGAAGGAACCATGCCTACCTGAAAATTCTACNATGCCATGAGATGCTGACCTCACCTCCTCTTGCCATGTCCCTGCCATATCAATTCCTTTGTGCATTTGTTTTTTTTTTGTTTTAGGATGAATACGCATGCCGTATGGGCTTGAAACATAATAATATTCCATTGGGGGTTTTAGTGGAAGAAAAATTATTGCTTCTTTAAGTGTTTCCAAATATTGAAATCTTTTTGAAATCTGGTCTATGATTGATTCATCATTTTCTTGACCTATTTGGCTATTAGCAAAATTATTTATTTCTGAAAGATCTATATTATCAGGTTTTAAATTTAAAGTTAAAAATACATTTACTAGATCCATTATCTCAAAATCAATTGTTTTACTAAATTGAATCATTTTAGTTTTGTTATTTCTAGGAGCTGCAAATGGAATAACAGGTAAAATGTTATAAGAATAAGTATTTTTTAAAATATTTTTGGATNCAGATTCAACTTTTTTAGTAGAGTTTCTGTTATCAATCGTTTTTTCAATAGGAACCATATGAGGATTAGATAAATTTGCATAATCGTCAAAAATTGATTCATCTAATGAAGAAATTTCTGTTTCATCAAAGAAAAAAGCATCTCTAATGTTTTTTGAAAACATATTAATTTTATTTTTAACATTAATAAAAAAATCTAATGTCTCATTATCTTTATTAGACAATTTTTCAATGTTAGGAATCCCTATTTCCTCTATAACTTCATCCTCAATAACAGTTTCTGCTAATTCCTTTAAGGCTTCTACTTCTGAATCTGTAAATTGTTTAACTTGAGTTTGATTGTTTTGGATCATGATATAACTTACTAAATTAATCACACCAAAAAAGGCAAATTGAAAGGTCTTAAAAATAATAATAATTGATAATATTAATGCTGATAAATAGTGTTTTAAATTAAAGACTATTTCGATAGGTCCATTTTTTGTAAAAAACAAAAACCTTCTTTCCTTTAAAACCTCTTGAATATTTTGCTTTACAAATAAATCACCAAATCTGGGACTAGATTTTAATTTATTTAATAAAGTTTTTTTTATGTCAGACACTTTATTTACTTACTTTAGGTATAGAACAACAACTAACATAATATTAGTTAGTAATTGCATAAGCATAATTAATAACATTAATTTCCAAGATATCGGATTATTAACATTTAAACTAAATTGAGGAAAAGGTTGTTTTTGATCTCGTAAATTAAATTCTTTATTATTTTTACTAACTGTGTTGTCTAGCTGATAATTTTCGTATGACTTTTGATTTTTTTTTAATTCTTTCTTTTCAAAATCATTATCTCTGAGAGGCATTTTTTCTACAACAGATTTAAAATCTTTTTTTTCAACATTATCCATGGGCATATTTGATTTAATTTGCGTCTTATCGTTTGTCTCTTTAACTAGTTTACTTTCAGCGCTTGAAACTAAATTTTTATCTTTTTGTTTAATTTCTGATTTATCAAACTTTTTACCTATCGAATTATGTTTTGATTTTACATTAGAATCGTCCTCTTTTCCTTTATCAACGCTCGAATTATCTAGTTGAGGTTTGTCATATATTTGAGTCCTCATCTTTTCAATTCTTTCTCTTATATCAACTACTTGTTCAGCCATTTGTTTNATTACCTCATTCTTAATGATTTATTATGCATATGTTGAGCCAAAATTAAATTTTTGCTTTTTTTTTTATAAGTTATATGATAGCAATTATACTTAATTTTTATATATTATTCAATGTTTTCTAGAGACGACNNAAATACAAAAAGATTATCAAATGGTGACGCTAGTGTTATCGGCCAGGAAATGCAGATTAATGGAAATATTAAATGTCAGGGTAGTTTAGTATTAAAAGGTACAGTTAAAGGAAATATTGAGTGTGACGAAATAAGTGTATCTTCTGAGGGTCACCTTAAAGGTTCAGTAAAAGCGCAAGATTCTGTTATATCTGGAAAATTTGATGGAGAAATATTTTCAGATAGTATTCAAATTCACTCAACTGCTAACGTAAAAGGAGGTATTTATTACAATACTCTGAAAGCAGAACCTGGAGCTAAACTAGAGGTTGAATTAAATATAGGTTTAGAAAAAGTTTCCTCTAAATCTTTGAAAAAAAATACTACTATAGCTAAATCTTTAAAATCAATAAAGGGGTAAATCGTGGCAGATAATCAGTCTATAATTGGTAAAGACGTCCTTTTTAAAGGGAAGATATCTAATTCTAAAACCATTGAAATTAATGGTAGAGTTGAAGCTGATATCAAATCTGATAAGATAACTTTGGGTAAATCTGCTAGTTTTGAGGGAGCAATTCAAGCTGATTTAGTTGTAATTTCAGGTAAATATCAGGGTAAACTAAAGGCTGATTCGGTTTGGTTGACAGACTCTTCAATAATTACAGGTGAAATTAATTATAAGTCTCTCCAAATGGATAGAGGTGCTGCTTTGAATTGCAGGGTCGTGCATAATTGGGATGAAAAAAAAATGAGGGGTAAAAAAGATGATGAAGCCTCTTTACAAAATGAAGAGGAAAACTAATGAGTGAGTTAACTTATATAAATAAAGATCTTGTAATGGAGGGAACACTTCAAGCAAAAGACAGCCAAGTTGTCATAGCAGGTAAATTTAAAGGTATATTAGAAGCTAAAACTGTAATTCTTGAATCTTCAAGCGCTTTTGACGGAACTCTTAATGCCGAACACTTAAAAATAGAGGGTAGCGCATCTGGTGATATTACTGCAGAATTTCTGGAAATTACTGGTTCAGGAAAATGTGATGGAAAATTAAAAACTAATTCTCTCTCTGTTGATACTGGAGCCCAGGTTTCCGGAAATGTTGGAAGGATTTAATTTTTTTTATTCTTTTCTTCAGTTTCTATGCACTTTTTAAAAAAATCAATAGTGCTGTCGCTACCATCCATTTGTTGTAACCTCATGGATGAATATCTGCCAGCTGCTAAGGCAACCGCCCATTCATCTCCATATATTTTTGAGAAATTCGTTAAGTGAGTTTCAATTTTATCTCTTATAAAAGCATATTTTTTTTCCTTTTCGTTTTTTCTTTCTTCAATTTTATCAGGAAAAAAAATTATATTTGATTTCACTTGCATCTTATTAACAACGACAATTTTAAAAAAAATTTAATAAAAATATTTATTTACACTCAATTTGTCGTTATAAAATAATGAAGGTTTGTATTATGACTATAAAAAAGCAATCTAAATCATTGGTACCTATTACTAAGTCTGAGTTGCCTGCAGTTAAAGCAGGTGTAAATAAAAATCCTTTAGACATATCAGAAAAGCTTCAACACTTAAAGAACAGAGACGAGGTAAGAAAATTTTTACCCGACATTCTTGGAAAATGCCTTGCTAGAATTTGGATAGATTCGGATTTTAGAAATCAATTTTCGAAAAATCCACAACTAACACTTGAATATAACGGAGTATATCTTCCTGAAGATATGAATATTGAATTTCAAAAACCAAATTCTGATAGACCACGTATTGTTGTATACGAACAGAGACCTAATTCAAAGTTTAAATTACGTATCTTATACCTTCAACTTGTAATGATGGCTGGCAGGTAAAGTTGAGATATTTAACTTTTCTTCTTTTCTATTTATTTTTTTCAAATAATGTACAGTCAAATGACATTCCAAATGACGAAGAATATTATAAACTTGGTGTAAAAAATTACAAAAACGCAAATTTTTCTGAAGCTTATATTATTTTTCAAAATCTAGCTGATAAAGGCGATCGAAATGCACAGTTTAATGTTTCAAATATGTATGCAAATGGTGTTGGAATTACTCAAGACTTCAAAAGAGCTCTCAAATGGAGTTGGATGTGCTCACTTGGTGGAGAAAAAAAATGTCTAGAAAAAATTAATTCTTTAAAAAAAAAAATTAGACGAAAAAACAATTGAAGATATTGCAATTGAATTAGAAAAAAGTATTGAAAAATCTGTTTTCAAAAAAAGAGATATAAATGATGCTCTCAAACTTGGTTTTTGGTACGAAATGTTTTCTCCATCTAAAGATTTAGAAAAAGCATATATTTGGTATTCTGTCTCTGTGAGCGGAGGTCTTTACAAAGCCATGAATATTAGAGAGAGGGTGGGCAATCAGATTGAATCAGAAAATATTACAAAGCTTCAAATTGAAGCAAATAAAATCTACAATCAGATTAAATATTTTACTTTTAATGAAGAGGTTAATAAATGAAATATAAAGTTCATTGGATCATTGACGGGATTGTTGACGTGGATGCATCTTCACAAGAAGATGCTGAAAAGAAAATTCAAGAAGAACTTGAAGAATACGTAAAAAGTTCAGACAAATTAATGAATGTTTTCGTAGCTAAGGTAATACAAGGAAGAGCTTATTTGCCAGGTTCAGACGATGAAAAAAANAATGAAGAAAAAAAATAGAGTATTTATAATCTTTGCAACTATAATTCTCTTATCTTTTCCAATAACTTCTTTTTCGACTACTGGTAGAATGTATGCACCCGAGGAAGGAACTTTTGACAGAAGAAAAAGAATTGTAATACAACCTATTTGCAGGTTGATTAAACAAACAATTGTTCCTGGAGATGTAGTTTGTGAATATGTTTCGCAAAAAAAAGGGGAAAAAAATAAACAAATTTTTTTAGGTGCACCTAACGAAGTTTGTCAAAGAGAAATAACTTGTCCAGTCAAGTGAACAATTCTAAATATAGAAAAAGATGTTGGGAAATTCTAGAACCTGGAGAGGATAATGATATTACAAGTAAGAGAGCTGATTTATTTTTATTAGGTTTAATTTCACTAAATATTTTTTCTGTTATTCTTGAGACTGTTGAATATTTGTATACTAATTATAAAATCTTCTTTCAATATTTTGAAGTTTTTTCTGTTACTGTCTTCTCAATTGAATATATTGCTAGAGTTTGGTCATGTGTTGATCAAAAAGGTTTAAGAAAAAGTAATTTTAAAATCAGAATAAGATATATATTTAGTTTACCGGCTATTATTGATTTAATGGCCATATTACCAAGTATTATAGCACTTATAGCACCAAGCATCGATTTAAGGTTTATAAGGGCGTTAAGAATCATAAGATTACTAAAATTTTCAAGATACTCTAGTTCTATTAATAGTTTGCTTTTTGTAATTTGGGATCAAAGAAAATCATTCGGAGCTGCCTATTTCATATTATTTATTGCATTAATTATATCTTCAAGTGGAATGTATTTAGTTGAAAAGGATGTACAACCTGAAAAATTTGGAAGTATTCCACATTCCATGTGGTGGGCAATTGCAACAGTTACAAGTGTTGGATATGGTGACGTTACACCTATTACAGCACTAGGAAAGTTTTTTGGTTCAATAATCATGATACTAGGAATCCTAACTGTTGCACTTCCATCTGGAATTTTAGCAGCTGCTTTTACGGACTTTACGAGAAGAAATCAAAAGAAATATGAGGATAANTTAAGAGATATGTTAGCTGATGACATAATTGATGATAGTGAAAGGAAAGAACTTAGAAAGTTATCTGAAAAATTAAATCTCTCAGAGGAAGATATTGTTTCGATCGAAGAAGAAAATATCATAAAGAAAGATTAACCGACTGCTCCTATAAAGTTTGTTATACCAGTGCTAACTCTTTTGGAGCATTCATGTAAAGCTTCAAGTTTTTTGAAAATAGTTTCCTCCTCCCTAGTATAATCGATATTCTTTTCTCCAATATAATTTGATTCTTCACCATAATTTGATAAATCAATTTTTTTTCTTCCAACAGGAAAGATCTTACGTAAGATATCAACGGCCTCAACAACTTCAAATCTTATTAACCTTGCAATCACTTCGTCTCTTGTAACCCCAGACTGATCACTAAATTTAGGTACTTGAACAGATAGTAAAAAAATCTCATGAAAAATAGCTACTCTAATGCCATGCATTAAAAGGAGTTCGTCTCTTATTTCTTTCTCAATAACTCTTCCTCTTCCAACAGCAATTCTTCCTTTAGATTTACGCCCTAGTATCCAATTTCGAATTTCCATATACTCTTGATGAAGAACTCTGTAAACTTTATTNAGTCTCCAATGAACATCAAAGGATTCTAACAACTCAGCAACAGATTTCATATTTTGACTTCTATTAATGTCAGCAGTTCTTGTAGACCATGAAAGCCACATTCCAGGATCAAAACAGTCAATATAAGCTTTTAAAACTTCAATATCACTGAAAGCAAATGCATATTTCACAATATCTAAAATTCTTTTAAATCTCTCAGATTTTTTGTAATAGTCGGTAAACTTTTTAGGATCTTTCCTCAAAAAATTACCAACTCCTCCGAGTGTATTCGCAAGCATTCCTAATTGTTGAAGCACACTATTTTGAGGAATCGCTCGAGTTTGACTAGGGTGGTAGACTAAAGTTTTTGTTCCACTTTCATGTTGTCTTTTTACTGCTCTTGAACCTGTAGAATATAAAATATTTGAACCAAAAACATTTAATAACGCCGCATAGTTTGGGTCATCCATGATTTTGGTATTAAATTGCTTAATTGTGTTTACAAACTCTATCCCAAAATCAGGGGACAAATATAGAGGATCGTTCAAATTCTTATTACTTTTAGACAGACAAAATTCAGATATTCTTGTTAGAGCAGCGTATGATAGATCGGGATTAAAAAAATACTGATATCCGTCTCCACCCTGAAAACTGTACTCTTGAGAAAGTTCGATATTCCAATCACTTAATTTATTTCTAGTGTAATTACAATTTATATATTTAAGTCTGTCCTCTAGTGAAATTGGGTGTCCTCCTCTTCCAATTGATTCACCATGAGTGTCAAAGATTACTAATTCCAATTCTGAAAGATTATTGTCTGAGAGTACTTTTGCAATTTTTCTTTGAAGATTTTCTATAGAAAGGACAGCAGCAGTTTGACCGAGGTATCTGCCGGCGTCAGAGAATCCGGTTTGAACGCATATTCTACCTCTTTTTAAAAGATAATCTCTGTAGAAAGGATTTTTTATTAATGTTTCGATAACAAGATGTCCAGAGGCGAGTGCTTTTTCAGTCTCAAACAATGGAGAAATATCTACTTTAGAATCAACATTAAAGAGTTTTGCAAAATACAGAGCTGTTAGTGCAGTTAGAGCAAAGTCACATTCAGCAATTAAGAATCTAACCGGCTGATTAATATCTATATATTTAAACATTTGTGCCATCATCATAAAAAATCTTTTTGCATTCATGTTCTCATCAAGTATCGTTCCAAAATTAATTTTTACTGGCTTAACTTTTTCAATAAGCTTAGAAATCATATTTAAATAAGTTGTTTTATTTGATGGATCATCGGGTGCTCCATGAAGATCAATTTCTTTTGCAATAGCATTATTTAATTGATTAGCATTAAGTCTTACTTGAGTTCTGCCTAAACCAAGTCCATAATTTTGAAGCTCAGTATTAAAGATTTGTAACTCTAACAGTAGATTCTCTTTATTTCTTATTTTCGATTTTTTTATAGAATCATACAATTTTTTTATTTCTCTACTTACTAAAGTAAGGTCAATTAGTGATTTATGTTTTTTATCATACATAAACTTAGATATTTTTTTTATTTCATTAATATCATTAATTAATCCTTTTTTATCTAATCTATCATGGATGGTATTTGTTAAATTTAATCCCTCAGAAAAAATTTTATTGATTATTTCAGAAATTTTTCTGCAATTCTTCTCTTTAATTTTTTTTGAAATTTTAATAAAACTCTTTTGATAAATGTCTAATTGCTCAAGTTTGACTTTCAGTCTTTTACAAAATGTATCAATCCATGAAATATCACCTCTCCCATCAACATCGTAACCAACCCAGGTGTGTAGTGAAAAAATTTTGGGAACAAGCTTTTGATATTGTTTTGGATATATTTTTTTTGAAACAAGTAAAACTTGTTTATAGAAATCCTTAAGAGCTATTTGCAAGTTTTTGAGTGCATAAATCGACAGANCATGTTCATAATCCAAAGTAATTTCTTTGTCAGGTCTTTGTTCAGTTTTAAAAATATTTTTGATTAAAATTTTTAGTTTATGAATGTTAATATCTTTTCCTTTTACATTCGTCATCGTTGCCATGTTTGCAAGACTTTCAATCATGTTAAAAGAATTACCAAAAGTTGGATGTGCTGTTAGAACAATTCCAAAGATGTTCTTTTCAATTTTCTTTTGAAAAATTTCAAAATCAATAGTTTTTCCATCTTTATCTTTTGACAAATTTAATATCAAATTCTTAATTTTTGAATTGTTTTTTTCCTTGTCTAATTCACCAATATATTTTCTTAATCTATCAGCTCTAAAACCCAGTGAGCCGACCGCTAGTCTTTGAATTAAAGCTTCCAAAGCTGAATAGTTTAATTTTTTTTTTTCCAACCTCCTTGAAATGTCAAGGGCTAACATAGTAATCGAATTGCTAAATGGATCTTTTTCAGCGCCTGACCTTATTTTATCTAAATCTTTTTGGAGTGCTCTTCTGAGGGTCTGCGTGTCAACTTCTTCATCAACTGGAAAACAACTCCATGTTTCTGGTAAAAGAGGTTTCCTATATAGGTCCATTTCAGAATGAGATAGCTCTCTGATGTTAATATTTGTCATTTATAATTTAATTCATTTACTCTTGAATAAATTACTACTAATGTTTATTTTTTATAAAAAATCAAGTAAATATTTAAGTTTAAATAATGTAAATTTAATTAATCAATGGCATTACTAGAGGAAAAGGTTTTAAGTATTCATCATTGGACAGATAAAACATTCAGTTTTACTACCACTAGAAATGAGTCTTTTAGATTTAAAAACGGTGAATTTGCAATGATAGGACTTGAAATTGACAAAAAACCACTTTTGAGAGCGTATTCTGTCGCAAGTGCTAATCACGAAAATCATTTAGAGTTTTTATCCATTAAGGTTCCTAATGGGCCTCTGACAAGTAAACTCCAACATATAAAAATAAAAGATACTATATTAATAAATTCTAAATCAACTGGAACACTAGTTTGTGATTACTTGCTTCCTGGTAAAAATTTATATCTTTTTTCAACGGGTACAGGACTTGCTCCTTTCATGAGTATAATCCGAGATCCTGATACATACGATAAGTTTGAAAAAGTAGTTTTGACACATACTGTAAGGTTACCAGAAGAATTAGCGTACAAAGAACTTCTAGAAAATCTAAACAATGATGAAATTTACAAAGAGGTAACAAAACAAAACTTTATTTATTTTAATACCGTTACACGAAAAAACTGGCCAAGAACTGGAAGAATAACAAAATGGATAGAAGATGATAAACTTTGGCCTGAACTTAAATTAGATAANTTTGATCCTCAAAAAGATAGAGTAATGATTTGCGGTTCAGAAGAAATGACTGCTGATTTAAAACATATTTTTGAAAAATTAGGATGTTTAGAGGGCTCGACGAAAGAACAAGGTTCTTTCGTAATAGAGAAAGCTTTTGCAGAAAAATAAATCTATCATACAGTTAATTTACTTTAATTTTCCGTTTTGGAGAGTTGATATATGTAAATTAACTTTGGCAATCGGAGGTGTAAGCTATGAAGAAAAAATTATTTCAAAAAAATATTTCATTTTAAATAAAGAAAAAAAAGAATTTCCATTTGGTCAAGTTCCCGTATTGAAAGTCGGTGATAATATTATTGCTCAAACATCGGCTATGGTTAGATATTGCGGAAAATTATCTAAACTATATTCCTCAGATGTCATGGTTTGTGCTAAAATAGACCAAGTCATAGATTTTGCTAACGATGTTACTAATTTATTGATACCCTCAATAAGAGAGACTGATGTAAGAAAAAGAAAAGTTCTTAGACAGGAATTAAATATTAGGATTTTACCTAAATGGCTCGGTTACCTAAATAGATTTCTGAAAAATAATAAGACAAGCAATTTCTTTCTAACTGAAAATTTCACAATTGCAGATATAATTGTTTGGAGAATATTGTTGTGGTTAACATCTGGAAAACTTGAAAATATAAATTTAAGTTTTAAAAATGAATTTCAAGATTTAGAAAAATACTTTCAATTTATTTCTCAGCAAGAAATTCTGACATCAACCAAAGAATATGAGTTTATAATTAATAATCAGCATATTATTTAACAATCTGTTTTTGAATTTTAAAATTTTTGAGCATCCAAAATAATATCAAAACACCAGGAATTCCAAAAATAGTTGAAATTAAAAAGAAGTTCGACCATCCCATTAAATTTACTAAATAACCTGACGGTGATGACATAATTGTTCTCGCAATACCCATGAACGAAGATAACAACGCGTATTGTGAAGCAGTATACTTTTTATTACAAAGTATTGATAAATATGCAACAAACCCAGCCGAACCTAAACCACCAGAAATATTTTCACCAGCTACAGTAATTATTAAAAAAATGTAGTCAGGACCAACATTTGCTAATAAAACAAATAATAGATTTGATAAAATCTGCAAAAATCCTCCAATAATTAAAACTCGCAAGATTCCAATTACTTTAACAAGATAGCCCCCAATAAAAACTCCTATTAAAGTAGCGATTACACCAAATAATTTACTTACATTTGCTATCTCCATATTTGAAAAACCAATTTTTACATAAAATGGATTTGCCATTACTCCGGCTATCACATCCCCTAGTTTAAATAATAAAATGAACAATAATATTAGAATGGTATTTTTTTTCTTATTTCTTGTTAAAAATTCTTTTAGTGGTTCTATAAAAATAAACGCATAATGGTTGAATCTTTTTTTTTTATTTTTTTTAGTATCTTTTTTTATTTCCCTATTTTCAGGAATTAGTAGTGTTAGAAACATAAATAAAAAAACCGTTAATCCTAAAATCACGAATACATATTTCCAACTTATAATTTCTCTGAAGTAAAGAGCACCAGCGCCCGCTATAATACCACCAATTCTATAACCTGCTTGAGTCATTGCTGCTCCTGCTCCTTGCAATTCTTGATCAAGCAATTCAATTCTAAAAGCATCAATAATAATGTCTTGTGTAGCTGAAAAAAAGGAAATTGCAAATGCAATTATTGCTGTANATAAAAGGTATTTATTTGGATCATTAAAACCTAAGGTAATAATTGAAAATGCTAAAAAAAATTGAGTTACAAGCAACCAGGATTTCCTTTTTCCAAAGTATTTTGAAATTATTGGTATATTATTGTTATCAATAACTGGTGCCCACAGAAATTTTAAGCTCCATGGAAGTTGTGCTAATGTGAAAAGTCCAATTTTTGCTATATCAATGTTTTCTCGAGTTAACCAAATCATCATCGTAGAAAGTATTAAATAAAGAGGAATTCCACTTACAATGCCCATTAAAAAAACAAAAATTAATTTTTTTGATGAATAAAATTTTATTATGTCATGAATTTTTAATAATTTAGATTGCATTTTATTATAATTTTTATTAATTTAAGTTAACATTACATATCAGAATTATGAAATTTTTTTTAATCACATTAAGTATATTATTCCTTATTGAGAATAAAATGTCTGCAAGCGAAGTACCAAATTTGATCGGGACTTGGAAAGGTGAAAATAATACAATTTCTGATCTAAAAGGGTTAAAATCTTGGGAAAAAAAAATAAATATAACTGAACAAACNGACAGAAGATTTAGAGGTAATTTTACATATACTGGTGGAACTAAAAATTTCTTTGGTATGATTCACCCAGACAATGAAACAATTACGTGGGTCGCCTCTAATAGTAGAGGTTACAATCTTGGAAAACTTTTAGAAACAAACAAGTTAAGTTCATGTTATGTTGAATCAGCTATTGACGCTACCGTAGGATGCGCAATACTTAAAAGATCAAAATAATTAAGTATACTTTAAAAGATCTTTTACTATTTTCAGATTTGACTTTCTGATCTCACTTGTTTTACCGAACCACCGTTTTTTTTTGTTATGAATAACCATTACATTATCAAAATATTTCAATACGCTTTTTATATCTGAAGATACTGCTAAAATTGCTACTTTTTTTTTTCTAGATAAGTCGCTTATAATTTGAAGTATTTTATTCGTTTTGACAGGATCTAAACCAGCAGTTGGTTCGTCCAAAATTAAAAATTTCGGTTCATCTGATATGGCTCTAGCTATTCCTACTCTTTTCTTCATTCCCCCAGATAACTCCGCTGGATATAAATCTCCTACACTAATATCTAAATCCACCACTTTCAAAAGTTTAAATGCTTTTTGTTTGAGATCATGTTCATTAAAATTTGAATTTAAGTTTTTAAAGATAATATTTTCCCAGACTCTTAAACTGTCAAATAAAGCGTCTTTTTGAAATAGAACTCCAAAAGAATCAAAAAATTTTTTTTTCTTAAATTGCGTATTTAAGTTTTCATTATTTAAATAAATCTGTCCGGTTTTTATTTTTATAAGGCCTACAACACTTTTCAAAAGTGTGGTCTTTCCCTCAGAACCTCTTCCAATGACACACAAAGACTGCGAAGATTGAAAATTAAACGTAATATTTTCTAGGATTTTGTTATCATTAAAATCAACACTTAGATCTTTTATTTGAATTTTATTCATTAACATTGTTAATATTATAGTTTAAAATTCTTATTATGTTAATAAATTTNAAACCTCCAAAAAACTTTTTTAATGATGGAACTATTATTCTCGCGGGCGCGGGTCCGGGTGATCCAAAATTATTAACTTTAAAAGTTTATCAAGCAATCAAGATGGCAGATGTAATAATTTATGATGCACTAGTAGGTAAAGATATAATTTGTCTTGCAAAAAATAAATGTAAATTAATTTTCGCAGGTAAGTTGTCAAATAATAAATCTTGTTCACAAGAAGATATTATTTCCTGGATGAAGAGTTATAGTAAGTTGAATAAAAAGGTTTTAAGACTTAAAGGTGGTGATCCATCAATTTTTGGGAGAGGGGCTGAAGAACTTCAGGCTCTAAAAAAAGTGAAGATAAGCATAAAAGTTTTTTCTGGAATTACAGCTGGTCAAGAAGCATTAAAAAAACTTAAAATTTCATATTTTAATAATGAAACTAAAAGTTTTTCCTTAATCACTGGGCATAGAGCCATTATTAACAAAAAAGAAATAAATTTTAAAAAATTATCAGCCTATGAAGGAAGAATTATAATTTATATGGGGTTGTCACATTTAAACAATATTGCAAATAAATTAATAAACTTTGGAAAATGTGAAAATACTAGCGTAAAAATTATTACAAATATTTCATTAAAAAATGAAAGAATTTTTACAACAAAACTAAAAAATTGTGTTTTAGAAAAAAATAAGTTCGGTTTAAAACCACCTGCAATCATAATCATAAATTAATTACTTGAAAAATTTTGTAAAATCTTTANGTATAAAATAAAAGGTGCTTGAAAGCCAAGATAATAGGGAATCTAGTTAAAATCTAGAACAGCCCCCGCTACTGTATGCTGGAGATTATGTGTATTTACCACTGAGAAATCGGGAAGGACGCATTATCAATGAAAGTAAGTCAGGAGACCTGCCTTTTTAGCGTCATTTTTCAGACTACGGGTAGGTCTTCTGAAATGGTAATCTATCATGATGACGTGTTGTCATGATGTGATAAATTTTATTTTCTCACATTGTATATTAACTTATTTGGANTATAAAAATGAGAAAATTATTTATCATTTTCGTATGTTTTTTTCTTACAAAACATTTGAACGCGCAAAATAAAAAAGATGAAATTATAATATCAGCCTCAAAACTTTCATCAAACAAGCCAACCGGATTAAACCTAATCACAATAACAAAAGAAGATCTTTTAATGTATGCTGATGATTCTCTTCCGAAAATACTCTCAAGGGTTCCAGGCATTCAATTAAAAAGTTTATATGGTAATGGTTTTGGTAACGGTGATACTTTGGATATGCGTTCATTTGGAGATGCTGCCCCTTCTAATACTCTTATTCTTTTAAATGGACAACGTCTTTCAAATATAGATAACTCTTTTGTTGATTTTACAACTTTTTCTCTTGAGAACATTGAAAGAATAGAAATTTTAAAAGGTAATAGTTCTACTGTTTTATACGGAGGCAATTCAACAGGCGGTTCAATTAANATAATTACGAATAAATTCCCGATTGACATTGATTCTGCAACAATCAAACAATCTGTAGGTCATTACGGGAAACAACATTCGTATTTATCCGTAAATAAAACTTTTAAAGAAAAATCTTTTCACATTGATTCTAATTTTTTCAAAGATGATGGTTACAGAGAAAACAGTGAATTTAATTCTAAGAATATTTCTTTCCAACTTAATGGTCTCATCAAAGAAAATTTGGCTTATCATTTTAATATTGGGGTAGATACTAAAGATAATGGTTTACCCGGCGCTCTCTCAAGTTCGACATGGTTAACTGATCCAAGGAGTACTACAACACCCCAGGATTTTAATACTAGCGATGGAATTAAATTATTTATTGGAACCATTTACGAAATTAATAGCAACCTTGAAGTTGAGTCAGACTTTGGATACAAGTTTAATCATACAAATGCTTTTTATTTTAGTTCGTATGGAGCATCGTATAATTCATCAATTGACACAAAAAATCACGTATTTACCTTTAACCCAAGAATCAAGTTTAGCAACAGATTTTTGAATTATAAATTAAATTCAATGATAGGTTTTGATGGTAGATACACTTATTATGATTCAGAAAGAGCAAACTTGGATGGTAAGAAAAATTTTGCAATTTATAAATTTAATGATTTTAACACTGGTTTATACGCTAACACGGATTTAGATTTAAATAACTCTCAAAAAGTTGGTTTTGGAATTAGACTACAGGGTAATTGGTTAAAAGCCACTGATTCTGTTGATACCTCAGCTGGAACCCCAAACAAAGGTGCAGATAATGAGTCATCCCTAACATATGAACCTCAATTAGCTTTTCATTTGGGTTTTGAACAAAAAATTGAAAATTATGGAGTTTTTTTTGCTAGATTAGGTAAAAGTTTTAGGTATCCAAACGTTGATGAAAGACTAGCTTTCAAAGGTTATGGGGTATCAACTACCATGCAACTAAATTCACAAAGATCATTTGACTTTGAATTTGGCCATAATTATAAAAATAGCTTTTTAGAATTTAACACTGCATTTTACTACATGTTATTAAGGGGTGAGATCTACTACAGATCNAAGGAATATGTTAACCTAAACTTAGCAGCCAGCAAGAGATTTGGATCTGAAACTTCAATTAATATTAAATTGAGTGATAGTTTGTATATAAATAATTCGTTTACAGCTCAAATTGCAAAACTTAGGGAGGGACCTAATAAAGGACACGAAATACCTGGAAATGCAAATTTTTCTAGTAATTCTGAAATTNGGTACAAATTTTCAAATGAACTTAGTTTATTTTTAAATGTATATTATGAGGGAAGAAAAAGAAGAATTAATACACTTAATAATTTTCAGGTAAAACAAAAAGCTTATCACCACATGAATTTAGGCTTAAAAGGTAAAGCACTNGAATTTGATTATTCTATAACTGCTAATAATTTATTGAATAAAAAGATCTATAATTATTCTGTGGCTGCAGATAGTGGAACATACGGAACATATAATGTTTATCCACTCCCAGAATTTAATTTGATGATGAAAATAAGTAAAACTTTTTAAATGAAAAACATAAAATTTTTAATAATTTCATTAAGTGTTCACTCTATTATTATATCTTATCTGATTTTTGAAAATAGTACATTTCAAAAAACAACAACTAATATTATTAATATAGATTTAACAAATAAATTTTCGAAAAATGTCTCAAATGATTCTTATACAGATAATGAACAAAACCTTTCAGAAAGAAAAAATTATATTTTTCCCATTAATACTTTAGAAAATAAATCATTAAAAAAACATAAGGTAGGCCCAATTACAAAGGTTTTTGAACAGTCAGTAGCTGTAAATAANAAGAATAATGTTTCTCCTAGTTTTTCAAAAGAAATTAGTAGAAAAAAAAACACAAATGACAACAAAAAAAAAACAGGAAAAAATAAATCTGAGGAGTTTATTTCGAAAGCAACTTACAAAATTGGTTCCAAAAATAATCCTCATCCTCCCTACCCACTTATAGCAAGGAAGAGAGGTTTCGAAGGAAATTTAATTCTGAAAGTATACGTAAATAAAACAGGTTATGTAGATCGTATAAATTTAAAAAAATCCAGTGGTTTCAAAATTCTGGATAATATCAGCATCGAAACAATAAGTAAGTGGTATTTTACACCTGCAAAACAAAATGGTAATAATGTAAAAGATAAATTAGAAATACCAATAAAGTTTGTTTTAAATAATTAATGATTGATTTTGAATGTACGATAATAGGTGCTGGCGTGATCGGTCTGGCAATAGCAAGAAGATTAGGACAACATAAAAGAAATATTTTAATTTTAGAAAAAAATAGTAGTTTTGGCGAAGAAAATAGTTCCCATAACAGCGGCGTGATCCATGCTGGAATTTATTACAAACAAAATTCTATGAAAGCCAAACACTGTAATAAAGGTAAAAAACTATTGTACGAATATGCTAAAGAGCGAGGAATTAACTATTCTAGATGTGGAAAATTAATTGTTGCCACGAGCAAAGATGAGGTNGAAAAATTAATGTTAATCAAATCAATTGCTTTAAAGTCTGGGAATATATTGAAAGAACTAGATAAATATGCCGTCAAAAGTATTGAGCCCGAAATAAACTGCAAAAAAGCTCTTTTATCAGAAAATACTGGAATCATAGATGTTTATGAACTTATGCTTAATTTAACTGGGGATGTCGAAAATCAAAGAGGTACAATTTTATATAATAATTCTTTTTCAAGAGCAGAAATCGGTAATAAGTATGTAACAGTATTTAATAATAGAAATGAAAAAGTAAAAACATCTTTTTTAATTAANTGTGCAGGGCTACATAGTACAACAGTTGCAAAAAATATTTTAGGTACTAGTTTTCAAGTGCCAGAAGTTAGATTTGTAAAAGGTAATTATATGAAACTAATCGGGAAAAATAATTTTAAAAAATTAATTTATCCAATTCCTAGTGAAGATGGATTAGGAATTCATTTAACACTAAATCTAAATGGAGAAGTTATATTTGGTCCAGATACAGAGGAAGTTAAAGTAATTAACTTACTAATGAAAAGAAATCTTGCAATTAAATTTCAAGAATCGATAAAAAAATATTGGCCTGAAATAAAAAACAGGAAAATTGTAAATGATTATTGTGGTATCAGACCGAAAATTCAATCTAACGATTTCATGATACAAAATGGAATTGAGAGGAATGAAAAAATTATAAACCTGCACGGTATTGAATCTCCAGGATTAACTTCATCACTTTCAATTGGAAATTTTATTGGGGATATTGTAAATAAAAGTTTGAAAAATGTATAGTTTGAAAAATGTATAGTTTGAAAAATGTTTTGGAATATTGTTTTGTAAAAATTTACTTTAATTTAAGCAAGCTAATTGGATTAAAACTATCTTCTGATTTTGGGGGAGTGATCTTTAAATTTTATGGTATTTTTTCAAATCGAAATATTATTGCCCATAAAAATATTAAAAAAGTATTNCCAAATTTTTCAACAAAAGAAAGAAAAATATTAATTAAAAAAATGTGGGAACACTTTGGTCGTGTCGTTGGTGAGTACCCCCACTTGGATTCNATAGATGTTTTTAAGAATAGAAATGTAAAAATTATTGGTATAGAAAATTTATTATCCTCTTTGAAATTAAATAAATGTTGCTTATTTTTTTCAGCACATATAGGTAATTGGGAGATAACATCACACCCTTTGACAAAATCAGGTTACAAAATATGGTTTATTTATAGAGCTCCTAACAACGTTTTAGTTGATAAATTATTGAGAAAAATAAGACGAAATTATGGAGTAGAATTGATTAAAAAAGGACCTGAGGGTGCAAAGGAATGTATTAAAATTCTAAAAAATGAACATGGTAATATCGGCATGCTTATAGATCAAAAAATGAATGACGGGATTGATTCAAAATTTTTTGGATTTGATGTTAAAACTGCTTCGGCAATAGCAAAATTTTCTTTAAAGTATAATTATCCAATTTTACCTGCATTTTGTTATAGAGAGGATGGGATAAATTTGGTTATAAAATATTTTCCTGAAATAAGTGTAAAAAAAATTAAGAATTTAAAAACAGAGAAAAAAATCATGAATCATTTAAATAGTTATGTAGAATCTTGGATAAAAGAAAGACCAGAACAATGGATATGGATTCATAATAGATTTTAATTATTATCTAAATAATTAATAACCTGGGTTGCAACTTTCATATTTTCAAAACTTTTTTTATTATTCCAGTATTCAATCTTACCACAAAATTTTCTTGTAATTTTTTCTTTNATAAGTAGATTTTGAAAAAATAATATTTTTTTTTTTAAATTTTTAAAATAATAAATATAAACTGGTTTACCTGTAAAAATAGCATCTGAGGTCATTGACACAGAATCAGAGGTCACTATTATAAAGTCGGCATTTTTTAAAAAATACCAATATGGATTTGTAGTTTTTTCATTCACTATAATACAATCCTTTGAAAAAAAATTTGTTAAACCCTCTCGAAAAAAAACCGGAGTCCTTCTTGAGAATAAAAAAATTAACTTGTTGTTTTTCACGTTTATTTTTTTTAGAGAAATGATAANATTATTTAAATCATTAANCTTTAATTTGTTAAACTTAGTTGAACCTCCAATTAAAATAACTATTATCTTCTTCTTATTAATAGGAAATATATTTTCAAATTTTTTTAAATTATTCTTGTCTATATTAAAATTTTTTTCATTAACTATTGAACCATTAATTTGAATAACATTGTTTTTTATATACTTGTCATGCAAGGGAAGAATTATTTTATCAAAAGAATTAATTTTATAATACGGGTTTAGAATGTGAATGATTTTTGATCCTGTTTTCTGCTTCAGAAATAAACTCAAAGGGGCTGTGATTCTACCACACGAAATTATCGCATAGTATTTTTTAATTAAATTTTGTTCTAATCTCAGTATATTTAATTTGTATAAAAAATATAAAAGCCAATTAGGAAGTAAAAAATAACACTTTTTTTTTATCTTGATTTCTTTAAATTTAATCTCTTTATTTATTTTCTTTAAGCTTTCAACCAAACCTACTGCTTGATTTTGACTGCTAAGTTTAGAATCATAAATCACTAGNACACTTTTGACTTGAAAATCAATCATTTTTCTTGAAAGTATTTCTTATAAAATACTTAATTACTAAAAATCTGTAGGCTAGTGCAAGGTAAATCATAAGAATTATTGAAAATAAATTATCGCTCAAGAAATGCCCTCCCATCGCTGTTCTGCAAAAAAAAAACTAAAAGCCCAAGGGTGAAACATAGTTTNATAAACAAATAATTTCTAAGTAAAAAAAGACCAACTAGAAGTGAATATGCTCCAGCAACTTCACCACCTATCCATGAGCAATTTTTATCACATTGATCACTTCTAGCAAAAGGGGGTGTGTACATTTTATTCCCATTAAATTCAACAATGTTTATAGGTCTTGCTCTTCCCCATGTATCCTTGAAATATAAATTTGCGATTATTCCACATCCTACTATTGGACCAATAATTAACCCAACTAGTACAAAAAAAGTTCTCTTAGAGTTATATTTTTTTTTTTTGAACAAGATCTTTTGCTGCTTATTTATTTTAAAAATAACTAAAGTAACCAAAGCCATTATTGGAATAATAATCATTAAATTTTTTAGAAAAGTCCTTAATCCTTTTATAAAAATATATTTATCCGCTAAGAATTTTCCTTCGTAGAAAAACAAATTTGAAAAATAAATGTCGAAGTTTGGAAATGATAAATAAAAAAAATAAAAAGAAAAAAACAGCAAGGTATTAAATATAAAAACCCTCTTAAAAAAATTTGTTTTTTTTAAACTAGTCAACATTTGATATTTGATTATTTATGATGTTTTTTTGGTTCTAAAAATTTCAAATATCTTAATCTTAAAACTATGATTGCTAAAGATAAAACTAATATTGCAANAGATTCATAGACTAGAATAGCAGGATCCAAATCTTTTTTTTGCAAGATAATTAATCTTGAAATAGCAGTAATTGCAATTATTAAAGGGTATGTAATTCTAATTTCCTCGCTTAAAAGATAAACTCGTGTCATACCCATTACTTCAACATAAATAAACAGTAACAGCAAATCTGCTAGTTCAACCCTCATATTTTTTGACATGATAAAAATCTCGTTCAGAAATCCAATAAAACTACCTATAAAAATAATCAATACAGAGATGATTTGAATATANCTAATTATAGAGGGAANTTTCATGTTTATAGAATGCAATAGTTTTGACAAAAAGTCTAATATAGAATTATTTCTTTAAATATTTAATTAGATTGTATGAAAGAAATAAAGCTATTAAAATCATAGGATAAACAGTCATTAAATATCTTGGTGTTGCAACATTTGTGATGCCAACAAGAAGTAAGTAAATTTGAGATGAAAGAGTAAAAAAAATTAAATATAGGTTTTTTTTAAAAAATAAATTATTCATCTTCAAAATAATGAATATGGTTAAAAACAAAAAACTTAAAAAAATAATGATAAAATATGATAAGGCTAACATTAAAATATTTTTATTAATTTTCGTTATTTTGCCAGAGGATATCTTTAACTCTTTATGCAATGGAACCAAAATATTTTCTTGCTCTAAGTATTTTTCAAAAAAAATATGTTTTGAGCCAATTGACCACAAACCCAGATAATTTAGTAAAGATAAATTTATTAATTCTATAAAGTTATTTTTAATTAAATTTTTTATTATAACCCCACTTAATTCACTCTCNTTTTTATTTAATAATTTTCCAGTATTTCTTAACTCTCCTTTGAATAATTGATATTGAGCTACTGTTTCATAGTCTGAAGATAGATCTGCTCTTAGCAACGGGTTATTAATATGACTTAAAAAAGATTGAATTTTTTNAAATTCCTCTTTTGAGGTTAAAAATAGATTCTTAAATTCTGGGGGATACTTTTTTATTTTAAATTCTTCAAGTCCGGAAAGCATGTATGCCTTTCCTATAAGGGCTATTGGCAATACCGAGCTCCTCGAAGAATTTTTTGAAAAAAAATAATAGTGTTCAATTATTGGGAAAAGAATTACAGCAAATAATAAAGTCAGTATATTAATATAAGTCTTCTTTTTTATAATTATCACAGAAAATATTAAGAAAATCAAAGCCAGTAATATCCCTATAGACTTAAGGGAAGCAATGAAACCAACTAGAAGTCCAGAAATAAAAAGACAAAAAATATTATCTAGTTTATTTAAAATTAGAAGTGAAATTAAAATATTTATAGAACCAAAAAAGAAAGCTTCTGTTAATATTACTTTTGAAAAAGATGTGTAATATATATTTCCTAAAATGAGAAATAAAAATAAGATTCTTAGAGTTATGTGAATTTTAATTTTTTTTAAGGAAAAAAATAACATAATAAGACTAAGAGATAAAAATACTTTTTGAATTTCTATAATATTTAACTGAAATATTTCACATAATTTTAAAATCAGAGGATAAATTGCTTTCCTTGAGCTTTCATGGTCAAAATATGAGTCAGAATCAGCAACAATTTCTGGAAACATTGGAGGAGAAAGGTCTATAACTAAATAAGCACCAAAGACATATAGAAGAAAATAAAATAATTTTAAAAAATTTTGTGAAATTTCATTGCTAGTCATTTATTGAATTCAATGTTTTAATTAAAATATCAATTTCTTTTTTTTTGTTAAAATGATGAAAAGAAATCCTCAATACAGATTTAATTTTAAGTTTCTTAAAATATAAGAAAGAGTGTTTGTGGTTTGAGATAAATATATTAATTTTATTTTTTTTTAAAAATTTAAAAATTTTTTTATTATCTATTTTGAATGAAACGATTGTGTTTATTCCTGATAAATTTTTTTCTGTTTCTACGAACATAAAGTTTTTATTTTGAAGCATTCTCTTCCTCAGGTATTTACTCAATTCTATGACTTTTTTATTTATTTTGGTTATGCCAAAACGTGTTATTTTTTCAACAGCATTAGCCAGGCCAAGTTTTAAACCGGGAGAATGTTCATACATTTCTAAAAAATTTTTAGTTTTTATTAATTTTAAATTGTGATTTGTCTCAATTTGTGTATTTGACATGTCTTGAAAAACTGGTTTAAGGTTACTTATAATTTTACTTTTTATATATAAGAAAGCAGTACCTCTTGGCCCCCTAAGAAATTTTCTTCCAGAAGCAGTTAATACATCACATTTAATTTTCTTAACATCAATTTCAATATGTCCCACTGTTTGAGAACAGTCTAAAAAATATATTATATCGGGATTTTTTTTTTTTAGAATATTCCCAATTTCTTGCACTGGCATGACGGTTCCACATTGAGATGCAATATGGTTGATACTTACTAGTTTGGTTCTATTATTAATCTTATTTTTTAAATCTTCTAATGAAATCAATCCATTTTGATCAATTTTTATAATTTTCAATTTATTAAATTCATGTTTTCTTTTCAAAATACTAATAAAATTACTCGTATATTCATTTTCTGCAATAATGATTTCATCTAATGAATTAAAATTTATTGATTTGAAAAATAGATTCCATGATAAAGTAGCGTTAGAAAAAAAAGAGATTTCTCTCGGTTCACAGTTAATTAATTTAGATGTGTTAACATAAAATTTCTCTATCCTTGATTTTTCTTTTTCTTCAGCCTCATAACCTCCAATTTTAGACTCTAATTCAAAATATTTATTAATTATTTTAGTTGTACTAATTTCCGGAAGACTTGAACCTGCATTATTAAAATGTATGTAATTCATCTTATTTTTTTGCCTCAATATATAGACTCTCCCAACTTCTTCCAAAATCATCAACCCTTAATTGTGGGTCTAATGAATTATTAAAACTACATTTTCTAACTTCTTTGAAATCAGCTTTTATTAAAAGATCAGTTAATAATTCTGCATCATAAACACTTTGATGTCCAAAATTATGATTTAAACTCCATATTGCTTCACTCTTGATATCATCCCAACCTGAAAATTTCTTGTGAACTTTTTTTCCACAATAATAATCAATATACATTTTTAAATCCGGAACGGACACTCTTAATAAAGCACCTGGCTTTAGTATTCTATTAATTTCTTTGAATAATCTTAGTGCATCTAAGATTTTTAAATGTTCAACAACATGTTCGACCAAAATCCCGTAAAAAAAATTAGAATTACATTTTAATTTAAATCTTAAATCAACTTCCCAATCAATTTTCTTTTTTATGATTGATTTTTTTAGTAGTTTTCTTAAAAGGTTAAATTGAAAAAATTCTGCATTTACAAACCCTTCAATTATTCTAGGTCCACATCCCAAATTACAATAACCATTTTTGATTAGAGGTTTTTTAGAAAAACAGGTTCGACCTAATAATGACATTAATTCAAATCTAAATGAATATTCAATAGCTTCCCCAGCATACAAATAGTGAAATTCTTTTTTTATCATCCTATTAATTAATAAACCTTCTAAATAATTTATTTAAAAATCTTTTTCCATTTTCTTTGGACACTGAAATTATTTCATTTTGTGCATTGATAACTAATTTATATCTTAAATCATCATTTCTTATAAGCATGCTTAGTACAGAATTTAAGTTATTTAAGCTCCAATCAACTGGTATATATGTTACTTTTTTCCTATAAATATTCGGCCAAGTTAAAATATTTGACATTTCAGGAGCAATAAAGCTACAACCACAAACTGTCGCTTCAAACTCTTTGTAGCATACCTCACCCCATCCAAATAGACTAAGTAATATTTTTGTCTCTGATAAAATTTTGTAAAAATTATTGAAGTCTATATTTACATCTATTAGCGAATCATTAAAAATAGTCTGATTTATTTTTCTTTTAAACAGTTCTCTTTGAAATCTTACCGTATTTCTTGATATTTGAGTTCTATTATTAGCAAACAAATTATACTTTTTTTTCCTAGAACTAAACAAAACTAACTCATCACAACTAATGTTTTTATTTAAATAATACTCAATTTTATTTTTTAGAAATAGACTTATTTTATTAAACTTTGGTTTTGCATAATATTTAAAATTTCTAACACCTAAGTTCCACCCAAGTAATATTTTTTCCTTGTATTTTAAGTCTAATTTTGTCATTAAATATAAATCTTTGTCTTTTATACCATAATTCTCATAATAATAATTGGAATATTCTCGTCCACCATACAGATTTTTCGTATAGATTTTAAAATCTTTATATAGTTGTTTTTTGACATAAAAATCTACATATGGCAGAACTTGGAATTGTGTTGTTCCTGCACTATCCCTCAAATCAAACCATATAATTTTGATGTTTTTTTTATTTAAATTTTTCAAAAACTTCAATACAAAATTATTTTTTGGATCACTAGTTAATTTACCAAAAAATCTTGAAGATATGATTAAAAAGTCGCCATTATAAATATGTTTTGAAATTTTGAAAAAAAATTTAAACTCAATTTGAAGTCCTTTAAATAATTCATGATGCAAAAATATTGGACGCCAATATCCATTAAACAATTCTAAACCGTGTGATTCGTCTCCAACCAATATATTAATTCTAATCAAAATATACCTTATTTTACTTTCAAAAAAAATAATGCAAAAAGATTATCACTATCTGTAAAAACATTCAAAATTTCAAAATTACTCTGCTCAGAGAGTTTGGAAAAATTTTGTATTGTATATTTATATGAATTTTCAGTATGAATTGTTTCACCCTTTTTTAAAATTATTNTTTCATCGAAGATATTAATGTGCTGGTTAATTTTGCTTTTTAAATGCATCTCTATTCTACTTTTTCTTGAATTAAAGAATGCTAAATGTTTAAAATCTTTTGGGTTAATTGACGCATTAAACTCTTTATTAAATCTTACTAGTAAATTTTTGTTAAATCTTTCGGTTATTCCTTGATCATCATTATATGCTTTTTCCAGAATTTTTTTTTTTTTTATCAGGTCGATACCTACTAATAATTTATTTTGTGAGCCAAGTAATAAAGAAAATTTAATTAATAATTTTTTTGCTTCATAAGGGGATATATTTCCTATAGTTGAGCCAGGGAAAAATCCAATAAGATTTTTTCTATTATCTAATTTCTTTTTTATAGTTGAGATATCTTGAAAATCTGAACAAATTGGTAGGACTTTTATTTTTGGAAAGAATTTCGAAAATTCTTTCGATTTGTCAAAAAGATATTTCTCACTAATATCAATNGGAATATACTCGGATGGTGCGTTGAGAAAACTTATGAATTTTTTTATTTTTTTATTGGAACCGCTGCCGAACTCGACAACAGATGCAGAAATTGGAGAATTTTTATTTATNTCAATTTTATTTTGACATAAAATTTTCATTTCAGTTCGAGTTTGATAATATTCTTTAAGATTCGTTATTTTCTCAAATAAAATTGACCCTTCTTCGTCATAAAAATATTTTGAATCAATTCTTTTTTGTCTTATGTTTTTAAGCCCTTTCAATATTGAAACTTTATCACTAATAAGATTAGACTTTTTTTGTTTTAGCTTACTCATGAATGGACTCAGCTAATCTAAAGCCGGAATATTGCCAACGGTCATGCGGAAAGTAAAAATTTCTATAACTTTTTCTAATGTGATCTTTAGGAGTTATGCATGAACCACCTTTTAATACAAATTGATTGCACATAAATTTAGAGTTATATTCACTAAGTCCTCCCTCCCAGCTTTTATATCCCTCGTAAGGTGTATAATTACTAGATGTCCATTCCCATAGATCTCCATAAAGTTGAGACACTGAATCTTTTGAGAAGTTTTGCAGTGGTTCAAAATTATTATTTTCTAAAAAGTTTCCATCGAGATTTAATTTNGACAATAAATATTCTAACTCATATTCTGTTGGCAATCTTTTATTTTTCCATCTCGCATAGGCACAAGCTTCATAATAACTGATATTAGATACTGGACTAAAATCATTTATTTGTTGTATTCCATTAAGTGTAAATAATTGTTCATTATCAATCCAATAAAGTGGCTTNCAGATTTTATTTCTTTTTATATANTCATANCCNTCAGACAACCAAAATTCNGGTCTGTCATAAACTTTATCTTCAATNAATATCTTCCAATCAAGATTAGTTACTAAATTTGTCATAATTTTGAAAGGTCTTATGATNTTTTTAGAAGAGGGCAATTCATTATCATAACAAAAAGAATCCATAGANCCNCCAAATTCAAATTCATCTTTTTTTAAAATTTTCCAGTCAGATTTATTNTNNATAATTGGAAAGNTNNTATTTTTTTTTTTACTGTAACTAGGTTTCAGTGGATTNAANAAAAAAGCATTCATAATGTCTGATAANATTAGTTCTTGATGTTGTTGTTCGTGATGAATNCCAATTTCNACTAAAGTTTCAATTTCCAAANAATNCTTTTTTGCANANAACAAATCAACCACAAACTTGTCAACATAATGTCTGTAAGTTATGACCTCTTCAACTCCTGGCTTAGTAATTAAACCTCTTTTATGTCTTGGATATTGTGCACCAACAGTATTATAATATGAGTTGAATAAATCTGAAAATTGTGGATGAAAAGGCTTAAAATTTTTTACAAATTTTTCCAANATAAATTTTTCAAAAAACCAAGTAGTATGAGCTAAATGCCATTTTGTTGGACTNGTAAAGAAGTTAGACTGAACTGTCATATCTTCAAAACTTAAATNTTTTACAAGTTTTANGGTATAATTTCTTGTATTTAGAAATTGATANAATATTTTTGATTGATTTTTTTTTACTTCAATANTTTTCATTTTTTTACAATCNCATTTATTTTTTTTGNCAACTTTTTTCTNTGAAACTNTTANCTANAATANTAGAATTAGTCACTAAAAAAANTNATTTTTTATTCTTAATTTTTTATTNTTTAANTTATTCAAATGAATCTTTCCTGCTTATTCAACNATTTTTTTAATTATATTNAATTCTNAATTANAATTCATTTGTTTAATAATTCTTCATAAAGTTTCATATTATTTTTTTGTAGTTCTNTTAANGAAAATTTNTCTTTTACAATTCTCAAACCCTNATCACCAAATTTAACTCTTAAGTTCTTATTTTCNATNAGTTCAGTTAAATAATCNATAAAGCTCTTTTTATCACCTTTTGAAATCAAATAACCTGAANGTTTATGNTNNACTAAATCTTTATTACCCCCAACATTTGTAGCTAAAACTGGTAAGGAAAAACTCATATANTCTAATATTGAATTAGAACANCCCTCNTCATTNGAGGTTAATACACCTATATCAGANTTATTTAAATATTTTGTAACATTNTTTTGTGANCCGCAAAACTTTATTTTNCTTCTNATACCNAANCTNTCAGATAAGTTTTTGTATTTTTGTACATAGTTAAAATTNTCTTTTCCAATTAAACTTAATTCCCAATTCAATTTACTAGATAATAAACNTAATGATTCTATTAAAAACTGATGATTCTTATAAGGAATAAAATTNGCAATACTTAAAATTTTAACAATTTTTTTTTTAATTATTTTTTTTTTGACGACTGGAATATCTACTCCATTTCGAATTAATAATACTTTCTCTTTTTTTACAAATTCTTGTTCAATTAACTGTTTATTTATTGCGGAACAGTTGCTCGTAACAATATTCATCTGCTTATGAAGTAATATCTCTATGAGCCTCACTAATGGATATTTTTTTTGATAGTTATTAAGGGACCTTCGAGACATAATTTTTTTTATCCTAAAAAAAATACTTAATGGAACACCTGCAATCAAGTAAGAATGAGGAAGATAATAATGAATGAGGTTAGGTTTAAATTTAAGAACATGCAAAAAAATTTGTAGAATTAAACAAAAGTAGAAAAAAAATTTATTTTTTTTTTTCATATATTTTGGTTCAACTATTTTTATACCTATTGATTCCAATTCAATACTTAGTAAGCCTTTTTCTTGGATAGTAAAAATCTGAATATCAAAAAATCGGTATAAATATTTTAGAATCTTTACCAACTGTTTTTCAGTTCCGCCAATATTCAACGAACCAATAAAAATCAATATCTTTTTATTTTTCATTTTTATAATTTTTATACCANTAACTAAAAACAATGAACAACCATAATTTTCTTGCTGGAAGATTAAATGGATAATTTTTATTTTTTATATCCTTTAAAAATTTACTNTTATTAAAACCAAACTCTGTCCAAGGCGTNTCTTTAATCAACTGATCAGCTTTTCTTTTAAAAGTTTTATTGTAACACCATTTCTCAATTGGAATGGCAAATCCCATTTTTGGTCTCTTAAAAAGTTTTTCTGGCAAATACTTGTTAAGGATTTTCTTAAGCATAATCTTAGTATTTTTACCATCACAGTGAAAGTTAGTTGGAGTTTCAAATACTTGCTCTATGATTTTATGATTTAAAAAAGGGCTTCTTACTTCTAATGAATTAAACATACTTGCAGTATCGACTTTGTATAAAATGTCATTTGGCAGGTAAAGAGACAAATCATTTTTTCTACAAACATCGATCACATTATCCACATTATTTTTTTCAAAAAAGGAATCAATGTAATCTCTGCTCTTACCTTCAAAAATATCATAATTTTTAAGAATATTTCTATTAAAGTCTTCTGTTTTTTTTGTACTTAATACATTTAAGACTTTATCTAATTTTTGTTCGAAGGCTTGAATACCAAATTTTTTCTGCATTGGTCTTGATATTATTTCAAGAATTCTTGAGGGAAATAATTTTATAAGCTCATGTATATAAGCAAAATTTTTATGTCCTATAATGTTTGAAATTTTTCTAAGCTTTTGTGATAGTAAATATCTGTTATAACCAAAAAATACTTCGTCACCTCCATCTCCAGATAATATNACTTTCAACTCCTTTGAAGCTAGCCTCGATACAAGATTCGTTGGCAATATTGACGAATCTCCAAAAGGTTCGTCTGAAATATTTAAAACATCCTCTAATGTATTCATTAAATCCTCTACTGAAAAAATTTCCTCATGGTGTTGTGTACCCAACATATTTGAAATTTTCTTTGCATATTTAGATTCATCAAATTCAGATTCATTAAAGCCAATTGTATAAGTTTTAATTTTTTTCAAACTATTTTTTTGCATTAATGCTGTTATCAAACTTGAATCAATACCACCGGATAAAAAACTACCAATTTCAACATCTGAAACCATAGTTTTCTTTACATAGTAATCTAAACTTTTGTGAAGTTGCTCTGTGCAATCATTAAAATCCTGTTTATTTTTTCTTTTTTTATTTTTTTCTCTATATTTTCTTGGCAACGACCAATACTTAAATTTTGCTATTTTATTGTTAAAAATCTCTACTAGTTCACCTGGCTCAACTTTATAAATATTTTTAAAAATTGAGTATGGAGCTGGAATGAATCCCAAAAAAAAGAATAGATCAACAGATTTTTTTGAAATATCTAATTTTTTTTCTGCATAGATCTTTATTGATTTTAATTCTGAAGCAAAAACGTAGCCGTTNTTAATTTTACCATAATANAGAGGTTTTTCTCCAAATCTATCTCTAATCAATGTCAATTTTTTATTTAATTTATCCCAAATTGCTGCCGCNAACATACCTTCAAAAAGTTNNAAGGATTTTTTTATACCGTAATAATATATGCATGCTAGNATAACTTCTGTGTCAGAAGAACCTCTAAAATGATAACCTTTTTTNTGTAATTTTTTTCTTAATTCCAAAAAATTATATATCTCACCATTAAAGCTNATTATAAATCTGCCACACATGGAAATCATGGGTTGATTGCCATTTTCCGACAAATCTAGGATAGATAATCTTCTATGAGATAAATAAATACCTTGAGAATGATCACACCAATGATCTGAAAAATCAGGACCTCTTCTTTTTAAAGAACTAGACATCCTGTCAAGTAATTCTAGGTTATTTTTACTAAAATTTTGACTGTAAAATCCGGTTATACCACACATCTTTGAAATATTTTTTTACAATTTCACATTTAAAATCTAACATAATAGAAATTAAAAAAATTATTATTAATCAATATCATTTAACTTTATTAAATTCTATAATTTAAATTCATTAAATTTGATTATGAATAAAAAAATAATATATGTATCAAATTCAGTTGTTCCGTCTTTTCAAGCAAATTCGGTTCACGTTATTAATATGTCAAAAGCTTTCGATAAGTTAGGTGTGTTAGAAAGTATCTATGTGTATAAAGGTAAAAATTTTGAAGCCCTTTACAATCATTACGACATAAAAAAAAAATAAAAATAATTTGTTATTTTCTCGCCCCTGCACCTTTTCTGAATTTAATAGAAGCTTTTTTTACTCTAGTGAGAACAAAAAAAAAATACTTTATTTTTGGTAGGAATATCAA
>NZHE01000016.1 GCA_002691145.1 Rickettsiales bacterium
ATACGCTCTGCCTGATGCCTGGTTGAAGCCGGCGATCTGTATAGAAGCATCAGCGGCAGGTGGTGTGTTAAATGTCAATGTGATTGTGTTGGCAACCGACGTAGATGTAAATGCAGTTGTAGGCACTCCGTTGACCGTTACATAAAGTTGTGAGTTCGTGCTGTCTCCCTGGAAATTTGTTCTTGCACTTGTTGTGAACGATGCTGTTGAACCGTCACCTATAAATTTGTTTAGTACCATATAGTTTGATCCTGATACAGCAAAACTTTTTATATTGATAATTTGTCCTGGTGAAGGCGCATTTACAAATGTAATTGTTTTGTTCTGAATATTTACTGTGTAATCTGTTGTTAATCTTTTAGCAACATTTGATACTACAACAGACACAGAATCTTGTGTCTGTGCAACTCCGCCAATGTCAAACGTTTTAGTGTTTCCATCTCCAACATAACTTTTACTTGATATAAATGGCACACCGCTTTCGGGTGCAGTATAAACTTTTAAATCTAATGTATCAAATATCTGTCCAGGTACTGTCTCTTCTGGTGCATAACTAGTATCCGGAGATACAAATTCGTCTCCTTCAAGAATTACACTGTCTGGTGAAATTCCTAATGCAGAACTAAACAACCCACCACTCAACAAAGTATCAAGTGTCCTATCGTCTGTTGGCGTTTGCACTCCATCATCATCAAATGGTATGAATTGCACTTTGACTCCAGTTGCAGGTGTGCTAGATAAAGTGAAAGATAAAGTAGATCCGTCACCGTGGAAAACTTGACTTGCTTGTAGGACTCCGTCAAAATAAGTTGTGTATACCTCACCTACTGCNGGAGCAGAAGGAAATGTAAATGTGTTTGTAGAGCCGTCCGCGTAAAAAGTTCTTATCCTAGATAGACCGTAGGTGTCCCAACTATTTTCAGTCCAATCTGATTGATCCCATCCTTGACTGTTGTCAAAACCTAAGCCTGTTACAATAACGCCACCGTAGTCAACTCCACTCATTACTTGAGATAATTCGTTGCCCGGCATACCTGTACTTGGTGCATAGAAACCTTTTGTCCTCAAAGCCGCATTGATGTATGATTCATCTCCCCTTAGTTTTTGGAATTGAGATACATCAAAAGTATTACCTGTTGTGATTCTACTTGTGGTTCTGTACAATTCGTTATTATATCTTAACAGTGCGCCATATTCATACGTGGTATTCTTTGCCCAATCTACAATATTTGCAGTAGAACTTATTCTATCGAATTTGATTGTAGTGTTGATATCTCTTACAAGATCATTATCCAATACTGCGTATGCAGTTGCGAAATCTGTCGGAGTGCTACCATCATTTCTTCCACCAGTCAAAATAATTTGTGGGGTAGTTGTATATCCAACGCCATTTGTTGTTATGTTAATTTTTTGTANTTTTCCGTCAGACACCACCGCCGTCGCTGTTGCGTGAGTTTGTGTTCCTTCAGCAAAAATTTTGTATGTGCCTGGATCTGTTGCAACGCCATGATTCATCATGCTGTCTGGCATATAAAAAGTTCTATTTGGATATTCTTCAAATGTGTGTGAATGTGAACTGCCTGTACCACCATTCTGTTGATCAGCAATNTTGGCATTTACTTGTTGTGTGTATAATGGATAAAAATATCCGTAAGTACCACTAGTGGTACCCGAATTACTTCTACCTAATAGAGTGTAAGGACCTGTTTCTTCTTCTACACCACCAATAAAAGATACAGTTGGTGTCGTCTGATAACCAGATCCGCTTTTTGTAATTGTAATACTCTTGATGTATTTTGTATGATATTGCTTCCACGTGTTCCAAGGAAACTCTGTGAGTTTAGTTTGGTCGTTTACACCAGATGNTTCTATTGGCCTAGTTTTTGCCTGNNTTACATCNTAGAATGGAGGCAAATCAAAGTCCGTATTCAAACCTTTTAATGTTTCATCACTTGTATATTTTAATTTGTATTCCCTTACTTTAGTTGAATAAGGTTTGACCTCNCTGATGTATTTTTCCACATAATCATCTTTGCCAGTAGAATAAGATTTTCTTTGATTCAATGGCCTTAAACTATTTGTGATATTTAAAAATGAGGTCTTGCTTAACCAATCAACATAAGTCTGCTCTGATAAAACATATCTCAATCCAATAAAGAATATTGTATTGTATTCCTTTTCCAAATCACCAACGAAAATATCGTCTCTCAATGCGGTCAATATATTCCTAGTTTCTGCTGTTGGCTCATCATCATAGAAGTTTGTGTCAAATGTATCTGTTCCTGCAAATCCTGATGAGGAAATTGTGTAATCATATACATCAGATGAAATTTGTATAGTTCCATTTTGCGTTGCAACATTTTCCCAGCCAGTTGCGGTTTTCATGAATACTTTCCATCCGCCTCCAGAACTTGTGGTAACCTTGACGTGTTGTCCCACAGTGAGGTCAAGTGAATCTAGTTCATATTCATACTGAACTTGTTTGTCAATTCTTGTATTTTCATTGTGTGACATCGCTNCGTCTGTCTTGTACCAATCAGCATATGTCCAATATTTTGATGTCTTGTAAGTTTGAACTTTTATTCTAGTCCATTCTGTGCCACTCCATTCATGTATCGCCCACAAACCACCAATATTTTCATCTGCTGTAACCAAATATTTCACTTTGCCACTGAAGTCTGCCGTGTTAAGATAACCTAAATCTTCATACGTCGCTACTGTGCCATCGTATTCTCCTGATGTAGCAGTTGGCTGAGGATCATCTAAATTTAAATTAGTGAAACTTATCGTTCCTACTAATTGTTTTGCTTTAAGGATAGTGTTAGTGTAGCCAATNATTTCTTTCAATGCTTTGAATCTGTTTACGTACCAACTTTGTCGAGGACGCAACAAAGTGCCGTATCTTCTATTGACCGGTAATGATTTATCTGGCACCACGTTTCCACTTGCATCGTGACCAACCAAACTATCCCACCATTTGGATTCTATCTCGGTAGATGGTCTTATTTGTGGATCACCTTCTGCAAATATTTTCCATACCTGATGCCTACTTGCGTCACCTGTGTTGGTTTTGTAATTTATATTAAAGACAATATTATCATCTTGCAATAGATATTTGACATTGTACAAGATTATTTTATTTTGATCTGAAACTCCAAAATATTTTAAGCCTGATAATTTTGGATTTGTTAACAAATTAGATATAATTGCTGTTGAATTGTTTCTNTCAAACACAGTTTTGCCTATGCCAGGAACGAACACACTACCTTTTACCCAGTAGTAGTAATAATTTATAAATTCGTTTTTCTTACTATCATACTTTTGTTTCACAGTGAAAGAATTGTTTGTTGGATCTAGTGGCATACCAGATATCCTGTTTGACAATCCATTTGTTGTATCTGCTTGATTATTCCATTCACTCGGAAGTAAGGTCGATTCTACCCATTCATACACATCAATACTAGAACCCGGAAAAATTTTGCCCCAATTTTTTGTTTTGTATTCCTGATCACCTTGCTCATACCAAACCCATTTTACCTTTGAAAGATCCCACCATGTTTCTCCGATGTGTTCTTCTCCCCACGCAGTTTTGGATTGATTTGATCCTGTTGGATTGTAATTGTAACTCGCAGGATCCCAAGTAGTTTTATATTTTAATTCCTTGTCGGCCAAGCCAAATATTTGTCCTTTTATTGGGTCATAATATTGGATGTAATCTAAAATTGTATTTTTGGACCTATCAAAAATAAATGCCGAAGATATTTTTCTGTTGTCTATAAAGTTAGTTTCTTCACGTAATTGAGTCCACCCGTGTTTGTCGCTTACAGATGTATCAAAGTGTGCAACTGATCCGTCATCCGTGGCACCTACATCATCTTGTGGTGATCCAATAAACAGAGAGTTGTCTAGCATATGCACTGATTTTCCAAAAGCATCTAATCCAGAAACATTGTTTGTAATTTTCTCTTCGTCTATTATAAATTTCGTATTATATTTTGTTGCTACAAATACACTTCCAGACTGCTTGTTCATGTCCACAATGTTTGTATCTTGTAAATCAAAAGTTGTTTCACCTGAATCAAAAAGCATTCTTCTAGGATTGTCTTTTCCTTCTGAACCAATTGCTATTCTATTTCCTGTCTTGTTAATGTGTACACTCGAACCAAATTTGATGTTGCTTTTCTTAGATGGTGGCAGTATGCTCTGTGTCTGTGTGTATTGATTTGTAGAACCGTCTAAGTTCCATTGATACACAAATACTTTTCCAGCATCATTTTGGAATGTGCCTGTGCTACCATCTTCTACTTCGGCACCCGGTGCAGAAATTACTAAGGTCTTTCCATCCTTAGACATACTCATATCTGCGCCAAATTGATTGTTCATTGAACTACCGTCTGAGGCAACTGTCTGTAATGTCTGTACTCTTGTCCATGTCGGCTTTGTTGATCCATCGTTGCTACTACCGCCTCTAACAAATATTTCTACTCTTCCCGCGGTAGACGAACTTACGGCACTTATTGCTACTATATCACCGTTGTCGTTAGTGACAACTTTGTGTCCGAATCTATCGCTACTTGTTGGCGATCCCGCTGTTATCGGTGTTCCTACTTCCGTCCAAGTGTCATACGTTGAACCATCTGCACCCACTGACCATTTGTACACAAAAACTTGTCCTTCGTCTGTGTTAAATCCCGGTGCTCCTACAAAGAGATATTTTTCGTTCGTGGCAAGTTCCGCTGATGCGTGGCTCCACCCAAAGTTTGCACCAACCCTGTTTGTTGAGTCATTGTGTGGTGCATGGATCAATGCTTTTTCATTATATTGTTGTCTTACAGGATCCCATTGAAAACTTTGTAGGGCACCCTGATCTTCATGTACGGTGCTACCGTCTTCGTCAATATTGTAATATGGCGCTCCTGCAAACAACCAATTGTCGTCTGTGCTGATAGACATTGAATATCCGCATCTGCTTGTTGCATCATTGTTTGACGTGAGGCTGAAACTTCTGTTGAGGCCAAATTGTGTACCTGCTGTGACACTTTTTCTAAAAAAGAAGTGTACCTTGCCTTGTGTATCATCTGGTGCTGAAATGGCAACGTATTTTCCGTCATCTCTTGCCACAGTTTGCCAGCCAAAGTTTTGACTGTTGCTAGATAGATTTGGTGATGTAATTGTGTTGTTTACAGTTGGCACTACCTTTTCATACACGTTCCATTTGCCTGCTGTATTACTATCTATAAAAATTTTATCACCAGGTATACTATTCACAGTATCTTTATTTCTAAAATCATTAAAACTTATTCTATCATATATGTTGTCTATAGTATCAAATCTTACACTTTGGAATTTTGAAAGATTTCCGTATGTGCTTACCGAAGAGCCATCTTTTAAATTTTGTATTGCTCCAATCTTTGGTCCATCATAATCTACAATAATACTTGTATTACTTGGAACAGATGTCACTGCAAAAACTTTGTTAATGTCCGAATATTGCGAATCAGATATCATTACATACTGCGTAATTTTTGAATTAAGTGAAAGATCATGATTTCCTGTAAATTCAAATTGTAATTGTGTATCGTTGTTGATACTTGCTATTGATTTCACTTGTTTTCTGGTTGCAAAAACTCTTTGTACGTCCCAATCATTGCTTTCATTATTTGCAATCCATATCAAATCATTTTTTGTAAGTTGATTTACATCTAAATTTAAAATGTCCGCTATGTTGAACGCAGTATGTTGCACATCGTCTAACCTTGGATATCCAGCAGTCTTGTAGAACTGCACATTATCTTTGTCTATTCCGTTGGCATAATCATATCTGCCGAATGCCGTTGATGCTGTAAACTCTAATGGCTTTTCATATAAATCATCTTTAGACACACCGAAGGATCTATCATATTGTTTGGTGTCTGCGTCACTGTCAAACATTTCAATACTGACTGGATCGGTCAAAACGGAAGTGTCTGGCAACTTAATTTGAATTGCTTTATCAGAATCTGTGTTACCAAATTCTCCCTGTTTGATCATCCATTCTGGGTAAATTGATAAATCTATGTCTTCATCTAAAAATTTTGCTTTAACTAATTTGTTTAAAGCATTCTCGGTTCCTTTTTCTCTTACAAAGCCTTGATAAAATTTATACTGAGATACTTCGTTTTTAAATAAATTTTCAAGATAATCTCTTGATTGATATCCTGTTAAATGTTGTGCTAATTTTTCTTGTGCCGAATCAAAGTTGTTTGTCTCCAAACCATAGAAGTCATTGAATTGTGATATTCGATAATCAAAGTTTGGATATAATTTTGCTTCCGGTTTTTTATCTTTTTTAGTCCATACTTCTATGTCAAATTTTGTGCCAGAATTATGATTTACTTTTGCAACATAGAATTTTGCGTTGTACTCTACATTGTCACCTAATAGATAATCTGTGTTTGCCGTCCAGGCACTTACTTTTGCATTGTCAAATACAAATCCCGGAGCAAAGAAATCACCACTCCAATTATCTGTTTTCCAACCAATAAGTTTTAATCTTTGTTGTCTATATCCAGTGCTGATATCAAATATAATATCATTGAAAACTGTTTTATTATCAAAAATTAGTATGTGTTCTTTTTCAACTGCGTGAAGATTAATTCCATACAGTCCTAATTCTTCATTCCTAACAGTCAATTCAAAATTGTTTCTGCCTCTTTTAGTGCTTAGATCTTTTACACTAATTGAACGTCCGCCGGCATCGACTGCAGAATAATTTCCATAGACATCTTGTAATTTTCCAATTGCGACATTTTTTGTCTCTAATTGAAAGCCAGATGCTCCAGGACTCAAAACAATAGCGGATCCTGGGCCCCATCCTTGTGTGGTCCAATATAAGAATTCTTTTGCAGATGTTGTCCAATTAAGTGTAGCACCTAATTCTGATGACCAACTATTAAATCTGAAACCTTGCGATATCAAATATTTTTCATAACCTATTATAAAATCAATTACTTCCTGTGCAGTGCTAAAAACAGTTCCATAAGGTACCTCTTGTACAAAATCAACAAAATCAGAATACTTTATTGCCGTGGCTTTGCCTGTTTTTAGAATTGATCTATTTGTATTTTGTATTGGTGCATATACGTTAAAGTAAGGATTTTCTGAATCATATCCTAAAACTCTATATCCAGGTGCAACAGTAGATCCATCTGATGTGATTGCTGAATTTTTCTCAATCAGTAATCCGCTGTAATAATAACTCTTTACAGGGTTACTCGCTCTGAAAGCCACATGATAGTTTTCACTTGGAACAAATTGACTTCCGGAAGTTGATCCTGGTGATAAAGAATCGGTTAGAATACGTAAATTATCTTTCGCCGTGAACCCGCCTAACTTGTAAGATAGTTGCACGTTCAAATTTTTCATCTTATCATAGAAATAGATAGCAGGATCTTGATTTTTTCCAATCAAATAATTTACAGTCATAGGTTGGAATCCTGCTGTCTGATACCTTGTCACTGCTCCAGTCACATCATTTGTAATGGTTTCTAGGTGATATCTAGAATCTACAAGTCTCTGCCTTAAATTAGTTTCTGTTGACACAAAGTTATCAGCAACATTTTTTGTAAGTCTGCTTGGATCAAATTTTATTCCAAAAAATTTAACTGGATTTGCAAGTGCTTGTAATTTTACTAAACTGAATTGATAAGAAGAACTGTTCCTCCACGCAGTCTCCGCCGGGCCGTGATCACCAAACTTCCAAAAACCATTTATATTTTGTCTGGTAAAACCATTTACAGTTTGACTTTGTATAGGCGAAACTAGTGTTCCATTTTCATTTACCGGCAAATATTGCTTAAGATTTGGTCTAGCATATCTATCAATCACTTTGTTTTGAACATAATCATAACCACGTTCAAGGTCATCCCATAAAACTTCGTTTCCTGATGTATATGGAGCGACTCCATATCTTGCGTCCCACCCGGTTGGCTTTTCTGAGTAGCCTAACATCTCCCACGGAGTTTGATGTGGTCTTTGTGTGTCAAAATAGTATTGATATATGCCTCTCCAATGACCGGGAGCATTCTCACCATTTATATCTTTACTGAACGAATAGTTCCAAGTAAATTGTCCGGCATCTAAAAATACGTCATTAATCCTGTAATCAATATTATTATTTCCAGACCACTTGTAAAAATCTTTTGCAATTATGCCATTAGATTCTGCCAATGAGTAATCAGTTTTAGCAAAGGCAGATGGAATGATATCATTTGCTTCGGCATCTTCTTTGTTGTATGCCACTTTTATATTGTTGTAAATTCTTTTTTCTAGTTCAAGTAATATATCATCTCTGAAGTCGCCATATGCTTTTGTCCTGCTACCGTCGTGTCCAATAATCATTGTTTGTGTTGTAAGATAGGAATTATCACTTACAGACTCTGGCTTATATTTTGGACGTAAACCTAGTTTTGCAGGAGTGACCGGAACAAAACTGCCAGTGGTGTCGCCGTAATCTCTAATTTCTAAAGTGTCGCCTTCGGCCAAAGTTTTAAGTATGGTTACACTATCATCTGTTGTGCTAAATGTATAATCTTCGCCATGGCATAGTTGAACTTTGTTTAGATAAACGTATACTGCTCTATTGCTTAAACTTGTGATGCTGTGTTGAGAATCCAAGGCGTAACTTGTTTCCAGGCTGTCCATCACAGTGTATTCTCTCTTACTGTACGTTTCTCCCCATCCTAACATATCTTCATAATAGAAAGGAAATGCTGATGTTTGCTTTTTAGCAATTTCTGTAAGAATATTGTCAACGTGTGTTACTGGATCACCTTCGTAAGTTTCTGAAGTGCTGAATGATAAAAATTTTTCTTTAAATTTTTCATATTCTCTTCTAGTGTAATCTAATGCAGAAATAAAGTTTGCTTCTTTATCTATTAAGTTGAATACAGCAGTTGGCATAGAACCGGAGTGCTGTTGTATCATTCCGCCTTTTCTATATGCATCAGGAAAATCTCTAATATTAGATACACCAGGTACTGTTCCTGTTACATCGGTATTTTTAGAAATTACATTTGATAAATGATTTGCAATTTGTCCATACGTAAAACTTTCAAGTGTGCTATTCAAAGGATTGTTTGATAAACTATCAGGTATTTCGTAAATTCCTTTTTTAGATACCTTATCAGTTGCAGAATAACCATAAATTGTAACTATATCATTTACAAGTAAATCTTCAGTAAACTTAACAAATTTTGTCGACGTTCCATTAACAAGTGTATAATCTGTATCTAAAGTTTTAAATATTCCGTTTACTTTTACACTAACCTCTATGTCTGTAAGAGATGCAGATCCTTTATAAAAATCAATTGGAAATATTTTCTTTTCTTTTTCAGTAGCAAAAAATGTTCTTTTTACCCTTTGTTTAGATTCCGTTTCAGTTTCAATCCAATTTACTCGATTATCATACTGCGAAACATTTTTTGTTACGTGTAAAAATCCTGTAGAATATTTTTTAGTTAAAAATTCGTCTCCTGGTTTATATGTGAAAGAGCCTTTATTATAATCAGATTCAAAAACAATATCTCCTGTATTGTTCACTGTGTTATATTTTACTTTAAAACCAAGCACTGTATCGGACACTGCCGCCGTTGAAGTTGCATAATTAAAGATTTCAGATCCTACAAAGTTATTAGACAAGTATACTGTGTCATCACTAAAACTAATACCATCTGCGTCAAACAAATCAAATTTAGGTTGTTGGTTAAGTTTTGTTTTTTCTTGACTTAATTCCCATTTTTTCTCATTTTTGTTAGGTCCTGCTTTTTCTGTATAGTAATAAGTTTTCCCTTGATGTTTTGCACCAAACTCAACATACACACTCTCGCCTTCTAGAGGCGACGTGTCAGAAGTTTCTTCTAATTGTAGTGATAGTCGCGACTCTCCTTGAATTGTAAGAACTTTAATTCTAAAGATTTTATTTTTTACTAATGAATCTTCATCAGCAGTAAACAATACTCTCATACCGTCACTTACTTGAATTCCGTCGATGTAGTATCCTCCTTGGTTTACAATATTTGAGAACGCATCTGTTGTGACACTATCAACTAGTGTTACTGATTTTTTTGCCACTGTGCCAAAATTAAATAATTTTAAATTAGAGTCAAATTCAATTATAGGTCTTTGTGCCCTTGCAGTTTCATCTATCTCTGCGGTGGCATCATTGGCCTTTGCTATGTCTTCAATAACAGACTTATGAAACCATCGGTTATATCTGGACCATGCATTTTGGTCAATTGAGTCTCTTTTAATTGTTATGTAATCAGGAGTTTCAGGCAAATAAAATGCTTTGGCATAAGGTCTTTGATCGTAACCATAATTGTCAAAAGGTATTGTTGTCAATTTTGAATATGATTCTGGAACTAATAAGTCTTCGGTCGGTGTCAGTGTGATATTGCTTCCAACACCTTCAACGTAGAATTCTTTGTCTGCGTAAGTTTCTTTTTGATCATTTACAACAGCAGTACCAAATTTAATTTTTAAACCGTTTGTAAATTTAATTTTTGATGTTTTATAATTTTTTACTCCAACAATATCATTCGTTGGATCCATCAATGTATTGTCATCGACGGTTTTAATTAAAAAGATACCATGCATATTAGCATGATTTCCGCATTGATAAAATAATGAATTAGGTGCCGATGTTGGCACAGTGAAAGTAACAGTACCTTTATCCGTCCCATTGTTAGTCACGCCATCAGAATAGATTATAGAAGTACTTCCGTCCTCTGCAACACCAGTATTGACTGGTTCAGTCATCAAGTTAAAAGGATGTCCGGGTGCATCTATATTAAATTTGTAAGTGTTTCCTCTATACAAAGTGATTGTAGGATTTTGTTCGTTCTTTTTATGCCCAAAAACATATCCTCTGACTGAACTTCCATCCTCTGTGATTGTTGAAACATCGTATTCAACCTCTGTGTTTTTTCCAACAGTTGATATATTGACTAGATTTGGACCAGTGGGCAACCAGTAATATTCTCTGTAATTGATAAGTTTGTCTAAGTCTACTGCTGGATTCCATCCATATGTCTTTTCTTTTGTAATTCTATCATGATTGTTTAATGGAACGTTAAAATACTTCAATTGATTTAAAAAATCGTCGTACGTTCCTGTAAACTTAATTTGATCTTCTGGGTTGATACTTGTTGTATCTTTATCAATGTAGGTTACTGTCTGCTCTAATTGATATGCAGTTCTATCAGTTGTGGTAGCATCTAAATACGTGTCGTTTTTTGTCCTTGTGTACGCATCTAATCTACCTGTATAACCATCAAGTCTTTTTAGTTGACCTTTTTGTATTAAGGGATCTATCGTGCTTGTTAAAAATTTTTCATTTGCCGGCGTTCTGTAAAAAGCAGGAAGATGTGCAATAGAACGTCTGAGAGTAAAATTATCTCCTTCAGTTACTACTTCAAAATTTTGTGTCGAATTAGGATTGCTATAATCAGCCATTAGTAACCTGACCCACTACTACCAGATGATGATGATGAAGATGTAGTGGTGCCGGATACTGCTGAAGTCGATCGCGATACATTTGTTGTTGTAGTAGTTGATGTTACAACTGTACCTGATGCTTGTAATTGATTTGCTCCAATGGCGTCGATGATTTCTACATCATTAACGGTGGCCCCACTGATAAAAATTTCGTCTGATGATCCTGTTACCTGAAACAAAGATCCAAATGATTGTGTTGCTTGATTTGGTACAATAACAACTGTCAATAGATCAGGTGCCATCTTATTGTGTATATAGGTAGCAAGTTCAGTAAAATAAAATGTATCACCAAAATCAAAGTTATCTAGTGCAAAGAATTCGTTTATTGCAGATATAACATTTGTTTTTATTACCGAGTTAGATAAATTTGTGCTTGGGTTTTTGACAACTTTAAATGTTGCTTGATATTCTTCTTCAGAATTAGTACCGAATAAAATTTTGTAAGCAACAGGGTGATAGATAATTTGATCTGATAATGCTTTTTGACTATCTAAAGTCGTGCTGTAAGATATTCTCAACTGATCAGAAGTGCTAGGTATAGGTTTTGTGCCACCATTTTTTAACCATGTCCTAAAGTTTTGATCATAACCTCTTTCTAAAATGTAAAGATCTATAATATTAGTCATGGAAGGATCAATTCTTGTATTTTGACCTGCGTAATGCTTGTACTGGAATTCTAATGTTGATCTACCTGCACGTGCAATGTAGTCTGATGTAGTTTCTAATAGACCTGTTGTTGAATTAAACTTTTTAATCACATCTTCGCTGGAATCATAAAAATAAAATAATTGTCCGTCAGTATATGAACCTGGAAGAGTGATACTTGATTCATTCTGCACAACCGTAAAATTAGACGCCGCATAAGGTCTATATCTTTCAATGTTGTTATCTGAGATATATTTTTCAAAGAAAACAAATTTACTCGCAGGTGTGTTGCTTGGTTCTATAATAATATCAAATAATTCTGGATTGTCAACAACACCGTCGTCGTCCCTATCAAAAAATCCAACTTTAACTTTTCTGTTGTCCTGATAACCATCAGATTCTTGTACTGTGTCAACTACTTGCCATGTAATTGGATAGCCAACCGCATTGCTTGTAGAAGTTATGATGTTACTTTTAAGCAATTTAATATTGTCTTTTACACTTTGTCCTGTTTTGTAATCATAAATTTTTTCATTTATATCAAAATGGAATTTATTTTGTCCTTCTGATTCAAAAAGGTATTCTAATTTTCTGTAATTAACGGTATAAGTTACACCATCGTTAGTAAATTTAAACCACCAACTTGCATCTTTGTTTGTGCCTGTTGTGTCTCCTTGGAATGTTGTAGAAAATACATTAGATGTACTTAAATTTGTACCAGTTATTACTTTCCACTCTGCTGAATCGATGTCATATCTTAATCCAAAATCTTCATATGCTTGAACTCTTGCTTGGATATCCTCTTTAAGTGTTGCAGTAAAGTTTGTCGTCAATGGTGGAAAAATTGAATCTAGTTTAGCACCGTTTGGAATAACATCTGCAAGTGTTATAGGACCAAGTCCTGATTCTAAATTTCCAGAACCACCGTTTGCTCCATCTGTTACCACACTAGCAATTTTGGCCCATGCTCTATCTTGTGCCTCTGCTGTTGTAGATGCAACAAACTTACCATTTAAAAATTTATCTGTATCAGGTGATGTAAACTTAATCAATGAACCTGGTTTAGCGTATTTTAGATTGCTGACTGCAAAACTTCCAATCACTAATGCTCCAGATCCGGTTGTAAAGTATCCTGTGTTTGTGTTTGTGCCTGTTGTAGTACTGACCCACGTGGCAGTTATCGTTGAAAGATCTTTAGTTCCGTATTTTTTATAATAAAATTGTCTTGAATATGCTTCCTTTAATTTACTTTCTACTTTTGTATCTAACGTGTTTAAAATTTCACTTTTATTTGCAAAAGTAAATGTAAAACTTTGTAACGATTCTTCTGTGTATAAAATACCGTCATCTGCAAAAACAGATATGTTTGAGTAGGCTCCTGTTGGATCAATAATTTCTTTCGCTCTTGATATACCAGAAGCACTTCTGTTTAACGCTCTTACTTTAATAATATCTTGTGACGCACTTAAAGGCACAACATTGTAGTCTTCTCCAGTGATCATTCTATTTTGAGAATAATAAACTTGTGGTGCTTTTTCTCTGATTGAGTCATTATCTTCAGACTCACTAGCATTGTAAATTGATCTGTTAAGACCTGCTGTGACAGTAAGAGTTTGATTGCCACCGTCGGCATCTTTGTAATTTAATTCAAACTTAATATTTTTTAGATCGTTTGGTTGAATACTGTATCTCGCATTGTCACTTGTTCTATAGTACAACCTAAATGTACCTGTTGGAATATTTGCAAAATTGCCATCGCCAAATACCAGTTCTACTTGATCATTTAATCTTGTAAGCACACTGTAAATATTTCTCTCTGTTTTACTCAAAGAATTATATATTACATTGTTTCCAGAAGTGGTTGGCACTTGAGACCATAATGCACTCGGTTGACCGAAATCATTTAATTGCCATAGCCATACATCGTCGTTATTAATGTTGTTAATATTAATTTGTTTTGTTAGATTTGTAACTGCTTGGTTAACTGTAAATTCTTCATAATCTAGACTCCCTTGTTTGAAGGAGACAAAAAATCCTGTGTTGTTTGATGAATCACCTGCTCCGTCGGATCTATAAATGTAACTAAATCCGGAACCAGGAATAGGAGTGCTTTCAGTAATACTAGATCCTGTTGCTATTGTTGATGGTACAATTTCAAATTGTCTATTAATTCCACTTACAGATCTGTTAAATGTAAAAACAGGAATATCAGTATTTGTTGATGTTGTAGTATAAACTTCTGTTTTGATTCCACCAACGGTGCCTGATTCCAATGGCGAGCCAAATGTTTGACCTGATAAATTTACAGCATTAAGAATTGTTGTAAAATGTTCTCTGTAATTTGGGTTTGAAGCATCATTCCAATTNACATTCAATCCTGCTAAATTTGTTCCTGAACTATCTTTGACATCTTGTGTTGTTTGTAAAGAATTGATCTTTAGTAAACCATTGGCACTCTTGTTTCTTTTAGCATTATAGTTAATTAATCTTGCTAATCTTAATATTGAATTTCTTCTTTCTGCTGTCTCTAAAAAATTTTCTCTGGCGTTCAAATCTACTCTGAAGGACAATGACTGAGCAATGTAGGCAATAAGATCAAGAAGTGCAACATACTCAGAAGATTCTGTAAAATCGTTGAAATCGTCTGGATAATTTTCTCGTAGATATGATACCATTGTTCTTCTGATGGTTTCAAAATCGTAGGACTTAAAATCTGCCTGCTGGAATGCAGTATAGATCTTTCTCCAATCCTCTGCTACTAATAGTCTATTTTGTCTCTCTGTTGTGGCCATAACGTGTAATACGAATATTTATAGTATTAATTATGTACGTATATTAAGATAGACTTACTGATGAATTTTCATCAAACTTGAATATAAGTTTTTCGGTAATATCATATGGCAGATATGTTAGAGAACATTCTACAGCAATACCGTGTTCATATTCACTGATATTGATTTCTTTTGTAGAAAGCCTAGGATCTGCATTCAAATTTGCTGTGATATCATCCGCAATAGCCTGTCTTAATGCTTCAGTTAATGGTTCAAATATAGCATCGTATATAATTGTACCAAATTCAGGATTTTCTACTCTTTCACCCTTTCTAACAGATAGTCTGTTAATTAAATCCTGCTTGATTAGTTCAAAGTCATACAATTTGTAATTTGTTTGATCTGATTTGGAACTGAATCCTCTGTATATTACTTTATTCGTTGCCATTAAATGTCAAAAACCTTTCCACTGCTTTTAGATACTGATCCTAAAGTTTTACCTGTATCTGCTATCACTGATTTTACTTCAGTGACACTAACAACGTTGTTACCAACTGTTGTTTTATAAACAGCATTTGATATATTTACATTAGATGCACCCTTGGGTACAAGCGATTTAAGATCTGGCATATTAGGAATATTCTTATTGAACATATTTGCGTCAAAATTTGTTGATAAACTTTCGACCTTTCCTAAAGTTTTAGTAATCATTCCGCCGATCTGTGAATCTGGGTTCTTGATGTCTCCCAGTAAGTTACTAATTGATGCAGTTCCGGCCTCAGCAAAATTTCCAATTTTACTGCCAATATCATCAAAACTCAAATTGCCTGTTGCTTTCTTGATGTTTGTATTAACTAATTTTGAAAAATCTCCCGACTTGCTCATTACAGCGTCAGTATTTACAAATACTTGATCTTTAAGAGCCGATGCGTTTATTGGAGCCGATTTTGAAATACTTTGTATATCAACCGATCCAGTTGTTGCTTTGACATTTGATGTTTTAGATTTTTTGTCAAATGTTTCTGTTGGTACTCCATACGTAGAAGCATANTTTGTTAAAAATTCATTTTTCGCTTTTTGAACTGACTCCAAATCGGTAGAATCTTTAAGTCCTTTTTCTTCTAAGTAAGCATCTAAATCTGCTTTTATTTGTCCTGACCTTACTGCAAAAATACTACTTGTCCTGTTCAATTGTGATACAAATTCTGAACTGCCGGGACTTGCTGAATTATTTTTCCAAATAGGATCAATTTCATTTTTTAAAGCAGTGACGTGTGGCTCTAAAATATTTTTCAAATCTTTTGCAAACTCTTTTCCCATTTCGGCATTGTAAAATCCTTGCCCAGATGCACCCGCTGATTCGATATTCTTTTTATGAATTTCTTTTGCGTAATCCGGATCGTAACCCTTTGTACCTTTTATGTTAGTTCTTCCTGACATCTATTTCCAAGGCTGTTTGCCTGCTCCTGTAAACATTTTAAGTCCAACTTTTTTTCCAAAGTGTTCTGCATATGGTTCGTGTGTTGGTACACGCATTCCGTCCATCGAATCATTTGCTAATGGACTTGATTTTAATGGTTGTGCTAAACCTTTGAGTGAGGTATTGACATCTGCAATTGGCACAACAAGTGTGTTAGTACCTGATGGATCAGTGGACTGCATATCTGTTCTAATCATAGTAGTAACTATTTCACTGTCCGCCGCAATTGAATTCATATGTACTTCGGTCCCTGCCATGTGTATATCACCACCTGAATGATGTTGTTGACCAGATGCACTGTAACTTAAAATATTACTGTTGACTGCTTTGGTTGTTATAGATCCATTTTCTGCATGAATCATAATATCGTTGTCAGACATGGCTTGTATTCTACTNCCATCCATTACAAGTTTTCCNCCTGCTTTCATTTTTATTTCGCCGTCTGCGTAAAAACTAATATTAGCGTCGCTATGAAAATTCATATTCGTGCTTGACCTTACATTAATACTGTTGCCGGAATAGATATCTATAGTTCCATTGTTTGAAAACTCCATCCATGCTTCACCTGATCCGTTTGCTATGTAAACACAACCTTCTGTGTCGTGNAATAATATTTGATGACCAGAACTTGTTCTCAAACGTACAAGATGNTTGTCTCCATTATTATCACCGTCATCCATAACAAAAGTGTGTCCTGGACGTCTTGAAGTATGTACATCTTCTAGTGCGTCAGTTGGGCCAAGTTGTTTTGTTGGTTTTGTTTTATCTACAGGACCCGGGGTGCTGATACCAAAAACATTACTAGGAGATTCTCTCCTTGCAGATGATGATGTTGTTCCCCTTACNGTGTCTTGGATTAGGCCTTGTTCCCTTAAAGTCTCTGCAAATGGATGTATAGGCTTTTTAATATTTTCGTANTTGCCTCCTTGTTGCGACCAAAAATTCCTATTTGCCTCNCCTGCAGGCACATAATCAGTTCCATAAGTTTGTTCTTTTTTAGTCTCTGCTTGACTCTCGTCTGATGTATCTACACTTGTCTGCGTTGATGCACCTAGACCAGGAACCATGTGATTTGTGTAGGAATCCTGTACGCAACCTATCCAAAATGCATTTGATATTTTGCCTTCAGCAAAAATTACAAGGACTCGTGTATCGATATCGGGTGGCACTGCCCACATACCATATGAATGCTGACTTTCATCATAACTGTATGGTTTATCTTTTCCTGTAACCTGAAGACTTTTTGCTCCATAGAATGGTGTTAGATATTCACAGATTATTAATTCATTTGATTTTGTGTTTGGTGCTTTTGCTAGGTTTGGAATCACCACACCCAGTCTTCCCATTTTTTCNGGGTCTTTATTTTGCTTGACTATTCCTATGTAAGGACCGGATCCAACGGTACCGTAGGATTGATCTTTACCCGGTGCTTTGGTTGTGAAAACGTCACCTGTTAAATGTATATTTTCAGCCATTATAATCCGCCTCTTATTCTGCCTGCCGCATCAATATCAGTTACGTTGTATGCTTTTGGTTTGGCATCTTGGTAGTTAATCTTCTCTTTGTTAATTAATGGTTTGGCCGATTTCTTATCGCCTTTTTGATTATTCATTCTCACCATCGTAAGTATTTGAGTAAACTGACCATTATCGAAAGTGCTTTCTACTCTCGAGACCTTATATAAACCAGAGAACTGAATTTCTTCCTGAGATTTAAATTTATAATTTCCAGATACCTCGTCGAAGTCTGTAGGATATCTGAAGTGCAATGTTACTAACGGTTCTCCTTGGTCAAGGTCAAACGCACCTTGTTGTTCGTCCCAAACATTACCACCATATGACCCAACCCTTTCAACTTTTTGTATTTTTCCATCACCCATTACTTTGATAGGTTCGGCATAATGATCACCTATAAACGAAGGGTCTCCCATTATCTTCATTTCTACTCTGACCATAAAGCCAGTGCCATTTATAAGATAATCAAAAAATTCTTGCGTCTTATTACTTTTATCTGCACGTTGAACTGCATCTTCTGTACTACTAATGCCAGGATAACTTCTTAAAGGTAGTTCTGGTTCTGGATATCTAGATTGTCCATAATATAAATTAGCATTCTCATCTCCCGAAGTATCCTTTGCATCGTTTCCTGTATCCGCTCTCGATCCCGAAGTCAAAGAACTTTGAAAGAAAGCCGCCTTGTAGTTTATATCTAAATCTAAAATATCTAAATTTTGGCCAGTGAAGATGTACTGATAATCTTTTTTAACATATTTGCCCATCATATCCGCACCACTTAAACCTGGTACGGCAAAATTTAAAATATGAATTTGATAAGGTTGTACTGAATATATAATTTTCTTTTTGTGCATTTTTGTAATATCATCAAATGGTTTTTCAGTTTGCACAGATGTTAAAATTTTAAACCAAGGAACCATTTCACCATCTATAACGCCTCCTACACCACTTGAAGGTTTTCCGTCTTTGCCAAAATATTTTTCAACAACATTTTTAACTAGATCATTGTAATATGGAGTAGACAGCATGATTGATTCGATAAGTTTACTAACTGCTGTGCCAGGATTTACTTGCATCTCTGATTTTGTTGTTTGTTTACCTTCGGTTTCAAAATCACTTGATTGCATTTGCTTGACGTCTGCTACATCACCAGTATATTTTTCGGTATTGAAATCTGGATGTATTTGTATTACGTATTCATCTATGTGTTGCTTAATATTTTTAGCAATTTCTTTTTCTTGGTTTGATTTTAATCCTTCTGTGATAGAATCAAATTTTTCACGTAAAGAATTTCCTTCAACTTTGAATTGTCCCCTCGTATACAAAAACCTGTTAGACATTCCAAACTCAGTCCATGGTACTGCTATGCCTGAATATGTTGTGCCGCCGGCATTTAAATTCATTATAAAATTTGAAATTTTGATTGGATAATATTTTTTTGGCACTGGATTCCTAATTACTTTACCAGTTGAGTCCATGCCTACGAATTCTAAAGTTAAAAGATATGGTGCATCAGTATGATCTAAATAACCGTTGTTATAGGCCGCGGCTCTAAGTTTTTCAAATAAAGTTATACCTAAAGGTTCTTCTAAATCCATTTCAAGTTTGTTAAAATTCATAAGTTTCCTATCGGGATTAGGCACATAAGAACCAGTCATCACTACTCTTTTAAAAAAAATATCGTGATTTCTTTTTAATATCAAATTAGAGGCCTCTGCTGTTTCGATTCTACTTTTATTTCTTTCTTTAGCATATACCGCCTCCATTCCCATTCCGTCCCCTGAAACATCTTTTGGTGTATCAAAAGGACTAGCATTGTTAAAAGAAGTTGATGGACCTATGCCGCCGGAACGTGCAATAATATCGTGCGGAGGATTCGTTTTGTATAACTTTGGATCTCTTATCTCTTCTTCTGATAATCCAGATAAAGTCCAGATGTAATTATAAGATGCATATTGATGTAAAGCATTTGGAACAATGGCTTTGGATTTTATTACATCGTTATTTTTGCCTTTTTCATCTTTAGATTTTGAAAGTGTGCTACCTTCACTCGGAGATGAGTAATATTCGCCGGGCATATTAAACTCCTAAATCTTTTTGCAGATTGCTTAATTTTGGCAACTGTATTACAACCCCCGGAGCGAAATCATAGACTGGATCTTCTATNGAGTCTGGATTTCTTTGTGCAAACACCCACCAAAGTCTTGGATTGCCATATAAATCATATGCAAGTAGGTCGGGTCTGTAAGCATATATTCTATCNATNGTATAAGATATATCGTCGTCCTCGGCCGTAATTGTTCTTGGCACAAAAAAGTCTAAACTAATATTATTTTCTTCTGTAGCAAAGTATGGAGAAGTGTTTGAATATTTTGCCATTAAATGAATCCTACTCCGTCTTTATTACTTAAATTTCCATCAACAAATTGTCGCATACTGAATTTTTTAATTGTATCTCTTGAGTATACTGGTTGTATCTGAACTGTAAAGATACTTTGTGTAGGCGCCCATGTTTCTGGCAAACTATCATTTGGTGTGTAAGTTTGTGAAGTTTGATTTGGTGTTGCTATTTTATTATTCTGTGAAGTCGAAATATAATCAACTCCTTGAGTAAGTTCAACTGTAAAACTTGTAATAATTACAGGAACATTTTTGAAGACATGATTTCCATATCCATTCAAAGTAAGTATCGGAGGTGGGTTTCCTCTGTTGGCAGTATCATCTCCACCAAAAAACATTTTACTTGCTGATCTTAAAAAATGCAATGTACCAACCCAGTATTGTGCATCACTTTGATTTTGCACAGGAAATTCTCCTACAATCGTCAAGTTTGCAGGTTCAGAATTTTCATATGCATAAAATGGATAATTTGAATGTGTTTGTGCTAAAGCATTATAATTGGCTTGATGNTGTATAATAATCGATGGTGTTAAAGGAAAAACAATTCCGCCGTCATTTGCCAAAGGACCTAGCAATTTTGTTTGACTTGTATCACCTGTTTTCGCGTTGCCAAAAAAGAAATTATACATATCTTCGTTTTTCCTTAACGTTAGTTTGACACGCCAGTCGGTTTGATTAGTTCTTTTTGACCATGCCGCTTGGGTATTGGTCGCCATTGGACCTTCGGCTCCTGGTGGTAATTTAGCACCAAATAGTCTACCTAGTGTCCTGTTGAAAATATTACCGCCCGCACCCGCTATCGTTTTTGCTACGGATTTTTTGTCCGCATTAAAGCCTGGGTTATTAGGTTCATTATCAACGTCTACAGTGTTCCAAGTGTCTGCCATATTTTTAATTCTTTTTAAAAGGTTGCATTTTCAAATTAAATTTCGTATACTTTAAACATATTTATAGGCACAATTATAGGCGCATTTAATTCCCCGTACGGCAATACATTTTAATTAAAAGGTTATAACTTATGAAACGAGTAAAATACTTAAACAACCGCGATCTGCTGAAAGAAATACACAAAAGTAAGGGTACGTATAGTTCATACGTGGCCGACAAAGATGCTGACTATGATATAATACTGCCTGCACTTTCCAAAATAAATGCCAGTTCAATCGCTCAAGCAAGAAAAAATAAAGCGAAAAAAATGACTGTGACTGCTTGGGAAGAAGCAAAAGCACAAGGACAAAAAAAGATAAAATTATCAGATTTTACTGTATCGCCTAGGACAATAGACAAAACAGATTTAGTTTTTCGTGTAATGACTTTTGATCACGTGCCTTTGGACAGCACAAGAAAAAGGAATCCTAAACAAACATCGGATCATCATGCAAAATGTAATTTTCCACCTTTCCAACATTATAGGTTAGACAAGAAAGCAAAACCAAAATGCGTTGGCAAATCTCATTGGATTGGAGGAATGAGTAACGGCTATTTCAGTGTCGACCACGGTACAATTACAAAAAATCTAGCAATGATGTTTATGAAACTCTGTGAAAGATATGGCACAAGATCAAACTGGAGAGGTTATACGTACAACGATGAGATGAGATCACAAGCACTAATGCAATTGAGTCAAATAGGTTTACAATTTGATGAATCCAAATCCGAGAATCCGTTTGCCTACTACACAGCGGCGATAACTAATAGTTTTACAAGAATATTAAACATTGAAAAAAGAAATCAAAACATCAGAGACGACATACTAGAAGACGCTGGAATGAATCCTTCGTTCACAAGACAGAGTGCGAATGAAATGGGNACCGCGACCTACAAACAAAAAGAAAAAACAGGAAATAGTGCTGTGCGGGTGGCAACTAAAACGTCAATGGCATTGTTTAATAGACATTTTAAAAAAACAGGTGAAAGAGATTTTTCACTGTTAAAATATAAAGAAAGTAAAAAGTAATGAACTTTTTTAATAAAGTCGCCTGCTTTACTGACATACACTTTGGTATGAAGGGGAACAGCAGAATACACAATGATGATTGTGAATCGTTTGTTCACTGGTTTATAGAACAAGCAAAAGCACACGGTTGTGAAACTTGCATATTTTTAGGCGATTGGCATCACCACAGATCATCCACAAACGTATCCACTATGAACTACACAGTTTCAAACATGGAAAGGTTAGGCAAGGCTTTCGAGAAAGTTTATGTCATAATGGGCAATCACGATTTGTTTTACAGAGACAAAAGAGAAATTAATAGCATGGAGTTTGTAAGATATATTCCAAATGTCCATATTGTAAATGAATGGATTATTGAGAACGATGTGGCAATTATTCCATGGGTGGTGCAAGATGAATGGAAAAAGATAAAAGAAATAAAAGCAAGGTATATGTTTGGCCATTTTGAATTGCCATACTTTAAAATGAATGCAATGGTGGATATGCCTGACACAGGTACTATCAAAGCAGAACATTTTAAGAATCAAGAATATATGTTCACAGGACACTTCCATAAAAGGCAGATTAGCAACAATATTCATTATATGGGAAATGCGTTTCCGCACAACTACGCAGACTCTGGAGATGACGAACGTGGTATGATGATATTGGAATGGGATGGCAAACCAAAATATATCAATTGGCCTGATATGCCAAGATATAGAAACTTCAAAATTAGTAAACTATTAAACGATGCCGACGATATGTTGCAACCAAATATGTATGTGAGAGTTTCATTAGACATAAAGATATCTTACGAAGAAGCAAACTTTATAAGAGAAACGTTTATGGAAAAATACAAATTAAGAGAATTACAACTAATTCCAGAACAAATTGATCAAGCACAACAACCACTGGTAAAAGTTGAAAAATTTGACTCNGTTGATCAAATTGTGTTAAAACAATTAGACGGCGTTGATTCTGAAACTTATGACAAAAATATTTTAATGGCGATTTATAATAATTTAGATGTTAACAATTAAAACCTTAACTGTAAAAAACTTCATGAGTGTGGGTAATGCCACACAGAGCATAGATTTTGCTAATAAAAATCTCGTGCTTGTACTTGGCGAAAATATGGACCTGGGTGGCGACGATGCCGGTGCNAGAAATGGTACAGGCAAAACTACTATAATCAATGCCATCAGTTATGTGTTTTTTGGTGAAGCATTAACACAAATAAGACGAGACAATTTGGTTAATAAAACTAATAGTAAAGACATGATGGTGTCTGTTACTTTTGAAAAAAATAATGTATCTTACACAATACAAAGAGGTAGAAAACCACAACTGTTTAAATTCTTTGCAAACAATATTGAACAAAATGCCGATGCCAATGAGGCACAAGGCGAAAACAGAGAAACACAAAAAGAAATTAATAAACTATTGGGTATGACTCATGCAATGTTTAAAAANATCATAGCATTGAATACTTACACACAACCGTTCTTGGCCACAAAACAAGCAGAACAAAGAGAAATAATTGAACAACTATTAGGTATCACATTGTTAAGTGAGAAAGCAGATCTTTTAAAAGAACAGATGAAGTCTAACAAAACTGAGGTGCAAGAAGAAAAATTTAGAATAGACGCTATTACATCATCAAATGAAAAGATTGAACAAAGCATAGATTCCTTACAGATTAGAAGCAATGCATGGAAATCTCAAAACCATGAAAACGTAGAAAAATTAAAAACAGCAATAGAAGATTTAGAAAAAGTTGACATTGAAAAGGAACTTACTGCACACAAACAAGTTGTAAAACATAATGAAAACCAAACAGCATTGAGAAGTTTACAAAAAGAAAAAGCATACCACGAAGATTCTCTNACCAAAGCAAACCTACAAGTAGAGAAGACTAAAAAAGATTTAAAATATGCNGAACAACAAAAGTGTCCAACTTGCGAACAAGAATTACATACTGACAAACATACACAATTGGTAAGCAAATTGAATCAAACTCTCAACGAATCTCAAACCTACGCAGATAAACTCGAAGGAGATCTTAAAATTGTAACAGAAGGAATCGATTCTATTGGCGATATTGGTNCATTGCCAGACACGTATTATGACTCTATAGATGAAGCATATAACCATAAAGGATCATTAGCAGATCTCAAAAATCAATTAGAGAGATTAGAAAAGGAAGCCGACCCTTATCAAGAACAAATCGACGAGTTAAGCAAAAAAGCGATCCAAAAGGTTGACTTCACTAATATAAATGAACTAGAAGATTTAGGAAGACACCAAGATTTCTTGTACAAACTTTTGACTGCAAAAGACTCCTTTGTTAGAACTAGAATAATTGAACAAAACTTGACATATTTGAACCAAAGACTGGCATACTATCTCGGTCAGGTAAAATTGCCACACACAGTTACTTTCCTTTCGGATCTCACAGTACAGATCGAAGAACTTGGTAGAGAATTAGATTTTGATAATTTAAGTAGAGGTGAAAGAAATAGATTGATATTGAGTTTGAGTTGGGCATTCAGAGATGTTTGGGAATCTCTTTACCAACAAATTAATTTATTGTTCATCGACGAATTAGTTGACGCTGGAATGGACACATCAGGAGTTGAGTCATCGATGGCGGTTCTAAAAGATATGTCGAGAACACAAAATAAAAATATTTTCTTGATTTCACACAAAGATGAATTGGTAAGCAGAGTGAATTCTGTATTAAAAGTTGTAAAAGAAAACGGTTTTACCAATTATTCCAACGATGTTGAAATAGTAATTTAGATTTCACTTGACAAAACCAGTTCTTTTCTGCTTAAATTAAAGAGTTATAACTAATATAACAAAAAAAGGATGTAATATTATGTCACAAACACATGAACAGATCATGACAGAGATTCAGTCATACTCTGAAGAGAACCAAAAGTTCACAGAGAAGGGCGTAAAAGCAAGTGCCACTAGAGCAAGAAAGGCACTAGCATCTTTGTCTAAATTGATCAAAGCAAGAAGAAAAGAAATTCAGGAAGCGAAAAACGCCGAGAAGGCCGCTTCGTAATTGGATTTTAATTTAACGTTAAAATAAGCCTGTGCATTATTTGTACAGGCTTTTTTTATGATCTGAGTATTCCTTTAGTTGATTTCTCTCTCATAATTCCCGATCCATGTATTCTCACACGGATATGACCATTGTAGTAATCGTCTGTTTCAAGAACTTTACGTGCAAACTGTTCCCTGGCCTCCACGTAAGAAAGTTCTGCTTTTGATTTACAGTAAAACAATATTTCTCTTTTGAATTTACTTTTACCAATTTTTTGTATATCTTCATTTAATGCATCNCTTGATCCATAATAATCCTGCCAATCCGATTCAATTTTATATCTTCTTTTGTTGACTCTGCCCTTTAAAGGTTTCCTCGACCTACTAAACTTTGCTAATTTTTTTCCAATATACATCTTACCATTAGTTGTATTTGTAATCTGATACACAAAGCCAACACAATCATTTGGTAATTCATTAATAGGTTTTTCTTGATAAATCCAACTCATATCCATATTTAAACTCAAAAAGATTGACCTCAAAATTTGTGTGTGTTATATACTAGTGATAGGCACAAACTTTCTCAAATTAAAATCACAGGCAAAAATAGCATCCAGGTAAAACGTGAAGTGCGCCGAACTAATAGTAGGTGGTGAATCACAAGATGCACACGGCAAAAAAGATGAGGCACTGCAAGGAAAAAGAAGCACCCTCAAGTCTGTAATGGATTATCATACAAAGACTTTACAGGCTCGCGTTGTTAGGAATGAGCAAACGGGTACCGCACAACCGCCCGGCCAAATTTGGTAGCGATGTATGGTGACTTCGACACTCGCCACAGAGACAAAGTCAGTTCTGCTGGAAACAGCAGAATTGTGACTTCAAAATCTGCCACAGTAAACGCAATGCGTTAAGCATTTTGTTCTTACAGTTGCGTTTTTAAAAAAACAAACGAGCGTAAGCGAAGTTTAGATGTCTTTAGACATCTCTTTAATGACTATCTCTTGATACAAATGCTTTGAAAAGTTCTTTACGNTGTTCTTTGCCTTTGTCTAGATTTGTGACTGTGATACTTCCCAGGTAAAATCCGCCAGGTGGGTGTGCGATATCTTCCAGATTGTTATCTCCAGTGTACTCAAAACTGACGTGGCGCACGTTCTCGTCGTCGAGAACTTCTTTAATTTTCTTATCGTTGACCTCGAAACCGTGTTTAGGAGCCTCTTCTACAAACATAGGTAAAACATATCCGCCNGGTGGTGTCTGCTTCATGGGATCTTTCTTGTACTTGTTTCCTGCGTAAACGTCAGGCAACTGTTTCAAGACTGCCTCACCGTACATCACTGCAAATTGTGGACTCATTCTCAAGTGCACCTCGATTATGTTCTCACCTATCAGTTCAAAGTTTATCACTCCGCTCCATCCATAATCTTGAAGATGTTTCTCACAGAAGTCAGTTGCTTTGATAGATGCCTGTAACATATGTTCATCGTACTTGCCGATGTTCTCGTCTACTCTTCCCTTGTATTCCCAATAGTCAAACATTCCGTCAAAAGATGGATGTCCCAGCACACAGAAATAATCGGCCACCTTACCGTTCAGCATGATCACGTCCACGCTCCAATGGTTTCCTGTGTATGCCGGCATCCAAAAGGTTCCCGGCACATAACTCTTCTCAAATTCTTTTGGGTTTGAAATAAGTTTTGTGTTCTGTCCACGTCCGTGTAAATTCTGAATGGGTTTCTGAAACACCGGAAACTCTTCAGGCATTATGCCAGAGAAGTTGTGCTTGACTTTGAGGCTTTCACACAGTTTTGGTTTGTCGTATATCCAATTGAGATTTGGCCATAGTTTATAGGCCTCTATGTCGGTCAACGGTATGTCGACCTCTTCTGGACATTCAAAAGATCCAAATAGTGCAGAGTCCTGCGGTGTGTATGCTCCTTTGAACATTGTGTTTATTTAAAACCTTTCATTAGCATGATAATAATATCATATAATTCAAATTAAAAAAATGGCTGTCCTGTTTTTTTGGTTGTTTCTAAGTTTTCTTTTATGAGTGCACCGATGATCTGTCTGTCATCAAAGGATAGTGCTAGGGATTCTTGGTATGTTACGCCTCCACGCATATACCAACAAATTTTAAACAATTCATTCTTGAGATTCTTACATTCATTTTCTAGGTCCTTAAAAAAGGAAATCATGTCAGATTCCCCCATTGTCACTAATTTTATACGAAAAAATTTGAGTTATCAAATGCTATAGGCACTGTGAAAGTGCTNGGCACTCCTGCTTTNATCTGTTCTTCTGTTGCTTTGATCTGTATAGGTTTCACNGAACCTTGTTGTCTCAAAACACTCATTTTGTCTTCTAGTTCTTTAATAAGTTTGGTTGGAGCATTGTCCACAAACTCTTTTATCTGTGCAGGATCAGTCACAGTTTCACCTGTAGGCAATTCAATGCTGTTTATGTTTCCTAATAAAAGACTGGAATTCAACTGCGTAAGTTTTTTAAATGCTTCCTGGAACTTTGCTGTTTTTTCTACATCNGACAGTTGACTTGTATTGACCTGAGCATACATTTTTTGCTGTTCAAATTGTGTCAATTGAGAAGTAGTGATTTGTCTGTAAGTCAATGGCCTGCTTGTTATTTTCATGCCGTCATTCATCACTGCGACATTTTCAATTGGCTTGCCAACTAGTGATTCAAGCACTGTGTTTAGATCTAATGATTGTGTGTATTTCTCGTTGGTTACTGGAGTTGTGACTTCCAAATCCATTTTTTCACCGTAAGTTGCAATTCTGATCGCAACAAGTATTGTGTCCAAGTCGTAGTTCACTATCTGCCATGGATCTAAGATGTCAGGTATGCAGGATTTTATCACGTCCACTGTCGCCTGGCCATTCATCATGGCGTCTGGTGTTTTGAATGCAAGTTCGTCCACTGCTGTCATGGGCATCACTGGGTATTCACCATTTGCAGTTGGCTTGACCACCTGTGGAGGATAAAATTGTCCACCACTTGGGAATCTGATATAGATCTGTGGTTGTCTATAGTATTTGCTTAAAGGTTTTGTTTCATTTGTCATTGTGTTTTTTCCGTCTATAAATATAACATATTAACGTATGTATGTCTATATTTATATGCGTATAAAATGGTAGAAAAAATGGATCCTGAAGTACAGAAAATATTAGAAGAATTATCAAAAATTACCAATTCACAGCAGTTGGAGAATTACCGTAAAAGCCTGATCAAGGCCGGCGGAGCATTAGAAAAGAACAGCAAATTATCTGAACAAGAACAAAAAGAAATCAAGAGAGCAATTGAGCAGAGAAAAAGGCTGTTTAGTGTATCTTCCAAATTAGAGCAAAATTTTAAAAACGTAGGCGAATCAATTGGTTTATCTGAAAAAGCGGCAACCGGATTTGCAAAAGGCACGGTCAAAACAACAAGTTTTGTTGGGAAATTTTCAAAAGCAGTCAGTGAAGGTACCGGCAGAATACAAGATTACACAGCGTCTCTTGCCGAGTTTGGTCGAGTTGGTGAATCACTTGCAAGGATTGGAAATTTATTTGGTGAATCAACCGATGCATTTAGAACATTGTCATCTGTTGGTGCAACATTTGGACAGAACCTAATACAATTACGAGAAGCATCAGCGAACGCAGGAATACCAATCACTGATTTTGTTGACATGATTGGTAAAAATTCTGAGGCATTGGCATTGTTATTTGGTACTACCACAGAAGGTGCAAAACAATTTGCAGGTTTATCAAAACAATTTAGAGATGCCAACATTAGTTTCTTGGCACCACTTGGACTTACGGTTGAAGAAATAAATGAATTCTTGATAAGCAACCTAACACTNCAAAGAAGAACAGGTTTGCTTACACAACAGTCAGAGGCACAACAGTTAAAGACTGCTAGAGATTACATAGAACAACTTGATAGACTGGCAAGGCTGACAGGTCAACAAAGAGAAGATCTTGCAAGACAAATGGAGGCGTCGCTTGCCAACGAAAGATTCCTTGCAATGCTCAATACACAGACTCCAATAGTTGCACAGAACTTACAACAGTTTGAAGCAGGTATTACAAAACTTGCCCCTGGTTTGTCAACAGGTTTACAAGACTTAATTGCAACAGCAGGTAATCCTGTAACAGACGCGGCAATCGAGTTTGCACAAAACATACCGGAGTCACAACAAATTGTAAAAGATCTAATCGCAGGAAACATCACAGTCGAAGAAGCCATGACTAGAATGAGAGATGCGGCACAGAGATCAAACAAAAGATTCAATGAAACAACAGCGACTGGTACAGTTGAGTTTTTAAGACTACAAGGTGAAGTAAACAAACTGGCAACAGCAAGTTTGAACACAGCAGACGCAATCGGAGAGCAACAAAAAGAAGCAGACAAACTTACACAAGAGTTCACAGAGTTTGAAACTAATCTCAAAAACTTAACAAGTGCAGTTGACAGCACAAAAACCGGATTTTTAAAACTGGTAGACGATTTTGTAGGCACAGGCACAGGATCTCTGAATGATATGCTAGGAAAACTTTCCGAAGATGTCAAAAAATTAACCCCAGAGATGGCAGGTTTACTCTTTGTCATGAAGGAAGGAATACAAACAGGCTTTGGTATTTTAAAAGACACAGTGCCATTATTCCTCGCCGTCAAAACAGGAACAACAGCAGGAATTAAAGCCGCCGGAGGAATGGGTGGTGGCTTCATGGGCGGTGGAGGCGGCAAAGGAAAAGCAGGGATCTTCCAAAAAGGAATGAGATTTTTAGGCAGACTAGGAATGATCGGAGCAGGTGCATTTGGAGTCAATGCTGGAATGAACATGGCCGAAGCAGGAGCAGAATCAGACAATGATGTGCAAAAAGGATTAGGAATTGCCACAGGAGCGGCAAGTGGTGCTTTAACAGGTGCGGCTATTGGCTCAATGGTTCCTATTATCGGTACTGCCCTTGGCGCCGCTTTAGGAACTGCTGTAGGTGGCGGACTGGCGGCCTACGAAGGTTATGGCGAGGAAATCAAAGGCTTTTTCAGTAATCTTTTTGGTGGAGGAGATGGGAGAGCAATCGGAACTCTACAATCTACAGGAGGATTTGTTGAACCAAGGAATACATTAGCGGCGATACACGCCGGTGAACGTGTGTTATCACCAGCAGAAGCAAAAAATTATGCAGAAATACAGAAAGGCATGGCAACCAATACTATTACCAATCAAACTGGTAATGTAACATCCTCAGACTTTACGAACGTTCTAAACGAACTTAAAACGGCTAACAAAAACTTAAATATGCTTGTAAGTATCGGTGATGCTACNAGAAATAATACGGATAGAACAAAGAATTTACTTGCAAATAAGACAGAAAGTTTAGTATAATATAGTATGGCTTGGAAAAAATATTTTAAAGACGCAAACACATCTCCTATTTCTGGAGAAAGTAGACCCAACTTTGCAAAGAGAAATTACTCATCATATCTACCTGATGTATANACAGGACATCCAAACAGGATACAAAGATATTTTCAGTATGATCAAATGGACAGTGACTCAGAAATTAATGCGGCACTGGACATACTTGCTGAATTTTGTACACAAAAAAATACAGAGAACGAAACTCCGTTTGATTTAGTATTCAAAGATGATGTCACAGATCAAGAAGTAAAAATTTTAAAAAGATCATTACAACAATGGACAAATGCAAATCAGTTTGGCAGAAGAGTTTTTAGAATTTTTAGAAATGCCTTCAAGTATGGGGACTGTTTTTTCGTAAGAGATCCAGAAACAAACAAATGGCTTTTTATTGACTCGGCAAAAGTTGATAGAATTATTGTTAACGAATCTGATGGCAAGAAACCAGAACAATACATTATTCGAGATATAAATCCAAATTTACAAAGATTAAGTGCAACTGCTGTGACTCCAAATCAAGTTTACGGCGGAGGTGGTACTACAGGCGGAACCTATAGTTCAAACTATGCTGGCGCAGGACAAGGTGTTAATATGAGCAATGCCGGAACAGCCGGACCGGGTGGTAGATTCTATAGAACAATGAATCAATATGCCATTAATGCAGAACACGTTATACATTTAAGTATGTCAGACGGATTAGATAACTTGTTTCCTTTTGGACAATCGGTACTGGAACAGGTTTTCAAAGTTTACAAACAAAAAGAATTACTAGAAGATGCAATTATAATTTACAGAGTACAGAGGGCACCGGAAAGACGTGTGTTCTATATTGATGTAGGAAATATGCCTACACACTTGGCTATGCAATTTGTTGAAAGAGTCAAGAATGAAATAAATCAAAGAAGGATTCCAAGCACATCAGGCGGTGTAAANTACATTGATGCCACATACAATCCAATGAGTATCAATGAAGACTACTTCTTTCCACAGACAGCAGAAGGAAGAGGATCTAAAGTTGACACATTGCCGGGCGGAACCAACCTAGGTGAGATAGATGATCTAAGATTTTTCACTAATAAACTGTTTAGAGGTCTAAGAATACCAGCATCTTATTTGCCTACAGGCNCTGAAGATGGACAACAGCAATACAACGACGGTAGAGTAGGCACAGCATACATTCAAGAATTAAGATTCAACAAATATTGTCAAAGATTACAATCATTATTGCAAACTGCGTTTGATTCAGAGTTTAAATTATGGTTAAAGAATAAAGGATACAACATAGACTTCTCTATGTTTGAAATCAAAATGAATCCACCGCAAAACTTTGCACAGTACAGACAGACCGAAATGGATCAGGCAAGAGTATCTACGTTCACACAGGTTGCTGAACTGCCATATATGAGTAAACGTTTTGCGTTGAAAAGATTCTTAGGTTTGACCGAGGAAGAAATGGCTAAAAATGCTGATCTTTGGGCGGAAGAAAATGCGGTACCACAAAACAAACAAACCAAAGGACAACAATTAAGAGCAGGTGGAGTGACAGCAGGTGGAGTACAGACCGATTTAGANCAATTTGAAGAGCCAACAGCAGAGCCTGATGCACCAGAACCAGGCGGAGCCGGCAACACACCACAAGGTGGTACACCAGGACAAACACCACAGACATAGGTTAAATACGTTTATGAAACTAATGGAATTTATGAAATATGGAGACGAAGGTTTTGAACAAGATAAAAGTTATGAACCTGAGAACGACATTTCTATATTAGATAAAGACGACACAAGAAAAACAAGACTTTCATTGAAAGATATTAATTCTATGCGTTTAGCATCTGAACATCACAANGATTTGCAAAAGCAAGAAGCAAAATTTGTTCAGAAAATGTATGGAACTCCCTCCGAATCAGATAACTTAGAGTTATAATGTCTGAGATAGCCTTTGTACTAGGGAACGGCGAATCCCGAAAAGGAATAAAAATAGAAGATTTAAAAAAGCACGGCAAAACCTATGCCTGTAATGCCGTATATCGAACCGAGGCCCCTGATGTTTTAGTTGCTGTTGATCCAAAGATGATGCTTGAAATAGCAAAATCAGATTACATGGCAAAAAATACAGTCTGGAGCAATTTTAATAATCAATATAAAAAAGTAGAAATGATAATGAACCATGCACAGTTCTTTCAACCTAGTTTAGGATGGAGTTCTGGACCCACAGCACTTAAATATGCCGCAACATTTAATCCTACAGAAATTTATATACTTGGTTTTGACTATCACGGTCACTCTGATAGGCAAAGGAAAGTGTTTAACAACATTTTCAAGGATACGGAGAANTACAAACGAGGCACCGAAGAGGCCACATTTTTTGGTAATTGGATGAATCAAACAAAACGTGTACTAAAAGATTCCCCGAATATTCAGTTTTATAGGGTAATACCCCCAGGATGGTTTGCACCAAGAGACTTGGAGTGGCAGGGCAACTGTAAACACATGGAAATAGACGCATTTAAACAAAAATTTGCCCTGAATAAATAAATCGTTGAAAAAAACCTGCCTTTTTACCCACCATTTCTGCACTCTTTAACATATTTGTAGTAAATACATTGCTTATAAGTACAAAACAAGCCGAATATAAAGGAGCACGTGCAATATGTCAAATATTAAACAAAACAAGTTTGAAAGTTTGTTAGAATTGCTTATCAACGAGGAAAATGATAAAGCAGAACAATTATTTCATGAAATTGTTGTAGAGAAATCAAGAGACATCTACGAAGGTCTTGCTGACGAGACTACGACAGAAGANACTACTACAGAAGCAATGCATGACAAGAAAGACAAAATGAAAGAAGAGTCCGACGAGTCAGAAGCAAAAGATGAAGTTAAAGAAACTGAATCTGCTTCAAAAGAAGACGAAACTGTTGACGAAGAAGTAGAAATCGAAGACGAGGCTACTGAAGAGTCTAAAGAAGAAACTAAAGAAGAAGAATCAATCGAAGAAGTAGGTGGAGACGCAACTGATGAATTAATCAAAGACGTAGCCGCAGACCAAGAAGGTGACGCAGAAGGTGCCGCTGATGACATGGCCAAAGACATGGACATGGAAAAAGACGGTGAAGAAGGCGATACTGAAGAGAGAATCGACGACTTAGAAGATGCTTTAGATGAATTAAAAGCAGAATTCGAAAAAATGATGGGTGACAAAGACGGTGGAGAAGATGAAAAAGAAGAAGAATCTTTAATGCCGATAGCAAATGACACTGAAGCAGTTGAAATGCCAGTTGAAGGTAAAAAAGACATGAAGGATAAGGAAACTATGAAGGAGTACAAAATCCAGAAGTCTGCCGACAACAAAGATGGCAGTGACAACAAAAAATCTCCAGTGACTGATGCAGGAAGCAAAATGCCAAAAGGTGGTGATAACATCGCTAAAGGCAGTGCTGAAGAAAAAGGTCGTCCAGCCCCAACTGCTCAAAAAATGAGCGATTTTGAAAACACTGGCGGAAAAGATAAGTCAACATCTTTCAAAAAAGAGATGAAGGCAGATCACAAAGACGGTGCAGACAATACTAAATCACCAGTTGCTACAAAGTAATTGTTGATTAACAGAGAGGGATTCGGATGTCACTATATCTAAGAGAGCATTTAACCTACGATCAGGCTAGAGTACAGATCTTGCACGAAGGCGACAACGGCAAAGATTTGTATATGAAAGGGATCTGTATTCAAGGTGGTATTAAAAATGCCAATCAAAGAGTTTATCCAGTAAACGAAATTGGAAAAGCAGTAAAAACTCTTAATGACCAAATAAGTTCAGGTTATAGTGTTCTTGGAGAAGTAGATCATCCGGATGATTTAAAAATTAATTTGGACCGAGTGTCTCACATGATTACTGAGATGTGGATGGACGGTCCAAATGGATACGGCAAAATGAAAATTTTGCCAACACCAATGGGTCAACTTGTCAAAACAATGTTGGAATCAGGTGTGAAACTAGGCGTTAGTTCCAGAGGAAGCGGAAATATTTCCGAGTATGGCGGCGGCGAAGTTTCAGACTTTGAGATCATCACTGTTGATGTTGTGGCCCAACCTTCGGCACCAGGTGCTTACCCAACGCCAATATACGAGCATTTGCTAAACACAAAAGGCGGTATGAAAGCGAAGGGTCTGGCAGACGAAGTGAGAAATGACAAAAAAGCACAAAGGTATCTAAACGATGCCTTAATTAATATAATAGGGAAACTAAAATAGGAGAGAAATATGTTTGACGCTATTTCAAAACTAGTTGAATCAGGAGCAATATCAGAAGATGTTCAAAAAAACATCCAAGAGGCCTGGGACAACAAGATAAAAGAAAACAGAGAGCAAGTAGCGGCGGAATTAAGAGAAGAGTTTGCTAAAAGATACGACCATGACAAAGCAAACATGGTTGAGGCAATCGACAAGATGATGACTGAAAAATTATCTGAAGAAATCTCTAAATTCGTTGAAGATAGAAAAGGACTTGCACAAGAAAAAATNGCTTACAAAGAAAACGTAGGCAAACATTCTGCAAAACTAGAAGAGTTTGTATTAAGCAAACTTAACGGTGAACTGAATGAACTACACGCTGACAGAAAAGGTGTTCATGAAAACTTTAAAAAACTAGAAGAGTTCGTAGTAAACGCACTTGCTAAAGAAATTAAAGAGTTCAACGAAGACAAAAAAGGTGTTGTAGAAACGAAAGTGAAATTAGTAGCCGAAGCGAAGAAACAAATGGCTAAACTGAAAGAAACTTTCATAAAAAGATCTGCTAAAGTTNTAGAAGATGCTGTTACTAAAAAATTAGGCACTGAAATTGGTAGCCTAAAAGAAGATATTAGTAGAGCAAGAGAAATCGACTTTGGTAAAAGAATTTTCGAGGCTTTTGCTTCAGAATATCAGTCTTCTTATCTTAATGAGAAGAGTGAGACTGCACGTCTAATGAAGGTTGTAGACGAACAGACGCTGNAAATAAAAGAAGCCGAGAAATCCATCGAAGAGAAAAAAGCGGTGATTGAGTCTAAGGAAGCAGAAATGCGAACTAATAAGGACTTGATGGAACGAAAGGAAACGATGGCAGAGTTGCTGAAACCTCTCAGCAAAAACAAAGCGGAAGTTATGAGTCAATTGTTGGAATCAGTTTCAACAAATAAACTCCAAACTTCGTTTGACAAGTATCTACCTCACGTGATGAAAGAGGAGCCAATTGCTAACAAAGGTGCTACGAAAGTAATCACTGAAGCGGCTGGCGACAGATCACAAAGGGAAGATGCTGAACTAACAAGTATTCGTCAATTGGCGGGNATTAATTAATAAACTATAAGGGGAAAGATCAAATGTCAGAACTATTTGAATCAAAATGGGGCGAAACTAAACAGGCCCTAACCGAAGGTTTAGCAGGCAACAAGAAAAAAACTATGGATGTTGTCTTAGAAAATACTAAAAGGTATTTGTCTGAGGCGGCAACAAGTGGTGCAACTAGCGCCGGTAACGTTGCTACGTTAAACAGGGTTATTCTTCCAGTAATCAGAAGGGTTATGCCAACTGTGATCGCAAACGAGATCGTAGGTGTACAACCAATGTCTGGTCCTGTAGGACAAATCCACACATTAAGAATAAGATATGCAAANACAGTAGCCAACAACGCAACGGCTGGTGAAGAAGCATTATCTCCATTCAAAATCGCAAGAGCATACTCAGGTAACGAAGCGAATGATGGTACAGACGGAAATGCTAAAGGGGCTTCTACTGCATCTTTAGAAGGTGAAGCAGGAAACAGATTAGCAATCCAAATCATGAAGCAACCTGTTGAGGCGAAATCAAGAAAACTATCTGCAAGATGGACTTTTGAAGCGGCTCAAGATGCACAGGCACAACAAGGTATTGATGTTGAGGCTGAAATCATGGCGGCATTAGCACAAGAAATTACTGCTGAAATCGACCAAGAGATCATCGGATCATTAAGATCATTGGCTGGAACTGCCGCTGAGGCGTTCGACCAATCTGCTGTGTCAGGTACTGCAACATTCGTTGGTGATGAACACGCGGCTTTGGCTGTGTTAATCAACAAAGTTGCTAACAACATTGCGTCAAGAACAAGAAGAGGTGCAGGTAACTATGCAGTTGTTTCGCCACAAGCGTTAACAATTCTTCAATCTGCAACAACTTCTGCGTTTGCAAGATCAACAGAAGGTACTTTTGAAGCACCAACTAACACAAAATTTGTTGGTACACTAAACGGTGCTATGAGAGTTTACGTAGACGGTTATGCGCCTGATAGTACAGACGTATTAGTTGGATACAAAGGCTCAAGTGAAGCAGATGCTCCAGCATTCTACTGCCCATACATTCCATTAATGTCAAGCGGTGTTGTGTTAGATCCATCTACTTTCGAACCGGTAGTAGGCTTCTTAACAAGATATGGTTATGTAGAGTTAACAAACACTGCATCATCTCTTGGTAATGCGGCTGACTACTTAGGTAAAGTATCAATATCTAACGTAAAATTCAAGTAATCTTAAAGGTTATTTAAATTTGAATTATAAAAGGGCGGACTTAATGTTCGCCCTTTTTCTTTATAAGGAGAAAACTCATGTTGAAAAATAAATGGTTATGGGCAGGAATTATTATTGTGATAATTGCCTTAGGATATTGGCAGAAAGATAACATTGTGCCAAAATCTGAAGAACAAAAAATAGAACAAGCACAATAGTTTTTAAAACACCGGGGCGGCAATGAAAAACGAGCCGCCCTTTTTTTGTGACTTAAATATCAGTATGAACAAAATATTTTCTAATGGATGCAGTTTTCTCACTCCTAGACCAAAAGACGGTGTCGATAGTTTTGTAAGCGACATTATTGCAAAAAATTTTAGATATGATCTTGTCAATTTGGCAATGGGAGGTCGCGGCAATGACCGCATAAGTTTTTCAACCAAGGTATGGTTTGAACAAAATGATTACTCGAATACTTTTGCAATAATAGGGTGGTCAAGTATGCACAGAAATGACTATGTCACCAACGACGGTTGGAAAAAAGACAGGATACCTCAAACGGATCTGACTTGGAGAACCTGGAAAACTTTGGACAACGTTAGTTTTATAAGGCAAAAGTCAGGGNGGGATATTGAAAACAATGCAATAATGAATTTCCTAGATAATGTTTTTGACTTGCAAAATTATTTTGAACGTAAGAAAATTCCATATGTGATGTACAATGCCTTACCAAACAGTTTCGAGACCGATATTCAAGATTTTAAAGTTATAAAAAATTGTTTGAACATGGAAAGGTTTTTCAATCCTNCAATGAGCCACTATGAATATGTTGTAGATAAAAAACTAATTGTAAGTCCTCAAGATCCACATCCTAGTCTCGAGGGGCATCAACAATGGGCGATGATGCTACTAGAATTCATAGTAAAAAATCAACTTTTTAAAATTAAGTAGTAACATAATTAATTTTTTTTTATCGTCATAAATACATACAGTTCAAACAGAGCCACACAATCAAGTGTGGACTTATGCGGATGTAAACCACCGCGTAGTGAGTAGAACTCACATTAGGCTCTGAACAGGAGAAAAAAAATGGGAAGACCACTCAAAAAAGGTAGGTTCGGATCAAGTGCAGGTGATATAGAAGTCACTGGTGCATTTTCGAATAACACTACACAACCTGACGGCTCAGGCGCTGAATCAGTATCTACAGCATCTGGAAACTTCATNGTGTCTCAAAGAGGAAGTAAAAGATTTAAAGTCAACTTTCTTTCTGCAGACGGTTCANCAAGAAATATTGAAGTGCTAACTCTTAAAGCAGTAGCACCAGGATCACTTACAAATGGTGAATTCTGTGTTCAAATTATCTTGGACGACTCAACTGTGGCATATGTAGAGAAATTCTACAACAACACAGTTCACTATGTAACAGCAGGCGGCAACACTGGACACGTGCCTTACACATTAGGCGGAGAAGGTGATGACGAAGGCAAAGTATCAGGTAAGGGTTCAATCGACGTAATCTAACCTTAAAACACGTGCTTATATGGGGGAGTTTTGTACTCCCCCATTATCAACATAAATAATAGCAAATGGCAATAAAAACTTTAAGAACATCGGGTGATTATCTCATTAAAACAGGCACAGGATCTGGTGGTTCTAACACCATCACTTTTGATTCCAACCTGACTGTTGTAAACGGAAATTTAGAAATCAAAGGCACACAGTCGGTAATAAATTCAACAACTTTAACAATCGAAGACAGATTTTTAGAGATAAACAGAAACAACTCTACTGCCGGCACACAAGACTCTGGACTGATGTTCAATCAAGGAACATCCAACAATGCTATCTTGTATTATGACGCAGGAGACAACGAATTCCAACTAGGTACTACCACGCATGATGCCGCAGTAACCACGGTATCAAACATTACTTTAGGACAGATTAAAATAGCAACAACACCATCTGATAACAACCATGCCGCTTCGAAAAAATATGTTGATGATTCAGTAACAGGTGGTGGATTCATCTTAAACATTGGTGCTGACGATTCAACTGAAGTCACATATAGCACAGGACAAAAATTACAATTTTTAGGCGGCTCTAACATTAGCACTGCCATCACAACAGGTGACAATTTAACAATTAGTCTAGGACAGAATTTAACAAATATAGAATCAATATCATCAGCAACATCTAATGCAAATTTAACTTTAGCATCAAATGGTACAGGTGACGTGGTAATAAATGACACTTTGACGTTCTCTGGCGCGGCATCAACACCAACGGCAGGCTCAGTAACCAAGATCTATAACAAAACAGCAGGCGGTGGAGGCACTGGCTTGTATTTCAACAACTCAGCAATCAATTCTGGCACAGAAGATGAATTGATAAGTAAAAAGAAAGCAACGGCATTGGCCATTGCATTAGGATAAAAATGGCAATAACACAAAGAGTATGTAACAACATTTTAACAAACACCAGCCAAGCATTTGCGGCAACTGAAGGTACCGCTGTGACGTCAATACACTTATGTAACATCTCATCTGCAGATGCTACTGTCAACATCTATGTCCTAAAAAACGATGGTTCAACAACTGTGCCAACAGAAAATAACAAACTTTACAACACATTAACAATATCAGGCACTGATACATACGTTATCGACACTGAAAAATTAATTTTAGCAACAGGAGATAAAATTTATATTGAAACTCCTGACTCTTCAGGTTCTGTTGTGGCTACTATTTCAACTATAGGATTGTAATAATCATGGGTAGATTTGTAAAAAACCCAATACTAGCAGGCGAGGATTCGATACAAATTCCTGTTGGGACAACTGCTGAAAGACCAGCATCTCCAAAAAAAGGTATGTTAAGATTTAACGAAACTTTAAATCAGTTAGAATTTCATAACGGTACTGCATTTAAAAATTTACAAGGCGGAACTGCAGGTGTTGCCGGCATCACAGTAGATACAATAACACTTGACGGATCAACAACTGTATTTCCAATGTCAGTAACTCCAACAGATGAAAAAAATATTTTAGTGTTTATGGAAGGTGTATTTCAGAAACACAGCACGTATTCTATTTCAGGTAGCAACATAACTTTAACACCATCATATCCAGGCGACACCTCAAAAGTTGTTACAATTATTCACGGTTTAGATATAGTTTAAGAAATATTTCCAAAGGCACGCCAAGTACCAGGTGCACCGGATTTAATACATACCCATCCTAAAGGAACACCTACCTCAGGTTGAGAGTTCCAACAAATATCACCTTTACTATGACTGCCATTATTTGGAATTTCTGGCTCATATCTGTGCGTTTGTCCTTGATATCTTATTGGTCCTGCTACTTCTAAATCTTCCTTGGGTGCTTTAACTTTTATTCCAATCTTGTTGTCATGTGATACAAACAATGTTGGTTCTCTGTTTGTGCCAATTGAAAACTTGTCCGAAGTTATTGTGCCAATGTATGGTGTAGAACCAACCACATCTGTTACAACTTCGAGTCCATCTTTGGCAACTGCAAAAGGTCCTCCAGGTAGGAGTGTATTCACACCGACCTTATTATTTTCTACAGTAAAAACATCTGCAACATTTAAATTTTTCAAGATTCCAACTTCTTGTAGTTTTGATTTTTTAATTGCATTGCCTAGTCTGTCAGACCAAATCACTTCATTGCCACCAATTCTGACACTATTTTTAACATCCATATCTTCGCATACTGCTTGGTAGTACATGATTTCAGTTGCGGCAAATTTTCCTTCAACGTGCATTGGACCATCAACAACAATGTCTCCATCTTTGATGGTTATTTTTGCTTTAGTTGCCTCATCCTTGATGCCTGTAGAACTAAAATTTGTGATAGTACCACCGTCAATTTTGTCACCAGATAACTCATTTTCAAATAATGCATTATTTTTTGATTTAAGTTGTTCTAGTGCTTCTGATAACTTCTTCTCAGTCCATTCTAGTCGTGTAGATAGGCTATGATTATCACTGTTCAGTTTACTGACCGTGCGTTTCATTGCATTTTCAACGTGTTCTGTGACCAGATTTTGAATACTTTGCTCGATTGACATTAACGATATTTATAGGTGTGTTTTGACCTTGCAATTAAAAATAAATATGTAAGATATGGCAATACAACGAATACCAGGCGAACTCTTACAGTCTAATCTTACCAGGCAGGGTGTAGATCTAGCCTTTGAAACAAATCTATTATTTTTAGATGTATCCAATGCTAGAATAGGTATTGGTACTGACAGTCCTGGATTCAAACTAGATGTAGTAGGAAATACTAGAATTACAGGTAATCAGACTATCACAGGTAATTTAGAAGTACAAGGAACTACTACAACAATAGACTCAAGAAATTTAACTGTAGAAGACAACGTCATTGTCTTGAATTCAGGCTCAAGTCAGGCAACATCTGCAGGAGTAATGATCAACAGAGGTGCCTCAAATCCGGCATTATTCTATTGGGATGAAGCAAACGACAAATTTAAACTAGTAACAACTGCGTCAGACGGCTCGACAACTTCAACAATCACTGATACTGCATATGCTAAACTGGCAGGCGCGGATCCAACAGATGCTAGAGACTTTGTAACAAAAAATTATTTTGATGTAAACACAGCAGGATTTGCCGGTTCTGGATCAGTAATAGGATCAAGTATTCCTATAGGTTCACCATCAGATTCAAGTTTTGGTGATGGTGCACTAATAACTTTAGGTGACGCCCATTCGGTGACTGGAGCAATAGACGATCTCAATGAAACCATGGAAAACATCAGAGCAAACACATTTGTGAAATCAGTTTCTTTCGTGGCAGATACCACTGCGGCGTCCAGCGGAACAACGATCACTCTAACTATTTCCACAGTTGGTGGAGGAGCAAACAGATATACAATCACATGGGGTGATGGCGATACAACAACTGCAACTTCAGATTCGACACCTTCACACACATACACAGCGACAGGATCGATGACTGTGACTGTTAAAGCATTCAACAACACTGCTGTTACAGATTCCGCTGGTTCATTTGCCACATCAACACAAACTAATTACATCACAATTTTTACTGCAACTCCGGTGCCAAACTTTTTTATATATGCGGCATCATCGGGTGGCAGTGCAATTACAAAAGCAGATACAGGATCAACTGTGTATCTTGAAAACACCTCAACAAATACAAGTGGTGCAACAGTGAACTATAGGATAGACTGGGGAGATGGTAATTCACAATCCGTAACCAGCGATAGTGATCCAGGTGGAGTAGGTGGTGGTAGGCTATCACACACATACAATAACAGTGGTGCAGACGACGGTAGTACTATTGCAGGTACCGGAACAGGTGATACTAGGTATGCAATAAGGCTTGTCTTAGAAGCACACTCTACAGCGGCCCCAAGTGATATACCAACAGGTATTACTAAGAACTTTGATGTTTATTCAACGCACACAGTTCTGTATTCAGCGGCTGATTCAACTGTAAGAGGAGTAAATGAAGAAAGTACTTCAGGCTTTCCTGTTACCTTTACAAACAATACAGCAACTAATCCAGGCGCACAATCAGTTTTCTCAAGCAACATATACAGTTGGAACTTTGGAGAAGGCGCTGGAGCGACAAACGTTAATGTAGGATCTGGTTCGAGTGGTGACACAGGACAAACAATTTCAAATACATTCAACCTTAGCACTGCACAACAGAATGCAAAAACAACAGTGACATATACTACAACATTGAGCCTTGCAAACGAACATACAAGTTCTCCTTTTGCGGCAGACATGAAAATTATAGTTGAACCAGATGTGAGAGCAAATATTGCCGCAACTGCTGTTACTGTTTCAAACAAAAGTGGCGACGACGCATTTGACTTATATGATTTCACTGACCTAGCAGGAAATAACAGGGCATTAGTAAGATTCACAAATACGTCACAACACGCGGACGATTACACTTATGATTTTAAAGATGATTCATCAGACACATTAAGCATTGGCGAAGATGGATCAACAGCAGGAACAATAGGTGCAACCTTAGATAAAAACTTTTCAGGCACTAGCAACGGAAGTTTCACAACAAGATTTAGAGCACACGGCACACCAGACACAATTGAGCAAGACGATGAAGAAACAATAACATTTACTATGAACGCAGTGCCGGCGGCTCCTAGTAATTTAAGCACTTTTAGTTTAACGTTGAGTGATTCAGCACAAGGTACATCACCTAAATTGTGTTCAGGTTTCACTGACAACACAGGTTCTTTATCAAACATTAGTGCCGCTACATCATTAAGTTCTTCCACAGCAAGAAGATACACATCAGGAACTATTGATACTGCTGTTGTTAATAATGCGTATAACGGTGCCACAGGTACCTTAACAGCGAACATTAATGGCTCTGCCGCAGGTGCCAAATCATTTTCAACATCAACTGGAGAAAACGGAACATTCACATCTCTAGTTGTGTCAGGACAGGATGATGCAAACACTACAATCAGTTCATCAACTTATCCATCAAATTTTTATCAAACCTTTGATGCAAAAATTACACAGGCATTAACAAGTTACAGTGTAGGATTAAATGCACAAAGATTAGAACACTCTGCAACAGGAAACACAAACGTGGTCCATGTTTTAAGAGACGATATTTCTGCAACACCAACAATCTCAAATGTAGGTACGTTGGCGCAGAATGCCTCTGGCACATTGAGATATATTGCCGGAGTGCCATACTATTCAGATGATGGTTCTCAACCAACACTGAATCTCACAGGTGTACAAGTCCAAAATCTTACAGGACAAGCATACACCGACCAATCAAACATTGTTGAAGTCGACTATGATACTAGATCAGAAGGGTCATCTGGTAATGCCATATCAAACACAGATTACACTTACAGTGACATAGATGGTGCTTCAACAATGTTGAGCGGTGGGACTCCAGTTACAGATACAGGTGTTGCGTCTGCATACACGTTGGGCACATTATCAATAAATGTTGATCAGACATCATCAACTAAAGCAGTTAACGAAATAAAAATTAGGGCAAGGAATGCCAACGGCACAGGAAGTTACAACACAGGTAGCAGTACAAAAATACAGGTTTACAATCCAACTCCTACAGGCCTAGACAACGAGCAAGGTGGTATCACAGTAAGCGACTCACTGGGTGCAACCCACGATGACGATGCTTTGCGTATATACGACTTCGCAGGAGAAACAACAGATACACCATCATTTGCTGGAGGCACAAACTTCTATACAAACAACTTATTCACAGGTGCAAAAACAGTTGCAGGTACAAGAGAAGCAGGCGTAAGATTTGGAACAATAAAACATGAAACAACAGACTATTCAACATTCTTACCTGTTGGTCCTGATAGATCTAGTGATACCAACACACAATATTTTACTATTGCATTTAGAAGGTCAACAATGGCCAACTTCAATGTAACCTTATCAGGTACAGTGTCAGGTATGTTTATTGCGGCGCCAGGCACTGCGATAGATAATGCATCAGGATTGAACGGATGGTTAGACTGTTCAACAACATATGGAGGATCGGGAGTACCAGGATCAGACACAGGCAATGGCGGAAATGGTTCTAATGGATGTGCATTCAATTCTGGAGATAGGGTAGTCGACGGCACCTCTTATTCTTCACAAGAATTTACATTCACGTTAGGGACTGAGAACGGAACAAATGCAACAGGAAACGTAATTTTACTAAGAATTAAATTGAATTCAGGAGACAGTGTCACGGCACTAGCAATAGATTAATGGCAATTACAGACGCAAAAAAAAATAGATTATCTTTGGAAGAAAATTGGTTACGGTGCAACCAAAACAGATACCAATGCGAATAAGAAAGCACCTAACGAAGCCATTGCATCACCTTTACTAATAAGAGGTGATAAAACTTGGAACCAAGCATCAAGTATTCCCGCAGTAATGCCAGGATCAAGTTCGGGTGTAGTAACAGTCTATCCAACAAGTACGCCGGACGAAACAGCCGCTGACAACACAGCATCAGCAAATCGAACCTGGAAAACAGAGTTAACAGATTGGATACCACCTGAATTTGGATCAACATATGGTGTAAAAGTTTATGTTCATACGTCGGGTGATGCCGGCAACGCCGCTGGTTCGGGAGATCAGTTATTTGGTACTGGTTCAGGAAACAACGACGAATGGTTCTTTGATTATCAATCCGGTGTCCTACATTTCATTGGAACGAATCTACCAAATGGAATAAACTTTACAGGAAAATCAGTCTACATATCTGGAGCAAGATACACTGGACAAATAGGTTTACAAAACATTTCAGGTGGTGGTGCTGGAGACACAGGTAATTTTTCATTTTCAGGATCAACAATAAACCAAGATACAACAAATGCAGACTTTACTCTTAACACAACAGGCACAGGTAATTTTGTATTCAATACAAACTCAGGCATAAAAGTACCAGTGGGAACTACTGCACAAAGGCCAAGTGCGACACCAGGACTTATAAGATTTAACAGTACCACAGGCAAGTATGAAGTTTCAGAAGACGGATCTACTTTTACAAGTTTAAGAACAGAACACACATCTCAAGAAGTTAAAAAAGATGTTTTTACAGGAGATGGATCTACGAATACATTCGCGTCAATAAATGTTGCGACAGATCCAAAAAATTTAATTGTGTATATAGATGGTGTGATGCAGGAACCTACAGAAAATTATATCACAGATGGTTCAACATCTTCGATTACAATCAGTGAGGCTCCACACACAGGTGCAAGGATTGTGATAATGTCGGGATTTGCCGAAGCACAAACTTAATCAACACTGATACCATCTGGTTGGTAATTCAAAATAAATTTTCTATATTCGCCGGTAAGTTTATTTACTGTACCTATTTCTGGGACAATCTCCCATTCGAACTCAGGCTGTCTAATAATAAATTCGTATAAATCTTGTCCACTTGCAAATTCAATCCTTACTCCGTTCATATGAAATTTATCTTCTATTCTAAATTCTTTCTTTAAAATTAATTTTAAAACATTTTCAATTTTTTGTCTGAAATGATTCATTTCTTGCACTATATCAGGACGCTCTTGTAAAGTTTCTAATGACCTATTTCTTGCGACCATTGGCCATTTTAATATAACTGAATATTTGTAAAATGTTTCTGTTTTAATTTTTGCCATATGTCTTAAACTCCGGATAATCAAACACTTTCACATTTTTCAAATGATCAAACAATTTAATTTTGTTAATATTAGGCTTCCTACAAAAGTAAAAATGTGTTGTTGGATGATTGGTCATCACTTTAATTAGAATCTCTCTTTCATCTAGATCTTCAATATCATATCCGCAAAGGAATATTCTGTCGGCGTCGGACCAAATTGCCAATAAAAGTGCTAGATTTTGATTGCTTAATTCTGAAAAATCTAAACCTACACTTGCAACATCACCAAATATGGGTAGATAATCCACATTGTCAAAAAAGAAATACTTTTTATATAGGCCGGTATTTGTTAAAAGCATGGTGTCTTTGTAGTGTGAAAAGTTGATCATGTTTTGTAATTCTAATTCATTGTTGGTGACTGCATACTTAAACTTTACAGTTTTGTTACAAATGCCACTTGCAATCACATCACCCAGTTTTGCAGGAGTCTTCATGTCGTATTCTATGGGTATATTTCCTAGGACAGTAATGTGCGTATATTTCATAACATCTGTATTTAAGCCGGGTAAATCTGCATGGCACGGTAAATACTGACGTTAAATCATAAATTAATTTAACGTTAAATTAACTTTCGAAAGTAACAAGGAGAAACTATTATGGCAATAGGACGAATATCAGGACAGATGCTCAAAGCCAATCTTGAGAGATCAGGAACGGATTTAGCATTTGAAACGAACCTCTTGGCGTTAGACGTAACGAATTCAAGAGTAGGTATTGGAACTGCTAGTCCGGCCGTAAAACTTCACATCTCTGCAACAGACAGTTTGAGACTTCCTTCGGGAACGACGGCTCAAAGACCTGGTTCACCAGCAAACGGTGACATCAGATACAATTCTACTTTAAGTAGGATTGAGGGTTACACTGGCGGAGCATATGCAAGTTTGGCGGGCGACGGTATTGACAATATGGTAGAAGATACTACACCCCAACTAGGCGGTAACTTAGATATTAACGGATTCGACATTGTATCCGCGAGATCTAATGAAAACATATCAATCACACCAAACGGTACAGGTGAGGTTGTTCTATCAAAAGTAAACATCGGTGGTGGTGAGATGGATGGCACAATAATTGGTGCTAACTCAGCCGCGGCTGGTACGTTTACAAACTTAACTGCAAATGGTACAATAGACATTGACTCATCTGGTAACATGGATGGAATCATAATCGGTGCCAACACAGCGGCGGCGGGAACGTTTACAACTGTAACAACTTCCGGCAACGTTGTTGTTGGAGGTAACTTCACAGTTAACGGAACAACTACAACAGTTGACAGTGCAACATTAACAGTTGAAGATCCGCTAATTCAATTAGCGAAGAATAACTCAGGTGGAGCGGCGAATGCCTTTGACCAAGGTCTATTCTTTAACAGAGGATCTTTAGCAAACGTATCATTCTTATGGGACGAGTCAGCAGACGAATTTGTGTTTGCAACTACGGCTTCTGAGGATGGAACGACAGCAGGTAACGTAACAATCGATTCCTACGCTGACATCCAGGCAAAAGATGCTACATTTAACAAAGTGTCTACACAAGGTGTAGCCATTGAGGATAACAAAGTAGTATCATCTAGATCAAATGACAATTTGGTTTTAGATGCGGCTGGTACAGGTGTAGTAGAAGCAATCGGTACGTTCAAGTCAGACACAGTCGACATTAATGGTGGTGCTATTGACAATGCTACGGTTGGTGCAACTACGGCTTCTAGTGGTAAATTTACTACATTAGAAACTAGTAGCACATTAAAAGTTAAAGCCGACAGTACTAACTTCGCAGTTGGTGCCGGTGATGACTTTACAATCGCACACGATGGTGCAAACACTGCCATTGCTAACGCAACTGGTAACTTAACTATAACAACTGCGGCGTCAAGTTCAGTTGTATTCAACGAAGCATCTGCTGATGTTGACTTTAGAGTAGAATCAAATGGTAACACACACGGTTTATTCGTAGACGCGGGTAACGACAGAGTTGGTGTAATGACAAGTTCACCAAGTTTTGCGTTAGATGCCTCTGGATCAACTGATGCGTTAAGAGTACCGGTAGGTAACACTGCTCAAAGACCAACAGCGGCAACTGGTATCATCAGATTCAACTCTCAAACTTCTAAGTATGAGGCTTGTAATGATGGATCAACTTACGTTGAATTAGCGATTGCTGGTGACACACCAACAATTTCTAAAGTATCATCAACTGGTGACGGTTCAACAACAACAATCACAGGATTCTTTAGTTCAGCACCTGAAAATGCTAACAATGTCCTTGTGTTTATTGACAACGTTTACCAAGAACCAACAGAAAACTACACAGTATCAGGAACAAACATTACATTTACTTCTGCTCCACACAGTGGTGCAAGAATATTTGCAATGACTGGTTTTGATAACACTGCACTAGCGACAGGTGGTGTTGCAAGAACTCAAACAAGTTCAGTCTCGTTTGAATCAACTGCAACTAACATCATGACGTTTAATGCGGCATCTTACAGATCAGCAGAGTTATTGATCACAATAACTGATTCTGCTAACTCAGAATACTCTGTAATGAAGTCACTGGTTTTACACAACGGTTCAACTGCATTTGGAACAGTGTACGGTGTAACTAACTCAGGATCATCTGATCTTGCTACAATTACATTCAACCACGACGGTTCAAGCACAGTCGAAGTAAAAGCAACTAGTACAGGTGGATCTTCATCTGCTAAAGTACAGTACTCTTTACAAGGCGTGTAATAGCATAACATAGAATATTAAAAGGCCCTGTAGAAATATAGGGCCTTTTTTTTACGGCGGAATTATTAAACTACAACACATTAATAGCGAAATCTTGGTAAATAATACGTTAAACAATAGTTTAACATTAACAATCAACCATAAGGGAGAGTGAACTATGGCGGCGAGAAACTTTAGAGTCAATAACGGATTATCAGTAGGTGATGTAGCAATCACGGCGTCTTCAAACGCAGTGACTGGGATATCAAGTTTAACACTTGATAACTCAAGTGCACCAGGTAGTGATGCAGTTTTGGCTAACAAGAAATACGTTGACGACCAATTGACAGCAAAAACTTCAATTGTGTCAGGTTCAAACAATGTAACTGTAGGTGCTTCATCTGTGACATTAGACATAGGTGGAACTGATCAGTTAATAGCGACTAATGGTCTTGTAAGAATAACAGGAAACTTAACAGTTGACGGAACTAGAACAGAGTTGAATACAACTACATTATCAGTTGAAGACAACATGATCGAAGTTAACAGAAACGTGTCAAGTGCGGCAGGTATGCCATCTTTTTCTGGCTTAAAAGCCAACAGAGGTGCAACATCAAGTGCCACAGAAGAAGATCTTTTCTGGGTTTGGGATGAAACATTCGCAGACGACGGAACATCAACTTTTGGTAACGCAAGTGGTGCCTGGACTGCTTACAGATCAGACGACGACTTATCAAACAAAGACCTTGTAGATATCAGAGCAAATGTGGTACACGCACAGGCAACATCGGCGGCATACGCGGACGTTGGCGAGCGTTTCGAAGCAGACGCTCCTATGTCAGAAGGTGCTGTTGTTACACTAGGCGGTGCGGCAGAAATCACAGAATCAACAACTGATTTATCAGACACGATTTTTGGTGTTATTTCTACTCAACCAGCATACAGAATGAATGCACTAGCAGGTAACGACGAGTCACACCCATTTGTTGCAATGACAGGAAGAACTCCTGTAAGAGTAACAGGTGCAGTAAGCAAAGGTCAAAGATTAGTATCATCTTCAATTAAAGGTACTGCGAGAGCAGTAGCAGAGGGTGAGTCAATCAATCCATTCCACGTAGTTGGAAGAGCATTAGAAGACAAGACAGATGCAGGAATTGGTTTAGTATTAGCAGTTGTTAGAACAAACAACTAAGATATTACATCTTTAGAATTAAACGGGTTTGCAGGAATGTAGACCCGTTTTTTTTTACGATTTATAAATACTTTTACGTTCATCCACAGGACGGAAGTAGGGCAACCGAAGGAACGCACCAACAGGAGAGGTGCGTGAAAAAACTTATAAAAGAAAATAGGTACAAATATCTTCACCTAAGGGTATTCAAAGGCGAGGATGATTTTGATTTGGTATTGACATCCTACGACTGGCCATATTTTAGAGTGCAGTTTAAAAATTTAGACCAGATAGAACTAGATGATTTATACCTATTGTGGCGTAATAGGGCATGGATATTGCAGTGGTTACCACCACAATGGGCACACTATCTAGTTATTGGCACATAATAAACATAAATACTGTTACTGCTGTCGGCCGGCAATGATAACGAGGTCGTGTATGGTGTATTGCCGTACTAACATTATTATATGAGAGGAACCTAAGTATGGCCATAGGTCGTATATCAGGGTCGGTATTAAAGTCCAATCTGACTAGGAATGGCGTCGACCTTGCATTTGAAACAAACCTACTTTATCTTGACGTAACAAACAGTCGTGTGGGTATAGGTATCTCAGAACCAACAACAGCATTACAAGTAAACGGAACAATAACAGCAACAACACTTGCTGGTACCTCTATTGCTGGAGGCACTGTAACAGATAATCTTAAATTTAATGACAGTATTGAATTGAGATTGGGTACTGATGCAGACACAAATATTAAACACACTGGAACTAATCTTAACATCAACGAGACAACCGGCGATATAAACATTAGAACTTATGCTGACAACAAAGACGTAGTCATAGGTTCAGATGATGGCAGTGGTGGTCTAGCCGATTATCTAAGGGCAGACGGTTCTACTGGTGAGTTAAAATTATATTATTATGGCTCAGAAAAATTAAAAACAATCAATACAGGGGTGCAAACCACAGGCACAATTAGTGTCAACGGTGCTTACACACTTCCAACAGCAGATGGTAGTGCCAATCAAGTTTTACAAACAGATGGATCTGGAAGTATTAGTTTTGGCACTGTGTCTATTGATAGTTTAGCAACAGGTGGCATAACAATAGATGACAATAAGATAACAGGACAAAGGTCAAATGAAAACATTGAAATTGGTGCCAGCGGTAGCGGAATAATAGAAACAAGTTCGAGTATTCTTCCAGCAACTGATAATGCAGTTGACCTTGGTTCATCTAGTAAAAGGTTTAAAGATATATATGCATCCTCAGGCACAATTCACGTTGGTGATCAAACAATCAAATCAACAGCGTCTGGATTTGTCTTTTCTGGAGCATTATCAAGCACTGCCAGTACCACAATATCAGATGACACCACAGCATCTTTGATACAAAAGACAGGTATAGGTAGTACGGAAGAAAAAACCATAGAATCAAATTCCACTGCACAATATGATTCCGCACTGTATTACATAACATCTCGAGACGAAATCAATGATCAAGTGGCGGTACAAAAAGTTTCAGTAATCCATAACAACTCAAACGGATATGCTTCCACATCTCACGTGACTAAGACAGGAACCACAACAGGACAAACTTTTAACGGTGATGTATCAGGAGGCTCAGTTAGACTTAGAGCAACTGGACATTCTGCTTCTAACAGTGTAACTGCATATTCGATACAATTAGGAGATAACAGCAGTGTAGGTACAAGTGGAAATACAGCAATAGTAATCAATTCTGATGTAGACAGCAGTTCAGAAAGTTTAGATACTTGGGCACACGCATCTTATAGAGGAGCGAAATATTTTATTTCTGTGAATGATGAAGTAGACGATGAATTAGAATCAATAGAATGTTTGGTTGTACACGATGGTACAACAGCATACATCACAGACTATAATAGTGTAAGAACAGGAAGCAACAGTTTAATCACACTAACAGCCACCTTAGGTGGAAGCAATGTCACATTGTCAGGATCGGGTGCTAGGGCAAACCTAAATGTAAAAATGCACAGAATCTTGTTAAGTGATTCCGAGACAGGATTTGAGGCAACAAATCAAAAGATTATTCCCGCAACAACAGTTTCTTCGACAGCCACTACAATTGATCAGTTTGACGCTTCAGCGATACATGGTGCTTTCTATTACGTTGTAGGAACAAGTTCTAATGAAAGCAATGCATCAAGTATTACTGAACTCGCAGTGGCCACTGACGGAACTGATGCTTATATCACAACAGGTCCAATGGTATCTACCAAAGGCACAGATCAGTTAACTTTTACTGCTACAATATCAGGAAGTACTGTGACTATACAGGCCTCATCTACCAGCGGGTCTTCGACAACTGTCAATGCTTACAGAATAAACATGAAAAGGGAGGAAAGTGTCTCAGCCGCAAGTACAGTTAACATTGGTGGTACTCAAACAATTACAGGCGCAAAAACATTCTCTTCAAATGCTACATTCCAAGGAAGTGTTTTCACAGATGCAATAAAATCAGCGGCATCAAACCAGAGCATAACACTAGATCCAGAAGGCACTGGTACAGTGGATATCATTGGCTCACAAACAATTACAAATGTAACAACACAAGATTCACTTACAATAACAACAACAGAAGATTCGAGTACAGCAGGCCCGGTATTTACATTGAAGAGAAACAGTTCAAGTCCGGCAGATGCGGATTACCTAGGACAGATCAAATTCAAAGGCGAGAATGATGCTGACCAAGAAGTGCTTTATGCAAAAATTACAGGTAAGATACTAGATGCATCAGATGGTTCTGAAGATGGTATAATAGAGATAGCACACAGGAAGGCAGGATCAAATGTGATCACTGCAAGGTTTAGATCTGACTCGTTACAATTATTAAACGATACAAACTTAAGAGTCAGCGGAGTGACAGAACTAGGTGTACAGACAGGTGATCCATCAACAACTGCCAACTTTGCAAAAATATATGCCAAGGACGAATCCGCAAGTGCTGAAGTTTATGTTCAAGATGAAGCGGGTAACGTTACTAAGATATCTCCTCACAACGAACAAGGCGAGTGGGAATACTATTCAAGAAATACAAAAACAGGTAAGACTGTACGTGTCAATATGGAAGAAATGATTAGAGATATTGAAAAACTTACCGGTAAATCTTACATCAAAGATGAGTAAATATTAGCATGGCAACTAGAAAAATTAAATTCAAACACATAGCGGAAAGTGCCACTGTACACGTTGGTGATGCTGGTGAACTGATCTTAGATACATCTACCAACACACTCAAAGTATCAGACGGATCCACAGCAGGCGGTGTTACTTTAACTACTGATGGTGGAGGTTCAACAGGTGATATAGTATTTTCTGGAAACAAGATAACAACAAACAGTTCAAATGCTGATTTACAATTAGATGCCAATGGTACTGGAAAAATTACTACCACAGCACAATTACAACCTTACAGGTTTTTAGTACCTAGATTCGCAACTGAATCAGCGGCAAATAGTGCCTATGGAACTAAAGTTGGCGGAGAATTGATCTATACTACTGGTGATAATCAATTAAGAGTTTGGAACGGATCTGTATGGTCCAGTGTGATGTAGAATTACACAATCAAATCTAAAATAGTCTGTAACTTACCCTTTATACTTTTATTGTTTAAAGTATTTTTCAAGCCTGCGTGTAAAGGCTTTGGCCAAGATTCAAAGTCGCACCAA
>NZHE01000017.1 GCA_002691145.1 Rickettsiales bacterium
CAATCAAGATTTTCTGATTTGTTTTCGTCATATGCAAAGTATTCCCCGAGATCGAGGTAACCAAGTTCAACCATTTTTTCATTGAGTCTTTTTCTAATGAATTGTTTAAGATCGGTGGCTTTGAGATTTTCAATATCTCCAAGTTCAAACATTTTGTCAATGTACTTGTCTTCTGCGGCAAGCATTGTGTGTGCGGCTTTAATAACATCTTCTCTACAGTCTTCTAATAGTGTTGGTATTTCTTCACACATATGCCTAAAAAGCTTACAGCCCATTTTACTATGCAGGGATTCATCTCTTACAGACCATTTCATTTGTTGTCCAATGCCTTTAAGCAAGTTTCTAAGCTGAAAAGAATAAAGCACAGCAAAAGCGGAATATAAAGATACTCCTTCAGCAAATGCGCTAAAGATGGCCAACGATCTTCCAATTCCCACAGGATCAGAACCGTCATAGGCAACAAGGTTTTCAAATCGCTCTGCAGTAGCAGGTTCATGCAAAAATGCTTCAAAGTTTTCAAGACCTAATGTTTCGTTTAAATATGAGTAAGCAACAGCGTGTATTGTTTCTTGACTTCCGAACATCATAGCCATTTGCTGTATTTCGTGCTTAGGAAACCACGATACAACCTTCTGTGTCCAGTAATCAGACACCGCACATTCTGTTTGCGCAAAGCCTAATAATATGTTTCCTACTAAATTTTTTTCTTCAGGAGTTAACCGCTCATTCCAATCTTTAACATCACCCGACATGGGTATTTCAGTATGTAACCAAAATGCCTGTGCCTGTTTTAACCAACCTTCTGTATAATATTCCGGGTATTCAAATGGTTTATACGGTATCCTTTCCTTGAATAGACTCATCTTTGTTTTTCTTATATTGTTCTTTTAATTCTTCTAAAGCTTTTTCATAATCAGGAAGCTTTTTTACAAGCTCCATCGTACCTATACTTAGGTCTTTTAAATTAGTAACTTCGTTTACTAGCCTTGTAACAGCAGCACCTAAAGTTTCTAATCTATTTTGCATTTCAATTAGTTTTGATTCTTTCATCTTCCTTGCCCGCGATATTTTTTTACGTAGTTTTTACTTGATTTTAAATTTGATGTTTTAGATTTTGAGTGAATCCCTGGTCTACTTACTTTTGATTTTTCAATAAAAGTAGTTAGGTTTATTTTGTTTTTAGCCATCTTTATATATTGTTAAACAAAGTTCTATAAAAGGTATGTATACAACGTGCTCAATTATATTTTTTTCATTTGAATATGTTCTAGCTCCTATTAATATTCCAGGATATAACCCTAAGCTTAATTCCCACGCCATAATTTTTCTTCTTTTAAATAATAAAGTAACATTTTCATGTGAAAATTTATTCTCTCAGCATAATGCTCAGGTAACTTTAATTCCGTGTTTTCTGTGTATTCCAACTATATCTTTATATTTAATTATTTTTTTATCTAAAAGTTTTTTAATATCTTTTTGCAATACTCTGCGGCCATACATTAACCTCGCTTGCTTTTTCTGTTGTTCTTTATTAGTTGTACCGTTTGATCTACTTCTTTCTGGTTTTGCGGCTTGTAAAGCGTCTTTCCAATATTGTTTTTCGTGAGCCATAGTTTAAATAGTTTCCATCTTAAAGGAAAAGATTCATTAGCTCTTCCTTTACATTCAATTATATAATCTTTCCCAGTGAAGTCAGGCGTATATTTAATTCCCAATATTTTCTTTTTCCCTCTGTTAATATATTCTCCTTTTCCGTTTGCTTGTTTTTCGTAAGATTCATTTGGAAAATCAAAGCCTTCGATAAGATGGAAAGTTTCGCCTTCATAAAATTCAAATAGTTTTTCTTTTTTTAAAGCCATATACGTGTAGCGTTCAAGACCAGAAGCAAAATTAATACCGTCGTATGATATTTTTTTTGCTGTTACTGGTCCTCGCTTTTTGCTTTTTTTTCGCCTCATTTATTAAGTATGGTTAGTTGTCCACATATTTCCATAATCAGGTTCTGGATATGCTGATATTGTTTCAGGATCTGTTACTTCAATATTTTTTACATCTTGCAAATAACATTCTTCAATTTCTTCGCGTAATGACATACGAGCTTTTTCAATGTAATTAACCGCGTCCATCAATTCTTCTTGAATATGATTAAGCCATGCATCTAACGGCTGATCATCATCATAAAGAGTAACACCATACTTTTTAAAGCCTACGTCAGAGCGAGATTGTATTTTGTTTACTACTTGTTGTATAATTTTATCACGCATCTTTTACAAATGTTCCATTAATCATTCTACCAGTTCTATTAGAAATTTCATCATAAGCAGACTGAATACAGTCCTCAATACGATTACCGGTGAGGGTTGCAAGATTAGTAAGAACAACAATGCAATCACCAATAGCATCAATAATATCTTCTTGATTATTTTTAAGTATCCCTTGTGATAACTCCCCTGATTCCTCATATAATTTAATTAATTGTGTTTTAGGATCGCCATTTGAGGTAATACCTTTTTCATAAGCCCATTGTCGTATTAAATCAAAAACGTTTTCATCTACGTCAGATTTTTGTTTTTGGAATTCTGCCGCCGCAGCCATAGCTTTATTATATACATAACAGGAGTTAGGGCCAAATTGGCTATTATGTATATTAGATATAACCCAATCAATTTTATCTGTTGAATCAAGTTTAAATGTTCCGTAGTTATTTTTAATTTCAAGATCTGCTAAAAATTTAGCATCTATCTCTTTAGGCGATACTTTAAAAGTTGTGGTAGCATCGGATGAACTGTATTTATTCATAGTTTTTTTAAATAAATCTTTATAAGGTTTTCTATCTACTTTATAGCCTAAGTCTTTTTGTAAAACTCTTTCAGCCATTGAAGCTTCTTCCATATTGTTTGTTTCAAATAATATTTCGTATTCCCCAGGTTTATAGCCTTGTGTTTCTACAACACGTTTTTGTACATTAGTAGTGCATCCTATTTTTTTTCCTGGAATGTGGTATATATAATACATCATGTAGATAATGGTGCTTTAATTGGTTTTTGTGGGTTATAATTAATTAATTCAAAATCAGAATGCTTTGGTATTTCTATAGGCAAAGATAAACCTTTTTTTATTAATACGGAAGGTAATTTTAAATCTTTTCTATTTAAATATTCTTCTGCCTGATTAATATGATTATTGTATAAATGGCAATCACCCATAAAAGCAGTAAGCTGACCTGGCTCATACCCATTGCCTTTAGCTAGCATTAATAATAATAAACCGTACATAGCTATATCATAAGGTAATCCAAGAAATACGTCTACAGATCTTTGATTCCAACTTAAGCTTAATTTATTGTTATTAATATATATTTGAAAGCCGTAATGGCAGGGAGGAAGTGCCATATCATTAAGATCGTTGGGATTCCATAAGCTTGCCATAATGCGCCTCGAGCTTGGTTGTTCTTTAATTTGCTTGAGTACATATTTAAGCTGGTCAACACCATTAAAGTCCCTAAGCTGCTTACCATAAATAGGGCCAAGAGTTCCGTCTTTTTTATTAGACTTGTTAAAATCATCATCCCAATAAGTAACACCGTGCTCGTGCAGGTAAGCAATGTCAGTGCGTCCTTGAAGAATCCATAGTAATTCCGTAATTGCATGATTAAAATATATTTTTTTAGCTGTTAACAATGGAAAGCCACTGGCCATATCGTGGCGTAATACTCGTCCAAAGACAGACCTCGTCCCTGTGCCTGTTCTATCTTCTTTTTGTGCTCCTCCGTAGAGTATTCCTGATAATAATCCTTTGTACTCATCTTGTACGTTTATCATAATAGTATTTCTTCATATTATATAATTCTTCCCATATGTTATCTGCTGTATAAACATTAGGCGATAAGTAAGGTTTTTCACCTCTTTTATAGGGCCCAATACGTATTTCAATCCGCCATTCTTCTGGATATAAACCTTGTTGTGTAGGGGCTGGACTTATTCTAATATTATTACGAATACAATATTTAGACCATTCCATTTGTTCTTTACTAGGAGTAAAATCTGTATTTAAACCTTTGTAATTAGATTTCTTTTTTAATCCACTTCCCATGGCATTGCATTTACATTTGTTTCTTCAATAGGCATATAGTCTCCGCTTATATGATCCCACTTAAAATGAGCTTCAGCTTGATTTTCACCTAAATTTTGAAACTTTACTTTAAGCACCTTAACTTTGACGGTTTTTTGCTCGTAATTGCGATGAACAAGTAAGCCGTGATATGATGCATCATACCACTCACCACCGCCTTTAATGCTATACATAGTTGGTTCGTCAATTGTACCATCTTCTTTTTTATACATTTTAGTAGGGTGTGCAACAATAATAACAAGTACGTCATATTTTTTAGCAAAGGCCTCTATGCGTGTTAAATATTCCATAGTAGCATCGGGTATACTCATTGAGCTTGCCCCCTGCATTTTAACTTTATTATATGGATCTACAACTAAACATTTAATACCTTTACGTTTTACAAGTTCAGCACCTTTAGCAAGTACTGCATCTAAATCATATCTTTCGTTTTCAATAAAATAAAAATTATCATTTACTTTAGATATGATATTATTCCAACGATCTGTGCCTATATCATCCTTGCTGGGCATCCAACCTCCTAACTTTCTTATTAGTTTATGTGTATGCAGAAAAGTTGGTTTGTTTTCAGGTGATGCAAATGCAGTTTTCCAGCCATACTTTAAGTAGTAACCCACCACCATTCGATCAACAAAATCAGACTTACCAGAACTAGGCACTCCTGTAACGGTGATGAATTGCCCTGTATAAGTACTAAATATGCTGTCAAAGTTATTAAGACCGATTTGATAACCCGGCTTAAAGCCTTCATAAATAAATTCTTCCAGTTCATCATTTATATCCTTTAATGTTACAACATTTTCAATGGGTACAGGCTTAGCTTTAGTAATAACATCAGCAAGCATACTGCGCCCGTGTGCCACAAGAAATTCATTAGCGTCTTTGTATGTTCCGAACTCAACCGTAAAGCATCTCTCTGCTCCGAGTCTTCTAATAAGTTCTTGCTTAAGCGCCAGTCCTGCCTCATCTGCATCAACTGCGAGTATGACTTTTTCTTTTGATTCGAAATAGTCAATGCAGCTGTCCAGGTAATCAAGGTTAGTGTTATTAATAGTAGCTCCGTTTGGAACAGAAACAACGGATTCAATTCCGCTTTCCACAAAAGAAAGAGCATCCATTTCGCCTTCCACAATAACAACATAATCGTGACCAATAGTACGATCAATATTATAAAATACCTTTTCGGCTCCTTTAACAAGTTTAAAATTCTTTCTACCATCTCTATACTTTATGTTTATTAGTTCATTATTAATAAAGTAATTGAATTGAATTGTATTTTCACTCTTGCCAGTTTGCGGCATAAATTCAATACCTTCAGTTATTTTCATTTTAACCAAAGTTTTTTGACTTATACTGCGGCCTTCAAACCATTTAATAACATTATCACTTAATGTTGTATTATTTTTCCATTCAGGTTTGGTATATTCTTTGATATTATTGGATTGTCTTTTAAAAGTGTGTAATTGAAACACCTCATTACAATTCATACAAGTACCGAGACCACGTTCCCAATCATACATAGCACATTTTGCTTTTTGATTTTTGGGTTGTCTTGTATGCGAGCAAAGAGGGCATATACCCTCTCGCTTGCCTACATCAAGATCATATTGATTGAAATTATCAATTTCAAAACCGTTAATCTCTGTTGTATTCATGTTAATCTTCAATTAATGTTACTTCTCCGTCTTCATCGTATTCAATGCTTACAAAATCAAAATCTTCATTCATTAAAAAGGTAAATCAGGTTCGGTCTGTGCTGGAGCAGTTTGCGTTTCAATACTTGCTTGAACACCTTTATCTGCTGTACCAACATTTTGACCATTAGTCCATATAACTTTTACATTCCCTAAATACTGTTTTTGAGCTTTAGCATCTCTTTCATCTTTAGTTTGTTCAGTCATGATATATCCTGAGTCACCATATTGGCCAACTTCGTCGTTGACTACAACAGTAACAGGATAATATTTACCTTTTTTACCTTCGTAAATTTTAGATTTATCAATCTTAGTTAGATCAATACTTCCTGAAATAATACTTGCCATTAATATGTAGCTATTTGGTTAAACATTCTTCTAAGCTGGTCTTTATTGGCACCAGTTACTCTACGCATGTTATCAACCGCTTTTACGTGGTTTTGTTTTGCATAGAAGTTTTTTTCATTTGTAGTAATTCCTGTTACATCACATGTTCTTTTGCGCGTTCTTGGCATAATAAATAAAATTAAATTAAACAATTATAGGGTCTTTGATATATAATACTGCCCTATGTCAGTACCGTCATTAACGAAAAACTCTTCATATATTTGCACCGCTTTTGCTACTTTGTTTGAGCCAGATTGTATAAAACGATCTGAACAATCAAACAAACCAAGTTGATGAGTGTTCTTGTCAATAACTAAAAATATTAGTTCATAACCAAACATTTTAGAATAAATATAAGCTTGGCTATCGTAATTAAATTTATAAGCTGAGCTACTGAAACTATTAATATTTCCAGTTGTTTTTAAATCAATTACTAATTGTTCTGAGTGATTAACTATATCAGCTTTTCCTTTCCACATCATACCCTCAAGCTCTACTAAGCCTGGTTTTTCGTATTCAACGTCGCCTTCTTGTATAAGCTGCCTAAATAAATCATTATCCATAACAACTTCACGCATAAGCTGAATCTCATCAGCTTCTTTTTCTAATAAGCATATATCACCATCAGATAGCAACTTATACTCTTTAGTATTACGAGAACTAGATTTAGAAATCTTAAATTTATCAAGCTTTTCCGGCTCGAGGATACAAGTGTGAAAGTAACCGCCTATAACTAAAGCGGCTGTTTTCGGTTTTTGCTTCTTAAAATCAAGAGGATTATTTAGTAAAGCGTAAATATCAGAATTACTTAAATACGTTTGTCCAAACTCTCCGTAATAATTCTCATCATCACGCAACTTTTCAATAATCTCTTTTTTATCCATTCTGTAGCTCTTTTAATGCATCAGGAGTAATATCATATTTGTCCTGTAAAGTTTTAAGTAAGCCTCCGTTGCTTAAAAACTTTTTTGCTTTTTCAATATTATTAGAATTAATTTTAGGTTTAATATCTCGGCCGTGATTGTTTGTAGCGTCCGCATCCGCAGTATCGTCAATTAATAATAAATTACCTAGTGCATACTTTTTAGCATAGCTAGAGGCACTCCCAAATTGCTGTGGTGTGGCCATACCCTTTTGATTAAGATCAACGCCAACTATAGCTGTTGAATGTATAGCATTTTTGGGGTCTTCGATATCAACCATCGAAGCCGTAGTTTCGATTATATCTCCAGGTATATATTTTTCGTTTACTATAAAATATACTCTGTACTTTTCATTAATAGGTTTCAATGCTTCTAGTATATCTTCAGCTGATCTGAAATTGTATTTACCAAAAGAATTATACCTAGACTTTTTTGCTTTAAACTCAAATTGAATTTTACTTAATTTTTCCGCTGTTGTCATTTGATATAAATTTGTGTTTGTAATATAATCCATTTTTGTAGTAAGTTATAATACCGTCGCCAATAACATAACTTACAGTGTCATCTATATAATCACTTGTTTCCATGATTTGTTGTGTACTTTAGTTTAATAAATCGTAAATTATGTTATCTTTTTTCATTAGCCTTCGCTTATAAGCTTTATTTAAAGTAGCAAAGCCTGTTTTTACGTTGTCTCGGCATTCACAAGAGTTGTATTCATTCGATATTTTATTATTCTTATTAACTCCTTTACCGGTTAATCTATCCAACGATAAATTAATGTATTTAGATGAAGATACAGCTTTAATATTATTAATATTATAATTTGCTTCTTTCATCTTAAGGTTCATATCGATGCTAACAGCATCATTAGAATGTTGTATATATAATAATGAGTCAACATTATTATTTATAAGTTTATATTTAGTTTTAAATACATTCATAGGTATATATAATATAGTGCAATATTTTTAAAATGGGACGTTAATCCGCATATATTTTTAAATTATTTTCAGCATAGTCGTAAACTTTTGAAGAAGATTTTATACTATTAGTAACAACATAAAAAGCTAGTTCATTGAGTGCCACTTCATTATCTTTAATTTTCTTTAAAAGTCTTTGCTTTTGNTTTTTAACAGCATCTGGCTTCATATTAAATTTAACTGCTATTTCAGATATGCTTTTAGCTTTAGAATAAACGTCGTCAATACCATAAAGCATAAGCATCATATCTTTATATTTAGGCAGATGCCGCTCAAACCATTGATCAAAATATTCAGCTAACTTTTCATAATCGTAATCATAAATTTCATCTTCTATAGTAGTTAGCACATTTGTGTCAAACCAATGCGGNAATAAAACTGTTAAAAACCCAAACACGTCATTNCGTCTTGTTTTAGTTTTGTTATCCCATACACCTTTTATTGGCTTTTTAGTGCCATCAACGTTTTTTTTGATTTCATCTCTCACTAGTCCAGTAATACTTTTTTTAAGATAATTAGTAACAGCTTTTTTTCTGTCAATATTATCTTCAATTTTATTTATTAAATCCCATTTAATATTTCTCCATGAAATTAATAAAGCTAAAAAAGATTCTTGGATGAGGTCATTTATATTNCTTACGCCTATAGATGCATATTCTTTAGAAAAGCTATTAGCTATATTATATGCTAATTTAAAATACTTTTTAGGTATATTGCTATCTATATGTTTTAAAGAAGCCATATTCAAAGCATATATCTTCTTATTAAAGTTTTTCATTTGCGTGATTTAGGTTTTNTTTCTAGCTTTATTTTATCTCGTATTTTAAATACGTTTGTTGTAATGTAATGCTTGTAAGTTTTTATTGCGCTCATAACCAGTTAATTATAATGTTTATAGATATTAATATATTTGTTATAACAGCCTGCGCTATTAATAACGTTCTTACAAAAGCNACTAAATCTTCATTTTCAGCAGCTTTTTCACCTAAAGCTTTAGCCCATATGCGCCATACTTTTTTTAACATATTTCTTCAAAATCAATTATTGCTTCATCACTAAAGTANTTTAGTATATTAGCAACCGNAGCATCTTGAACATGATCAGCTACTTGNGTGTTGATTAAAAATTCATCATGNCCATATTTTGGNCAGTCAACTATTAATTTACCTAATATACTCATATAAANTCCCAAAATGAATCAGTTTTTTCAATATACGTTATGCCATTTTTTTTAAAATGTAAAGTTTTGTTTTTATCAAAACTATTTGGTATTTCACCAATAAGATAAGGCTTAAATTCGTGTACTCGTTTTGTTGATTGATTTGTTAATTTAATTGATTTCATTTTAATAAAGTTAGTTTAATATTATCCCATTTGCAGCACATACGATCTGTATTTACAAGTAAATCAATTCGTTTTGTCCATCTTTTATTCATTCTGTCTTGTACTTCCCATTCACCATCNAATTCTTTGTTAATACCTTCTATTAATACACACGCGCCAAATGTAAAGCCGAGCGGCTCAAGATCGCGTGAAACAGCAATCCANCGATGCTTNGCTGGATTTAAGCTATCAATACGTGCNTTTGAAGCNGTAATAAAAGGTGTNCTGTCNGTTTGNNTTGGGTCAGCATGATATATCGTTACTGTTACGAGTATTGTGTATAGCAATTTACTCATAATTACGTACTGTTTTTGCACGAGGAAAACGATATGCACCTGAAGGTGTACGCTCNAAATATTCAAAGGTTAGCTTTTGCCCAATATAAGATTGACGATTATGCCAAATGCCTTGACGATCAAGTATTGTAAGAGAAGGCCAAGGTACTTCAACTATTCGATTGTCTGAATCAACACCGATGAATTTGCCGAGACCGTTTTTGAATTTGCCACGGCCTTCAATATAATCAGTGATTGTGATCTCGGTGTCCGACCAGTCTTTAACTTTTTGTAGTGTGTAACTTCGTTTTTGTTCATANGGTTTGTTTTGTCNAAGCATTGANCCTTCGTAGCCNTTTGCTTTGTTTTGTTTGTGATATTTNTTTANTTCNTNNTCAGAGTAAATNACTTTGGTGTCAACNTCGTGNGTNAACTTNAGTTTGTATTTNCTTTTAAGANTTGTAATAGCAAGNGTNCGATCAATAAANTTTAGNTTAGNAAATGAATTTGCAGGTTCAGGATCTACATAATCNGAAAACAAATCGTAACAATGAAATTGTAAATAACTTGCTGCTTCAAATTTATCTTGTTGTGTTGGTTTTTGCTTGCGAACAAGTGAAATTATTTTGTTGAAATTATTTTTAAACTTATGATTATAAAGCTCGCCATCAAGAATGAGATAAGGATTATCATCAAAAAGTGGTTTAAGCTCAGTGAGTATATGTTTACAATTGTGGAATTGCTTACCGTTTCGGCTATAAGCTCCGTCTTTTGTAATATAGCATCGCACACCGTCAAGCTTTGGTTGAATAAATAATGTTTCATTAAAATCAATTTTTTTAGATACTGGGTGAGCCAGCATTGGTTTAAAGGTTGTCATATTCTTTTTTAAGTTTGTCATATATTTCTTGTAGTTCAGTTAATAATTCGTATTTTTCTTCTTTTAATAATTTTTCACGTTGCGCAGAAAGTTCATTTAATTGAGCGGCTAATAAATCTTTTCTGCTAGAATATTTAATATTGCCAAAAGCATCAACTTGATGATGAAAAAATTCTTGGGGAGTCATAGGCTCCCACGTGGGGAGCTCAGTCATTCTTTCGAAAATTTTATTAGCTACTAGCTGCGCTAATTGCTCTAATTGTTCACTAGTCATCTGTATCTTCGTTATCGTTAATCCATCTTTCAATTTCATACTCGGGCAAGTACTCATCAATATCAAATACATATACTTTTGAGTCTGCGTCTAGCTCCATAATACGTGACATAATGTCATCAAATGATGGTTGATAATAAAATACGTCGTTTTCCCAATCAAGACTATTTTCAAATGGTGTGCTATTTATAACATATACTTCATAGCCGTCGGCCGTATTGTAAGTTGATACTTCGAGGTCATATACACCATATTTGTACGTCTCGTTAATTTCAATGTTTAGTTTTTCTTGTAGTTTTTCTATTGGTGTCATATTTATTTAGTTAATTGTTTTGCATAATAAGTTTCATAAGGCTCAATAGGATTATTTGAAATCCAGTCTTTGCCTTTATCTATAAGTTCTGCCATTCTGAGCCACACTCGTAGCTCATTTATATGATGCATACACTGACCGGCTATAAGTCCATCAAATGCATCTTCATGACGTTTTTTAAAAAGCTCACGCACCATCAATCGATGATTTGCTATTTTGCCAATTAGCTTGGCTTCAACTTTTAATTCTATTTTTTTATTCATATTATTTAATTTAGTGGACGTGGGAGGAGTCGAACCTCCGTTTGCTGATAGTGTACTTTCGAACTTTGTCAGCACTTACCCGTCACGCCCATGACCGGAGGCGCAGATCATGACCTGCATTTATAACTAGTATATATCGCTCGTCAGCAATCCTCCGGTGCTTTTAATATTTTATAATTGTTGGTTTAGTATATAATTTATTACTTGTGATGGTGTACCGCTCATACTTTGTACAACACCATTTTGATCTTGAAATTGTATTCTGTAACGATCTGGTCTGTGTATAGCAAATTCTGTG
>NZHE01000018.1 GCA_002691145.1 Rickettsiales bacterium
ATACACACCCCAGCAGATAAGGAATTACATGGAATTCATTACATCAATACTGGCGACTGGGTGGAGTCTTGTACCGCAGTGGTTGAAAAAGAGCCTGGTGTGTTTGAAACAATTCATTACAACATTGATAGGTGATTTTGCTGTTGCATTTGGATCTGTGTTTGTTTCGGTAGCAATATTCTATTCGTTCGACGTGCCAAGTGAATGGAAAATTCCTAACATAATAATTCCTATCATAGCAGTGTTTGTGTATAGAATATTAGGTAGATTTTTTGGAAAATTTTGGAGGAAACATGGCAAAAATTCTTTTAGTAACTGATGCTTGGACACCACAGGTCAACGGAGTTGTAACAACCTTGACCAATGTGGTTGATAAGATACGTAAGGATGGACACGAGGTAAAGGTTTTTTCACCAGAGAACTGTCCAATACAATTTGGTTGTCCAGGGTACAATGAAATTAAATTGGGCATACCTAATCTCGCACAGGTGCAACACCACATAGATCTTTATCGTCCAGATCATGTTCACATCAGCACCCCCGAAGCACCACTAGGAATCATATTCCGTCTATGCCTCGACAAAAGAAAATACAATTATACCACAGCATACCATACCAAGTTCCCGGAATTTGTAAATGCTAAATGCAAATGGATACCGACTTCAATAGGACATAAGTTCATGAAAAGGGTAAACAAAAGATCAAAAAAAATTTTAGTACCTACACAGTCCATGTTAGAAGAACTTACCGGACTAGGATATGAAAATGTGAAAGTATGGAGCAGGGGAATTGATACTGACCTGTTCAAACCTGACCATGAGGCCAAGGCGGAAAAGACTTTCGTGTGCGTCAGCAGGGTAAGTGTGGAGAAGAACCTCGAAGATTTCTTCCGACTGGACCTACCCGGCAAAAAGATCATGGTAGGTGACGGCCCACAAAGGAAAAAGTATGAAAACAAATATCGTGATGTAGAATTTGTTGGCACCAAATCAGGCAAGGAACTGGCACATTATTATCAAAAGGCCGATGTGTTCGTGTTCCCCAGCAGGACAGACACCTACGGTGTGGTGATGCTGGAATCCATTGCCTGTGGCACACCAGTGGCCGCTTATGATGTGACAGGACCCAGAGATGTCATTACCAATGGAAAAAACGGATATATTGGACCCGACCTAAAAAAAAATGTCATGAGTTGTCTAGATTTAAATAGACAAGTAGTGCATGAAAGTAGTAAAATACACACATGGGAAAAAGCAACTAAACAATTCATGGAGACGTTAGTAAAATTATGAGACTGGGATTAGTAGGACACGGATTCGTAGGTTCCGCAATAAATCAAGGATTTACCAAAAACATTAAAAAATTTATAGTTGATCCCAAATATTATAGAGAAAATACAATGCAAGGATTGATTGAGTTTGATCCAGATTTTGTTTTTGTTGCAGTGCCGACTCCACAATCTGACACGGGTGAATGCAATACTGAAATTTTGTTCTCTGTGATCCACGACCTTAACAGACTAAAGGGCAAAATTATTGTTATCAAATCCACAGTGCCGGCATACATTTTAAAACAACTTAATGACGAATGTATTGACATACATTTGGTCTACAATCCCGAATTCCTCACAGAAAGAAATTATATACAAGACTTTAAAAATCCTGCTATGCACGTGTTTGGTGGAGAAGAAAAATACACAAAACAAGTCGAAGAGTTGTACAAAAATCATTCTAATTGCAACTCCTGTCCTGTATATCACACCGATGTCATTACAGCATCGATGGTCAAATATTCAATTAATTCATACCTTGCAACCAAAGTCACTTTCTTTAATGAGTTGCACGATGTATATAACAAGGCCGGCGGCAAAGACTTTAGAGAACTAACTGAAATTATTTCAACTGATCCAAGAATAGGTAAAACCCATATGCAGGTACCAGGACTAGATGGTTCAAGAGGTTATGCAGGATCGTGTTTCCCCAAAGACACATCAGCACTTTGCTATTTTGCAAGAGAAATCTTAAACACTCCGTTAACACAACTAGAAACGTCAATAGGCATTAATAAAGAACTAAGAAAACGAGACAGCCAATAAGGTTAAATACACATATGGAACCTTGGTTTACAAAAGAAGCAGAAATAATTAAATTTCCGGAGCCTAAACAAAAAGTTATTAGGATGCCTAATGTTGCGTCATATCCAGATTTTTTGACAGGTGTTAAGGATCTTCAAAACAGACTCAGTGATGGACAGATAAGCAAAGAATCATACGACAAGTTATATCAGGATCTCATACACAGGTTCATGAAAAAAGAATCATTTGAGAATCCATGGTTTTTGAGAGAGAAGCCTGAAGGAATAATGGGCACAGATCAAGCAACCGCTGGTAAGTTGTCTTGGATAAAAGATAAACTTGCAAAGGGTGAAGTAAATGACGCAGACACAATAGATTTCGTATATAAAATTTTAAACAAAGAAAAGATCAAAGGCACAATCGATTCTTTGGTTACGGGTATATCGCAAAAGGACGCAGACATACAAGGATTTAGGAAACTTAATCAAGGTGTCTTTAGTAAGTTAATAAGAAAGATGCCAGTCAAAAAAGAAGAACTAGATAATTTTTTACAAAAGTGGAACAGTAGTGAAGGGTTTGTAGACACAAAAAAACTTTCTCCAGGTAACAAAGGAAACATAACAGATCTTATACCTGATCCTACAGCACTTAAAGCCTTTGAGATTTTTGAAAATGTAAGATCACAATATAGGATGCCTAAAAAAGGATCAACAGGTTATGGTGAATTTGGAATGTCTATGTTATCGAATGCTGTGCGTATGAAAGCACCGGGAGATATAGAAGTAAATGGAAATCCAATAGAAGTTAAAGGTAATGATGCAAGACTCTTCGCAGATGAAAGAGCAATGGCTAAAGCAGAATCATTAGGAGAAGCAAGAGGTGACTCGCCCGGACTTATTACAAACGCACATAAAAATTTACAGGATCCAGACGAGACGGTAAGGAAACCAACAGTGAAATCTGTTGCCGACGCTTTTGCCAGCAGAGGTGTACCACAAAACGAAGTAAAGCAGATTATCAAAGATGCTCAGACTCAAGGCTCAGATGCATTCAAAAGTTTAGGTGTTGCCTGGTGGAAAGCAGGATTCAATTATTACACTCGAGCAATAAAGATGCCAATATTGGTCATGGGATTCGGAGAATACCTTATCAGCGACAATGCAGATGATTTTATTGGTTGGGGTTGCCTGCCTAGAAGTGCGTCAAATTACGGATATATGTTTGGTAGACAAGCAGGACAATCAAGAGAAACCTTTCCAAAAATTTTCATACCTGGACGAAACAAATAATTAATAGTATGAACATAGATATTGGCAATGACAAGCCTTTCTTCCTTATAGCAGGACCTTGTCAAATAGAATCTAAAGAACACGCCTATAAAATGGCAAGTTCAATCAAAGAAATAACAACAAAACTAAACATACCTTTCATATATAAATCAAGTTTTGATAAAGCAAACAGAACCAGCCTGCACGGAAAAAGAGGTGCAGGATTAGAAAAAGGCATGGAAATTTTTGATTACATCAAAGATAAATTGAATGTTAATTTAATCACAGATATACACACAGAACAACAGGCAGAAATTGTTGCACCGCACGTTGATGTATTACAGATACCCGCTTTCCTATGCAGACAGACTGATCTATTATTGGCGGCAGGTAAAACAGGCAAATACATAAATGTGAAAAAAGGTCAATTTCTTGCACCGTGGGACATGAAAAATGTTGCTGATAAGATAGCATCAACTGGCAACAAAAATATATGGCTCTGTGACAGAGGTACAAGTTTTGGATACAATACATTGGTCAGTGATATGCGAGGATTGTATGAGATGAAAAAGACAGGCTATCCAGTTGTGATAGATGCAACGCACAGTTGTCAACAACCGGGTGGGCAAGGAACATCATCTGGAGGCAACAGAGAACACATTCCAGTTATTGCATCGGCGGCCACAGCAGTTGGAGTAGCAGGTATATTCATGGAAGTTCATGACGATCCAGACAATGCCGCAAGTGATGGACCAAACAATCTTTTTCTTAATAAATTAGAAGCACTATTACTAAAACTAAAAGCATTCGACTTTATAAGTAAAAGTACATGATAGATTGTGCTGGAAAATTTTTAATTGCTCCACCAAGAATGCAGGACTGGAGATTTCAAAAGACAGTGTTGTATATGTGGAAACATGACGTCACAGGTACAAATGGCGTTATAATAAACAAGCCTGTTAGACATCCAACGTTCCAAGATATATGTAGACAAGGAAATCTAGAAAGATCAAAAGGCCACAACCCACAGATATACTATGGTGGTCCTGTGATGGACAATCTAGTTGGTGTGCTTCACACACTTGACGTCAGAATGGCAACGACACATATTCCTACGCCGGGAAGAGGACTAGGATATACATTGGACAAACTAATGATAGAACACATAGCACAAGGCAAAGTTCGTCCTAAAAAATTTAGATTATGCCTAGGAATATCATCCTGGGAGGTCGGCCAGTTAGAAGCAGAACTAGAATCAGCACCACCGAGAGATCCAAACAGTTCATGGTTAGTGCTTAACTTTGATCAATCTCTTTGTTTTACTGATCTGAAAGAGGATGATATGTGGGAAAAGTGTGTGAATTTAGCAATTAATCAAAAAACTAAAAGTTTTATTAAAAATTATTTTGATTAAAAGAATCACATAGACCCAAAAGTTTAACAAAAAATTCATCATACTCAAATTTTACACCGTGCATTTCTAACATATATTTTTCCTGTAAAGGATAAACTTCTGCTTCTAATTGTCCAACACAATCATAGGGCACTTCGTTTATATCCTGTACATAGTGTATCAATTCGTGTAACAAGACGCCTCTATCAAATGCATTGTGCATATTCCAATCTGATGATAGGTATATTACATTTGTTTCAATATTGTAAAATGCGTGGAGATCACTCGCACCTTCCTTGCTGGAACCATAAAATATTTCTTCGAGTTGTGCTTTTTCAATTTGAATGATTTCAGGATATGGCAAGTCAACGTTGTAACTGGTTTCCGCACCTATCCATAATAGCAAACTGGCGATTAGGCTTTTCATGTGTGGTATTTATGTAATGGCATATTACGGTAAATAGGGTAGTTGATATGAATAACAATAATATAACTCTGAGTTATGATTTACTAACAAAAGGTGATTACGTTAAAAACGGCAATGACTTGATCATTAGCCACGGACCCTTAGAAGAGATTGTTACAGATTATTTTACAAATCCATTTGATCTTAAAAGTCCACAAGGTAGCACCATTGCAAAAAATATTGTAAACATACTGGCAGTTGATACTGACAGCAATCTACTTGCTTTTGAAGATCCACAGGCAATAGGAAAAATTACAATATCCGATAGCGCCGTCGTTGTCCAAAGAGGAGATAAGTTCATTGAACTGCAAAAAGGTGACTTTATCTATCTTAATGATGTAGTTGATGCGGCCAACGGTGCAGTAGGTATAGGATTTAAAGATCAATCTACTATATCAGTGGACCCAGGTGCGAAAATGGTCATAGATGATTTTGTTTATGATCCCGATGATCCCAGCACAGGTTCGATGAATGCAAATATACTGACTGGTAATTTTTCATTTGTCTCGGGACAGATAGCCAAAACAGGTAACGATGCCATGCAGGTTACAACTCCAGTGTTGACCATAGGTGTTAGGGGAACACAGGTAGCAGGTAAGGCCAACCAGGACGGAGAAGAAAACGAAATTGTATTGCTACCAAACGAAGACGGTACCGTGGGACAGGTAATGATCACAAACCAATCTGGATCTGTGTTGTTGACAGAAGCATTCCAGGCCACAACCATAGCAACGGCACTGCAACCACCAACTGTGCCTGTGATACTGCCAAAAGAAATAGTACTAAAAAAGTTTGCCAAGACCATAGCAACAACTAAAAAGACAGAAAAGGTAAGAAAGACAGAAGCAGAAACCGAAGAAGCCGCAAAAGAGAAAGCAGAAGCAGAATCAGAAAAGGAACAACTTGAAGAGGAAGCAGAAGAACTTGAGGAAGAAGCGGAACAACTTGAAGAAGAAAAAGAACAACTAGAAGAAGAGGCTGAACAACTCGAAGAAGAGAAGGAACAACTTGAAGAGAAAGCCGAGGAGTTGAAAGAAGAAATTGCCGAACTAGAAGAGAAATTGGAAAACGCAGATGCTGATGAGATAGAAGAGATCCAAGAAGAACTTGCTGAAGCAGAACAAGAGATCGAAGAAGTTGAAGAGCAAGTTGAGGAAGTACTTGAAGATGAAAAGGTCATCGAACAGAAAGTAGAACAGGTTGAAGAAAAAGTTGAAGAAGTCCAACAGGAAGTCCAACAGATAGAACAAAAGGTAGAAGTCGTAGATGACAAAATAAAAGTTGTTGAGCAAAAATTTGAAGAAATTGTTGAGGACTTTGAACAGTTCCAACAGGAGTTTGTCGAAGAGTTTGAAGAATTTATACCAGAAGAAGAATTACAGCAGTTTGTAGAAGAGGCACCACAACAGATCATAGAAGAGTTCCAAGAAAACATTATAGAAAAATTAGAAGAAGAAAAAATTAACGTCCAGGAAAACGAGAACGAAGTGGCAAAAGATGAGGATCCATTTGCAGAAGAGAACGTTGAAAAGGTATTAGATGAACTGGACGAGAAGCAGGAAGAATTAATGGAGAAGGCAGACGACCTGATAGAGAAGGATATGCAACTCCAAGAGGAGGCCAAACAACTAGAAGAGGAAGCCAAAGCACTTGAAGAAGAAGCACTGCAACTAGAGAAAGAAGCGGAAGAGGCCTACAGGAACAACGACCAGGAAGCCATAGAAGAGATTGAAGAGCAGTTCCAACAACTTGATGAAGAGAGACAACAGATCGACGAAAATTTCCAGGAGATCGATGAGCAGTACCAAGAGATCGACGAAGACTTCGAGCAACTGAACGAAGAATTCGTTGCCATAGACGAGGAGTTCCAAGAAGTGTTCCAGACGAACGAGAACATGCCTATCAGGATACCGGAGGATGGACCCATGTATAATGAAGACAATGACGTGTTTGATGTGCCTATAGATGAGCAGGTCGAGGTCAACGTGGAAGAATTCATACAGGAACAAAAACAAAATGTAACAGATAACAATCAGTTTGCACAAGAGGCCGAGGATTTCTTCCAGAGTGACGAGATGCAGGATGTAGAAGTGGATGAAAACGTGAGAGACATGTTCATAATCAATACGTCGCAGATCGATGAATTTATAACAGGTAATACAGTTGATTCTGCCGACGACTACTATGCACAGGAAGACGAGATGGATGACTACTTCAATGTGGTTGATAACAACGAGGAACTATACAACACCCAACTAGAGGCAGACGACTGGTTTGATCAATTCATAGAGGACCTGGCACAGGATCAGAATATAAACGTGGCCCCATGGTTGGATATGCCAAACGATACAAGTGTGTCAGAAAGCCTATCCGTAGGAACCACTCTAGGCAACGTGTATGGTTCGGACGCAAATGGTGACCAATTGACATACAGCATCTTGAGTGATCCTTCAGGCAAGATAGCGATAGACGGTAACAGATTATATCTAAATTCTGCATTTGATAATGTCTCTGCCGACACAAATTATTCTGTGCTTTTGAAAGTTACAGACCCATATGGTGCGTCAGATACTGACGAATGGATAGTGACCGTGACAGCGGACCAGGTTCTATCGACACAATACACCAAGGGTGTGAACTACGGTGGCATTGCCACATGGGGAGCCAAGTTCTCCGAGGACACCGTGCAGGACAACTGGTGGGCCAACAAAAAAGCACTCATAATAGGAAACAGTGACATTGTGCAGGGTGGATCCTCTGGTATGAGAACAAGATTAAAAAACAACCTAGAAGATGCCGGTTACACCGTGACTGTCGAGACCAATGCGGCCAACATAACTGAATGGTCAGATGTCAACCAGTACGAACAGATATGGGACGTGTACTGGACGAGTCACACATATAGCACGGCACAAAAAAACACCTACGAGGACTACCTGCAGGCGGGTGGTTCGTTGTACCTGGGTGGAGAACTTAACAGTGGGCAATATAGCGGTTCCAGTTACAACCAAGTCAATGATTCCGTGGAGGACATGATCCAACAGGTGGGAGGTAATTTTTCCTACAGAAGTAACAGCACCGTTAGTTCAAACACAACTTTCAACTCAGACTATCTGGTCGGTCCTATCACTGCCAGCAACAATCCTGCCCTGCAGGAACCATGGGGAACTCCGATCACGACCACGGACGGATCATACATCAAGGCAAACCAGGTTGCCGCTGAATGGGGACCTAACGTTCTGAACACAAACATACAGGGTACTGTGATGGCCAACATGGATTTCAACTATCTGGTCTACAGTTATCCAAACAACGAGTCCCCAACAGGTGGCAACCAATGGGCAAAAACATACATCAACTGGTTGGCACAGGAGGCTGAACTCAACTCCAGCATAGTGACCTACGACACAGAATACATACCGTATTTCTTTGACTCATATGACACCAACTATCACTCAGCACAGAACGACATCACAGAAGTGGAGGCGTTCCACCTGGGCGACAACGTGTATATCGGTGGTGGTATGTCACACACGGACTGGGCATGGGACGACTCGGCGAATGTGGCCTACTGGGCCTTCAACACAGACATGGACGACGGAGCAACACCTACACAGGCTGATGACCACTACGGTGTTATAGGTTATGACAGGGATGGCGACGGTGACCTATGGGAGGCCACGGACACGTTCAATCTAGACAAGATCTACATAAAGGACGACTCTGTGGACTACATGGCACAGGACGCAGATGCCACAAGCGATTATTATTTCAAAGTTACACCTGTGAAATACAGCAATGGCAGTTGGACATTTGACACGGGCCACACAGTAACGGTTTCAAGTACCACGAACTACAATCAATATCTTGACCTCAGTTCCAACACGGATTTTGATGACATCAACTACGCAATCATCGAGACAGANTCAGCACTGATATCAGAAGTGGNNGTGACAGCATAATTGGTAAATATGGTAATATAATGAAGAAACTAGTACATTACATTTTGATAGGAATAATGCTCAACTGGAACGTGGCTGTCTTNGCGGAAGATAGCGGAGAAGGGTGTGAATGGAAAGTCATTGAAGAAACAGAAACTTATATCCAAGAGAATTGTGTAGGCGGAGAGGATGGCAGTTTTCAAGCAAGGATTAGAAGTAAGGACATTCCAGGTTTAGAAATAATCGAAGTGCCGGCTAAAGATAGGAAGATGGCTGAAAAAAAAGATTTAAATCCTATTCAAAAATTTAAAGACAAGATAGAAAAAACTGCTATTGCTGACGACAAAGTAGACCAAATTATAAAGATTGAAAAAGACGTTAAGGAAACTGAAGAAAAAGTTCTAAACGCAAAAAAAGAAAAGACAGAAACTATCAATGAAAAAATTGATAAAGCAGTAAAAGAGAAACAACTATCTGAGACAAAAGTCGAAGACACAGAGAAACCAAACGTTAAAAAAGAATTACANAAGAAAGAAGTAGATAAAAAATCAGATGAAAAAATAATACAAAAAGCAGAAGAGAAAGAATGGAATGATGTTGACAGAGATGCAAACGCAACATGGAGCAAAGACAAGGCAAAAATAAAATCAACTTGGATGCAGATTCACGAATTACTACCAAGAATAATTGTTGAAAATGAAAAAATAAAAGCGGCAGAAAAAGATTATGAAGCCGCATTAGAAACTTTGAAATCTGAATATAGTGCGTACAAACCAGAGGTAACAATATCAATTGGAAATAATTGGGAGGATGACAGAACTCCTGCAAAAGGCACTTATCCTAATAACACAATCACACATGATTCTAAACAGGGNATACAAAAATCAATTACGTTGACACAGATGCTTTGGGACGCAGGCAGAACAAGTGCAGTGGTCGATAAAGCCAAACATACAGCACAGCAGGCCTATCACAGATTAGAACTCACTAAAGAAGATGTTATAATGGAGGCTTTGAATGCTTGGTTGAACTTACAAAAAGCATGGAACACTCATGCCGCTAATCAAAAGGTTGAGAAAAATGCAAAGGTGACTTTAAGCATGACCATAGACAAAGTCAAAAAAGGTGAGGCATCTAAGATGGAACAGTTACAAATTGAACAACAATATAGAACATATCAAACTTTATCAATGACAAGTCAACTGGCGCTGGACTCAGCGATACAAAGGTTCCAAAATGTTTGGAGATTTGAACCCAAGGATGTTGGTAATATGCCTACGCCAATTGCAGACCTATTAGGACTTGTACCAGTGCAAGGAACTCCTACTTCAAACAATACAACTTTAAAAATCGCAAACATGGATGTCAAAATAGCAAAAGAACAATTAAGATTTGATGAAGCAGAGTTCAAACCGAGAATAGATGGCAAACTTTCTTACACAGAAAAAGATGGTGAACTGGCTGGTGGGTATGATACTGATAGTTCTCAGAAGGAAGAATGGAGAGCAGACATCACAATGACTTGGAAAATATTTGGAGGCTTTAAACAGACACATTTGACCAATGCAGACAAATCACGTTTGAGTGCGGCCAATGACAGATACACAGATGCAAAAAGACAAACAGACGAGCAATTTAAAAACTCTTGGAACAACTTTGTTCTAGTTGAAAAGAATCTTGACACATTAAAAAGAACAGTTGAAATAAATCTAGAAATGTACAATCTTACCATGCAAGACTACAAAGCAGGAAACACACCTATAATGGCAGTGTTTGGAATGAAAACTGCTCAATTGATGAGTGAAGTGGCATATCAAAATGCACAAATCGATTTATTGTTGGCGAGATACCAATTACACAAAGTTCTTGGCCTAGTTGATCCTATACTCCAATAAAAATCATTAAATACAGTTATAATGAAAAGTCTTATAAGACATATTTTTTTAGATAAAAGTGTGGCGACAATGCTACTAATCAGTAGTTTNATAATTGGAATATGTGCATTGGCTCCGGCGGTATATGTTATTATAGTNTTAAACAAATATTTGGCTAGTGGTGTCACTGCTACTTTATTGTCCTTATCAGCGGGTGCAATTATGATGTTAATTTTTGAATTTTTGTTCAGACAGAACAGGACAGGTATGATACAAAAACTCAATCAGAGGATATTTCAACCCATGATTGATGCTTTGGCAAAAAAACTCCAAACTACACAAATCACAAAAGAGCAATTCAAGTCAATACAAAGAGCAGATACCATAATCAAAGCCGCTAGATCTTCCAGCATCACAGGTTGGTTGTTAGATTGGCCTTTTGTTTTGATGTTTCTTGTGGTGTTATTTGTTATAAATTGGACCGCGGCTGTGATTACAGGCATATTCATGATAGTCATGATAGGACTCACAATGCAGAGAATTAATTTATCCATTGCACAAGACAGCACTGCGAACCTAGAAATTTTTTTAACTGGACTTTTAACAATAACTGTAATGGCGATTGGTTCTGTTCAAATCATACAAGGTGAACTTGATATAGGATTACTAATTGGATCAAATATTTTGGCGGCGAGAGCATTAATTGGTGCCAACAAGTATGCAAAAGCAAAGGAGGCAATAGATAGACGTGAACAAGCAACAAACACAATCTATAATTTCATCAAGTAAATTTTTTAGTTTACTGACCAGTCTATTCGTTTTATTTTTTGCCTGGATGTATTTGTCCAAGATCGATATTACTTTTCAGGCACCAGGAAGTGTGATGCCTGAATCTAATTTTACCATGATTGATACCATGGTAGATGGACAAATTGTAAAAGTAAATTTCAAACAAGGAGATATAGTTGATGAAGGAGATACGGTTGTGGTGATTGATCCGGGTGTTGGATATGAAAAATATAATGTAATATCTAATGTAAAAGGCAGGATACAAACTTTGCATTATCGAAACCCAGGTGCAGTTGTTAAAAAGGGAGAACCTATTTTAACGATAGTGCCTGAAGACCAAAAAATGATTATAGTTGGAAAGTTGTCTGTGTCTGACAGAGGATATGTCCAAATAGGACAAAAAGCAAAAGTCAAACTTGCAAATCAAGACCAAGTAAGATTTGGCCCAATAAACGGACAAGTAATAAACATAAGTCCAGATGTGATATATTCACAGACTGGTACGTATTATGAAATTGAGATCGAATTAGAAGAACAAAAATTTACAAGTTCAACGATGGAATACACTTTGGTTCCTGGAATAAATGTTATAGTTTTTATTCTAGCAGGCGAAAGAAATGTTCTTAGTTACATCACAAGTCCTTTTTACAATAATGTAGGAGAGGCTTTACAGGAGAAATAATGCTCACTTGGTTTTTAGCAGGAATTTTTATCGGATTGTGTATAAGATGCATCTGCACTCCGCACAAAAATGAAGAAGAAAAATTTAAAGATCCATGGAATTGGACATCTTTTGGTGGGGGTGGATAAATGGACACAGGCATGAAATGGAGATGGACGGCACTTATCGTTTATCTCTCAATCTGTGTGTTTGATTTCATGATAGTACCAATATGGTTTGGTATCATGAGGCCGGACTATCATATGTTTTTGGAAGAGGTTAGAGCCATTGACGACACAATGGTACAGTTGGAGTTACTTAAAAAATTAACAGGACATCACACACCATACACACTACAAATGGGAGGACTATTCCACTTGGCATTTGGTGCTCTCCTAACCGGCAGTGCATTTGGTCTAAAGAAATAAAATGAAATATTTAAAAAGTATACTGCTAGTGACACTAGTCGCCGTTGTGCTTCTCGGTGTAAGATATGCTGACAGCAAGTACGTAAAAATACTTAGATATAAAACTTGGGACGCTTATCAAACTATACATCCTAGGCAAGATGTTAGCAATCTTGTTACCATAGTAAACATTAGTGAAAGAGATATTGAAAGGTACGGTCAATGGCCATGGCCTCGGCATATAATAGCGGCCCTTGTTGCAAAATTAAATCAACATGGTGCAAAAATAATTAATCTTAACATACTGTTTGCAGAAGCCGATCGTATGGGCGGCGTTGAATACTTGAAATCATTTCCAATGGATAATAAAACAAGAGAACTACTAGGTGGCGTGTTGCTCGACACAGATGCAATATTAGGAAACGTTTTGAAAGAATCTAATGTAATTTTAATGCAAAGTGTTAAAAATGATTTTGATAAAAATTATCCTAGCACTACACAAATAATACAAAAAGGAAACGCAAAACAATGGCTATGGAATTATCCGGGCATTGTATCAATATTTGGAAAAATATCACATGGTGCAAAAGGTGTGGGTGTAAACATAACCGCGCCTGAGCCAGATGGTGTGGTAAGAAAAATGCCAATGTTAATTTTACTTAACGGCAATAAAATTTACCCATCGATGATATTAGAGAATGTAAGGGTGATACATCAAAGTAAAAGAATCAAGGTAGTTGCAGGACACAACGGAATTGAAGATGTTTTGGTTAAAAAAAATGTAGGTGTGCCTGTCAATAAAAATGCAGAAATGTATATTCATTATGCTGAACCGAGTAGATACGTTTACATAGACGCACAAGATATTCTAGAAGACAAAGTAAATGAAAGAAAAATAAATGGCAGAATTATTGTTGTGGGATTAGACGCCGCTGGATTATCAAATTTGAAAGACACACCATTCCAGTTAATGACAGATCAACAGATTACTGCTCAAGCAATAGATACCTTACTAGAAGGCAGTTATCTGATCAGACCTGCAGGGATTGAAAAAAATGAAATAATGATCATGGGACTACTAGGATTACTTCTAATACTAGTGATTCCCAAGGCAGGTATTCTATGGAGTGTGCCTCTTTTAATCATGACCACCGGTAGCGTAGTTGCGACTAGTTGGTATGGATATACTGAAAAAGGTTGGTTAATAGATGCAAGTTTTCCTGTGTTATTCCTAGCAATAATTTGGTCACATAGTGTCTATAACAACTTTGTAACCCAATTCAAATTAAGACAACAGATAAAAAAACAATTTGAACATTACCTTGCACCGGACATGGTATTAAAATTGCAAAAAGATCCTAGTCTTTTGAAACTGGGCGGAGAAACAAAAAACATGACCTTTATGTTTTCAGACATAAGAGGATTTACACCAATAAGTGAAAAATTTAAATCCAATCCCGAAGGCTTGACAAAATTAATTAATAGATTTTTAACTAAAATGACAAATGTTATTATAGCGAATGGTGGTACAATAGATAAGTTTATGGGTGATTGTATTATGGCTTTTTGGAACGCACCCATAGATAATCCGCAACATAAAAAATTAGCAGTCAAGTCGGCAGTAGAAATGCAGGACGAACTGACCAAACTAAATTTACTTTTAGTTGCAGAAGGTCTACCAAAAATTAACATAGGCATAGGAATAAACAGCGGTACTGCCCTTGTTGGCAACATGGGGTCAATGCAGAGATTTGATTATTCCGTGATAGGTGATGCGGTAAATCTAGCATCAAGACTAGAAAGTTCTTCAAAAGATTTAAAAGAAACTTTGGTAATTTCAGAAGAAACCACGAAAGGACTAGATAAGGCCTTTGATTTCAAATATATTGATAGTATCAAAGTCAAAGGAAAAACAGAAAAAATAAAAGTGTATACCCTAAAAGGAAATAATTAAAACATATGACAAGTTTTTGGAAGTTAGTAGCAGAATTAGGTTTACCAATTGTTGCCGCAATAGGTTTAGGTGCATTCATCATGATTATCATCAAATACATATTGGGTGGCATTGTTGGCAAAATAAAATTCATCGAAAGTGTTATTTCACAACTAGATAACAGAGTTAAGACAATGAACAACGACATTGTCAAAATAGATCAAGAGGTGTCTGATCAACTAGGACTGCCTATAGATACCGAAAGGGTAGCAAGATCAGACGGCAAAAGCGACGCTAGAAAGGATTAATGACATTAACAACACCAACAATTACTTTAGTAAGTGTTATCCAGGATTATGGATTTCCCATCGTTGCGGTTTTCTTTCTAGCCTATTTCATATACTATCTGTACAATTACATCACAAAAGAAATAACTCCTAAACTAGGAACTACGTCAGAAACACTGATTAAATTAATTGATAGAATACGTATGTTAGATAATGACCTGATTAGGTTGAGAACAAAAATCAAGACAGTCAAAGAATCTAACAAAAAATAATATACACATATTAAGATTTCCGCAATTTTATTTAAATAACATTAGTTGATTTGAAAGGGTACCACCTAAGTTGTTAGATCCCATCACGGCTATTTCTGTAGCCACTACAACTTTTAAAGCAATTCAGAAAGCAGTTACCGTTGGCCAAGACATCGAGAATGTCACTAAACAAATGGGCAAATGGTATGGTGCGGTGTCAGATATACGCAAGGCACAAGATCTCAACAGACGACCTCCGTTGTTCAAAAAATTATTTGCTGGAGGTAGCGTTGAAGAAGAAGCATTACAATTATTAATACACGATAAAAAGATCAGAGAGCAAGAGCAAGAATTACGCACTCTGTTAAACTTCAGGTACGGACATCGCACGTGGGAAGAAATGATCCAGTTAAGAAGAAAGATAAAGGCCCAGAGAGAAAGAGAAATTTACAGACAGATAGAATTCCGTAGACAAGTATTAGAAGTTTTGTTAATATTAATATTGGTTGCTGGAATAGGTTCTATGGCTGGCGGGTTATTGTACTTGATTGTGAACAAATGATATATCAAATTGGTAATTTAGAATTAGACCTCACACATAAGTTTGGTAAAGTTATTTCCAATAACAAGATTTTGTTTATAGGACAGAAACCAATTGCAATAAAAATGTTTGCTGAAAAGTCTGGTAATAAAAAATTGCTAGAAAAATTCCAACATTACTTCATAAAGAAAGTGGAAGATACGAAAAAACCAGATTGACAGTTTTAGTGATCCATATTACAATGTAATATGAGTTCGAGTTCTAAGATTAGAAGAAGTCTGGTTAAAACACTTACGTGGCGTATTCTGGCAACTACAGACACGTTTTTAATCAGTTGGCTTATTACTGGTGAGATCACTTATGCGGGTGCTATCGCGGGTGTTGAAGTCCTTACTAAGATGGGACTGTATTATGCCCACGAAAGAGGTTGGAGCAAAATTAAGTGGGGGTATGTGGGAAAAGAGCATCACACACACATATGGCCCCATGCAGAAGACTTTACTGAAGTAAAATATGATTTTAGAGATAAAAAATGACAAAGTGTTGGCAGTTTGAATTAGAATCAGAAAACAAAAAAATTACAACTTTTGTTTATAGTGATACAGGTAAGGACATACAGAATAGATTTTATAAAGGTTTTAAAGTATCAAATGTTAGAGAAATAAAAGATCCTTTAGTTAGCGACAAGAAAGATAAAAAATGATTCACGCAATGATAGATTTGGAAACTTTAAGCACAAATCCAAATGCAGTGATCTTAACTTTAGGAGCAGTCAAATTCAACCCGTTTGGCACTGGACAGTCTGATCCTATGTATTTCAAAGTGGACGTGGATAGTCAAACTAAACTAGGTAGGCACGTTCAACCTGAGACTTTAGACTGGTGGGCAACACAGCCTAAAAAAATACAGGAAGAAGCACTAGGAGAAAGTGATAGGATTAGTATAGACGAAACTTTAAAAAAAATTAACAAATACTCTGTTGGAGTTGACGTATTTTGGTGTCAAGGCCCGTTGTTCGATTATGCAATATTACAAAATTTGTATGCACAGATGGGACAGCCTTGTCCATGGAACTACTGGGCAATACGTGATTCACGAACTTTGTTTAGTCTCGTGCCAAGAGATCCAAATGAAAAAAGGATAGAGGCTCACAATGCTCTTGCAGATTGTTATCATCAGGCAAAAAAAGTTCAAAAGGTATATAAAGATTTAGGAGTAAAAAATGTATAAACCATTGCCAGACGGATTGACAATCAAAGAATCAAGTGTGGAGGGATTAGGATTGTTCGCCACAAAAGATTTTGACGGTGGAGTGATACTTGGTATAGTCCATGTCATGAATAAAAACTTCCCACATGGAAGTATCAGAACTGCCATGGGTGCTTTTTATAATCATTCAGACAATCCAAACTGTAAAAATGTTGCTGGCTTTTGGCATCAGATGCCAGTCAAGTATCTACAAACTTTGAGACCAATCAAGGCAGGTGAAGAACTGACTGCTCATTACACTTTATACAATGACTTTGCAGACTGATTGGTATAAGGTAGAGGATTTATATACCTTTACTGATTCAAAGGTTAAACACAATAAAAGTCCAAAAATTAAATGGATAAAACTTCCTTGTGTATATAAAATTAAAATTAATAATAAAATTGTTCACGTTGGAAGATCTGATACTTGCAAGAAACATGGCGGCGCAGAAAAAGTCAGGAAAGCGATAGTGCAACTCCTAGATCTAACTGAATCCAATCCTAGTGTTTTAAAAACCAAACTATGGGAAGAAATTAGGTTGAAATACAAACCCAATTCAAGTAATATAAAGATAGGAGTAATTAAAACAAATGCCATCGACAAAGTTTATAGCAAAGAATATCAGAGAACCAATTCATAGTTACGAAGAATCAACCTGGTTAGCAAACGGCGAACCTTTAACTGAAAATAAAATTTATGCAATATGGCCCGACAAGTTTCCTGTGACACCCGGACATTTACTATTCATTCCTAAAGTAAACGCAGTGGGGCATATCAGAGAAACTTACGGAGACGCATACAAGTATGGGCAAGACAAAGTTGACAGAGGAGAATGGGACGGATTCAACATAGGACAAAACATCGGCATTGCCGCCGGACAAACTATTTTATGGCCTCACATTCATCTTATTCCAAGATTTGATAATGATAGTGAAGACAAAGGTGGAGTGCGTAGATCATTTCCAAACGGTGATAATAAAGCATATTACTAATGCCAAAGAAAAAAAGAAAAAAGAAAAGAAGTATTAGACTGGAAGGCACAGGACAAATTTTTGTATCTCCCGATAATGGAGAAACTGTTTATGTACAAAATCTAGATGGTACCAGAGGCAAAAAGATTTCGCAATCTAATTTGGCGAAGGATGTTGAAACTGCACAAAAAGAGATGGAGATGCATGGTGTATATGCAATCCAAATGAGGAAAAAATATCCTGCTCTTCAAAATGCATGGCAAAAATATAAAACAATCTGGCATCTCATACATGATGATAATTAGTATGAATGCCAAAAAAAAAAATTAAAAAAAGAAAAAAGCAAGAAGAAGAATATATAGATATGATTTCTATGCATGAAGATTTATGGAACGGATCCGGCAAAACAAGAGAACAGGTCGAAGAAGAAGTCTTTGGTGCAACTTATTCCGCTTTTGGTAAGATCATTAATTATCCAAAAGGACATCCAAAATGGCGTGGGTAAAATATTTTTTAATTGAAGAAAATTGGTGCAGTGGTTTTCCAGATGCGATAGTGGGTGCTGATGAAAAGAAGGATACCGATCTTTTAAAGTTTTTAAAAAAACATGAAATCGATTACGGGTATAAATGTGACAAAAAAATTCCTAGTTTTATTTTTAACGGAGTAAGTTGGTACTGCCACGAAAAGAGTGCTAAACAAGTCGCCCGTAAATTTAAAATAACAGAAGTGCATACAGACAAAGAACAACTAAAACAACAAAAGATAAAAGAAAAGGAATTGGCCGCCTTTATGAGAACTGATCAATACTTAAAAGAAAAGTTATTCAAGGATGCCAACACTATTGTTGGGCAAAAAAAACGTAACGAATTTGTAAATACTTTAAAAGAAATGAATCTAGATTTACCAAGATCCAAAGTCACTAGAAGGATATTAGATATGTTCGATGAAGGAAGTTTGGTAATATCAGACCAGAGCATAGTGGAAAAAGGACCTAAATTTCCTGTGGTGAAGTTAGATGTATAGATTAAATTTACCATGCGTGTATGCCGCTGTAAGACGCTTTAAAGGGCACAATTAAGACGATTATGACCAAGTTTGTAAGTGTAATAGGCAACGGAGAAAGCAGACAAGGGTTTGATATCACTCCACTAAAAAAGTTCTCAACAGTGGTAGGCTGTAATGCTATTTTCAGAGACTACAACATTGAATACATAAGTGCCTGTGATAAACACATGGCACAAGAAGCCGCAAATACCTGTGGCAAAAACACAACAATTTTTACAAGAGATAAATGGCATGGACAATTTGCCATGTGGCCAAACGTAAAGAAGTTCCCTGAATTACCATACCAAGGATCTAAAAGAGCAGACGAACCTTTTCATTGGGGTTCCGGCCCATATGCTGGCCTGATTGGTTTGAGTTTCAAACCTAAAGTTATATTTCTAATTGGCTTTGATCTTTATAGTTTTAGAAAGGGTGAAGTCAATAACGTGTACAAAAATACCAAGGGTTATGAATATATTAAAAGAGAAGTAGACCCTAGTTATTGGATACATCAATTTGATATGTTGATGAAACACAGCGATTGTAGATGGTTAGTGGTAAACCAGCAAGGCTGGAAAATGCCGGAAGAGTGGAGCCAACATAAAAACGTTTTCTTTGAAACCTATGATGGACTAATAAAGTTTATCCAAAAGCAGTTGACAAAAAACAAATAATCGTAGTATAATAATAAAGTGGTTGGACACGTTCAACAGGGGCGAGAGTTACCTGAATGCTTACTTCCTTCCGCAGTCAATCCATGGAGGGGGTGTTAATTCACCCCCAAAAAATTATGAGTCCAATGTTAGATGAATTAATGGTGCAACAACAACTTAAGGCACCCTACAAAAGGTGGAAACACATGGTTGCTGTAATGTGTCTCAACCTCACTTACAGGAAACAGGTCAAAACAGTATTACCACTTTTGTTTGAAAAATATCCAACACCTCTGGCCTATTTAAAAGGACGCCTTAAAACACAACAAAAAATCTTGAAACCTTTAGGTATGTGGGAAGTAAGATCAAAAAGGATTCGTAAAATGACGGAACAATTTTTAACTTGGGACGGCAAGGAAGCAAGTGATTTGCATGGTATTGGCAAGTACGGTTCCGATAGTTACCAAATATTCTTTCTTAAAACCGTTCCCGATGATGTACAAGACAAAGAGTTGAAAAAATACATTGACAAAATCTAAATAGAGTGTAATATTAAAATATGTTTAAAGAATATAAAACCAATGATTTAATTACTATTAAACTATCAAATGGTGAAGAACTATTGTGTAAATTTTTATCTACCAATGAAGGGTATGTTGAAGTTGAAAAAGGTCTGGTGCTTATGCAAGGACCACAGGGTATTGCATTAGGTACTTTTTTTTCAACAGCCAATCCAGAAAAGGCTATTAAGATTGCATCAAATAACATAACCGCAATAGCAGAGATAAATCCTAAACTGAAGGACCAGTACAATAATGTTTTCAGCAAAATAAAGACAACCGCAAAACCTAACATAATTGTATGATGAGTGATAAACACAATGATAGTATTAACTGCCTAATCGACTCTATAGAGGCAATGCTAAATCAATTTGAAAAGTTTGGTATTGATCCTGAAGAGATAGCAGAAAGTGGTCAATTCCAAGTTTTGGTACACTTCTTAAAATCCATAATTGATGGAAAATTGGATGTGCCAAATGATTTGACAGAACGTCTAAATACGGTTAGTAAGGAATTAGGTCTTGACAAACAACCTAAACTTACTGTACATTAGTATATACGAGGACTTAAAAAGACTTTCAACCCTCTCTAAAAATTCTGCAAGTCGTATAAGGAGAGATGGGAATGCCATTTTATAGTACGAAGACATACGGACACAACATAGGATTAGCCTGTGTTTTTAGACAACCTAACGCAGATCATTCACACTGCCATTTATTACATGGTTATTCGTTAGCATTTAAATTTACTTTTGGGTGCGATGAATTGGATAATAAAAATTGGGCAGTTGACTTTGGAGGACTCAAACCTTTGAAAGCATGGCTCGAAGATAAGTTTGATCACAAACTGGCTTTAGATTTTAATGATCCACATTTAGAAAAATTTAAAGAACTTGAAGTACTGGATCTTGCTGAGATAAGAATGTTTGATGGTGTTGGGGCCGAAATGTTTGCCAAACACGCATTTGAATTCGCTGACGAATTGATCAGGGAAAAGACCGATGGTAGGTGTTTTGTGGACAGCGTGGAATGTATGGAACACGGAGCCAATAGTGCCATCTATAATAAAAGATAAATTTATAAAAGATCAAAATATTGTCATTGATTATAACGACCTTAGGGTAAACATTGATATCTATGATACAAGTCTCGGATATAGATTTCTTGATGCATTACGTGACAATCTTGCAAAACAAAGAATCCTAGAGAAGAATTTTTGTTTTCTGGGCTTCGCTGATTCCAAAAGAGATCTCCGCTATCTTGTTACAGAATTGAATAAAAACATACAACAGATTAACTTATTCAAGTTCCAGCCCGCTTATCAACACATACAACCTTTTGTAGAGGACGACTTCCAATACAGCAGTAATTTACCTATAGGAAAGGCAGTCAACGGTGATGCATCTGTCACTCCAGGTAAAAGATTAAAGCACGAAGCCTGCAACTTGTTACACAGGTACTTTGAGGACCTTCAAGGAACTGCCTGGAAGATCAGTGATTATTACAAACAGGCCGACAATGAGACGAAATATGCCATTAGGCAACTCAACAATATATGTCATGAGATTGAGAGTTGGGTGAACGCAGATCGCAAAA
>NZHE01000019.1 GCA_002691145.1 Rickettsiales bacterium
ACAAACAATATAGTTGGTAGCACAATAACTGCTACAAGTTTTAGAGGGGATATAAATGGATCTGTCTTTGGAGACGATTCAAGTTTATTAGTTGATGCAGTAAATGGCACAATACCAGGTTACATTAAATTATCAACATTAAAATCAACAGTGGCGGCAAGTACGGATTTCGCTGACTTCAAGACAAGGATAGCGGCACTATAAGGATAAAGATATGGCAAACAGAATACCACTAATAGTAGATACAGGAGACGGCAATAAGATTAAAGAGTTGCCAATAGGTGATAATTTAAACTTAACTGGTTCTGGTATTGTAGGTGCTGGTAGTATTTCAGCAACAAGTTTAACTATTAATAATGTACCATATAATCCATTCAGTGGTGCTTATGCAGACCTTACAGGTAAACCTACTATCCCTGCAACTACAGATGATATTACAGAGGGTACAAAGAAATTTTACACAGATGAAAGGGTTGATGATAGAATATCAAATCTTTTCCAAGCAGGTTCAGGCATTACACTTCAATACAATGACGCAAGTAACTTGATGACAATATCCGCAACAGGCGGAGGAAGTGGTGGTTCAAGCACACTTGCAGGTTTGACAGATACAACTATCGTTGCACCAATATCAAATCAATATCTAAAATGGAACGGATCAGCATTTGTAAACTCAGGAATAGCATACACAGATATTTCAGGCACTCCTAATTTAGACAATGTTGCTACATCAGGAAGTTACTTAGATTTATCAAACAAACCAAGTATTCCAAATGACATTGGTGATTTAACAGACGTTGACACAACTTCTACTGCTCCAACTTCAGGACAAGTTTTAAAATGGAGTGGTACGCAATGGGCACCTGCAGATGATATTACATCAGGTGGCGGTGGACTAAATGCAGACACACTTGATGGTTTTGATAGCACATACTATCTTAACTTTAACAATTTAAATAACAAACCAACTTACGGTCAAAATGATTTAAATGATACAACAATAGGTGGTAATTTAGCGAACGGCCATTTATTACAGTACAATGGTACTGCTTGGGTTAACGTAGACTTCCAACCTAATTTTAGTATTATACAAAATACACCAACGACACTTGCTGGTTATGGAATCACAGATTCACCAACTAACTTAACAGACTTAGGTGGTATTGCATCTCCAAGTGGTGCAGATAAACTATTAGCATCAACAGGAACACCAAACACTTATGCCTGGCAAACAACATTAAATGGTATTTCAATTACTGCGGCAGGAACAATACAATTTGCAAATGGTACTTCAATAAATGAATTCAGTACTGACACTACATTAAGTGGAAACAGTGACGATGCAGTACCAACAGAAAAAGCAACAAAAAGTTATGTTGACACATCAATCGCAGGAATAAGTGTAGATGGTTTAGGATCAAGAAGCACAATTACTACAACAACAAATAGTATTGCAACAGGTGTTACAGAAAATAAAAATTTAACAGGATTCAAAGCATATGGTTTGATGAGTATCACAGTTAATAATGCGGCATGGGTAAGAGTATATACCAACAGTGCTAAACGTACTGCTGACGCATCAAGAAGTGAAGGAACAGATCCAGCGGCTGACAGCGGAGTAATTGCAGAAGTAATTACAACTGCTTCTGGTACAGTAGACTTTACTCCTGCTATCATTGGTTACAACAATGACGCAACTGTAGGCACTGACTTTTATGTTGCAATCACAAACAAAAGTGCCGGTACGGCTACAATAGAAGCATCATTTAAAATATTGAAACTGGAGAGTTAAATGGACTTTTCCAAATATGTAAAACTTCAGGTTTACATGGTTACATTAAAAGACCATACTGACTTAGATGCGTTTTACAATGACATGGAAACACCAGGCGGAGATCTGCACATACCTGATAGACAGGTAGGTGTCAACAATCGTAGAGATATAAGTCGTACAACAGAATATCATTTAACAGAACAAGAAGCAGAACTTTTAAAGAACGATGATAGAGTTGCTTTCGTAGAACTTAATCCTAAAGACAGAGGAGTAAATGTTTTAGAAAGTCATATCTCACAAACTGCAAACTTTCATAAATCACAAGGTGAATCATACACAAACAATACTTGGAAGAATTGGGGACTATGGAGAGTTTGGGACGGTAATCCAGCCAGTAATGCATACCGTGGTAATAACACACAAACAATTAAATTAGGACTTACAGGAAAAAATGTTGATGCAGTAATCTGTGATGGTAATGGTGGTGCAGTAATGGACGATCACCCTGAATTCCAAAAAAATGCAGATGGCTCAGGTGGAACAAGATTTTACGATTATAATTGGTATCAATGGAATCCGCAGGTAACAGGCGGAAGTGCAAGTACATACAACTATGCATCTAATACAAGTAATCATGCTCATCACGTTGCAGGAACAGTTTTAGGTAATACACAAGGTTGGGCCAGAGATGCAAATTTATATCACTTGTATTATTTTTCCGGTGGAGTAAATTACAATTTTCCATACGTAATGGATTACATTAGATTATTCCACAACAACAAGGGCATTAATTCAGAAACAAAAGTAAAAAATCCTACTGTGGTTAATAACAGTTGGGGTATGAGTATATTCCCAAGTGAATGGAGTTTTAATGATATTACAGAAGTTACGTATAGAGGAGTAGTACATCAAAGACCTGTAACTAGCATATCCGAAAATGGACAATATGGTGTATATGGTACTGGTGCAGAACTTTCAAACTTTACTGACGTACTTGTAAACAAAGCGAATAGAATTACAACGTCAGGATCTGAAACTCCTGCAAATGGAGACTTTGGATCAACACCAACTGGTTGGACAAGATCAGGTGCAGTAATGAACATAGCCATTAGTGCTAACCCTCCATCACAAGATACAGTACAGGTACAAGGACCAGCAGTTATTGATGTACAATATGATTTAGCAAGTTCTAGTGTTAGTGGAATTCAAAGTATGTCATTAGAAATAGATATAAGAGATGCAGGCAATAGTCCAATACAAACTAGTATTACAGGAACTGATGCATCTACAAATGATGGAGAAACTATTCAAGTCAATTTAGCACAGTCAAACATAAGTCTACCTAACAACGAAGTGTATAATGTAATTTTTAACAGTACAACTTCATTAGGTAGTACACCTACAGTATCAGGTGAAAAGAAAGTTACAATAGTAGGTTACACAGCCGCTACTGCTCAGGCTTCTACAACAGACCTAGGAACTGTTGCTATTGCTAGTACAGATGGATTGACAGCATCAGTTACACCAACAACAGGAACAAATAATAACGGTTATTGGTCAATAAGTATTCCGTTCAATATTAGTTACATATCACAAAATTATAATACAGTACACCTAGGTACAAATAGTTACTTAACATTTGGCGGCGGTTCAACAAACAGTACAAATATTTCTAGTACCAATCCAGGCTTTCCTAAAATTATGGTAGGTGGTGCAGATAGAAGTGCTCAAAGAGTTTGGTACGGAGTTACAGGTACAGGTGCTGATAGAATATTTAGATTAGTATATGAAGGGACAAGTACAACAACAGGTTCCGTTGGATCACCAACAGTCAGATATGAATATAAATTTTATGAAGCAAATCCATCTAGAATAGATTTAATAGTTGAACAAAATTCAAATGTTACTACAACAACCGGAAACTTTAGTTCATCTCAATTAAACGCCTGGGGATTTATTTCAGGACAACGTATTCCTGTTAGAGTAAATGCTTTAGACAGTGACTTAGAAGATTTAGAACAAGCAGGTGTAATATTCTGTGGAGCGGCGGGTAATGGTTATTGGAAGCACGATTTACCTGGAGGACCTGATTGGGATAATAAATTTAAAATGAATGACAGATATCCTGGACAAGAATATTATTACCATAGAGGAAGTTCACCGACTGCAAATGATAATGTTGCAGGAGGTGGTACACATAACATCACGAATATTTGTGTAGGTGCTACACAAAATGAAATAGGTTCATTCCAAGAAAGTAGAGTTGACTTCAGTGATCACGGACCTGGAGTTGATATATGGGCACCTGGACATAATATTGTCAGTGCGTATTATTCAAACACAGGAGTAGGAGACACAAGAAACAATTCTAGATACTTAGGAAGAATAAGTGGTACATCTATGGCAAGTCCCCAAGTATGTGGAGTACTTTGTTGTCTTGCAGAAAGATATCCTACATTAAATCAAGATCAAATGAAAGTATTATTACAAGGTATATCTAAAAGTGATCAAATCGAAGATGGCACGACTGGTAGTGGTAATGATGATTATACAGATGTAAATGCATTGAATGGTGCACCTAATTTGTATCTATTTTATCCTAAATTAAGACCAGATGATGGTGTAGCATTTCCTTACATAACGCATAGGGAAAGACCTACAAGCGGAGCAGTGTATCCAAGATCTAATAGAACATATAGAGGATAAATATTAGTATGGCAATACAAACAATTAACATCGGAACAGTAGCAAACGACGGAACAGGTGATGATCTAAGAGAAGCATTTGTTAAAGTCAATGCCAACTTCGCAGAACTGGCGGCTAGAAATCCAGAACAAACTACAGGTGCTAACTTGGGAGCAAGTGGTGAAGGTGTTTTTGCACAATTAAATGGTGCTGAAATGCAGTTTAAGAAGTTAATTGGTGGCGGTAATGTTACATTAACTAGTGATGGTAATGCTATTACCGTTAATAGTGTAGGAGGATTACAAACTCTTACAGTTGAAACAGACAATGGCTCACAAACAGTCACAGACGGTGATACACTTAAATTTATAGGTGGCACAAACCTCAATACAAAAATAGCAGGTGGCGGAGTTACTCTTGATAGTGTTACAGAATTATCAAGCGATTTAACACCACAACTTGGTGCTAATTTAGATGGACAAAATAACAATATTATTAATGTTAATAATATCAATGCAAAAGTATGGTATAAGGACATTAGAGATATTGCTGGTTTCAACTTTGGTACAATTACAAAATCATATAACGATATGTTTGCTTGGTTACTAGATAATCAGGATATTGAGTTTGGATTGATTGATCAACCAGGCTTACAAGATGATAGTACCGTATCCATAAGACTCGTAGATTTAGGTACTATTAGCAATCCTCTATAACCGATAAATATACATAGTTAGGAAAAACTATGGCTAATATCTGGACAGTAAAAACAAATCATGAATTAGGAGTATATGCTGAACGTGTTTCTACGACAATAGCATTGCCCCTAAATACTACCAATTTTACCATATCAAGTGTTACACTTATTTCAGGCAGTTTACCTGCAGGATTAAGAATAGATGGCACTAACCTTATAGGTACTCCTTTTGAAGTTGAAAGAACAACACAAAGTAGATTTGTTCTTAGAGCAAAGACTTCAACAGGCACAATAGCAGATTGTACATTATCAGCAATAGTAGAAGGTCCAGATAGTCCAACGTGGGTAACACCTACAGGAATGTTAGCACCTGCAAATCCTTTACAATATTTTATATTAGATAATACACCAGTTGATTTCCAACTAGATGCCATAGATGCAGACTTACCAGCAGGCGATACATTAGAATACTTTATAGCAGATGGTGGCGGAACATTACCTCCAGGAATACAACTTACAACTGATGGTAGACTTGTTGGTGTTGTTGAGCCTATACTTGCACTAGATAAATTTGCAAACAGTGGTAGATATGATACTAATGTTTACGGGACATTTCCATTTGATTTTGGAATAAGAAGTGCAAGTGGTTTTGATAGTTTCTTTTACGATACAAGAATATATGACGACAACATTCCTACAAAGAGTCCAAGAAAATTAAACAGATATTATGAATTCACTGTAAGTGTAAGTGATGGAGATACAATAGCAACTAGAGACTTTAAAATTTATCTTGTTGGAGATGATTATCTAAGAGCAGACAATACAATTATGCAAGTAGCAAATGGATTGTTTACTGCTGACAACACTTATATAAGAACTCCAATTTGGTTGACACCTGGTAACTTAGGATACAAAAGAGCAAATAACTTCTTAACAGTTTACTTGGATACTTTAGATCCTTCAAATGTTGCAGGAGTAATTTCTTATTCTTTAAGAAGTTTGAATGATGATAATTCAACAAGTACATTGCCGCCAGGACTAACTTTAGATACAAGCACAGGTGAAATAGCAGGTAGAGTACCGTACCAACCTGCGGTTACAAAAACATACAAATTTACAATTAGAGCAAATAGATTAGATGCACAGAGTACAATTGAATCCTATAAAGATAAAACATTTACACTTAACTTATTAGGAGAAATTGAATCTACAATTACATGGACAACGGCCGCTGACTTAGGCAGTATTAATGCAAACTTAATAAGCACATTCTTTGTAAATGCAACAACTAATGTTCCTAATGGTAAACTTGTTTACACATTGGCATCTGGAAAATTACCTCCAGGATTAAATTTAAGTTTATCAGGAGAGATAATTGGAAAAGTAAGGCAGTTCGGAGATGGTACATTAAAAGGACTTACAACTTTTGACAAGAGTGCCACAGAAACTACATTTGATAATAACGGAACTACAATAGATAAGGTTTATAAATTTACTGTAAATGCACAGGATAGATTTAAATTTAGTCAAACAACACGTGAATTTAAAATAACTATTTTAGACCCTGATGATAATTTATATAGTAACTTATATGTGAAACCATTCATTAAAGAAACAACAAGAAGTATATTCAATACATTTGTAAGCGACCCAAATATATTTGTTCCGGAGTATGTTTACAGAAGTGGTGATCCAGAATTTGGCGTACAAAAAGATTTAAAAATGTTAGCATACGCAGGTATTATTACAAAAGATGTTAAGAACTATGTGGCCGCGGCCGCAAAACATCACAAGAGAAGAACTTATACTTTAGGTCAAGTTAAAACTGCAAAAGCAGTAAGACCTGGGACGAACACAACAATTTATGAAGTAGTATATGTTGAAGTAATAGATCCTGCAATGCCTACAAAAGGGAACATACTTCCGACTATCAATGTAGGCAAAGCAAGGAAACTTACAGTTGATAGTGTAGGTTTCGAAGCCAAAGATGATAACAGTAATTTAGGTAGTGGTGAAAGTATTATTACTTTTACCGGACAAGGACAAACTGCTATACAGGTTACTAGTAACGGAACTAATTTAGAAGTAGTAACTAGGAGTGGAGTAGTTGTTATTCCTACTGCTGGTACTGTAAAAGTTACATTATCAAATGGTACAACTGTATCATCAGATCAACAGTTTATTACTAACTTGGCAGACCCTTATAGATTTAGACCAAAGAATTCAAACACTGTAAAAGTAAGTGACGGAAATGTAAAAATTAGTGAAACTAATAATCCAAGAAAACACGTTGTGAACACGCAAACAATGAGGAATCAAATTGCTACTTTAGGACTTACTGAAAGAGACTTTTTACCATTATGGATGAGATCTGCTCAAGAGGCTAGTGTACAGGAATTAGGTTACGTAACTGCATTACCATTATGTTACACAAAACCAGGATATTCCGATGATATATTACTTAGAATCCAAAATAGTAATTTCAACTTTAAACAAATTAATTTTGATATAGATAGATACATTATAGACAGTACAACAGGTAATAGTAATGAGCAATATATACTGTTTCCTAATTATGAATATAATGTCTAGACGTGGATAAATACATTGAGAGGATAAATTATGGCAAGTGCAATAGATGATGCTAGTATTAATGCTTTATACCCAGTAGCAGGACAGGATAACGACTCACAGGGTTTTAGAGATAATTTTAGCACAATTAAAACTAATTTTACGACAGCAAAGTCCGAAATTTCAACACTTCAGACTAATACTGCTAAAAAGAATGAAGCAAACAATTTCTTAGGAAATGACGTTAGCGGAGCAAACTTTGTTAACAATACTAAAAAATTACATCCTGCTTCAGGCGAAGTACAAAACTCTCAAAATATTAACTTCACAAACGGACACTACCAAGAATTTACAATTGGTGGTAACGTAACTTTAACACTTACTGAATGGCCTGCAGACAACAAGGTTGCAGAGATAAGAGTAGTATTGAAAAATGACGGAACGCAACGTGAAGTAACTTGGGCAACAGACGTAGGTAATGTTGTTAAGTATGATAATGACTTTCCACATAAATCAGCCGCATCGGCAGATAAAGGTATAGTGAATATCATCAATGATCAAAACGTACAAGTTTTTGATTTCTTTACTATGGACGGTGGGAGTGTTGTTTACGCAAAATACATAGGCTACTTTGCATAATGTTACATCCATTAGACGACGATCTATCCATCTACAATAATCAACAATTAGAATCAAAGATTGCTGACTTAACCAAAAAGTTTGTAAGACAGAGAAATCCTCAAGTAAAAGACCAAATGATTCTTTTAATCAATAGTTACAAAATGGAACTAAGAGAACGTATTCAAAAAGAACAACGCCAAAAAACCAATTTAGATCTTGACAAATTAATTAATATCGAGTAAAATAGTATTATGAAGTTAGATAATCTAGGTTTGCCACGGTTCGCTGATCGCGATATTGTAGATTTGATTTACAAAGGCAACGCAGACAAATTAGGAAGAATATTCGCAGAGTCAAGTGTTGACGTGAAACTGTTCAATTCCATTATGGAAGATCTACGCAAAGGTGTTCAAATTAAACAATATGAACACATGGAAATTAAGCCAGAGGATCTTGATGCAGTATTACAAGGCGAATGGTTTATGCCAGAAAAATATAAAGTTTTAAATATCGAAGAATATCTAAGCACAATAGTATCAATTAAATCTCCGGAATGGAAAATAGTTGAAGAAGAATTAGCAGAATTTAAGAAACGTAATATGTACCCTTTATTACAGTTTTTGGTATATCTTGTAGATTTTATGAGAGAAAACAAAATAGTATGGGGTGTAGGAAGAGGCTCTAGTGTGGCTAGTTATGTATTGTATGCAATTGGTGTACATAAGATTAATCCAATTCAATACGGACTAGACTGGCGTGAGTTCCTTAGATAAATATACGTACATAATAGGAGAAACAAATGGCAGTAAGACAAACTGGTAGAAAAGTTTACAAATCCATGCAAGGTAAAAGCATTGATATGGATTTGCTACGTCAGAAAAATGAACTTACTCCGGCTGTAGGAAATGCTCGTGTAAATGCACGTGGTGATGAATTAGGCCCGGGTGGTAAAATTGTTCGTAAAAGAGAAGACGTATTAGAAGACTACTATCGTGATACACCTAACCAAGTTCCAGATGAAGCACCTGTGGCTACAGGCGAGTCAGAGATTGAACACAAAGCAGATGCAGTTGAAGAAGAAATTGCAGAGCAAGTTCAAGATGAAGATGTTGAAAACTCAGAAAATTGGGTTGAAGACGATGATGGAAACTTTGTTAAAAAAGGTGAATAGAGATGTTAACAAGTACAACTGTTCCAACAGTCAAGGGTAAAGTTAGACCTTTACACGATCGACTGATAGTAGCCGAAATGGAATTCGGTGAAGTTACCACTGCAGGTGGTATTATACTTCCAAGTGACGATGGCAAAGATGTAGGTATTAAACCTAGATGGGCCAAAGTTGTTGTGAAGGGGCATGAGAATAAAGAAGAATACGGTGAAGGCGATTGGGTATTAGTAGTACATGGTCGTTGGAGTAGAGGATTCAAAGTTCAAGAAGAAGATGACAGCGAGCCTGTTATTTTAAGGACTGTTGAAGCAGAAGGTGTGTTAGGTTGGAGCAAAGAGGCTCCAAGCGATTTAGCATACTATAACAACCAAGCCGTTGTAAATCTAGAAAACAATATCTCGGCTAAAGACTTTGCAAAAGAGGAATAATTGGAAAAAGTAGATCTAAACAAATACAGTCAATTTGTTGAAAAAGTAACATCACAAGAAAGTAATCAACTATCACCAATGGCTAGGAGACTATCCATTTTAGAAGGCACAGACGGCAAAATTAATATGGCGTTATTGCTAACAGGTGGAATTGGCTTATCGTCAGAAACAGGAGAATTTAATGAAATTATTAAAAAATGTATCTTCCAAGGTAAACCTTTGGATGATGAAACTGTATTTCATGCTAAACGAGAACTTGGGGATATTATTTGGTATTGGATCAACAGTTGCCGTGCTTTGGGTCTTGACCCAAATGAAGTCATAGAAGAAAACGTACATAAGTTAAAAAGCAGATACCCAGGTGGGGAATTTGATGTACATCATTCAGAGAATCGGAAAGAAGGCGACCTATAAAATACTTGACTTTTAGGCCTTTAGACTCTATAATAATACTATAACTATTAAAAGGATTATAGAATGGACGCAAGTATTATTTTACTTCTTGAAGAAATCAAAAAAACAAATAAAAAAGTAGATAAACTTCAGAGTAGCATTGATGAACTTGATGCTAAACTAACTAAACATATAGGCTTTATTGATAAGACATATGATGGACTACGTAATCCAATTGATGCGGCAAAGAAATGGTTAGGTAAATGAAACTAATAAAAAGGAACTTGATATAATGTGTCCAATGTGTTATATAAATGGATTATTATTTTTAATCTTTGGTGCTTCAGGAGTTGCAATAGCCAATAATCCCTGGGTAATTGCAATAGGTGTTATTTTAACCATTGCAGGTTTTTGGTGGATGTGGAGAGCATACAAAAGAAATAAAGGTAAAGGCGGGTTCAAAAAGAATTTAAAAACCACTGTGATTTATTTGTTAATATTCGCGGCAGGCTTTGTTACTGCTTCTTATGTTACACACGATTACTTTAAAACAAAATACGAAACAAAAATAGAGGCAAATAAATGAAAGAACTTTGGGTAGAAAAATATAGACCAACAACATTGAAAGACTATGTTGTAAGGGATGAAGCACAAAGACAGCAGATCGCGGCATGGATAAAAGAAGGTGCAATACCTCATTTGTTATTTTCAGGTGCTCCTGGTGTAGGTAAAACAACACTTGCAAAAATACTTTTTAGCGAATTAGAAGTTGACGGATATGACATACTAGAAATAAATGCTTCTAGAGAAAACTCCGTAGACACAGTAAGAGATAAAATTATAAACTTTGTGCAAATAATGCCATTTGGTGCGTTCAAATACGTACTGCTTGACGAGGCTGATTACATAACGCCAAACGGACAAGCGGCTTTACGTGGAGTGATGGAAACATATCACACGTCTGCAAGATTTATATTGACTTGCAATTATCCAAACAGAGTTATACCTGCACTACATTCGAGATGTCAAGGATTCCATATTGAAACAATTGATAAAAATGAATTTACGGCAAGGGTGGCAACCATACTAATTGAAGAAAAGATTGATCAAGATATTGATACATTAGACACTTATGTGAAAGCAACATATCCGGATCTTAGAAAATGCATTAATATGGTGCAGATGAATACAAGAGATGGTAAACTAGTACCACCGGCAAAAGGAGATTCTCACCAACAAGATTATAGATTAAAAATGGTTGAACTTTTTAAAGCAGGACAGATTTCCGAAGCAAGGAAACTAGTTTGTAGTCAAGCAAGGCCAGAAGAATGTGAAGAAATTTACAGATGGTTGTATGATAATTTAGATATTATAACCAAAGATGAAGATGGCCAGGACAAGGCAGTGCTAATTATTAAACAAGGACTGGTAGATCATTCATTTGTAGCAGATCCAGAGATTAATTTGGCAAGTGTGATGATCAAACTAGCAAGACTACAAAATGAAAATTAGATACTATAAAGATATTAACGGCTGGCGTTGGGTCGGCTTCCTACTTGCAATGGTAGGAGCATTTATATTATCTAATGCTAATGTCGAAACTCAATGGATGGGTTGGGCAATAGCAACAGTAAGTTGTTCTATCTGGATATATATGGGTATCAAAGATAAAGACACGCCAAGGGCATTAATGGAACTGATGTATTTGTTGTTGGCAGTAAGGGCAATTTGGAATTGGTTAGGAAATGGGCATTAAACACGCAAAAAAAAGATTTTTTATTGTAAGGTATAATATTAAACCCGATGGCAAGTTCGATGAATTTGTTGAACTTTCTAAGAAAAAGATCGGTCCAGGTAAAATTAAAGATAGTAGAGTAGTTTTGGATCTTCTCAATGAAGAAGTTGTGAAATGTGATCTTCCAAATGTGCCTGTTGATATCCCTTATGAAAATGTTTACAAGCATTACCGTAAGTGGTATGCTGATGTTATAGATCAGTTTGTAGGTTCTAAATAAAATTACTGTATCTGTGTCTAAGAAATGCTAATCGTTTTGCTTTCCATATCTTAGTAATAACTCTCCTTCTCCTCCTGTCTTTTTGTTTCCTTATCTTCAGCCAGTTTTGATTCAACATATATAATTTGACTCTCTTGTCGTAAACTCTTTTTTTCTTCATCTGTCGCCATAGTTTCCTTTGATATAATGGTCGCAGTTGTAGACTTTTGTAAAACAGCATATGATTCCTTTAGGTTGTGTTTGTGATAGGATGTGTCTGTGTGAGTAGACATTGTGTACTAATATTTAAGGTGCAGGTGCACAAAGAAATATTGGTGTTTTACTTGTATACCTGGTCGTAATATACCTAAAAACAATATTCTCATAACACTACTCTATAGGTAAATATTGATATGCATGACGTATTAGACATTATAAAAAACGTACAATCACTGTATTCAACAGGTCCTACATTAGACATTTTAAAGGACTTTGAAAGAGTGGTCGATGAACTCGATGTTTATGTTTTTAAAAATTGGGAAGATGGAGAGTTGTTAGAAGGCCCTGTTGACAAACGACATTTTGTTGAGTGCTCATTTATGTGGCCAATTGATAAAATGCCAGATCCATCTGGTGGAAAAAGACTAATCGATCATGGTTGTAAAGTTGGTTATCAAAAATCAGATCTAATGAAACCAAGACAAATAAAAGGCCCAGAAGATTATAGACCCGGCACAGTAAAAGGTAAAATTGATGCTCATCCTATTTGGATAGTTCATATAAAAATGCCAAAAGAATTAATTGCAAACTTCAAGTCAGGTTTAGAAAAAGAAGAGAACCAAGACTACATAAATGACATGGCTACAGATTTAAATACTCTGGGTGAAGAATAATGGAACTTACTGAAGGACTTAAAGCAGGCGATTTAGAAGGTCTTGTTTCAAAGAGATTTGAAGTAGACAAGTATAAATCAAAAATGGGCGAAGACAAGGACGTTCTTGTCTTGGCATTTGTTGTAGACAGTCTAGCACCTGCAAAAGATTTAGAAAGATTTGCAGAAAAAGGATACAAAAAAGTACTAGATGCAGACGCAACTCCTGGTTCAATGAAAGACGGGAAACATAGAGTTTTTGTAGAGTTTGCTAGGACAGAAGACTGTGACAACCACATCGGTGATTTCCTAGAAGACCTAGGTAAACTTTGTAATATTCCTATTTGGGAATTCACATACCATAAAAAACCCCAAGTTTATGAAGCAAGTAGATCAAATTTAAATAGTATTCTTCCAAGGAATCCTGAAATGTATATGCAAAAAATCAGTCAATTAAAACTCGGAGAAGTTAAAGATTTTTTTGATAAATTTAATTTAATGGAATTCAAAATGGACAACAATTTAATTAATATATCAAAAGGTAAACAAAATTTAAAATTCGAACTAAAAGCATGGGGCGACACAGAATCGGTACTTAAAGAAGTAAAAGCATTCAAGATAGATAGTGATTCAATGTCAGAGTGTGTGTATCTCACAAAATTCTTCGGACCATATAATATTACTAAAACAAGTAATGATTCATTTATATTTTCAAAGAACAATAAATCATGTGAGGTATCGAAGCACGAATGGTAAGGTTATCAGAAAATTTCACACTTACAGAATATACTAAAAGCCAGACAGCATTAAGGCAAGGTATAGACAACACACCTAACGAAGAACACTTAGAAAAAGCAAAATTATTATTTGCCAATGTAGTTCAACCTGTGAGGAATCATTTTGGTCCTACTGTGATCAACAGTGGATACAGAGGTCCTGCTTTGAATGAAGCAGTTGGTGGTTCATCTAAATCACAACACTGCAAAGGTGAGGCAGTTGATATAGAGTGTCCAGGAGTTCCAAATTGGGAAGTTGCAAAATTTATAGAGGACGAACTTGATTTCGACCAACTAATTTTAGAATTTTATACGCCGGGCATACCAGACTCGGGTTGGGTTCATGTATCATATAAAGCAGAAGGGAATAGAAAATCTGTGCTTACTGCTATGAAGGAAAATGGCAAAACTGTTTATAAGCCAGGTTTGATAGAATAAATACGTATATTATGTTTGGATATTTAAAAATGGCAATGACTCTAGTCATCATCGGTGGTATAGCCGGTGCTGGAATGTATGTAATGAAATTGAGATCAGACAATGCTATTTTAAAAGCAAATCAGATAGAACTAGAACAATCAGTTGAATCACAAAAGCAGTTACTTCAAAAACAAAAGAAAGACTTTGATGATATACTTGAGTCTAATAAACAATTGAATAAACTTATTAACACATTGAAAAAAGATATGGACGAACTAGATAAAAGATTCAACAAAGGCAAAAGAGATATAGGAAAAATTGCTATTGAGAAATCAAAAGTTATTGAAAGAATTATAAACAAAGGTGGTGACAATGCCGCACGATGTTTAGAATTGGCTTCCGGTGCAAAACACACAGAAGCAGAATTAAAAGCAACAAAGAAATCGGAGATTAACCCGGAGTGTCCGGCGTTAGCAAATCCAAGTTATGTACCTTATGAATAGATTTATTAAATGGCATAATTCCCAGATAGACTGGTGGAAGGAAAAATTAAACGTTAGTTGGTATGCCGTGTCTTGGATATCATTTATAAAAGGGGCATTACTTGTTTTAATTATTGTTGCATTAACCGGCTGTTCAATAGGCGGCGAAAAAAAGATTAAAATATTCCAGGTAGAAGAGCCAAGGCAAAAATTAGATTATCCGATGCCTGACGCACTAACTTTAGAAAAAGTACGTTGGATAGTCATTACAAGTGAAAATGCTCAAGAAGTATTCAAGAAATTAGAGGAAGCAGGTATTGATCCTGTGTTGTTTGGACTTACAGATAAAGATTTTGAAATACTCTCCAAAAACTTTGCACAGATACGTGCCAAATTACAGGAAACAAACAACTTGCTTGAAGAATACAAGAAGTACTATGAAGACTCTAGCAATAAGCAATAATCAATAAAGCAATAATATTGGAATAGGATAAATACGTACATTATGTGGTTCTTTATAATGAAAGCAATAGCCGGTAGCATCTTAGGACAGGCTACTAACACTTGGTTCAAAAAGACAAAAGCAGGTGTATGGTTTTATAACAAAATTGACCAATGGTATAATTGGGCGGCAAAAAGATATGACATACAGATTTTGTCGGAAGAAGAAAAGAAAATGGCTAAATTTCCTGCATTGAAAAAAAGACTAGATGAAATAGAAAAAAAATTAAAGGAGCATAGACACTAATGGCTGATTTAAAAGAAGACAAACTTATATCTAAAGAGACTTCACAAAACACATTTTATCACACTGCAAAAGATTCTTCTTGGAATGCATTACAAAAAATTTGGTATTTCCTAAAAGAAGAACTGCCTCAATTTTTATCTAACTGGAGAACCGTACCAAGATTGATGATGATATTGTATGGTTTTGCATTCTATGAAGTTGTTACTTGGTTTATGGCACTAGAAAATCCTAACAACGCACAGGCTGGTTTAGTCTCAGTTGTAGTTGGTGCTGGTGCGGCCTGGTTTGGTCTATATGTAAATGGTAAGAAGACCGAAATACAAAAACACAATAAAAAATAATTACCAATCATTGACAAAAAACAGTTCTGCTGTAAAATAATAGTACATGAAGGACTATTACAAAATTCTTGGTGTATCTGAAAATGCGGATAATAAGCAAATACATTCTGCATTTAAAGAACTTGCAAAAAAACATCACCCTGACAGAGGAGGGGATGCCGAGAAATTCAAAGAAATAAACGAAGCATATGATACATTAAAAAATGAAGAAAAAAGAAACGAATATGAAACACTAAGAAAATTTGGCAACGTTGGATCCGGAGGCAACTTCCATTTTAGATCTGGCAATATGGGAGATATGTTTGGTGATGAAATGTTTGAAGAATTCTTCAGTGGTTTTGGATTAAATCCTCGTACAGGAACGAGAACTCGTAGGAGAAGACCTTCGACAAATCAATCTGTAAAAATTGGCATCACTGTATCAATTAAGGAAGTAATTAATAAAATTGAAAGAACAATAAGTGTCAACCTTCCCTCCGGTAAACAAGAAATTATAAATGTATCAATACCAGCAGGCTGTCAAAACGGAGCAAGTTTTAAGTATAAAGGACTTGGTGACAATAGTGATCCAGGTGTGCAACGAGGAGATCTTATTCTTGTTGTAAATGTTTTGGACTCTGATGGTTATACAAGGAAAGGAAATGACCTTTACACAGAAAAGACCATAGACTGTTTCGAAGCAATTAGAGGTTGTGAAATCAAACTAAGATTACTAGACGAAAATGTTGTTAGGGTAAAAGTTCCTGCAGGCACACAACCAGGCACGTACTTAAATGTACAAGGGAGAGGAATGCCGGTGCATGATGCGTTAAATATACGTGGAAACATACTTGTTAAAATAAATGTTTTGATTCCTCAGTTGTCAGCACAGGAGTTAAAAAAAATAAAGGATCTATGATGCAAATTTTTATTAATCCCTACAAAACTTTACACGAAAAAAGTACGGAATTTGACTTCGAAGAAGGATTACCACAATACCAGGATTTAGAAAAATTTGAAAAAGATATGTGCAATTTAATGGTACACTCAAATGGTATCGGGTTGGCGGCAAACCAAATTGGTATTACTAAAAGATTTTTCGCAATAGGCAGTGAGTCATTTGACAAGATACAAAAACCTGTTATAATGTGGAATCCGTCGATAGTTAGAGAAAGTGAAGAAAAAACTTTAAATGTTGAAGGATGTTTAAGTTTTCCAGGTTTATTTGTAAAAGTTCTTAGACCGGAGAGAGTAACAGTAAGGTGGCAAAATTTAAAAGGAGAGACAATGATGCAACATTTAGATGGATACGAAGCAAAATGTTTTCAACATGAGTTAGATCATCTAGATGGCATTACATTTGATCAACGTGTCAGTAAAATGCGATGGGATATGGCAAAAAAGAAAGCATCAGTAAAGGAAAGATGATAGTGTTAATTATGGGACTACCAGGATCAGGAAAAACAACATTAGCAGAAGTGCTTGTTCCTCGACTTAATGCTATGCACTTGAACGGTGACGCAGTAAGAAAAGAATTGAATGATTGGGATTTTACTGAGACAGGGAGAACAAGACAAGCAGACAGAATGAAAAGTTATGCTTTGGAGCACAAAAAAAATAATAGAAACGTTGTGGCGGATTTTGTTTGTCCTACCGAACAAACACGTAAAGACTTTGGTGCGGATTATATTGTTTGGATGGACACAATAAAAGAAGGAAGATTCGAAGATACAAATAAAATGTTTGAAGAACCAAAAAACTATGATTATAAGGTCACGCACAAAGACGCTCATATGTGGGCGTTCATGATTATGAATGACTTACGTGATAAATTTGGTTTAGGACCACACGACGGAATGAAATTTAATAAGGAGGAATAATGTTAGACGCAAACGAAGGCTTAGAAAATATATTTGAAAATGCAGTAAAAGAAGCAGAGAAGAGAAACCACGAGTATGTGACTATCGAACACTTGTTGTTGGCATTGATCAAAGACAAAAATGTTGGCACAGTATTGCATGATTTCAAAGTGAATGTATCTGCTCTAATTAGAGACGTAGAAACATATCTAAATGACAAGTGCGGAGACATTGTATTCAAAGGAGATGGAAAATTTACTCCTAGAAAAACAGCCTCGTTAGAAAGATTGATGAATAGAGCATTTACTCAGGCATTATTCCAAGGGAGACAAGATGTCACTGCTTTAGATGTACTATTAAGCATATTTGCTGAAAAGAAAAGTCATGCGGCATACTTCTTAAAATTGTACAAAATTGATAGAGAAGATTTACAAGATTTAATTAGTGCAGAAACTATACTAGATGAGGGAATGGCACCAATGGGTGGCCAAGCAGGACCAGAACAAAAACTAAGACCGAATCAAGCAGATAGGATACTGAAGCATTACACAGAAAACTTGAATCAAAAATATTTTGATAAAAAGATAGATCCAGTTATCGGAAGAGAAGAGGAATCAGATCAGTTAAAACAAATACTTGCTAGGAGGAATAAGAATAATGTCCTGCTTGTTGGTGATCCTGGTGTTGGTAAGACAGCAGTTGTTGAAGGACTTGCTAGACGTATAGCAAAAAATAAAGGTGATGTTCCCGAATATCTTAAGGATCATGTAATATACTCACTGGACGTGGGTAGTCTATTAGCAGGGTCAAAGTATAGAGGTGACTTTGAGGAAAGATTTAAAATGATTTTGAACGCCTTAGATAAAAAAGAAAAGGGCATACTATTCGTGGATGAAGCACATATGATGATTGGTGCTGGTACCACTAATGGTGGTGCATTAGACCTTGCAAACTTAATGAAACCTATCTTAACAAAAGGATCCATTAAAGTTATTGCATCTACAACGTGGGGAGAATACAGAAAATATTTTGAAAAAGATAGGGCACTCATGCGTAGGTTTCAACGTGTGCAAATCGGTGAACCTACCACTGAAACCACAATAAAGATACTTAAAGGTGTTAAACATTACTATGAAAAATTCCATAAATGCACAATCACAGACGAGGCCTGTGAAGACGCAGTTGATTATTCCTTTAAATTTATTGCAGAGAAAAAATTACCAGATAAGGCAATAGACGTTATAGATAGTGCCTGTGCAAGATTAAAATTAAATGGTGTAAAAGATGGAAAGATTGATCATGATGAAATTATACATGAAATATCTAAACTTACTGGAATATCAATCGAGCAGTTAGGCAAAAAAGAATCTAAGAACTTACAAACATTAGAAGATAAAATGAAACTGTCAGTGTTTGGACAAGACAATGCCATACACACAATAGTAGACAAAATACTTGTGGCTAGAGCAGGACTTAAAAGTCTAAATAGACCTGTTGGGTCATTTTTATTCTTAGGACCAACAGGAGTAGGTAAAACTGAAACTGCGAAATCTTTGGCAAAAACTTTGGGTGTTGAACTTTTGAGATTTGATATGTCTGAATACCAAGAGAAACATTCAATTGCAAAACTTATTGGATCTCCTCCGGGATACGTGGGTTATGAAGATTCGCACATGGGTGGTGGAATGCTTGTAAATGAGATTGAGAAGAATCCACACGCAGTCGTGCTTTTCGATGAGATAGAAAAGGCACACAGAGATGTTTCAAATATGCTATTGCAGGTAATGGATTACGGAAATATTACAGGTAGTAACGGTAAGAAAGCAGACTGTAGAAATATAGTTTTAATATTGACTAGTAATCTCGGTGCAGAAGACATGGAGAGGAATAATATCGGCTTCGGTGATTTAGAAAAAGTAGGTGCAGACGATGATGCAATGAAAAAATTCTTTGCGCCTGAATTTAGGAACAGATTAGATGCTGTGGTTAAATTTGGCAAACTTGCTCCAGAGATATGCAAGTCTATTGTTGGTAAGTTCTTGCAAGAACTGAACCAAATGACAATTGAAAAGAATGTTGAGGTAAATGCGACACCAGTTGCTATAGATTATCTAGTTAAGAAAGGGTTTGATGCTAAGATGGGTGCTAGACCTCTTACGAGAATAATTGAAAATGAAATTAAGAAACCACTGTCTAAAATGATTCTCTTTGGTGAACTGCAAGAAGGTGGTATGGTTGAGGTTGATTTGAGTGATGGAGTAGTGCCAGAAATTAAAATTAATTTCAAACAAAAAAAGAAAGTAGAGATTAAAGCAACCGAAGAGAAAAAAGATGCGAAAACATCATAACAGATTATTTTACGGCAAATACACTCACAAATGCAAATTTACAATGCCCTTTGCTTTTAGATTATATCCTACAAGTGATGATAATCTATTTAGAACAGTGAAACACTCTGGACAGCAAGATCAAATTAGATTGGCAAAGTTTTTATTAGAACACAGAGACAAGTTTCAGTTTAGGATAGCCACTGATAACAACATATTCAACACAGGAAAGAAGTACAATGGAAACGTTTCATTCTATTGTAATTTTGATTTTGCCATGTTTGCAATTAAAACGTTTTGGGATGATTTGTATGATGTGCAGTCTGTTGATCTAGATAATGTACAATTGATTGATAAAAACACAGTAATTTGCAAAAGATTACCACATAACAAATATGAATATCAGGTCCATGTAAACGGATACTTGCATAAAAAAATTACAACGCATGAACGAACTGCCCTAGCAAATCTAATATATGATAATGAAAGGGTAAAAATTGCGTCACACACTTTGAGAGATTTCCTTTCAGGAACAAAAAATTATTGTTGGGGTGGATATTTTTACATAGAAGATGAAAAAATGTTATCGGCAATATACATGGTCAGTAAAAACATAATAGACAAAGTAAAAAGGTACGTAAAAGCATGAAGGCAGAAACAATACAAAAGTTAATAAAAAGAAAAATTTTCAATGAGCATAGTTTGATTGAATCTACTATCAAAAAGGATTTTTTTGGCTCACCTGTAGAAAAAACATCCACACTTAAAATTAGTAGCATGGGCATAGATCATTGTTACTGTGAAGAATACAATGAAGCAGATGCAAAAAAGTACAAGGTTAAGTTCAACGATATATCAAAAATAGACGGAATGGATCCAGAAGAACTTGCCGCAGTGTACGGATTGGTTCCTAAAACAGCACGATTCAAAAGAAAAGATACAAATAAATAGTAGTATGGCACAGTCAAGCACAACATTAATAGGGCAAACCACAATGGAGACGGTTTCCGCTAGAGCCACTATTTCTTTCAATTCCACTGAAAAGAAAGTTAGTGATTCAGACAACGGATTCGGCAACCTAGTTGTAAATGACATTGTGACAATATCAGGCACATCAAAAAATAATGGTGATTTTACAATCACAGCGGTAGCAACAGACGGTTCTCACTTTACCGTTGCAGAAACAATTAATAAGTTGGATAACGGCGATGAAGAAACAGCAGACGGTAGTACAAATTTCACGGTTACACAGACAGGATTAGTTTCTGATAAGGTTGCAGGCGACGGATACTATTCGCAACCAGACGGCGTACATACGGTAGCCTACCAAATTACTGATGCAGTACCGGTCACAGCAAATTTTAGAATGCAAGGTTCGTTGGCAACAACCCCAACCGAAAGTGATTGGTTTGATATAACTGGATCAGGACTAACACCTGACCTATCCACCCTAGGATTTTATGCAAACTTCACAGGAAACTTTGTTTGGGTAAGATGTAAAGCAACTGGCATCACTGCTGGTGCAATAACAAAAGTATTATACAACAATTAAGCGACTTTTTTAAGGTTGACAATTTCCAAACCTATGTTATATTAATAGTATGACTGATAATGAACTAGAAAATATTCATACAGTAGACGTTAAAGTCACTGCTGAATCTATGGATGCCCATGTACAATGTTTAAGAGATAATGGGTATTCTGTCACAAAAAAAATTACATTTACTAAAATGAGTTTTTGGTTGATGATATACACATTAGGACTTTTTACAATGGCGGTTTATCTTAAATGATCGACTTGACTTGTACAAATAATGGTTTATCAAAACCCGCAGAAATTCTAAACGAAAGCGACAAATATATGAAAGTTGTGGTCGAAGGAACAGCCATGACTATTGAACTTTATAGGAATGAACCTAAGGGTCCTTATGTTGGTCATAAAGCAGGGTTAGAATTTAAATACCAACCCGAATAGGTTCGAATCCTAGTGGGCCGGCCAGTATAAATATGTTATTATGAGAGCCAAAGAGTTTATTTTAGAAGCGGAAGACAGTGATGCAGTAAGGGAACTAGACCTTTACATCATGAACAACGAAGATCTATATAGACGTAGATTTATGCCTATCATTACTAATTTAAAAAGAAAAATTACTAAAGGCGTATACGATCACGAATTAGCACAGAAACTTTGGATGTATCTTGTAGACGATGCCGCTAAAGAATATGTTAAGGAATTTGGCTCAACAGCAGATGACGTCAAAGATATGTTTCCCAAAGAAACTAGAATGCAAGTTGCCAAAATCATAGCAGACAGAGAAAAAGAAAACATAGAGCAAGGGGAATACGATGTTGTTAAAGGAACTGTTTCTTAAGGAAGACGATCGCTCAACAGCAGTTTTTGCCTTTGGTCGATTCAATCCTCCCACAATTGGTCACGATAAACTAATCCAAACTTTACTAAACACTGCTCAAAAGGCTAACGGAAAAGCATATCTTTTCCTATCTCACAAACAAAACAACAAGACAGATCCATTATCATTTGAACAAAAACAATCTTACATACAAAAATTTTATCCATCTCTAGCAGTGGGAGATGCAAATGCCAACACTATAATTAAAGCATTGCAGGTAATACAGGCCGAGGGAAGAACAAGAATAATAATGGTGGCAGGTTCAGACAGGGTTGACGAATTTGAAAAACTATTAAATCAATACAATGGTAAACCAGATAAGCAAGGCAACGATCTATACAAGTTTGATAATATTAGAGTTGTGAATGCAGGTCAAAGAGATCCTGATTCAGATGGGGTAGCAGGAGCATCTGCATCAAAGGCCAGAGAGTTAGCGGCAAAAGGCCAATATAACGAATTTGCTAGAATTATCCTTGGTGGTAATAATGGTAAAGTTATCTACGATAAAATACAAGACGCATTGGGCGTAGAGGTTGCAGAAAACAACAAAAAGTTGTATAATGAAGACATGACTGACGGTGAACCAGTAGTGTACCTCGACATGGACGGAGTCCTTGCAGACTTTTTTGGTGGTGTAGAAAACCTTTATGGGGTATCACACTGGAAGGAACTTACAAACGATAAAACAAAAGATTTAAAACAAGAGGTCATTAATAGAATTACTGGCACAGACTTCTTTGCAACCTTGCCAAAATTCAACAATGCAGATGCATTAATTGATATGGTCAAGAAATTTACAGGTGGAAAATTCAGCATTAACACATCTCCATTAAGAGGTGATCATGAAAATTCAGGAAAATATAAAAAAGTTTGGATATCGAACAACATTGAACAACCAGATGAAATAATTGTTACAGGTAGAAAAGAATCCTACGCAAAGGATAAGGCAACAGGTACGCCAAACATTTTGATAGACGACAGGCCAGTAAACATACAACGTTGGCAAGGTGCGGGTGGATATGGAATATTATATCAAGCAAATAGAGATTCATTAGATAAAGTAAAAAAAGGTCTGGAGGCTTATGGAAAGAACTAAAGAAGAAGTAGTAAAAGATATCAAAGATGTATTACAAAAGTTTGTAGCACCTGTTGTTGATCAACATGGCGGTGTTGTGAACTATGTTGATTTTGACAACGGTGTACTTAAACTAGAAATGAGTGGTGCCTGTTCTGGTTGTGCTGGTAGCACACAGACTTTACAGTACGGAATAGAAAACACAATGAAACACTATGTCAAAGAAGTTACAACAATAGAAGCACAAGACGACATGAACAGTGGAGTAGACCCATATTTCACAGATTGGCCTATGCAGGATGATATGGATATGGGAATGGACTACGACACAGACAAGGAGTAATATGGCAAAATACAGTGGTATCAATAGGAACTATGGTGGACCAACAGACAAATCACCTGAAGAAAAACAAAAAGAACTAGACGAACTTATGAAACAATTCCTAGCCAAAGGTGGCAAGGTAGAAAAAGTAAAAGCACACAAACCCACAAAAGAACAATTAAGATCATGGAAGATATAGAACGTTTAAAAAAACTAGCAGGCGTAAACGAACCTAAACCAGAAGAAGGATCGATGGGTGAAAATCTTTCATACACAGGAACCGAAAAAGCACAATACCAAAGAAAACATAACATACAACCGGGCACACAAGATTGGTTCAAATTATGGTTCGCAAGACCTAAATTGACTGGGGAAAACCCAATGCCCAAAGCCAAAACTAAAAAATAATTCACAATAAATACTCGTACTATGCGAGCCAAAGAATTCATTATAATGCCAGGCACTGCTGATGCGATGGGACTTGTACACAAACCCGGATTTGGACCTAACAACAGGTTTGACTTTAAAAACAAAGGTAATAACAGAGCCAACGAAGCAAGTTGTCCACGAACAAAAGCAAAAGAATGCTCTTGTAGCCAAGTAAAAAGTTTAACAGAATCAGAAGACACAATGATAGCACAATGCGAATTGATGCACAGTGACAAAGTTAAAGGCACAATATTATTGATGCAAAAAACAAACACACCAACATTAATTAAAGGCACAATAACAGGATTAGAACCAGGTGAACATGGGTTCCACATACATGAGTATGGCGATATGAGCGATGGTTGTGCTTCAATGGGAGGACATTACAATCCAGACGCTGAGGACCATGCCGGCATGGACAATGGTCACGTAGGAGACCTAGGTAACATTACAGCAGACGAAAAAGGTGTTGCTGTTGTAAATATTAAAGCAGATAGAGTTGACCTAATGGGTGAAAGATCTGTTGTAGGCAGAGGAATAGTAGTCCATGCAGACAAAGACGATCTCGGACAAGGTGGTGATGAAGAAAGTTTAAAAACAGGTAACGCCGGCGACAGGCTAGCCTGTGGTGTTATAGTATTAAGAGGTGATAATGAAGATAAGTGAGATAATTTCTGAATTAAACAGGCGAGACTTTCTTAAGAAAGTAGGCAAAGGTGCGGCGGCAACAGCGGCTTTTGGTGCCGGTGCATTAGTACCATCGACAGCATGGCCTAAAGATATACCACAGAACTTTGATTTTATGGATCAATATTTCAGTGATAAAGTTTTAAAAGATCCAAAATACCAAGAATTCAAAGACATAGGAAAAGAATTCTTGAACATGATTCAACAAATAGAAAAAAATAAAAAGCAGAAGCAAGGAATAGACACGTGAACCTGACTTATGTATCTTGGCCGAGTGAACTCACGGATGCATTTTCAGAACTTGCAGGTAAGATTCTAGATAAAGAAATTGGTATAGACATTTATAAAACAGAACAAATAAAAAGTCTTACAGGAGCACCAAAAAAACATCATTATAGAAATCTCTACAAGCATGATAGCAAATGGAATAATCTTATTCCCAAAAATTATATTGCTATTTTTGACAAACATCTTGCACCTGTTATAAAAACAATATCAGAAATTAAAATATTCACATTCGACAATTATTCTAGTCTACCTTTACACGTTGATATTGGAAGACATTGTGTAATAAATTTTCCAATAAAAATTAATAAAGAACAAAAATTGTTAGTTCTTAACAGAGAAATGCAAGAAGGAGAAATTGACTTGTACATAGATTCCAAAGCAGATGGCACATGGAATGAAAAAAGGAATCAAAAACTAGAAAGTTTAGGTGCAGATTTAGTTGAACGTGAAATGAAACAGTGTGCAATTTTAAATACTAAAGTGTGGCACACCGTGATAAACAAAACTGCGGACGAGAGAATTCAAATAGCATTTGAACCACACAGAGATTATTACTATAAAGATATTGTTAATCTGTTTAATGAAAACGGCTGGGTATAATGAAAAATTACATCGAAATAAACAAACCTGATTTTATTCAAGAGATGATAGAGTTTGGCAAAATTGTTGTTGCTAATACTCCCAAGAAACACATCGTAGAGCCATGGGGTTGGCGAGCAACGACGTGGTCTGCATTCGAGGATACTTGCGAATATTACAACGAGTGTAATGAATTGATGAAAAAATATCCATGGACAGAATACGTAAGCAGTGTAAATGTATACTGGATGAAACCGGATAAACGCCAAATGAGAGTACACAGGGATAGAGGCAGAAGGGCCGCTATAAACCTACCTGTGATAATACCCGAGGATTCATGGTTAGGCGTATCGGATTACAAATTTAACAACGAGATAGACCCTATGGTTAGAACACCAGACGAGCAAGGACTTTCAGCACAAAAAGTAGAAGACCTAGGACATAAGTTTAACATGAAAAATGGTGTTATTATAAATGTCAGTGCATGGCATTGGGTGAAAAATAATTCTAACAAGGAAAGGTCGATCATATCAATGGACATCAAAGAACAATACTCATACGAAGACACTATTAAATTCTTCAATGAACTAAATTGGTGTGTAATATAAGTATTACGATGCAAGACGATCTTTTCTTAAACAATGATGAAATTAAAGAGAAGCCAACCAATCCATGCTTGGCTCCACTTACTTCTTTGTATGTGACTAACAATCACCAATTTAAACCATGTTGTTGGTTTAGAAAAGAAGAAGATCCTATGCACGTTGAATACCACAAGAGTCCTCTAAAGACTCCTATATCAGATTACAGAGAAAAGATATTGTTTCCAATGTATGAGGAGATGAAGAAAGGTAATTGGAGCAAAGGTTGTCGTAGATGTATGCTCCCAGGAAAGAAAAGATTACAAACATACGAACACCATAGAACAGAGCACGGAATAGATAATTTAGAAAAAAATAAGAAAATTTTACAATTGGATCTAAGATTTAGTATTTTATGTAACCTTGGTTGTATAATGTGCAACGCCGGATCCAGTGACCAGTTCTGGAAACACGAAGAGCAGGGCAAGTTCATGATGGAGAGCAACTACTGGTATGGCAAAAGGACGAAACCCCAAAAAAACTTTGTAAAAAATACAAAATTTAAAAACTGGACATGGCATGAAGATGAAGACTCCATGCAGGAGATTATAGATTTATTGCCCAACCTAGAAGTAATATACATGACCGGCGGAGAACCTAGCATTAATCCAGGCGTACATAGAATTATGGAACACTGCATCAAACACGGATACAATAAAAACATCAGACTTGAATTTAACACCAACTGCACAAACGCCAATCCTAAATTCGTAGAACTGTTAAGCCAATTTAAAACTGACTTAATGTTTAGTATAGATGCGTATGGAAGGCTAAATGATATTATAAGATTTCCAAGTGATTTCAAAACATTAGAAAGAAATATAATAAAATTAATAGAGGCCCAAACAGCAGGTAAGTCATATTTTTGTCCTTCTATACACGTATACAATTTTTTCAAGACCCACGAACTTGTGGAATGGATGGAGGGATTTAAAGAGCGATATGATAATGTCACCGATACTTACTACAACATAATTTTTGATCCTTTCTACATGAACATAGCAAACATACCAGAAGAGCATTTCGACAAATATATGCAAGAGCACGGATATAAACTACCAGAAAAACTTCGAAACAGTATACTGAACAAAAAGCATCCACACACAGACAAAGGATACGACTGGAACAAGATTAAAGATGTGGGGAAAAAATGGTTTGAAAGCAGAAAGGGTGATTTTGCTCTTACCGGGATACCCAATTTTTAATCACTATTGGCTGTAAGCATAAGATAAGTACATAATATTATGAGAATCATTGAAATATATGAATATGCAACAAAATATGCTCACCCTGATGTGGAAAAGCAACTCAAAAAGTATGAGAAAAGAGCCACAAACCGTATGAGAATGGGTTACGCACCTGGCTTTATTTCCTATCCTTTTAGAGTTAGAGAAGGTTGGAGTAAAAAATATAAAAAATCTATCAACTGCAACAATCCAAAAGGTTTCTCACAGAAGGCCCATTGTGCAGGCAGGAAGAAAAAATGAAGATCAAAGAAATATTAGGTTTTGCAACTACCCGTCCTAGAACTACATATAGGACTGTCAAGAAGAAACCTATAACAAAAGATTATGATCCAAGACCATTGAATCAAAGGGTGCAAGACAAGTTATCACAATACAGAAAAACAGGTAAAATGTCCAATATTAAAACAGAAGATGCGGCAGGTGTTGGAATTATTACAAAACAGAACGCAACCAAGGATGTTAAAATTGGTGATGAAAGAAAAAATGTTAAAAAATTAGGACTTGAAAATTTTGATGATGGGAAAAATCCTGGTAGAAAAGGTTTAAGTCAAAGGGTAGGTATTCCAAAAAATGCCACAATGGCGCAGTTACAAAAGGCGGCCAAGTCAGGAGGCGAGAAAGGCAGACTGGCAAGATGGCAAATAAATATGCGTAGGGGACGTAAGAAAAAGAAATGAAGATAAACGAAGTCATAATAAGAGAATATGCCACAGACGGAGCCACTAGTGCAGGAAACGTTTCAACTGTCGTAAGTCCTCACATAGCGATAGGTAAAGATAGATTTAAAAAGTCTTATCATGGATCACCGGGTAGATCGGGAACTAAGGCTCCAAAATTACCAAAAGTTGTTCAGCCAAAAAACCCTAACGGAACTGTCAAAGGTGCTCATGCTTTAAAAGGAGTAAATATATTTGGCGGACCAGGAATAAAAAGATGAGATTTAAAGAATTCAACATAAAAGAAGGTGCATCAATGATGCCTTACTACAAAGATCCAAAAGATGCAGAGGGAAAAACCTGGACATTTCCAGATGAATGGTCGAAAGATGAACCATTAGACACACCTTATATGAGCAACGCAAGTATGAGAATGTTTCTTGACACATTAGGATATGATCCAGATTTTGAAGATGCCGGTCCTGTACCAGCAAAAGAATTTATAGCAAGATCAACACAATGGTTACAAAAAAATATAGATAAGCCGTCGGCAGAGATTCCAACAACAGTTGACCAAAATCCAGGTGGACCAACTATGTATTCAGGTGGAAGACCAGAAGGACACATGAATCAACAGATTAAAGCACACAACGAATTAGCAAGAAAAATTATAGCAAAGTATCCAGAAGTTACACATTTCGGATTTAATTAATATGAAGATAAACGAACTACACAACCAACCAGTAAAACCAGACACATACGAAGCAAGTATGGCTCTAAACCAATTGCTTAAAATTGGAAAACACTCTATCAAAATCCATAACATGATCGACGATGCCGCTGAAATGGAATCATGGGTAGCAAAAAAGATTGATCTAGCAGGTGACTATGTAAAGAAAGTCCATGGTTATATGCAAGGCGAAAAGGCTGGCCTATACGATGACGGTGGTATGACTGAAGACGCTTCTGGTTGGAAATTGGTTTCAAAAGCAAAAGATATCGCTAAAAAGATGGCGGGTAATTATACTGGTGCTGTAAAACAAATTGAAAAATTACAAAAAGATCTATCAAAAAATACTTCAGTAAAAAAAGCATTATTACAATTTAATGAAGACGCACCATTTGGCTCAGGTATGGACCTGGTAAGAATGGCTGTGATGAGGAAATTTATTTCAGCAGATGAATATGTGAACTACGCAAAAGAATTAAAAGCGGCAGGAGAGCAAGTAGAACAAGAATATGATGACTGGCCAGAAGGTGAAGGCTTTGGATCATCAGACGGAAACTTTGCAATTAAAAGTATGATGTCGGCCGCAGGCTATGAATTTGACGAACAAGATACAAGTGGTAGTTTTGTTGTAACGAAGATGCCTGAGAAGTTAGAAAAGATGGGCATCAAGAATGCAAGGATGAGAGACGCAGTCACAACGGAAGACGCAGGCGAGGGACACATGAGCAAAAGCACTTTGTATCACACTGCCAAGTACGCAATCGAGTTAATGGACATGATTAAAAAGGGTGACGACCTAGAGGGTTGGGTGCAGAGCAAACTGAACAAAGCGGCGGACTATTTACAGGGTGTTCACAACTACGAAGAATATCAAAAATTAAATCCATACAGAGAAGAGATAGATTCACAAACATTTGCTAAACATTCAGAAATTGTTAAAAAGAATATCGATGAAATACTAGCACGTGAAACAAAATTAGATGACATCGATACAAAACCGGGAATGATGAGAATTTTAAACAAGAGGGTGCAAGAATTTGAGAAAAAAATGGCCAAAGAAGCACGTACAGATGAATATGCAGATACTAAACCAAGAGACATGGCACATTACAGAGAACTTATGAAAGCACTACAAGACCTTGAGAGAGATGAAAAGGTAATGACAGATCCCGTGGCAAAGGCAGAAGTGAAAAGACGTAAGTTAAAATTAATGAAGGATAAACCAACCAACGAAGACAAATATAATTTTAGAGGAAATCCTTTTCCAGTGCTAGGCAAAGCACAAAGTTATTTGGGTTATGGGGCAGAACTTGCCAAAGCAGTAATTGACAAAGACCCTAGTGCTAAAGTAAAAGCAGAAACATATCTAGATAGAGTGCCTAGTTTCATTAACACCGAAATGAAAGAGATCATGCCAACTAATGAAAGCGGAATCATGTACAGGGCAGGAGTTAAGAAGTATGGAAAAGCAGGAATGAAGGCCATACAGAGTGCCGCTGGTAAAGGTGCCAATCATCAAGAAATAGGCAAAATAAAAGATAGATATTTAAAGGACGAAGAATTGGATGAAGGACTTAAAGATTGGGCAAGGAATTTAACTGCCGCTGGCATCATTGTTGGAGCAGTTGCGGGTCTTGGATCAATCAATAATGCAATAGACAATAGTGTACCTGCTGTCAAAGCCATGAACACTGCACTTGAAATGGCCAAAGAAAAAGGTGATACAGAATTGGCCAAAGCAATTGAAAAAGACTTGAAAGATGCAAAAATTAGACTAGACATAGGCAAGGATTTAAATCACGTCACCTACTTACAAGACAAATACAGCAAGTTTATGCCGACAGAAGGACTGGCATACGAGTCAAAATTGGCTATTGAGTTAAATAAACGCCTTAAATAAAACTGTAACAAGACTAAATAATCATATGGCACGTAACAAAAAACAAAAAGACAGCACATTTGCGGATCTAGTGGCGAGACTTAACCAGTTAAGCAACTTTTCTCCTGAGCAAGAAAGAAACTCTCTCATGGAAGCCGCATCGGCAGAACCACAAGTTTTAGATAATAAAGATGTTTCATTAGCAGATATCGCCAAGTTGGCAGGAATTAAAGAATATGAACAACCAGCATCTATTTCAAAAGACGCTGAAAAACTTGTTGATAGAATAACTCATGAAGACAAAGACGAACAAACAGAAAAATCATCCATCACAAAAGCAATAGAGGAATCAGATGCAGATGATTCTATTTCTACAACAATCAAAAAAACAGTTACAGAAGAAGACAAAAGGTTAACAAAAATTGCTGAACTTGAACAGCAACTCGCAGAGTTAAAAGCAGAAGAAAAAGAAGAAGCAACTTTAGACATAGAAGGATTCAAATCTAAATTTATCGAAGACGTCACTGAATATGTTAAAGAAGCAGAGGGAGAAGATTTAGTTGAACTTTACAATAAATTTTCAAACAATCAAGTTGATATGAATGAAGATTCATTTGTTATAAGCACACCAGAAACTAAAGATGTAATTGCAGATGCTGAAAAGGCTGAACAACCGGAAGAAGAAGTGGTTGTTGAGAAAGATAAAGACGAAGAAAAAGACAACAAAGAAGAAGAAGATGATACTGGTGAAGTGCCAATGCTAGACAAAGAGTTTGATGATCAACCTAGACAAAAAGGACAACGTCTAGACGTTGGAGAAGCACCTGTTGAAAAAGAGGACGTAAAGTTCTCAAATGACTTATCAGAGCAAAAATAGTCAACAATTAACGCATTAGTGCGTATTTCCACAATAATCAAAACCGTAGATTAAATTAGCAATAAGGCAAGTTTAATAAATACAACTACTATGAGCGGTTCACAATTTTCATACCAAAAATATCTAGATGATGTTACTAGATTGACCCAAAGAGGGCACGTTGACTCTGATGAACAGAAGCAAAGTCCTAACTCCGCAGGCAGTAGAGGACTACGTAAAACAGATGATTTTACTAAAGCACCAAACCAAATGATGAAAGCAAACATGACAGAGAGTTTTAGTTTTGAAAATATGAAAGATATAATAAGCAGGATTGACGGTCTCAACGCACCTGTACAAGAAGAACCGAAACAAAGCGACATAGATTACACAAAATTAATGCTTGACATCTCAGCAATGAAAGATAGAATAGCAGAACTACCTATAGATGATGATGCAAAAACATCGGCACTGACAGCATTGGGACAGGTTGAAGATGACCTATCTATGGATGAACATGAGTACACACCATTTCCAGAAGGCGATGAATTTGATATAGAAGAAGACGAAGACTTTGAAGAAGTTTTAGGTCCACTAGGTTTCCCAGAAGACGAGACAGAATTATTTGATGCAGAATACAGAGGACGAAAAGTTCCACTTAACAAACCAATGAGAGGTGATGTCAAGAAGTTTAAAGTTTATGTAAAAGATCCAAAATCCGGAAATGTTAAAAAAGTCAACTTCGGACACGGTGGTACAAGTGCTAAAAGAAAAACCATGAGGATCAGAAAATCAAATCCTAAAGCAAGGAAAAGTTTTAGAGCACGTCACAACTGTGCAAATCCAGGTCCAAAAACAAAAGCAAGATATTGGAGTTGTAGGAAATGGTAAAAGTAAACGAAGTCACAGGAATCACTGAAGAAGAATTTGAAGTGTTGGCAGAGAAAAAAGACGCCTGCTATCACAAAGTTAAATCAAGATACAAAGTTTGGCCATCCGCTTATGCTTCTGGTGCCTTAGTCCGTTGCCGAAAAGTTGGTGCGGCTAACTGGGGTAACAAAAGCAAGAAGTAATGAAATTTATTATTTACAATGGAAGCCTAAAGCCGGACGCTGAATCAAATACATTCGCAGTATGTAAAATGCTTCAATTGGCATTTGAAAAATTAAATCATGAATGTGAAATTATTACATTAAGAGAATTAAATTACGAAGGTTCAACATCTGATCTTGATGATGAACTAAAACCACATCTTTTAAAAATGTTTAAAGCAGATGGTGTAGTATTTGCAACACCGATATGGTGGGGTGGACACAGTTGTCACATACAAGCAATGTTTGAAAGAATGGATCCAATATACAGTTGGGCAAAGGATAATAAATTCCAACCTTTTTATAATAAAGTATTTGGTACTTTAGTATCAGGCGGCGGAGATGGATTCCAACATATACACGGAAACTGTTTTAATTTTGCAAGTAATTTAGGATTTACTATTCCACCACAATGTAACGTAGAATCAAAAGCACAAGGACTAGATGAAATTAAAAAGGATGATGATACTTTCAATCAAGTTAAAAATTGTGCAATTAATATGACCACTTGGGCAAAAGTATTACAAGAAGGTAATCCAACCAAAGATGCACGACACGGTTCAGTCGATATTAATGAAAGTTTTAATAAATGAAAATTTTAGAAATTTTAGAAGGAACTAGATGTTGGAAAGGTTACACCAAAAAAGGAACCAAAATGCTTTTTGGAAAACGTGTACCTAACTGCGTTAAAAATGAAAATACTTTTCAAGTTATAGATAAATTTAATGAAGTTGTATTTGAATCTCAGGATGAATCATCTGCTTTAAATTTCTTAAGAAGAAACTACAATGCTCTTTCTCAGTGCGACTTACACGAAGATTTAAGAGCCTGGTTCGGCAAAGGCAAAAAAGGTGGTGCCGGCGGAGGTGGCTGGGACAGATATAACGCCAAAGGTGAACGTATTGGCAAGTGTGGCGATAGGGGCAAAGGTGAAGGAAAACCTAAATGTTTGTCTAAAGCCAGAGCGGCCTCATTGAGATCCAAAGGTGGTAAAAAAGCCATTGCTTCGGCAGTAAGGCGAAAACGATCAAAAGATAAAAATCCAGACAGACGTGGTAAAGCAATAAACGTTTCAAACAAATCAAAAAAATAGTTGCATCTAGTCAAATTCTGTTATATAATACAAATATAACAGGAGAAAAAAAAATGGAACTAAAAGAAAGCAAAACAGCACAAAACTTAAAAGACGCTTTTGCCGGCGAATCAATGGCTAACAGAAGATATCTATACTTTGCTCAAAAGGCAGACATAGAAGGCGCACCTGACGTGGCATCTGTATTTAGATCAACAGCAGAAGGTGAGACAGGACACGCACACGGACATCTAGAATACTTGGAAGAAGTGGGAGATCCAGCAACAGGTGAACCAATGGGTGAGACGGAACAAAATCTGTCATCGGCCATACACGGAGAGACGCACGAGTATACAGATATGTATCCAGGCATGGCTAGGACAGCCAGAGATGAAGGTTTCGATGAAATCGCAGACTGGTTCGAAACATTAGCAAAGGCAGAAAAATCACACGCAGGTAAATTTCAAAGAACTTTAGACGCCTACAAAGGAGCATAAATGTCAGTTAGAAATTTTAATGATGCAGAAAAGCAGAAAATAATTCAAATAATATCTCAAGGTTCACAGGTACTTGGAGAAGTCGAGGATTTGAAATCCGGTCTCAAAGATACTGTGAAAGCAGTGGCGGAAGAACTTGAATTGAAACCAGCACTTATAAACAAAGCAATATCAGTGGCACACAAAGGAAACTACCAAAACATTGCCGATGATATGGATACACTTGAAAGCATACTGAACTCAGCCGGGAAATTATAATGTTGAAATTACTCAAAGAATTTTGGGTAAGCAGTTATAAGTCAGACAAATTATCATTTTGGTTTGAGTTGGTTTCGGTATCGTTTACCATTGCAGGATCTTGCTTCTTGACATTTACTTCGCCTAATCCTATAATGAGTATAGTGTTTCCCCTTTACTTGGTAGGGTCAAGCACTTTGCTAGTTGCGGCAATTAGACGTAGGCAAATCTGGTTATGTACTTTGACTGCTTGGTTTACACTAATGAATATAATTGGCAATTTGAAAGTATTTGTATTTTAATGAACGCATTAATTATAGGTGATGAACATTGTGTAGGTCTTGAGTACGTTCTCGATGACATATTCCAAAAAGAAGATATCACATGGTATAACAAATCTGCTCCAGGAATGGGTAACGAATATATTTCTTCTATGCTCTTCGAATGGGATAATACAATAAAAACAAAGTTGGATTATGTATTTTTGCAGTTCACAGGACTGACAAGAGTTGATATGCAATTAAGAAAGGATCAAAAATTAAAAGATTATCCTTATCAGGTGGAAACATCAGATAAAAACTGGTGCGGATGTGGGAGATTCAAAAACGGTGAGTGGCAGGAACATTACAGGTCGCAAAAACTTTGGCATCACTTCTTCCAGTTAAATGATCAAACAAAACTGTATAATGATAGTTTCAAACATATTTTCACTGCAATAAGTTTTTGTAAGTCAAAGAACATTCCATTCAACTGGACCAGTTATTATGATTATTTGTCGCCACCAGATGCTTTTACCACAAGAGAAGGACACGCACTTAATATACCTGATTACATAGATATGAGTAGACATCTTGGACTTTATCCGTTAAACTATGCATACGAGACCGGACAACTATCTGCAGAGAGCACGGTGTTGGATAAAGAGGTTGCAAAAAAGTTTTACAATATATGCAAAGATAAATTTCAATTGGAAAATAAATGAGTTACATAGACGCACTTTATAAAAAAGACGAAGATAAAGTATACGTGGTTGAAAGAAATCAAGAAGGTAGACGTGTTTTTACAGACTATCCTGCTAGATACACTTTTTACTATCCCGATGCACGTGGAAAATACAAAGCGATGACCGGGGAGAAATTACAAAAAGTTTCTTGTACTACCCACAAAGAATTTATAAAAGAACAACGTATGAGATCAAAATATGAATTGTTTGAACAGGATATAAATCCTGTGTTTCGTTGCTTGGAAGAAAATTACTTAGGAAAAGAAACTCCAAAACTAAACGTTTGTTTTTTTGATATTGAGGTTGACTTTGATCCAGAAAGAGGATATTCCACTACAGATGATCCTTTCATGCCGATAACTGCAATCAGTTGTTATCTTAATTGGACTGATCAATTAATAACTTTGGCAATGCCACCAAAGGGTATGAATATGAGTCATGCAAAACAACAAGTAGAGAGGTTTGAGAACGTTTTACTGTTTGAAAAAGAAAAGGATATGCTTGATGCTTTCCTTACTTTGATAGATGACGCTGATATATTAAGTGGATGGAACTCCGAAGGTTATGATATTCCTTACACTGTTGGAAGAATACAAAAAGTTTTAACCGGCGACGATACGAGAAGACTTTGCTTTTGGGGTGAAAAGCCTAGGAAAAGAACATTTGAAAAATATGGGAGAGAGCAATTAAGTTATGATCTAATAGGAAGAGTGCATTTAGACTTACTAGAACTTTATAGGAAATACACATACGAAGAACGACATTCATACAGATTAGATGCTATCGGTGAACATGAACTAGGAGAAAAGAAAACTGTATATGAAGGGTCACTGGATAACCTATACAAAAATGATTTTGGCTTGTTCATAGAATATAACAGGCAAGACACCAACCTACTTGCTAAACTTGAAAAGAAATTAAAATTTATTGAATTAGCAAACGAAATTGCACACCAAAACACTGTGTTGCTACAAACTACAATGGGTGCTGTGGCAGTTACGGAACAAGCAATAGTAAATGAAACGCACAGAAGAGGCATGATAGTACCTGGTAGAAAATACAGAAACAAAGATGACAATGAAGAACCTGTGACGGCCGCAGGTGCTTATGTGGCCACTCCAAAAAAAGGTGTACATGATTGGATCGGATCAATAGACATTAATTCCCTGTATCCTAGTGTTATTCGTGCTTTGAATATGGGTCCTGAATCTATTGTTGGTCAGATACGTCCAGTGATTACATCTGCAGAAATTAATCGAGCAAGATACCAGAAGAAATCTTTCGCGGCGGCATGGGAAGGACAATTTGGTAGTTGGGAATATCAAGCGGTAATGAATAAAGAAAAAGGAACAGAAATAATTGTGGATTGGGAAGATGATACAAGTGTAAAAATGTCAGCGGCTCAATTATATGATTTGATATTTGAAGGCAATAATCAATGGATGATCAGTGCCAACGGAACTATTTTCACATATGAGTTCGAAGCAATAATTCCTGGACTTCTAAAACGTTGGTATGCTGAACGACAAGAAATGCAACAAAAAATGATAGATTGTGGAGATAATAATATTGAAAGAGAATTTTGGGATAAAAGGCAACTTGTTAAAAAAATTAATTTGAACTCTCTGTATGGTGCAATATTGAATCCAGGTTGTAGATTTTTTGACATACGTATTGGACAATCTGTAACTTTGACTGGTAGGTGCATAACAAAGCACATGGCCGCTAAAACAAATGAAGTAATTACAGGAACATACAATCATACAGGAGACAGTATAATATATGGAGACACTGATTCTGCTTATTTTAGTGCATACAGTCCACTCAAAAAAGAAATTGATTCTGGAGCGATTCAATGGGATAAGGAAAATATTATAGAACTTTACAACAAAATTGCGGATGAAGTAAATGTAAGTTTTCCTAATTTTATGACTAAAGCATTTCATTGTCCAAAAACAAGAGGTGAAGTTATTAGAGGTGGTAGAGAACTTGTTGCACAAAAAGGCTTGTTTATTACAAAGAAAAGATATGCGGTATTATATTACGACAAGGAAGGTGAACGTTATGACACTGCNGGTAAACTAGGAAAAGTAAAAGCAATGGGACTAGATCTAAAAAGATCTGATACTCCGGTGTTTGTTCAAGATTTTCTATCTGACGTACTTTACATGGTTCTCACTGGTAAAACAGAAGAAGAAGTCCTACAAGCAATTACTAACTTCCGTATAGAGTTTAAAGCAAAACCAGGTTGGGAAAAAGGATCTCCAAAGAGAGCAAACAATGTTACACAATATCATGAGCAGGAAAAACGAAAAGGCAAAACAAATATGCCCGGACACGTAAGAGCAAGTATCAATTGGAACAACTGTAAGTCTATGTACACTGACAAATATTCGCTTCCAATTACGGATGGTGCTAAGGTAATTGTGTGCAAACTTAAAAACAATCCACTTGGTTACACATCAATTGCATATCCTACTGATGAACTAAGAATACCAGAATGGTTTCAAGAATTGCCTTTTGATCATGACGCAATGGAACAAACTATTCTTGATGGTAAATTGGATAACTTGATTGGAGTTTTAGGTTGGGACATAAAATCCACAGAAACATCTAACACTTTCAACAAGTTGTTTGATTTTTAATGGTAAAATTATTTTTACTATTGATCTAAATCTAAATATAATGTATAATGGAGTTATTATGAAAGACATCTTACAAGACATAGTTAAACACACGCATGGACTGGGGTTCCTCGATCTAGTTAAAATAACTGGAGCCGATGATTCAACAACAATTGATTCAATGGCAGAAGACAGATCAGTAATCTTGCAAGGTACATTTAAAAAAGCATATAAAGAAATGGTTGGTGTATTTGGAATGCCTCAATTGAATAAGTTAGATATTCACTTGAAGTGTCCGGAGTACAAAGACAAAGCAAACATTTCTGTAATGAACGGAACTAGGAATGGAGCAGAAACTCCAACTGGTATTCATTTTGAAAATGAAAAGGGAGATTTCAAGAATGATTATAGGTTCATGAATGCTGAGATTATTAACGAGAAACTTAAAACCGTAAANTTTAAAGGTGTTAAGTGGGACGTTGAAATCGAGCCTTCAGTGGCAAGTGTACAGAGGTTCAACTTTCAATCTGTTGCAAACACAGAACACAATTCCTTTGTTGTAAGAACAGAGGACGGAAACTTAATTTTTACTTTTGGTGACCAATCGTCGCATGGTGGAGAATTTGTTTTTGCTAATGGTGTATCAGGTGAATTGAACAAGGGTTGGAGTTGGCCAGTTGCACAGGTATTACAGATCTTGAAGTTATCTGATTCAGCAAAACTAACTTTGCATTTCTCTAATGAGGGTGCAATGCAGGTTACTGTTGATTCCGGATTGGGAGAATACAAATACATAATACCAGCACAGGCGCAATAATGGATAGCAGGCAAGAAGATTTAGGAAGATACAGCAGAGACTATGCAGTATTCCTGCCTGCTATTTCAAACTTTTATAATACCTTTATATCAAAGCAAAGGGTTACTAAAGGTGAGCATATTCCGGCAGACAGAATACCATCTACATTTCACAACGGCGTTGAAGGTTTAAATTTTATCAATCCTGATCAAGGTTACTTTACCTATCCTACTGCACTATACTCGGCAGGACACGCCTGTTTAAATTTAGAACAGACTGCAGATAGAGATTCTATGTGTGTTAATAGAGATAGAAAATTTAGCACAATAGTAGGAGACTCCGGAGGATATCAGTTAGGCAAAGGTGTTATAAAGTTTGATTGGAAAGACTTCGAAGGGAACAAAGCAAACACAGTAAGAAGCAATATTTTAAATTGGCTAGAACTTACAAGCGACTGGGCCATGACACTTGATGTGCCTACGTGGGCGGCTGATGATTTGAATTCGCCAAAGACAGGACTTACTAGTTTTCAAGACACACTAGATGGTACAATTTACAACAATAAATTTTTCCAAAAGAATAGATTAGGACAGACAAAATTTTTAAATGTATTACAAGGTGATGATTGGGAGACAGCACAAATTTGGTATGACGCTGTCAAAGATTTTGAATTCGAAGGTTGGGCAATGGGCGGTATCAATATGTGTGATATGGAAGTTATGTTGAAACGTCTAATCATAATGAGAGATGAAAAGAAACTTGACGGTAAAGACTGGATGCACGTACTTGGTACGTCACAACTAGATTGGGCCTGCTTTTTAACACAAATACAAAGACAAGTAAGAAAACATATAAATGAAAATTTTACAATTAGTTTTGACTCGGCATCAGCATTTTTATCAACTGCTAATGGACTGGTTTATACGCATAATTTGTTCACCCCTAAAAGATGGTCGTATATCATGGAAAAGGCTCCGGATGATAAGAGACTTAAAGATAGTATTATACCGTTTCCTTTTCCATCGGCTATTGGAGACAAATTGAAAATGGGAGATATTTGTTGGTATGGTGAAGGCGACCTAAATAAAAACAACAAAGAAGGCAAAACAAGTTGGGACAGTTTCAGTTATGTGCTGATGATGGCTCATAATGTTTATAACCATATTAGAGCGGTGCAGACAGCAAATGATTTAAACGATATCGAGATGTTAAAACATCAACCTGATGTAAATCATTGGAGAAAAACAAAAGGTGATGATAACACAGATGAAATGAGTGATTACGTGCCAAGAAACATATTGTACTTCAATTCGTTTGTTGAGCAAGTATTTACTAGTGAAAAACCAATGGAACTGATTAGTTCTGCCAGAAGTTATCTTGCCGATATAAGAGGCACTAGATGGGCGAGAGCAACAGGTGGTGGTAAAGGTAAAAACAATTTCAGTTCATTATTTGAAGGAGCGTAAATGAGCGGACAAAGTAAAAAAATGAAAAAGTTAAAGAAATTACACGGTTGGTTAGACAAAAAGGTAATCCAACTCACAGAAGATAGAAAAAAAGATAGATCTCAAGAAAGCAAAACTGTTTTGGTAAGATTGAAAAAACAAAAATTAACTATAAAAGATGCAATTACTGAATTGACAAAAAACGAAAATTAAGTATAATAAACTATGCTCCGAGATTATAATAATGGAATAAAAGATGATGTGCGTATGTTCGCTGGTAAAGAAGTAGAACACACTCCGGCATATGGATTGCAAACATTATTNCTTGCAAGGAATGATCTTACATACGATCAAATACTAGAAAATGCAGTTGGAGTTGATGCTGAAGCGGTATATTTTGGTGCGAACAGAACCTTCGTTAACAACTTGGCTAACCAAACACTTCACGTCAGTAGATTATTAGATGCAGGTTATTACGTGACAATCGATTATCCTTATAAACTTCATGATGAGGTAAAGAAGAAATATAGTGGAGTATGGCAACACAAGAAATTTATTCCATTTTGTTCTATAATTTTTGAAAACAGTGAAGAAGATAAAAAATTATGTTTCAAAATTGATGATGTAGATTTTAACAAAACTAACCCAGGTGTATGGACTATGAATATGGAAGACTTTAAAACTAAAGCAGGCTTTACTGATTGGGGTGACTATAAAAAAGATGAACCATTGGAGGAGAATACAGTATGGGTAAAGAAACAGACGGCGTGATAGATCAAATGTACAATATACCGGAACAATCAAGAGATACTGCTTTAATTGAAAAAGCAAAAAGATCGTCCAAAATGATTTGGGTAACTTTTAGGAAAGAAGGTATTCACAAGTACCCAGCGGCACTTGATGATCCTAAGTTAGCAACAGGAGATGAATATGATGTAAGTTTCCTTGGATACCCGCACAGACACATATTTCATTTTAAAGTAGNAATAGAAGTATTCCACGATGATAGAGATATAGAATTTATTCAGTTCAAAAGATGGTTGGAAAAAATGTATGCTGAAGGCACACTGCAACTAGATTACAAATCTTGTGAGATGATATCAGATGATTTGTACATACAGATAACAAAGAAATATCCAGGCAGAAAAGTTGAGATAGACGTTTCTGAAGATGGAGAAAATGGGTCACACGCAGTATATGAAAAATAAGTGGAAAGAAATATCTTTTAAAGAATCAAGAGCAACAACGAGAATGGGATACCTACCGATAGGTGGAGGTGGGTTGAACGCAAGTTACACCACCGTAGACGCAGTAGCAAATCTGTGTACTACCGCAGGAAACTTGGGCATGAAATACGGAAAAGATTTTATATGGTCACACTCCGGTTACAATGATAATGGAGATGAGACTATTGTATTACTTGTAAAAAATGAAAAGTATGAAAGTTTTTTACAACTTGCTTTACAAAACAAACACAGAATTAAGCACACCCAGAGTGGTGGTATCTTAATAGCAAAGGAGGCGTAGATGAGAGAAGGAATGTTAATACCAAAAGTTACTTTTAGAACCAGAGAAGGTGATGAAGTTGAAACAGATGGTGGTTGTGCTATAGGTGGACAATGGATTAATAAGACTACAGATGATTACTTCAAAGGTAAGCGAGTGGTGTTATTCAGTTTACCCGGAGCATTTACACCAACTTGTAGTTCGCAACAACTTCCAGGCTTTGAAAAAGAGTATGAGAATATTAAAAATATGGGTGTCGACGAAATCTATTGTATATCAGTAAATGATTCATTTGTGATGAATGCATGGAGTACACACATGAATATCTCAAATGTGAAGATGATACCAGACGGTTCTGGAAACTTCACAAGGTTTATGGGTATGTTGATTGGAAAGAACCATTTAGGTTTTGGCAACAGAAGTTGGAGATACATGACGGTTATCAACAATGGAGTTATTGAAAAATGGTGGCAGGAACCAGGCATCAATAATGAAGGCACAGATGATGACCCTTATATAGAATCAACACCGGACAAAATGATCGAGTACTTAAAAGAAAGCAAGGATTAAAAAATGAAAATATATTATATGGGATTGGAACCGTACGAAGGCAGATATACCCTGCAACTTACGGATTGGACAGAAAACGTTTTCAAAAAACGTAAAATTGATTACGAAATTGTTCCAGGTACAACAATTGATGACTCAAAGGCGATTGTGACAGGTCAAGTGCTAGATGCACATGGTAGATCATACTTTGGAATGAGTCAAATGATGAATTTGGTCAAAATGATGAGAGAAGGAAAAGTTACTTCTCAAGATGTAATATTTTTTGAAGATATGTTCCAACCAGGAATNGAATCACTCCCATATATTATTCAACAGTCTCCTGAAGAGTTCCGACCAAAGATTTATCTAAGGTGTCTAGCACAGTCTATCGACCCTGATGATTTTGTTCACGTTTGGGGTATGAGCAAATGGATGAGTTTATATGAAGAGATGTGTAATGAAATTCCTAATGTCAATATACTTGCAACCAACGAGGAAATGGTTGCACATATGCGTATTGCTAATTGGAAGGCACCAATATACAACATATCCGGTTTGAGTTTTGGCAAACAAGAAGTAAGATCAAGAATTGATAAAATTAAGCCATTCAAAGATAGATCTATGCGAGTTGGCTTTGCCGCAAGATGGGACCAAGAGAAACAACCTGGCTTCTTTATGGATATGGTTCAACATTGGCATCAAAATGATAAACTTCCAAAGGTTGAATTTGCTTTATTCTCAGGCGGCCCTTTGAGATCTAATAATAAAGTTTATGTTGATAGAGCAAAACAAATGGCAAAAGAAGGACAAATAGTAATACACGAAAATCTAAAGAAGAATGATTACTATAACCTGTTAAATGATACAAGAGTTCTATTCAATTGTGCTTTACAAGATTGGGTATCAAACACTGTATCAGAAGCCGATACCTTAGGCTGTAATGTATTGTTTCCTGCATACAGAAGTTTTCCTGAGACTTTTGCTAATGATGAGACAAGAATGTATGTGCCATGGTCAGGCAGAGATGCAATGGAAAAACTAAAAAAACTTATAATTGAACCTTCACCATTTATTGGACAGATTTCAGATTGGACTGATGGCACTATAGACAGAATGATTGACATTATGCAAGGTAAAGGTGAACAATGGAGAAGAGATGGCAAGTACTATCGGACACCAGTATCAGAATCTAAATACTAAAGGCATGGCAAAAACTATTTTAGTTATTGGTGGAGCAGGATATATCGGATCGCACATATGCAAGGTGTTGGCAAAGAACGGTTATAGTCCTGTGATTATAGATCATAATTTAAAAAACAAACCATGGGCAGATACATTTGGTCCTGCATTTAATTTAAATTTGCCAATAGACTTACCACAACTTGGTGATATCATTAAGAGGTATGCCATTGACACTGTGATCAATCTTGCGGCCTATACTGCCGTTGGAGAGTCTGTTGCTAATCCATCAAAGTATTACAAAAATAATTTAGTCATGACTTTGCAGTTACTGGACAAATTNATTGAATTAGATGTTAAGAAATTTATTTTTAGTTCTAGTGCGGCTGTATACGGGATACCAGAAGATAAAGATGGCATATGTTTTGATGCTGAAGGAAATGAAAAACCTATCAACCCATATGGCCAAACAAAATTAATGGTTGAAAAAATATTGAGAGACTACCATAAAGCACATGGACTGAATAGTATAAGCCTTAGATATTTTAATGCCGCAGGTGCAGATCCAGATGCCGAAGTTGGAGAATTGAGAGAGTTAGAAACACATATAATACCATTGGCTATTAATGCATCTTTACGAGGTAATGAATTTAATATGTTTGGCGACGATTACAAAACACCCGACGGAACTTGCGTGAGAGATTACATTCATGTTATGGATCTTGCTGACGCACACATACAGGCAATAAATCTTGTTGGCAATGGTATTGACTGCAATAGTTTTAATTTAGGCAGTGGTATTCCTACAAGTAACAAACAGTTACTAGATTCGGTAAAAAAGTTTACAGGTGACTTTAAAATTAACATAAAACCTAGGCGACCGGGTGACCCAGATTCTTTGGTTGCCGACATCAGCAATACGACGAAATATTTAAATTGGCAACCTCAATTAAGTTCTATTGACAAAATAGTATCAACTGCTNTAAACTGGCATAAGAAGGCAAATAAAAAGGAAATACAATAATGGATGACACTTTAAAAGACACGTGGGAGAAAAAAGAAGAAATAAGTTCAACTATAAAAAACAGAATTAAAAAAGCACAGGCAAGATTTCATTCGAATGATAATATTTCTGAATATATCAAAGAAGGTGAAATAGAAAAATTACAAGAAGAAGTACAATCAAAAATGCAGTCATTATTAGATAGCCTTATCATTGACACTGAAAACGATCACAACACACAGGAAACTGCCAAACGTGTGGCAAAGATGTGGATCAAAGAAACATTTGGTGGTAGATACAAGCCAATGCCCAGAGTCACGAGTTTTCCGAACATGGGTTACAAAAGTATGTACACCAGTGGTCCTATCAGCATTAGATCGACGTGTGCCCATCACTTTCAGAACATTGTAGGTAACGCATGGATAGGCATAATTCCAAACGGCAAAGTTATTGGTTTGAGTAAATTTAATAGGATTGTACATCACATCGCGGAACGTCCTCAGATACAGGAGGAAATGACAACACAGATTGCTGAAGCATTGCAAGAATATGCACACACAAAAAATATTGCGGTAGTAGTGAAAGCAGAACATCACTGCATGACACACAGAGGCGTAAGAGAGCACGAGTCTGACATGACTACTGCGATTATGCTAGGACACTTCAAAGAAGATCCTGCAACAAGAGATGAGTTTTATAAAATTTGTATGAGTATGAAGGGCCATGGTTAGACAAAAAACAAAAAAGAAAACGACAAAAGAAAGTAAGATACAAAAAATTAAGCAGTATCAAGCAAGTATACAATCAGATCAAATCGAACTTGATTCGTGGATACCAAGTGACGGATTTTTGAACAATGGAAAAACTTACACAGTGGACAGTGTGGATCCGATTGATATCACATACGGTGAACAAATGTCTTTTGATTACGACTCTCAATTAAGAGACAAGTATCCCGCACTACAAGATGCATGGGAACACTACAACAATATTTTAAAAATGTGTAAAGCGAAAGAAAAAGAGGAGCAACAAAGTGCGAATTAATTACGATGCAAAATTAAATTTCGAAGATGTTTTACTACAACCAAAACGTTCTACACTGACCTCTCGTAGAGATGTAGACATGACAAGAAAATTTACATTTAGGAATTCACAAAAAGTCATGAACTTCCTACCAATTTTTGCAAGTAATATGGATGGTGTTGGTACTTTTAGCATGGCAAAAGTATTGCAAGAATACAAAATGATGACCGTAATTACAAAAACAACAACTCCTGAACAATGGAAAGAAGCAGTTGGCCAAGGACTCCGATTACAAAGTGTTTCGGTCTGCACAGGCACAAACAAAGTATTTGACGAAGACGCTCAAGACTATAAAAATATGCAAGATATACTTAAGATGTTTCCNGATATTAAGATGATTACAATTGATGTGGCAAACGCATATCACCAAAACATGGTTGAATTTGTAGCACGTGTAAGAGACGAATATCCAGAAAAAGTTATTGTTGCTGGAAATGTTGTCACACCTGAGATGACTGAAGAACTTATTATCAACGGCGCTGATGTTGTTAAGATCGGTATTGGTCCTGGATCAGTATGTACAACAAGAACAATGACAGGCGTTGGGGTGCCACAATTTAGTGCAATACTGGATTGTGCTGATGCGGCCAATGGTGTTGATGGACACATAATGNCAGATGGAGGATGTGTGCATCCAGGTGACATAGCAAAGGCANTAGGTGGCGGTGCACATATGGTCATGATAGGTGGAATGTTAGCAGGACATGATGAATCGGAAACACAATTAGTAGGCGGTAAAAGAGAATTTTATGGAATGAGTTCTGATAGGGCAAGAGAAAAACATGGAAAGCGAAAAGACGGTTACAGAGGAAATGAAGGGAGACACATAGATTTACCTGATAGAGGTCCTGTAAGAAATACAGTAGAAGATATATTAGGTGGTGTAAGAAGTGCCTGCACATACATCGGAGCAAGACGTTTAAAGGATATGCCTAAGTGTGCAAGTTTTGTAACAACAAACAATGTAATTAACAGGATTTATGAACAAAACACCAGAAAGTAAAGCGATAGAACCTATAAAAGAAAAACTTGATGATAAAATCAAAAGATTGAATTCAAGCAGGGTGTTTAAAAAAGTTACACCAAGAGGTGATTTATCATGGTANATCAAATGGGCAAGTAGTATTATCTTGATATTTGCAATGCTTTTTACATCAGCAAATATGTTCCCTATAAATTTGTACGTTGCAAATTTTGGTTTTGCTGGTTGGGTCATAGTCGGAATGCTTTGGCATGACAGATCTTTAATTGTATTGAATTCAGTATCTTTGGCAATCTACACACTAGGTATTTTAAATCATCATTATGGATACTAATAAAACATATTTTACTAATATTCAAATGCGTAATGCACTTATACAGATAGAGGACCAAATGGTCCATTCGAATTGGATGCCTAGTTTGATTTTAGGTATTAATCGTGGAGGTTGCATACCGGGAGTGTATCTATCACATAGATTGAACAAACCGCATGAAGTCTTAGACATAAGATTGCGAGATCACAAAGCCAAACCAAATATGACTGTTTTGGAAAAAGCATATGCGTTTCAAAATAAAATTTTAATCATAGACGACATAAACGACACAGGATCTACCTTCAAATATATAGAAGACAATTTTGGTAAGGGAGATGGTAGAATAAAGTTTGCCGCCCTAATCAATAACAAACCAAGCAAAGCAACCGTTGATTATCATGGTTACGAAATTAACAAAGACGAAGTACCGTCTTGGGTAGTATTCCCATGGGAAGAATGGGGCAAGTAGTTGACAAAAACAGGAAACTGCTATATTATTAAAGTAAAGGAGACTTTATGACAAGTGTAGACGATTACGCTAATGACAAATCGTTTGAAAACGAACAGAGCACAGTAACAATACCCTTAAAAGAGTATGACAGGTTAAGAGAAAAACAAAAATATATTACTGACAAAGATATGATTGCAGTAGTAGATAANATAGAAGAACTTGTCAGAGCATTAAGAAAACATATAGTAAGAGCAGAAATAGATTAAATATAGAGAGAACATTATGGGAAACATAGCAGGCAAAATTTGGGGACAAACAGAACTTATAGAAGCAAACGGTTCTTGCGAGTTTCACAGGATTGACTTTGTAAAAGGTGGCACTTGTTCGAAGCATTTGCACGAATACAAATGGAACGGTTTCTACGTAATGTCAGGCGAGATGAAAATCCGTGTATGGCAAAAGGACTACGACCTAGTAGACGAGACCATACTTAAAGCCGGTGACTACACAGCCGTAAAACCAGGATTGTATCATTCCTTTGAGGGATTGCAAGATGGTGTTGCGTTTGAATTGTACTGGGCGGAATTCAGACACAACGACATACAACGAGAAAGTGTTGGTCATTTAAAGTCCAGTAACATAGTAAGGCTAGACAAAAAAAATGACAAATCTCGAAAATAATACTACAGAAAAAAAATACTACTACTCTGAAATATTCCACAGCATACAGGGTGAAGGACACTATACAGGGGTACCAACTGCTTGGATAAGATTCTTCTTGTGTAATTTACAGTGTAATGGATTTGGNCAAAAGGATCCAACCAACCCTGACACATATGAACTGCCATTCGAAGACTTTGATGTTTCAACTGTTAAAAGAGTTGAAGATCTTCCTGTTTGGGACAAGGGTTGCGATTCTTCATACACATGGGCAAAGAAATTTAAAGGATTAATGGGGCATGAAACTCCTACAATACTGGCAAATAAAATTGTGGATATAATGAAAAATGAAACTAATCCAGATGGATTATTTTTACACCCATTAACAAAACAGAGACAACATTTGTGTTTCACAGGCGGTGAACCATTAATGGCTACTGGACAACAAGCAATAGTTGGAATATATGAACAACTTGAAAAGCAAAATAACTTGCCGGGGTCAATGACATTTGANACAAATGGCACACAAAAAATAAGAGAGCCTTTTGCAGATTGGATCAATAAAATAGACACCGAAGTATTTTTTAGTTGTAGTCCAAAACTGTTCACTGTGTCAGGTGAGAAATCAGAGAAAGCAATCAAGCCTGAGGTAGTTGCAGAGTATAGAAAACTATCTAGCAAAGGACAATTGAAGTTTGTGGTAGGTCCTAATGATAGAGAATGGGACGAGATGGAATTGGTAATTAAAAAATTTAAAGATGCAGGGGTTGATTGGCCAGTATGGGTGATGCCAACAGGTGCCAGGGAAGAGGAGCAGACTGCTACTGCTGGTAAAGTGGCTGAGAAGGCTTTTAAAAGAGGATATAACGTCGCGGCAAGAGTTCACGTGTATCTTTTTGGTAATGCTATTGGTACATAAAAAACAGTAGACAATAAGTGTAAATTATTGTACAATATACAAATAAATGAGGCGTATAAAATGACAACAGAAAAAAAGACAAATATGAGAGTAAAAAAAACAACAACAAGTAAAAAGTCAACGTCTAAAAAAGGCAAAAGTGATGAGCCTATGGTTAAGGTATTAAACGTTCATGTAAATCCAGATAATCCTAGAAACGGTTTTTTTGAATTAGATTGGAATAAAGAATTTGTTAATATGCTTCAACAAAATGGATACCAAGGCGAATCGGAAGAACAGATTGTTGATGGATGGTTCCAAACATTGTGTAGAACAATAGGGAACGAACAAGGCATCAATGACGTTGCAGGTGGATACGTACAAATAAACAGGCGTACAGACGGCAAGACGGAGATATCATAATGAGTTATATCATACTTGGCATTATAATAGGCTGGCTTATACCACGTCCTAAATTTATCGGAGACATTGAAATTAAAATTTGGAAGCCTATAAAAGCAAAACTTCCAAAACCTTTTGATAAAGAATTTTGGGGATAGACAATGACCCATATTTTGGTTGATACTGCAAACACTTTTTTTAGAGCAAGACACGTAGTAAGAGGAGACTCTTCTGAAAAAATTGGTATGGCTATACATATCACTCTAAACTCAATTAAAAAAGCATGGAACGACTTTGATGGCAGTCATGTTGTATTTTGTTTAGAAGGCCGNAGTTGGCGTAAAGATCATTACGCACCCTATAAACGTAATCGTAAAGAACTTATAGAAGCAATGACAGAAAAAGAAAAAGAAGAAAATGATGTGTTCTGGGAGTGCTATGACGATTTTGTAGATTTTATAAAAACAAAAACTAACGTGACTGTTTTAAGAAATCCTAGAGTAGAAGCAGATGATTTGATTGCAAGATGGATCGATAAACATCCAAATCAAAAACACGTTATTTTAAGCACAGACAAAGATTTAAACCAATTGGTGAACAAAAATGTAAAACAATATAATGGAGTAACCGAACAAACTATTACACATGAAGGTTGGTTTGATAAAAAAGGAAACCCTGTCATCGATAAGAAAACTAAATTGCCAAAACCTGCGCCAGACACCGAGTGGATAGTGTTTGAAAAAGCAATGAGAGGTGATCCAAGCGATAATATTTTCAGTGCTTACCCAGGCGTGAGAACAAAAGGTACAAAAAACAGAGTTGGTTTGCAAGAAGCATTTGCAGATAGAAACAGTAAAGGTTATAGTTGGAATAATCTTATGTTAAGCAAATGGGTTGATCATGAAGGCAAAGAACATAGAGTTTTAGATGATTATGAACGTAATAAGTTACTTGTTGATCTCCATGCACAACCGGAAATTATAATCGAAGAACTTGACCAAACCATTGCACAGGCAATTGGAGATACTAAACAGGTCAGCCAAGTAGGAATAAGATTTATGAAATTTTGTGCCAAGTATGACTTACAAAGAATATCTGAACAAGCACAATTATATGTTGAACCATTTAACGCAAGACTAGTAGCATGACAATAAAAGCAAAAACCTTAATCAAAGATAAATTTTGGATAGTTGAACAGAACGGGCAAAAATTAGGCACCCTACAAAAAAAAGACAACAACGGTTGGATATTCTTATCAAAGGCCGATAGAAGACAAGTTTATCACACACAAGAAAGTCTTTTTCAAAAATTTGGAGTCGATATATTTGCACACGATATAGTGCTAGGCGTACCTGGTGACAGTACCGTAGAAGCAGTGGAACACGACGACGGAACAGATTATACGGTACATGGTTTTCCGTGCAGTCAAAAACCGTTTAATCCATTATTCGATGTACAAAAGCAGTTACCTATGTATACTAAAACTCCAAAATCCAAAAGTTTATTTTGTGCAGGTTATTACATTATTTGTTTCGAAAAAGGTTGGCGTAAAGCATATTGTCCAAAGGTAATTACTTTAAGTAGATATCCTCATAAGGGACCTATGAAATCGAAAATAGAAATGCAACAAGTATTAAACAATGCAATCAAAGAATATAATGAAAATACAAACTAGACCAATAGAAGACTTCATAGCAAGGGTTAGAACTGCTAAGGCAAAGAACGATAGATCAATAAGTCTATCTGCTACAGAAATGCACCAATTATCGGATTCATTAACACAGGTAATGACAAGGCTTGTTACTGTTCAAGAAGATGTGATTGAAGCATTAAAGACAGCAAAAGAATCGCAGACAGTCAATATAGAAATGGACGGCGGAAACTTCTCCAAGTAAATAATATACATTAATTTTCCATAAATAAGTGTATATTATGAGCAGACCAAAACCGACAGTAATACTAACTAACGCAAACAAAGAATCCTATAAACAGGACGAAGTACTTGCGTCACAAGGCATATGGGCAGTCTTTTATGACGGCAAGCCTATTAACTTGAAGACGTCTAGCATTGTTTCAAATTATCCAGGACCAAAATATAAAAAGGTCTCTTTTAGTAATCCGGGTCATGCTGAGAATCTTGCAAAGAAACTTAATCACCAATTTAAGACTGACAAATTTGATGTTTACTTGTTAAAGTCCGGTGAAAAGTGGAAAAGATAATAGCCAGTCAAAAATCAAATAACTAATAGTATGGATGTAAAGACAGCATATACTCAAACCTTTCTTATGCTTAAAGAACAACCTCTCCACGAAGAAAGCATCAAGAAAGCATATTTTACTTGGTGGCAAAATGTAAGAGAAAAATATAGTGCAAGGTCATTAAGGCTTACCAAGATAGGTTTAGAATTTGTTGAGCAATGTGATGTCAAAACGTATAGCATTAAATTTCCTGCAAAAATTGTTTTTACACCACAGACTTATCTTTGGTTAGATGAATTTGTTGATTGTCCTTACTTTGTTGATAAGAAACAGATTGTAGTTACAATGGAAAAGATGGCTCTACAATTGATGATGTTTGCAGGCGATATTACAAAATATGGACTGGCACGTGCTATGAGTAAAGCAGACGAGAAAAAAGATCAATGATTTATAAAATATTAGAAAATTTTCCTGTGGACTATTTTGAGCAATACAAAGTTGAATGGTTGAAGCATAAAGAAGAAATATTTGATATACATAAAACTTATAAAAATAATAATTGGGAAGGCAAACAAGATTTTAGAGAAGAAAGTGTTAGAACTGACGAAGACCTTTTTGGCAAATTAATATTTTTTAGCGAATCTTTTTTCCAAGTGTGTTGCAGGAAAAAAGTGATACCACAAAAAGTTTATGACGATTTTGGTGATTTTTATGCAATGACTTTGTTTATAGCAATGCCTGGTAGAAAAGATCCATTACACATTGATTCAACTAGGTCGTGTGCAGTAAATTTTCCTTTGGTTGTTGATCATGATAGATCAGGAATAGTAATAAGCAAAAGTGACGAGGCAACACATCTTAATAAATTTGTAGAAAATACTAGTGGGGCTTCTTATCCTAGTTGGAGAGATTATGCACATGATGGTAAAATGAAAGGGCATTTCCAACATCAACCTGAATTAACTGAAACTAACGATGTTAAAAAACCAATTATATTCAATACAAAATTGCCACATGGCGGATTCAATGATTCCAAAGAACCAAGAATAATATTGTCTATAGGTTATAGACAAGATATAGTATCGGCACTACAAAACATCAATAAAAATTTTCATTAAAAACCTAGTAAAATAGCGACTTTTTTTTAGTTTTACCAGGTTGACATATAACATAATCCTGCTATTATTGTATTATAAACAAATTAACAGGAGTGTATAAATGGTCAGAAAAACTAAACAAGAAACAAAAGCAACAGGTTCTCAGAACAGAACAGTTTCGCCCAATGAAGCAAAAGCAAGTTTAGAACATTGCATCGCTTTAAAAAGACCAATAATGATGTGGGGTCCCCCAGGTATTGGCAAATCAGATATTATCCACCAAATAGGTGAAACGCAAGATAGACAAGTTATTGACATAAGGTTGTCTCTGTGGGAACCAACAGATATTAAAGGTATTCCTTATTACAATTCAAACGAAAACAATATGGTTTGGGCACAACCGTCTGAACTTCCTTCGGATCCAAAGTCTACGGCAATAGTTTTCTTAGACGAATTAAATTCAGCGGCGCCTAGTGTACAGGCGGCGGCTTATCAATTAATTCTTAATAGACGTGTAGGACAATATAAATTACCNGAAGGCGTTGCAATAGTTGCCGCTGGTAATAGAGAAAGTGATAAAGGTGTCACTTATAGAATGCCTGCACCGTTGGCAAATAGATTTGTGCATATCGAACTTGCAGTAGATTACGAAGACTGGTTAGGTTGGGCAACTGCTAATCATATCCATCCTGACGTTGTAGGTTATTGCACATTTGCAAAACAAGACCTTTATGATTTTGATCCTAAAGGTTCATCAAGATCGTTTGCGACTCCAAGATCTTGGAGTTTCGTATCAGAACTTCTAGACGATGCCTTGCCTGAAAATACACTCACTGACCTCGTGGCAGGTGCCGTTGGCGAAGGACTGGCCGTTAAGTTTATGAATCACCGTAAGGTGAGCGGCCAGTTACCAAATCCTTCAGATATCCTTATTGGTAAGGTCAGAGACCTTAAATGTAAAGAAATATCTGCAATGTATTCTTTGACCATCAGCCTTTGTTATGAATTACAACAGGCTCATCAGAAGAAAGCAAAAAATTGGAATGAGATGGCAGACAGGTTCTTTGACTACATGATGGACAACTTCGAGACAGAGTTGGTTGTTATGGGAGCCAAGGTTGCCTTAACAAATTACAAACTTCCGTTCGATCCTAGCAAGTTGAAATCTTTTGATAGGTTCCATAAGAAGTTTGGCAAGTATGTTATAACTGCTATGGATTCTAAATAATGGCAACACCAGAACAGATCGTAGACAAACTAGTCACAGGAAGAATTGGACTGCTTCTTAAACATCCATTCTTTGGTAACCTAGCCACTAGGTTAAAAATTGTCAATGCTGATGACTGGTGTCCTACCGCGGCGACTGATGGTAGATTCTTTTATTACAATACTGAATTTATACACAGCCTCACACCGCAAGAAACAGAGTTCTTATTTGGCCATGAAGTGTTGCACAATGTATTTGAACATTTTGCCTTACGTGCCAACAAGAGCGATCCTAGACTTTGGAATATAGCGGCCGACTACGCGGTGAATCAAATACTTGTTGACTACAATATCGGTGAGATGCCTAAAGATGCTAAAGGCAAAGATAAAGGATTCCAAGATGACAAGTATAAAGATTGGCCTGTTGAAAAGATATATGCTGAATTGCTTAAAAAAGCAAAAGTAATTGACCTAGATAAACTAGGAAAACTTCTCGATGAACACATAGACTTATCCGACGACGGATCAGGAGATAAGAAAAATGGCAAGGGCAAAAAAGCAAATGGAGGTGCTCCAACATATTCTAAAGAAGAATTGAAAAAAATCAAAGACGAAGTAAAAGAAGCAATGATAAGTGCCGCACAATCAACTGGGGCAGGTAACCTACCCGGTGCATTACAAAGATTAGTGAAGCAGTTGACAGAACCTAAAATGGACTGGAGAGAAATACTGCAACAACAGATCATGAGCACTGTGAAGTCTGATTATACTTGGATGAGGCCTAGCAGGAAAGCATGGCACACGTCAGCAGTTTTACCAGGCCAAGATAACGAAGAGATGATTGATATTTGTATCGCTCTCGATGCCAGTGGATCAATAAGCAATGACCAGTGTAAAGATTTTTTATCAGAAATAAATGGTATCATGGATCAATACAAGGATTTTAAAATACACGTATGGAGTTTTGATACGGAAGTTTTCAATCCAAAAGTGTTCACACCTGAAAATAGAGAAGAATTATTAGATTACAAATTAGGTTCAGGCGGAGGCACAGAGTTTGAATGTAATTGGGAATATATGAAAGACAATGAGATTGTTCCTAAAAAATTTGTTATGTTCACAGATGGTTGGCCATTTGGAACTTGGGGAGATAGAGATTATTGTGACACAATATTTCTAATTAATAATCCATATGATAGAAACATAGAAGCACCCTTTGGATTAACTTTGTATCACGATGAAAATCAATAGTTTAAATTTTTTTCAAAGAGAGACAAAATGTATGCCGCATTTTACCACGACATTTCTTAATATAAGAGATAGCGATGTCCATGGAATAAAGAATTGGGTTTACCAAAATTGCAATGGGAGATACTCAATTACCAAAGATGTATCACTAAAAAACAATAAAGGTTACATAAGATACAAAATTGGTTTTGAAGAACCAAGCGACCTAACACTGTTTGCTTTGAGCGGTTTGCAAGTATCATCATAGCCACATTCATCTAAATAAAAATTTGACATCTATAACTAATATTGTTATAATGTCAAGTACTAATTGCAATTAGGAGAAAATATAATATGGCAACAAAAACAAAAAAAGCAAGTAAATCCAAGGCAACGCCACAAACGGCAACTGCTAATGGTCCTGCTCAAACTCAAGGCACTGCACCAGCAGGTGCTCCTCAGAGTGATTTGAGCATTGGAGATCTAAAGAACCTTGCAACTGTCATAGATGTAGCCTCAACGAGAGGTGCGTTTAGAGCCAATGAAATGGCGATGGTTGGAATGGTTTATAATAAACTTCAATCGTTTTTAGCAAAGGTATCTCCACCTGAGAAGAAGGAAGATGATACCAAAAAAAGCGATGAGAAGAAAGGAGAATAGATGTTAAACCTTTATGACAAAATGGTTATGGACTCTAACACGGCAGAAGCGGAGGCTCTAGCAAAAAGAAAAATATTTAAACATATTGGAATGCTGACCGAAACTAAAACACCAGTTTTAATCTTATTTAGAACTGTGCCTGAAGAACCAGAAAACTGTTTGGTAGTAGCACCTAAATTCTTAAGTGCGGACTATCAAGATTCACTACAAAAGGCAGTTGAATCACCGGAAGGGCAAACATCAAACGAATTAGGTGAATATCTTCCAAGACAGATGTTCGCTGACGGTGTTAACATGATGGCTTATCTTCACAATAATAATTTTATTAAAAAGATGGCTACATCAGATATAACAGTAACCTACGGTGCATCCAAAGATGGAGAAATTGTTTTATCAGAACTTAATAAGGCAATCGCCAAAGACAAAGGCGTTGAAGTTTCTGAATTAGCAATCAAAGAACCTGATGCTGAAGTGACTACAATAGCAACCGCAAAAGAAGTTACTGATGCCAAAAAATCCAAAAAGAAATAATCATACTTGGGTCACCTTAGCAAAAGATTTTGTTAAGGAATGGCCCGAGGTTTTGGAGGGTCTAAACTATTCAAATTTACCCATTCAATACGTAAGTTATATCAATATAAATTTAAGGAATGGATTAATAATTCATTATGATATAACGAAGGAACTTAAAAAGGATTCCGCTAGAAAGGTTGTGATGGTTCTTAAAAAAACGTTAGAAACGAATTATAAAAATATTAGAAAATTAGACCTAAAATTTGATATTCCTAGATTAAAAAAAGACGTCACGTCAAAAACAAAGACATTTCTTTCAAAAAAACTTATAGATTAGTTGACAACACACACACATTTGCTAGTATAAGGAGTGGCAATGCAATACAAAGGTTATGTATATAAACCATCTTACGACAGAGATAGTGATGGATTTAATAAGATATCACACGAAATACACGATAAAAATGCAAACACAATTTGCAAAAGTCCAATTTGGTTTAGGAATATCACACCTTATAGACAAGCATCTTACAAAGAGTTCGTAGATGCGGTCGAACACATAAAGGAGCAGGAATTTTGGATATGGACGGCATCAAAGTACAAAGAATCATTGAGAAAATTAGAAGGTTGAAACAACAGGAAAAGGAGCATTTAGTTGAATTACTTGTCAAGAATGATCAGCATTTAGCAGAAGACTTATTGCGAGAAATTGAAGCCAGATTTGCTGATCAATATTTCCAACGTACCGAGTGCTAAAACGTACATACTTGACAAAAAAATATAACTACGTCTATAATACGATATGTCAGAAAAAGATTATAAACCAGTAAAAACTAACAAGGTATCTGAAAACTCATCACCGTTCACAGGAGTGTTGGGTTGGTTGGACAACAGACTGCCTATATTTAGAATGTTCAAACATGAGTACTTGGATTTCCAAGTGCCTAAGAACTTAAACTATTGGTGGAGTTTCGGTGCTATACTTACATTCACATTACTAGGACTTATTATTACTGGTCTTGTTTTAGGAATGCATTATAAACCATCAGTTGCCGAAGCATTTGAATCTGTTGAAAAAATAATGCGTGACGTCAATGGCGGATGGCTTTTGAGATATGCACACATGAATCTAGCATCATTCTTTTTTATAGCAGTGTATCTACATATGTTCCGCGGATTGTATTTTGGATCTTATAAATCTCCAAGAGAACTTATGTGGATCTTAGGATTGATAATTTATTTCCTAATGATGGCCACTGCATTTCTAGGTTATGTGCTACCATGGGGACAGATGAGTTTCTGGGGAGCAACTGTAATAACAAGTCTGTTTGGTGCTATTCCTTTAATCGGTGAAGATGTGGTTATATGGCTCTGGGGTGATTATTCAGTCGGTGACGCATTTTTAAATAGAGCATTTGTGCTACATTGGTTAATTGCATTTTTAATAGTTGGCGTCGTAGTGTTTCACGTGATAGCACTACACATGACAGGATCTAATAATCCAATGGGCGTTGAGCCAAAGGATACTAGAGATACAGTAAGTTTCCATCCTTACGTTACTATGAAAGATTTATGGGCATTTGCAGTTTTCTTAACTTTATTTTGTGGCGTCATGTTTTTTATACCGAATTATTTAGGACACCCAGACAACTATATCAAAGCAAACCCATTGGTTACGCCACCACACATTGTACCTGAATGGTACTTCCTGCCTTGGTATGCAATATTGAGAGCAATACCTGACAAGTTGGGTGGAGTAATTGCAATGGTATCAGCAATAGGAGTAATTGGCTTACTGCCTTGGTTAGATACTTCTAAGATAAGATCATCTGTGTTCAGACCTATTTGG
>NZHE01000020.1 GCA_002691145.1 Rickettsiales bacterium
AACTGGTACAAACAAGTTAAGTCCAGGGGACCTAGAATGGTTCAAGTAATGCGTTCCGCAGCTAGATAATGCAAATACAAGACGATATTAAAACGCTTCACAACTACGAAGCATTTGCTAGATTTATTAAGATGATCCACGAGCTTCGTGAGGAGACTATTGAAGAGTTACACGAAGCATCTGTAGATGGAATACAACAGGTTTCTGGTCGCATTATTACCTATGACCAAATACTCCAGTTAGTAAACTGGAATGAACTATCCAAGAAACATTTGGATAGAATGTAAGCACTGTGTTATAATGCGACTATCGCCATCGCTCGGCGTTAATGAGTGGATCAATTATGACAGAAGAAATAGCAACTGCTGACGCTGAGGCAGGGAAAATATCAGTGGACAAATCAAATATATCCGTCACGGATTTCGCACAGCGACGAATTGGTGAACTTACTCCAGGGACTGAACAGCCCAAGGAAGAAGAACCCCAAGAAGCCCCTGAGCAGGAGAACGAGGAGGTAGAAGAAGTATCAGAGGTTGAAGAGCAATCTGAGGCCGAAGAGACTGAAGAAACCGCCGAGGAATCCCAAGAATCCGAAGATGTTCTTTCACAGTTGGACTTGGACGATATGTCCGAGGAGGATTTGCGCGAACTAGCAGACAAGCTAGGTAGCCGTGCTGTAGCTCGATTCGGTGAATTGACTGCAAAGCGCAAGGCTGCCGAAGAAAAGTTTACTCAGTTAGAGGCACAACTTAAAGAGAAGCCAAACCCATTAGAAGCGAAAAAGGTTGAAAACAACCCATACGGGAATCTAGATACTATAGATAAATTACAAGAGAAATCCGCTGAGGTTGACCAAGTAGTTGAATGGGCTGAAGACTTAATCTTTGAAAGTGATGGCTACGGCGCAGATGATATAGTAACCACAGTTGAGGGTAAGGATTGGACAAAGAAGGATGTTCGACAGGCTTTATTAAAAGCCCGGAAAGCACAGAAAACTTTTCTTCCCGCCCAACTAAAACAAGTTCAGGCACAACAGCAGGGTGAAAAGCTCACAGAGCAGTTCAACCAGCAAGCCAAAAAAGAACTAGATTGGTTGGATGGCGATGACAATGACTTACGTAAACAATTTGAGGCTACTGTAGGTGATGACCGATTCAAGAAGTTAAAAACTGTCTTGAAGCGTGAAGCACCAGATGTTGCTGCTCAGTTGGACTATTGGTTCGCCCATGCTACAAATAGCATATATGGACGCAAACCAGTAGGTCAAACTAAGAAGGCTCCTACGCTCAATCCTCCAAGAACAGGTAATCCAGCCTCTGCCCAATCCGAGAAAGGAATGGGAAGAACTGCCAAGGCTCTAAAAGAATTAGAAGCCAGGTTCAAAGAGACGGGTAATGCAAAAGATTTTGCTAATCTTCGACGACTCAAAATGAGCACTAGCTCATAAAAACTAACTCATTATAATCATTAATTACAATGTCATTCTCAAATACATTCGATACTACTAATACAGGACCGGGTGTTTCTAACCGCGAAGACTTGACTGATGTCTTGACTATCCTCGCTCCAGAAGAAACTCCTATCCTTTCGTCTGCAAACAAAGAACGTGCTACTGCAACTAACGTTGAGTGGACCGTTGACAGCCTTTCTGCTCCCAGCACTGCTGGTATCTCTGAAGGTGCTGATGTTACTGCATTCACTGATCAATTCGCTGGCCGTGCTCGCCTCGGCAATCGTGTTCAAAAGTTCCGTCGTGACTACATGGTATCCGATCTGCAAGAAGCAGTCGATTCCGTTGGTCCCGCTAAGATCGCCCAGGCTGAAGCCAAAGCTATCCGCGAACTAAAACGCGATGTTGAAGCAACTATCGCTGGCGTTCAAGACTCCGCTACAGAAAACGGTGCTGGCACAGCCAACGCACTTCGTGGACTTGGCAAATGGCTTGAATCCACAGCAGACACAGGTGGAGCAGGTGCTCCCGCCGACGTTCCTGCTTCGTTCCGCACTCCTGCTGCAAGCATCATCAATGGCGCAACTGTATCAGAATCAGCATTCAACACCTTGATTTCTTCTATCTTTAAGGTTACTGGTTCTACAAGCAATCTTATGCTTGTTGCTGATACTGAGCTTCGTCGTCAAATCAGTGACTACGCTCGCACAGCAAGCTCGGCTACTGACAATGTTCGTTCGGTAAACTACGACGGTAACAGCGGTAGCATCAAGCTATCGGTTGACCTCTACGAGTCCGACCACGGTGTTGTTTCTATCGTAAACGGTAATCCTGACTGTATGCCAACTATGGCTGGCACACCTGGAATCGCTGGTTACCTCGTCAACCCAGAATACTACGGTGTTCACGAGCTTATCCCAATGGGAAGCACTCGTCTACCAAATCTTGGTGGCGGTGAGCGTGGTTTCGTTGATTGTGCTTTGACCCTCGGTGTATACCACCCTGGTGCTCACGGTAAGATCGTTGATCCTTCATAATTAACCAAGGAGATATAATACTATGGCTAAATTAACCGTAAATGAATCAACAGGTGACTTCACTCACGTGCTTACTCTATCTGCTGAAGATATCGTTAGCTCAAGCACTAACCAAACTATCTGGGGACAAATCCCAGCCGGTGGTGCAGTTGACGTTGCCTTCGCCGTTGAGTCCGTAGCTCTTGTTGGAGCCTCTGACATTACACTTGAAGTTGGTACTGGTACTGATGACGACACACTTATCGATAGCTTCGACATCGACGCTAACGCAGGTGCTACTGTCTACAACACTGGAACAGACTTCGTCCAAGGTGCTGGAAACACAACAGTAAAAGCTGGATCATCACCCGTTGCTGGTTCTGGTGGTGCTGCTGCAACCAACCTTATCTACAAGTTTGGTGGTACAGTTGCTAACCTCACTGCTGGTGAAGTTATCATTGGTGTTCGTGTATTCGACCCAATGCGCTTCTCTGCAAGCTAATTAAATACTGGTTGGGGGGCGCAAGCCCCCCGCCTTTTTTAATATGGATATAATTGTTCCTAATCTAAAACGATACTCCGATGGCGAGATTGATCGCGCCTTTATGAAGGAGATTCAAAACGGCTTTAATTTAGAAAAGCAAACAGAACAAAAGAGGGTTGCTCAAGCAGCCAAAGAAGCCCAAGCACTAAAGGGGACAGTCCACCCAATTCTTGGCAAACCAGTTGCAACTATTCCAGCAAGAGAATATTTCCGACTCACACAGAAGTATGGTCAAGAGACTGTGCATTCTAAAGAATTTTTAAAGTATTACAATAAGAAGTTTCCTGAACTTACTCCAAATAAAATATAATGCAGACCCGCACCTACAAGGATTTATTTAGATTAATCACCTCAATGATAGGCACTGGAGGCGAACTTCCAGGTAGCGGAACAGAGGACACACAGGTAGCGGATTTCATTAATCGTAGGTTCCAACAAGCGTTTGACCAAAGTCCTATATGGCCTAGATATTTTGTTAACTCAGAAGCCCGTGATATTATTTCTTTAATCATCAGTGGTTTAGGTGCAGGAAGTTCAACGGATTTTTCATCCTTTATAAATGGAAATTACATTTTGCTTGGTCAAGATGATGGAACCAATGGAGCAGTTGCTGGAACTAATGTTTATTATAATACCGCTGTAGGAACTAGAAGTTCTAATGCGGTTACTAATACTGCTGTAATATATAAAAGATCAAGTACAAACCGATGGGAAATTGAATACTCCAGTCTTATTTCCATAGGCGCAAATGGTAGCATTAGTGTAAATGCAGCTTCAGGTAGTACAATTTTATTTGAAGCTGATACTCAAAAAAAGGACAAACCGTCTGAAGTCATTACGTGGACTTTAACAACCACCTTAGTATCTGGAACTCCATTAGTTGTAGATGAACAACTTATTCCTTATGCTCAGACGGGTAAGGATACTATTGGTGACTTCAACCGCATTCACCGCAAACGAGCATTTTTAAACAACTCGGCGATTGAGTATGAGTTTTTTGTGGATTTAAATGGTGCTAACATTTTAAACATTGCTAGCACTACTGACAACGAAGCATTTGTTTCCTACAAGAAGCAGTTCACACCATTTACTGTTACCTCTGATTTCTACAACTCAACAGTAGAGGTTCCAGGTGAGTTCTTCAACTTTATTGCTCACGCCGTGTATGCTGACTTCCTGCGTGTCCAGAACCGCCAACAGGAGGCAATAGCCGAAGAGCAAGTGGCTCAGACCTATCTAGCCTTAGAGCTAGAGAAGATAGACATTCGATCTAATAACAATACCGTGAACAAACGATTCTCTACTTACGTCAATCGTCAATCACGATAACCCTGTGATATAATACAAAACTATGTCAAGTTCGAGAAATAATGCGCTGGAATTCAGTTCGGTAGGTTCAATAGTTATTAATCCAGCTGACGGTACAACTACTGGTACGTTTGGAGCTATCCAGTTTCTAAAGGATTCTGAAATAGATGTTATTGATGGTACGAATATACCTAGTAGCGATTTGAGTAACCTTGAAACAGATTTTGGGTCAGGCACTATTTTATATGGTAACTTTACTTCCGTAAGTCTATCTAGCGGCCTAGCACAACTACACAGGGTCTAATAAAAATATTTTTAGAAAATTATTAATTCATAGGACTATACAATCAAGGTAAAATATAATTATGGCAAGTTCAAGAAATAACGCACTGGAGTTCAGCTCCGTAGGTTCAATAGTAATCAATGCTGCTGACGGTGCAACCGCTGGTAAGTTTGGAGCTATCCAGTTCCTAAAGGATTCAACTCTTTCTGCACTAACAGCTACAAATGTAGAAAATTCTGCCGATCTCCTTACATCATTTGGAGCAGGTACAATTATATATGGTAACTTTACTTCCGTAACCGTTAGTGGTGCTGGTAGCTTAGTGCAACTACACAAGGTCTAATATGCACATTAGCCTTGACTCAGCCCTGGGTCGCCAACGTCGGCTGAACTCAGTAGGAGAGAGCATCACGCAGATTGCTCCTAATCCTGCGGCGGCATACAGCCTCCGTAGTCTTACTGGTGGTGATCCAAAGGTTGTGCGTGTGCGTAGGGCAAGCGACAACCACGAGCAGGACTTCACAGCGTCCGACGTATCTTCTGGTGCGTTGCAGGACTTTGTAAATGCTCAGGTAACAGCACCTCTGGACATACAGGCACTGAGTGCAACGGGCCGTGATGGTGACTTCCTTATTGCCAAGGCGGCTTACTCACTTCGTAGCCTAGGGACACGTCAGGCTACTTTAGCGGCTACTGGAGACACCGTAGCCCGTGCTGATGGTAAATATGTGTGTCAAGTTCGTCGTGATTCTGATGATGCCCTGAAGTCCTTTACGGCGGCTGAGGTTACTGATGGAACCTTACTGTCCTTCGTAAATGAAAATATTACAATTTATACCTCTGATTATAGTGCAGGGGTTGATGGATGGACAACAACTGGTTCTGGAAATCGTGATGGCAATATTGACGGCATTGGTGGCAGGGACGACAATCTTAGGTTTACTTCTACGTCGTCTGACATTACAACAAATAGTTACCTTAGAAGAAATAATATTTTAGAGGTAGGGAGTAAATACACGGTAACCTTTGATTTTTANATACCATCCTCTAACAATCGACTTAACGAAATANCATCGGTTCAAATTGGAGGACAAACTATTGACCTTAGTTCATTGACCGCACTCGACCAATGGGTTTCGGCAAGTGCTACAAGCACAACGGCGGCAACGGCTACAAACATTATAATTCGNTGGGAAGATTCCTCTGAGTCTGGNGATGCAACAGGGGACGTAGCCTACATCCGAAATGTTTCAATTACCAGTGTAGCCTCTTCAGGCTTCGTTAAAACTTGGTATGACCAAAGTGTAACCACGCAAGCAGGAGATACAGCAACAGGTAATCACGCAACTCAAGCAACTGCTGCAAGTCAGCCTAAGATTGTTAGTGCGGGTGCTCTGCTAACCGATGGTGTTACATTTGACGGAGGAGACAGTCTAAGCGTAAGTGGCGACCCCGTTATTACGGCATCAAGCTCTGGAGTTTTTAGTGCATTTAGTGTCCAGACTGTAGCTACTAGTGAAGCTGGATACCTTTATGGAAACACTTCAGCATCCAATGGAGCTTCTTTTTATGCTGCGGTAAATAAATTTACTTTAANTAATCAACTTAACGTANGCTTAGATAATATATCAAGGTCATCTGGTCAAAATTTATTATCCGCTGTTTACAATAATGGGGATGCNGGATTACTGGTAAATGGTGCAGGCACTATGACTGATGCTGGGACTTACACCTTTTCTACTGGAACAGGTGACTTTGTTATTGGCAATCGAAATGGCGGCTCCGCTAGTGCAACATTTTTGACGGGTTCAATTAATGAGATTATTATCTATAATTCTAACCAATCAGACAACCGCACAGCCATTGAAGCTAACATCGGTGAAGTCTACAGCATTGACCTACCATCTGGTGTAGACCCAGGGTTTGACCAAGTGGACGGCTTTGTAGAAACTTGGTATGACCAGTCAGGTAATGGCAATGATGCTGTGCAAGCAACTGCCTCATTACAGCCCAAGATTGTTGATGCAGGGTCTTTGCTTACTGATGGCGTTACTTTTGATGGATCAGATGATGTTTTGACTTCTGGTTTTAATTCATCTCTTACAAATTATACTTTTGCTGGGGTTTATACAGTTAAGACAATTACCGATAATACTGGGTTATTAGGCAAAGGGGCTGGTTCAAGTGATCGTGAATTTTTTGTTCGGATGAAAGCAAACTCAACAATTGAACATAGAATACATTCGACAGGCTCGGCTTCTCCTTTATTTCAAATTGCATCTGATGTTACAATATCTGCTAATACAACTGTCCTTTTANCTGGTTCATTTAACGATGGTACAAATGCTATGCGCCTTGACTTAAATGGCACAGAAAAAACAGCAACTTCGTCTATTGATTTACATTCAGGAACATCCAGCTTGACCATAGCAAGTGCATTAGGTTCAGAAGCTCATACAGCAGTAGCAGAGTTGTTGTTTTACAATACAGACGAATCAGGCAAACTTTCAGACATTAAAACTAACATCAACAGTCATTACTCAATATTCTAATGCTCTATCTAATATACGCAAGCAAGGAGGCCGCNATTGANCGAGCCGACGAAGAAGGCAAGGAGATTGGCTTTGANTACTGGATCGANGACAACGGCATAGGCACACGCTGGCTTACTTANCCNGCCGANACNATTGACNATANNTGGGCATTGGACGTAACGGACTACGACCTNGATGATTCCGAAAAGGCATCAACCGTTGATCACTACACACCGCTACCTGACCCTGACGAAGACTAAATGCTATGCAAGATATTATCTACAGATCAACAATCGGAACAGGTGGATTCTTTGCCACCATTGGACTATCGCCTGTGAACGAATTACTTGGCTTTGCCGTTGGTCTAGCAACCTTNATCTATATGTCCGTATCCGCAATCAAGGTAATCAAGGAACTTAGAAAGAAATGACCCCTGAACTCATAGCAATGATCGGAGGAGGAGCCTCTGGCTTCATCTTCAAACTGATTGGACAGCTTGTCGCTAATCAGCAAGGCACTGTAGACGCTATGATCAAGAAGCAGTCAGCCGCTGACGAAAGCCACCAGAAAGCCGCTACAAGGGGCGGTGAGTGGGTCAGGAGGGTCATAGTATGCACTGTCCTGTTTGCGGTCGTTGTAGCCCCCTTTTTGTTGGCTCACAGCCCAGAGGGAGTTACGGTAGGGCAGGAGACATCGCACTTCTTCGGTCTATTCAAGGGAATCAAGTATCAGACCCTCAATGGTTACCTCATACTGCCAGAGGTTCGTCAAACAGTTTTAGCCATTGTTGGATTCTACTTTGGCTCCTCTACCATTAAATGAATGAAATCTTACAAATCATATCATCTCTCTGGCCCATCGCTAT
>NZHE01000021.1 GCA_002691145.1 Rickettsiales bacterium
TTAATGAAGAAAAATAAAGTTATGATAGTGAAATAGACAAAATCAAAAACAATAAAAAATCTTCTTATTATATCCGACATCAATCAATACGTTGAGTATTATAATGACCTTCAAAAGTACGATTTAATCCACATATGTTTTCTTGTTTTAATTTCATAACGAAATCCACAAAGATCCGAATACAAGAATATCTATTAAAATCACTATTGTAAAATCCCTCATAAACCCTCCATGACTTTCCCTATTTCTCTTCATCAGTTATTAAAATTACTTAATACTCCCTTATAAACTCACAATTATTATTATAAAACATTAATACTCTATTGTTACTCTAACTACTATTGACTATTTTTGTTATAAATTTAAGACATCAGACTCACTTAAGTTCATAATAGAAGTTACTTAGTTTTACTTCGTAGTTATTTTGTCCCCTCTTCTTTCTTATCTGATTTTTTTTAATTATTTGTGATACAAGATTGGGTGTAAATTGTTTTCCTCTTGAGGATTTTAGTCCACTTTCATTTAAGTATCTACTTATTCTTCTCCACGAATACTCTTGGTTTCGAAGTCTATAGATAATTCTTAATAAGAACTCTTGATACTTTGAAAGAGGATAGTTTGAAAGATATAAGTTTGTAATTTTTTGGGTGAATCTTAAGTGAATTTCTGAAAAATCTTTGTTATAGTGGTCATTCCAAACTACTCCACAGTAACAGATTTTGCCAAATTTCTAGGCTGATCAACATCTGTCCCTTTTAGGATTGCAGTGAAATATGCTAGTAGTTGAACCGGAACGCAATAGAGTATTGGCAAAACAAAATTATTAACTTTAGGTATACTAATAACTTGATCACTCAAGTTTTTAAGTTCTTCGGCTCCGGAATAATCAGTGAGCAAGAAAACTTTTCCTCCTCTCGCCACGATCTCTTGAGTATTGGACATATTTTTATCAAAAAGTTCATCTTTAGGAGCAATAATTATAACCGGCATGTTTTTATCAATTAAAGCTATTGGACCATGTTTCATCTCACCAGACGCATAGCCTTCGGCGTGGATATATGAAATCTCTTTTAATTTTAGCGCTCCTTCCATTGCAATCGGGAAGCAAGAGCCTCTCCCCAAAAAAATTGCACTGGACGAATTAACTATTTTTTTTGCTATTGTTTTAATCTGTTCAACATTTTTTAAAATTTCTGTAATTTTAGACGGAAGTTCAATTAAACTAGTAGTCATATCTTGTTCTTTATTTACTGATAATAACTTTCTTTTCTTTGAAATAATAATGGTTAAACACGCCAAAATAGAAAGCTGAGCTGTTAAAGCTTTTGTTGATGCCACACCAATTTCAGGTCCAGCTGCAATTAATATAAACTCATCAGATTCCCTTGCCATACTACTCTCTTTAGAGTTTACGATACTTAATACTCTCATTTTTTTTGATTTAATGTATCTTAGTGCGGCCAAACTATCTGCAGTTTCACCAGATTGAGAAATAAATATCGTTAATTTATTCTTGTTGAAAATAGCTTCTTTATATCTGAATTCAGATGCTAATTCTGCATGACACGAGATCCCAGTATACTTTTGAAACCAATAAGTTGCTGTTAAACATGCATAAAATGAGGTCCCGCAAGCAACGAGATCTATTTGATTAATTTCTTGCCAACTAATTTTTAAGCTCTCCATATTTATAGTTTTTTTAATAGGATCTATAAATCTTGATAAGGAATCACCAAGAACTGATGGTTGTTCAAAAATTTCCTTTTGCATATAATGATTAAAATTCCCTTTTCCAATTCCCTCACCACTATACGAAGTAAAAGTTATCCCTCTTGTAACTTTTTTATTATTTTGATCATAAATCTGAGAAGTTTTCTCTTTAATTACAATCCAATCGCCTTCTTCTAAAAAACAAACTTTTTGAGTAAATGGAGCCAAAGCAAGCGAATCAGAGCCTAGATAGAATTTATTGTCCGTAATACCAAATGCTAAAGGGCTTCCTTTTCTGGCACCAATTAAAATATTATATCCTTGAAAAATAACGGCAACTGCAAAAGCACCCTCAAGCTCTGGTAAAGTCTTCTTTACTGATTCCTCTGGAGACAATCCTTTTTTTAAGTAATCTGTAATTAAATGCGCAATTACTTCACTATCAGTTTGTGAGCTAAAATTATAACCTTTGTTATATAACCTAGTTTTTAAATCTAAAAAATTTTCAATTATTCCATTATGAACAATACTCACATTTTCAGTAGAATGAGGATGCGCATTTTTTTCAGACGGAATACCATGTGTAGCCCACCTTGTATGACCTATAGCAATTTTTCCCTTTAATACTTTGTTTTGAATGTTTTTCTTTAAATTTATGAGTTTGCCCTGTGCTCTGTATGTATGAATTGTATTATTGTCTATATATGATAAACCTGAAGAATCGTAGCCTCTATATTCTAATTTTGAGAGACCCAAAACAACCTCTTCAACAACAGAATCTCTTCCTATTACTCCAAAAATTCCACACATAATTTTAAACTTTACCTTTTTTTTTATTTACTAATTCTGATCTTCTAAAAACTGTACTATTGCTCTCAATGTTTCTTTTTACTACCGTACCCGCGCCAACAATCGAATTTTTCTTTACTTCTATTGGAGCTATTAATGAGGTGTTTGAACCAATAAAACAATTATCACCTATAATTGTTTTATGCTTTTTTAATCCGTCAAAATTGCATGTTATTGAACCAGCACCAATATTAGTATTTTTACCAATAGTCGCATCCCCTATGTATGATAAATGAGAAAGTTTTGTATTTTTCTTTATTTTTGAATGCTTGATTTCAACAAAGTTTCCAACTTTGACGTCCTCCTCGATGTTTGTATTAGGGCGTATTCTTGCAAAAGGTCCTATTTCACAATTTTTATTGATATATGTTCCCTCTAAATGTGAAAAGCTTTTAATCTTTACATTATCACCTACATATACTTTTGGTCCAAAATAAACATTTGGGTAAATTACTGAATCTTTTCCAATTTTAGTATCATAACTTAAATAAATTGAGTTTGGGTCTAATAATGAAACTCCGTTTGACTTTATCTTTTCTTTGAGATTTCTTTGAAAAAATTTTTCAACCTTTTGCAAGTCGTCTCTATCATTTATTCCAAGAGTTTCTTCATATTCACACTGTAGATGTGTGACTAACAAATTTTGAATATTGAATAGCTCAATAAGATCGGTTAAGTAAAATTCTTTTTTTTTATTTTCATTTTTTACTTTAATAATGTTCTGATTTAAAAGTTTTGTATCAACAGCCATCACTCCAGAATTACAAAGTTTTATTTTCTTTTCATTTTTAGATGCATCAACATCTTCGACAATTTTTATAACTTTATTATTTCCTAGTGTTAAAACTCTTCCATAACTTTTTGGGTTGTTTGCAATCATTGACAATATTGATAATTTTGAGTTAGCTTTTACTTCGCTAATTAATTTTTTTAAGGTGGAAGCTTTAATTAGTGGTGTGTCTGCATATAATATCAAGGTAATATCTCCATCTTTTTTTTTAACCGCTTTAACAGCATCTGCTGTCCCTTTTTGTTCCTGTTGAATAGAATATTTTATTTCAGGAAATAAAAAACTTATTTCATCTTGATATTTTTTTAATTCTTCTGAAATAACAAGATTAACAGTCTTAGGATTAAGTTTTTTTATGGAGCTTAAAACATGAAAAAGTATTGGATAATTTGCTACTTCGTGCAATACTTTTGGTTTTAAAGATTTCATCCTTTCACCTTTACCAGCAGCCAGAATTATTATGGATAGTGTTTTCAATTTAATTTTTTCATAACGTTAATGATTCTTACATTATATATTATAAATAATTATTAAAGCACTATAACAAAATTATGAAAAAAGTTAGATGTTATATTTTTGATTTAGATGGTACAATTTTAAATTCTGGACCAGATTTATTGGACGCATTAAATTTTGTGCTTCAAAAAAATGGCATATCAAAAGTTCCTGAAGAAATGATAGGTAATCTTGTTGGGGGTGGTGCTGAGGCAATGATTAGAAAAGCATTTGAATATTATGAGATGGAAATAAAAAGTCGAAAACTTAAAAAATTAATTACGCAATTCATTTCTTACTATGAAAATAACTGTTCAAATAAATCTTCACTTTACAAAAATGTTTTAGAAACCTTACAATACTTGCGCTCTAAAAAAATTAATTTAGTTATATGTACAAATAAAATGAAGTATCTTGCAATTAAAATTTTAAAAGAATTTAATATTCACCAGTATTTTAAGTTAATAGTTGGCTCAGAACAAAATATAAAACTCAAACCAGATACTGAAATGCTATTACAAATTCTTAGAAAACTTCAACTTAATTCTAAAGAAGCTATAATGATTGGTGATAGTAGCAAAGATATAATTCCAGCCAAAAAATTAAAGATGAAAAGTATTTTTGTGAATTATGGATACGGAAAAATCAAGGATGAATATAAAGCTGATTTTATGGTAGATGATATATTGCAAATAAAAAGCATTTATACGAAATTATCATAACTATATTTTTATTTTTTCTGTAAAAAAACTATTTATTTCTGATAATACTGAATATATTGTTATCAAGGCTATTATTACAGCAATAGTTCCGATTAAATACAAATACTTTTGAAAATTATTATCCATATTTCAATATATCTCTCATTCAAGTTGTAATCAAAGTAATTTAGATATGGCTTTTAATAAGAAATTTATATTAAAAATAGTAAAAATATATTAAACATTTGTTATTTTTAAATTTAGATTTTGGAGAAAACATTGAGTTTACAAAAAGAATCAGTTTTATCAATTAAATCCGCGCTTGAATTTTTAGCGAAAGGTCAACTGATCTCAGTAGCTACTGAGACAGTATATGGTTTGGTAGGAGATAGTTCAAATTCTGAATCTATTAATAAGATATATAAATTAAAAAAGAGGCCTACAAATAATCCACTTATAATACATGTTAATTCAATCGAAATGGCAAAAAAAATTTCTCATTTTAATAGGGATGCTGTTACGCTTGCGAAATGTTTTTGGCCGGGACCCTTAACGTTGATTCTAAATGTTAAAAAAAATAAACTCGTGTGCAGTAAAGCCATAGCAAATTTAAGAACCATAGCTGTAAGAATGCCACAAAAAAAAATTTTTTTAGAGATCATAAAAAGATTTAATAAACCATTAGCAGCACCAAGCGCAAATATGAGTGGTTATATTTCACCCACTAAAGCCGAACATGTTAATGATTCCTTTAAAAATAATTTAGGAGTAATTATTGATTCTGGGAAGTGCAAATATGGACTAGAATCAACAATAGTTAACTTAGCAAAAAAACCTTACAAAATTGAGAGAATTGGTATTATTGATGAACATAATATCTTTTCAAAAACTAAATTAAATGTAAAAGGATTTAAAAAGAGTAAATTATTAATTTCTCCAGGACAACTCAAACATCATTATTCACCAAACACACCTATAGAACTGAATGTAAAAATACCAGTAAAAGATACTGCATTTCTATCCTTTGGATTAGATTACGATTCATCAATCGAAAATTCATTAAACTTGTCCAGGAAAGGAAGCTTAAGCGAAGCTGCATTTAATTTATTTGATTATATGAGAAGGTTGGATAAACTAAATCTAAAAAAAATTTTAGTTTCTCCGATTCCAAACAAGGGAATAGGTATTGTAATTAATGAAAAATTAAAAAAAGCAAGTTTTAAAAAATGAATATTCTAAAAAAATACAAAAGTTTAATATCTATTTTAGAAGATAATGAATACTCTATTGACAAACAAATTGTTAGTAAATATTGCATTGATTGGAGAAAAGATTATGAAGGAACATCTGAGATTATTTTATTTCCAAAGTCAGTAGAAAAAATATCAAAAATAGTTTCTATTTGTTCTAAAAAAAAAATTCCTATAGTTCCACAAGGGGGAAATACAGGATTAGTTGGAGGTTCAGTTCCTAGAAAAAATAAAGGAGAAATTATTTTAAATCTTAAAAATCTTAATAAGATTAGAAACCTAAGTTCACTTGATTATTCATTAATAGTAGAAAGCGGTTGCATACTGCAGTCAATTCATGACCACTTAAAAAAAAAGAGCTTACTTTTTCCTGTCTCCATGGGATCACGAGGTAGTTGTCAAATTGGAGGGAACATCGCTACAAATGCAGGGGGAGTGAATGTAATCAAATTTGGCTCATTGAGATCAAACATTATTGGTTTGGAAGCCGTAATGAACAATGGCCAAATTTTCTCACAATTAAATAATATAAAGAAAAATAATACTGGGTATGACTTAAAACAACTTTTAATTGGTTCAGAGGGGACACTTGGGATTATCACTGCAGCAAATTTTAAGATTTATCCTTCATCTTTAAACAATAAAGTAATTTTTGCCAGCTTTAAATGTTTCAACTCATTAATGGATTTTTATTTTAATATCACTAAAACTTTTAGCTCTTCAATTTCAAGTTTTGAATACATTAATCAAGAATCTATGAATATTGTTTTAAAACATTACCCAAAATTAGGAAAAATTTTTAATGAGCAAAATTGTTATTGTTTAATTGAGGTTTCAAATTACAATGCAATCCCAAACTTTGATAATTATGTAATTTGCAACGTTCATAAATTTTCTTCGATTGCTGAAGACATTATCATTTCTAAATCAGAGAGTGAAAATATTAAAATTTGGCAATATAGAGAGCTGATTCCTCTAGCTGAGACCAAAGAGGGATTTTGTATAAAACATGATATATCAATTCCTTTAGAAAGTATGGAAAAATTCATTGATAAAACAATGTTTGAAATAAAAAAAATTGAACAAAATGTTAGATTAGTTAATTTTGGTCACCTAGGAGATAATAATCTTCATTTCAATATTATGTATATAACAAAAGAAAATTCGAAGAAATTAATTAAAAACTCAAGAAAAATTAATAATATAATTTATGAAAAAGTAAAACAATATCAAGGAAGTTTTAGTGCAGAACATGGAATAGGACAGCTTAAGAAAAAACAACTAAAAATTTATAAAAGTAAGCTTGAGTATTCAAAAATGAAAGCAATAAAAAAAATTTTTGACCCAAATAATATTTTTAACCCAGGAAAAGTTATTTAATTAAAAATTTTTCGTAAATCTTATTAACGTTCTCACATAATTTTAGATGATCGACTGTCAAGCCAGTTAGACCAATTATGTAAAATTTCAACCATTTAGAAAAAAAACTACAGTTAGCTTCTCTTCTTGAGAATCTATATGCTCTCCCAGTTAACCTTCTAATAGCAAATCTTTTATATTTTTTATCTAATGAATGATTATCCTTTAAAAAAAGTTCTAGAGCTTTTGAAACTCTATAAATTTGATTAATCTTTTTTTCAGAAATTTGACCAGGAGCATTTTCTGGAAGTATTGCAATATATTCATTTAATTTATAAAATCCGCCATATAGAGAAAGTCTTAGTGTTAAAGAGTACTCTTGAGAAAACTTTATCCTCTCATCACAACCTCCAGATTGTTTGCAAATTTTTGTGTTTACCAAAAATTGTGACGGATTAAACATCGAATTTCTCATTGCTAGCTTAATTGGATCTTTTATTATTAGGTATTTATTGGAATTAACTTTGATATCCAATTTTAAATTAGATAAATCCTCTACTTTACGTTGCAATCCATACACAAGATTACATTTTTTATTTTTTTGTATGATATTTAATAAAGTTTCAGTAGCTGAATTTATGATCACATCATCGGCATCAAGAAACTTTATAAATTGATGTTTAGCCTTTTTTATTCCAAAGTTTGTAGCATTTGCGGAACCTTTATTTTCCTGATTAAAAATATAACAATTTTTTAAATCTTTTGTTTCAGATTTTAAAACTGATAACGACTTATCAGTCGAACCGTCGTTGACAAAAATAAATTCTCTCTCAAAATTTCCAGTCTGATTTCTAAGAGAATCGATTACATATTTTAGATATTTTTGCTTGTTGTAAACTGGGATTATGAATGAAACTGAGCTCATAACTATTTTTCAAAACTTATAAGTTCCTTATAATATTCTTTTGTCCCAAAGGCTGAAGCTTTAGTAGACTCAATCCTTTTTTCTTTTACTAAACCAACATTATCGCATATCCATTCTTCAGATATAATTTTAACTTTAATAGGTCCAGTTCTAGTATCAGCAATAAAATCAGCGTCTCCTTTACCTATAATGTGATTGCAATCATCAAACTCATTTTTATTTAATTTAATTTTCAAGTTTTTTGAAATCAATTTATATTTCATTTCAAAAACTGCTGATGGTTTAAAATCTCTTAAAGGTGGTTGATAACCTTTAGCGATGAAAAGCTGTGATATAGATACCCATTCTTTATTTTTAAAATCTAAAGATGGTATGATGACTTTATTTACGGGCTCATCAAACCCATTGTCAAAATTTAATCGTGCACCAATTCTTTGAAGGTTTTTTTCTTGTTTATTTTTAAAAAAAATAAAAATATTCCCATTTGAATAAATTTTAGTGTATTTAATGCCATCTTTTTTTTTATGAAGCTCGGTATTAGTTATTGTTAATCTTTTTTCTTCAGTGTTACCCGTATAATCAGAACTTATCAAAATTTTATAGTTCCATATTGATCCTAGTGAATGAGGAAAATAATTCTTTTCCTCACCCTTATTACAGGCACTTAAAAGAAAACAAAAAAAGAAGAAAAAAGACTTTTGATACATTTTGCTACGTGGTGCCCAAGGGAGGAATTGAACCACCGACACAGCGATTTTCAGTCGCTTGCTCTACCAACTGAGCTACTTGGGCAGAAAATAATTGTTTGTAATTTATCATATTTTTATATTTAAAAAAAATAAAAAGCAACTAATCATTGCTACTTTTTTTCCATCCTAAACCACTTAGCATATTATTAACATCATATAATGATAAACCTACAACATTTGTGTAAGAACCTTTAATCTTTTTAACAAACATAACACCGAAAGATTGGATGGCATAACCACCTGATTTAAGAATACCGTCTCGAAGAAAAGTGTTATTATTTAATTCTTCCTTTGAAATTCTTTTAAAAAAAACTTCAGTTTTTACTAATCTTGTAACAATTTTTTTTTTGGTGATACTATGCATATACTGCCATACACAAAATGTTTTTTTCCTGATAATTCATTTAAATATAATTTTATTTTATCTAATTCGTTTGTTTTTTTATAAATTTTTCCAGCTCTACAAACTACTGTATCTGCTGCAATTATAAAATGATTCTTGCAAACTTTGTCATTTATTACACTCAATGCTTTAAGTTTTGCAATATTTTTAAAGTTGTCATTTTCATTTTTAAAGTGTGATTCTTCATCATAATTATGTTCAATAATATGATCAGGTTTTATTCCAATCTGCTTAAGTAGGTCTAACCTTCTTTTGGAGGAGGAGGCTAATATAATTTTACTTTTAAGAGCCAAAGCTAACTTATTTAAACCTAAAGGTTATTCTTCCTTTTGTTAAATCATAAGGGGTCATTTCTACGGTTACCCTATCTCCAGCTAGTACTCTAATTCTGAACTTTCTCATTTTTCCTGCAGTATGAGCTATAATTTCATGATCATTATCAAGCAGAACTCTGAACATTGCATTAGGCAACAATTCTTTTACTGTTCCATTGAATTCCATCACTTCTTCTTTTGCCATAAAATCCCCTTTTACATTCAATATTATTATTTAATCAATAAATCAAGGTATTTATTCCTTATTTTCAATCCGGGTTCTTATAGAAAGGGCATGAGCTCCAAGTCCTTCTTCCTCAGCAAGGTTGATTGCATCAGGACCTATTTTCTTCAAACTATTAAAACTACATTTTACTAAAGACGTTCTTTTCATAAAATCAAGAACGTTTAAACCGGATGAGAATCTAGAGGTTTTATTTGTGGGTAGAACGTGGTTTGGTCCGGCTATATAGTCCCCAATTGCCTCAGGTGTATATTTTCCAATGAATATAGCTCCTGCATTATTTATTTTTTTTAGAAATCTTTCACAATTCTTAAAACTCAGTTCTAAATGTTCTGGAGATATCTCATTTATGAGTTGAATTGAATCACGTATATTTTGCACTAGAATAATTGCCCCAAAATTTTTGCAACTTGCCTCTGCTATCCTCCGTCTTTCAAGTTTTTTTAATTCTTCATTAAGACATTTGTTTACACTGTTAGCAAAATTTATGTCATCAGTTATTAATATTGACTGTGCTAGTTCATCATGTTCGGCCTGAGATAGTAGGTCAATAGCAATATGTTTTGGATTATTATATTTGTCAGCAACCACTAAAATTTCTGAGGGTCCAGCAATCATATCTATTCCGACAGTTCCAAAAACTTGTTTTTTTGCTGAAGCTACGTACGCATTTCCTGGACCACAAATTTTATCTACTTTTTTTATAAACTTTGTTCCATACGCTAAAGCTGCTACTGCTTGTGCACCCCCGATTTTGTAGATTTCTTTAATTTTTAAAAGTTTAGCCGCTGCCAAAATTGTAGGATTAACAAAGCCACTTGGAGTTGGAACAACCATTACTATTCTTTTAACACCTGCAACTTGTGCTGGTATTACGTTCATAAGTACAGATGATGGATAAGACGCTTTTCCACCTGGAACATAGCAACCTACAGAACTGACGGGGTGCCATTGTACGCCTAAAGAGACCCCTTCATTGTCAGTATATAGTTCATTTTTTGGCAGCTGTCTTTTATGATAATTCCTTATTCTTGACATTGCATGTCTTAAAGCCTTTAATACTTTTCTATCAGTAATTTTAAAAGCTTGTTCTATCTCTTTAGTGCTCACAACTAAATTATCAAATTTTTTTATTTTAAAATTATCAAACTTTATTGTGTAATCAACTATTGCATTATCTGATTTTTTTTTTACATTTTCAATGATTTCTCTTGATATACTGTCTATATTTTTCCCCGTAGATTCCCTATTTTTGAATATTTTTAAGAAATCCTGTTTAAAACTTTTTTTATTTTTATCTATTATTTTAAGCATAAATTACTTTCTCAAATTTCTTTATCCATTTTGAAATTTCTTTATTCATTACTTTATAAGCAACTTTATTTACTATTAGTTTAGAAGTAATATTCATTAAAACCTCTGTCTCTTCAAGCTCATTTTCTTTAAGAGTATTCCCACTAGAAACCAAATCAGCTATTACCGAACACATGTTTAGTTTTGGAGCGAGTTCAATCGCTCCATTCAATTTGATACATTCAGCTCTTATTCCTTTATTAGCATAAAAATTTGTGATTATACTTTTATACTTTGTGGCAACCATAATATGACCAATTTTAGAGTTTTTGTCATAATTTTCTCCTTTTCTTTTAGCGATCGATAATCTACATTTCCCAATTTTTAAATCTAAGACAGAATAAATTTGTTCATAATTAAATTCGCTTAATACATCGTTTCCAACGACACCTATCTGAGCAGCTCCAAAAGCTACAAATGTAGCTACGTCAAAGGCTCTAACTCTTATCAGTTTGAGATTATTATAATTTGTATTAAAAAATAATTTTCTAGAATCTTCATTGAAAAATTCTTTCTCTGCATTGATTTTAGCTTCTTTCAGAATTGGTATCAATTCATCTGATATTCTGCCTTTAGGTAAAGCAATAATGATTTTATTTTTCATCCTAACTCTTTAATCTTTTAATTTGAGCATTACAATTAGATAATTTTTTTTCAAGATTTTCATATCCTCTATCCAAATGATAAACCCTTCTTATTATGGTTTCGCCTCTAGCCATCAGACCTGCTATCACTAGTGAAGAAGATGCTCTTAAATCCGTTGCCATCACCGGTGCTCCATAAATATTTTTTTTACCACGTATATAAACTTTCGAACCTTTAATATTTATATCTGCTCCCATTCGATTTAATTCTGAAACATGCATGAATCTATTTTCAAATATTGTTTCCTCTATAACCGAAAGACCCTTGGATCTTGAAAGTACCGCCGTTAATTGGGCTTGAAGATCAGTTGGGAATTCTGGAAAAGGCCCAGTCTTAATATTTACTTTATCCAGAAGTATATTTTTTGATTCTACAAGCAGCGAATTATTATTTTCATATTTAAATTGTAAATTAGTAAAAAGTTCAAGAGTTTTTTTTAAATTTTGAATTACTGAATTATTTAGTTTTTTTATTTTTAAGCTACCAGAACATCCTAATAAAGCTAAAATATAAGTTCCAGCCTCAATTCGGTCTGGCATAACAGAAAAATTACATCCTGTTAATTTTTTTTTTCCAAAAATCTCTAATTTTCTAGAACCAACTCCTTTTATTTCTGCTCCCATTTTATTTAAACAATTACATAAATCCTCTACCTCAGGTTCCATCGCAGCATTTTTAATTATAGTTTTTCCTGTAGCCAATGTGGCTGCCATTAATATATTTTCGGTAGCGCCCACTGAAGAGAACGGCAAATCTATTTCAGTTCCAAATAATCCTTTTTTAACGTTTCCTTTAACATACCCACCCTCAATCTCGAAATTTGCTCCTAGTTTCTCTAATCCAACTAAATGCATATTTATTGGTCTTGAACCTATTGCACATCCTCCTGGCAAAGATACTTTAGCACTTCCATACCGAGCTAGCAAAGGTCCAAGTACAAGAAAAGAAGCTCTCATTTTTCTTACAAGATTATAATCTGCAAAGATATTTTTTGGTTTTTTACTTATAATCTTTATTTCATTTTCAGAGAAAGAATATTCTGAGTTTAATGATTTTAATAAGCTTAACATTGACGTTACATCTGAGAGCTTTGGGACATTTGATAAACACATTTGGTCATCTGTTAATAAAGTGCAAGCTAATATAGGCAGAGCTGAATTTTTCGAACCACTTATGCTTATTTCACCTTGCAAGGGTTTACCACCTTTGATTTGAATTTGATCCATTAACTATAATTTTGGAAGAGTTACACCAGTCTGATTCATATATTTGCCTTTTCTATCAGCATAAGAATTCTTGCACTCTTTATCACTTTTAAAAAAAAGAAACTGAGCGGCTCCTTCGTTAGCATAAATTTTAGCAGGTAGGGGAGTAGTATTTGAAAATTCCAATGTTACTTGTCCTTCCCATTCAGGTTCTAGGGGTGTAACATTTACTATTATACCACATCTAGCATAGGTTGATTTACCAACACAAATTACAAGCACATTACGAGGAATTCTGAAATATTCAACAGTTCTTGCTAAAACAAAACTATTTGGCGGTATTATGCAATAGTCAGCCTCTTTGTCCACAAAACTTTCACTTAAAAAATTTTTTGGATCTACAGTGACTGAGTCAATGTTGGTAAAAACTTTAAATTTATTGGAAACCCTTGCATCATAACCATAAGAAGAAAGACCATAGGATAGCACACCATCTTTCTTTAGACTATCTTCAAAAGGTTCTATCATATTTTTGGAAATCACTTGTTGTTTTATCCAATGATCAGGCATTATAGACATTATTTTTTACCTTTTTTTCTTCTGTAGAGATTTTCTCTAAGTTGTTTTATTCTGTCTTCAATAGTTTTACTCGATTTTTTTTTTTTGAAATTTTCTGTATTCATTTTATATTCTAATTAAGTATTTAAGAAAAGAGAATTATCACAGTTCATTATATTTTTTTGAAACACCTTTGCATAATTTCACTGGATACTTTTTTTCATTCTTTTTTATTTTGTTTAAACACGCAACTTCGAGATTTATATTTGCAATATCGGCAAACCTTATCAAATAAAGTAATATATCTGCAACTTCGTCTGATATTCTTTCGAATGTTTTTTCATCTGTTATTTTTTTATTATTTTCCCATTGAAAGATTTCAAGTAATTCTGATGCCTCTACCGATAGGGCACAAGCTAGATTTTTAAGATTATGAAATTTATCCCAATCTCTATTTTTTGAAAATTTTCTCAGTAAAAGCTTTATTTTTTTCTCATTCATTCATGTATGATAAATTAATAATAACTATAAGTCATAAATATCTATTTTTTTTTATAGAAAACTAAATTTGCGTTTTTTCAAATTTAATATAGTTTAAATAAAAAAGGATTTATTTTTTGAGTGAAAAACTATATTGCCCAAAATGGATTTTCGATATAGCAGTTGTGGATACAGCTAATAATTATCTTTTAAAAGATATTTCCATAGATATTTCAGCAAAAAAATATGTAAGAGGGTTAAATGCACATTATCAAGAAATAAAACTTTTAGAAATAAAATATGGAGCAGAAGCTATTATTTCTTTTTTAGGTCAAATAAAAAAACCATTGTTTGAGCCTTGCGAAGGTTTGAGGCAGTTCCTATATTTTACTTTGAAATTTGAAAAGAGATTTTTTTTCTCAAGAAAAAGATTTAAAAAGCTAATAGGTTCTCCTTTCGATGGAACTAAGAAAAAAGAGTACAACGAGGATAAAACACTTGCTGACTTTAAAAAATATATATATTCATTGAGAGCTGATCTAGTAGAAAAAGCTCCAATGAGTTGGACTATTGCTGATGATGAGGAGGAGGACTTGCAATTTTTAAAGCCTTTGTTAACAGATAACCTTTTAGATTCAATTTAAATTGTGCCCTTATAGTTTAATGGTAAAATACGGTCTTGGTAAGACTGAGCTTCCTGGTCAGTACAGGGTAAGGGCACCAAAATAAAAATTATGAGAAAAAGAAAAATTGATTATTGGAGATGGTTGGGGTTTTTATTGGCAGTTATTGGTGCGATAATTTTAGGAAACGCCAACATTAACTCGCAATGGCTGGGTTGGACTATTTGTTGTTTATCCTGTATGATTTGGATTAGTATGGGAATAAAAGATAAAGACGTTCCAAGGACTTTGATGGAAGTTATGTACTTTTTTTTAGGTCTAAGAGCAACAGTAAGTTGGTTAAATTACATATAGCAATGAATAATAAAAATCTTACTAGAAATATTTTTTTAGCTTTTGTATTTGGTATTATTGTTGGAATAACTTTTAATTTTTCAAAAAATATTTTTCCTAATATATTTGAAATTGGAACTGAAAGTTTTTTTAACCTAGGTGGTTTAATATTCCTAAAACTTTTGAAAATGTTAGTAGTACCTATAGTTTTTTGTTCTTTAATTTGTGGAGTTTGTAATCTAAACGATTTCTCAAGTTTGGGGAGAATCAGCGTTAAGACTATTATTTTGTATATTTTTACGACCTCTGTTGCAATTACTCTTGCTTTAGTAATAGCATCGTTCTTGAATCCAGGTCTTAGTAATAATAGTTCAATATCAGAACAAATAGTCGAACTTTCAAATGCCCCAAAACTATCTGAGGTTTTTATAAATATTATTCCGCAAAATCCTTTTAAAGCACTAGTAGACGGAAATATGCTTCAAGTGATTTTTTTTGCTTTACTACTAGGTAGTGCTATTTCTTTATGTAAACAAAAAGGGAGTATAATTGCGAATTTTTTTATTAGTCTTAACGATGTAGTGCTTAAAAGTTTAAGTATAATAATGTTTTTTGCACCAATCGGCATTTTCTGTTTAATTGCAAACACATTTTCAACTCAAGGTTTTGAAATGATAATAGAATTAAGTAAATATTTTTTTACAGTTGTTCTTGTTTTATTTTTGCACATGTTTTTTTTTTATGGTTCATTAGTAAAAATTTTAGGTAAATTGTCCCCTATTGTTTTCTTTTTTAAGATGAAAGAGGCGATTTTTTTTGCTTTCTCAACTTCTAGTAGTAGCGCAACAATCCCCATAACTTTGAAAAATGTAAAAGAGAATCTTGGTGTAAAAAATAAAGTAGCATCTTTTACCATACCTCTTGGTTCAACAATTAATATGGATGGAACTGCAATTATGCAGGGCGTAGCTACTATATTTATAGCAAACATCTATTCACAAAATTTATTCTTTACAGATTTCTTGATGATAATTGTTACAGCAACACTAGCATCCATCGGAACAGCTGGTGTTCCTGGTGTAGGATTAATAATGCTAGGAATGGTATTAAGTCAAGTAGGATTACCGCTTGAAGGCATAGCAATAGTGATGGGTGTAGACAGATTTCTTGATATGTTAAGAACATCGGTTAACGTCTCTGGAGATGCAATGGTAAGTTTAGTAATAAATAATTCAGAAAAAACATAAGTTAAATGTGGTTTACAGTAGAAGCTGAGGTATTTTTATTTGGAAAAGAAATAGAGTATGTGGATGCAGACTGCAAAGAAACTGCTGAAATTATTGTATCTCAAAGATTAAAAAAAAGATTCAATTATTCTGATGGACAAGTACAAATAATCTCATGCAAAAAATTTGAAAATTAGATATTTTGAGTATCTTGAAAAATAAATTTTTTACCACAAGGTTTTCCCACTATTTTGTTTTGAAACATAACTACCTTACCCCTTATAATAGTTATCACTGGCCATCCTTTTACTTTTATACCATCGTATGGTGTCCAACCTGATTTACTTTGAATCCATTTATTTTCAATCTTACGTTCTTTTTTTAGATCTACAATAGTAAAGTCTGCATCATAATTTTTTTCAATTTTTCCTTTACCTAATATTTTGTAAATTTTAACAGGATTTTCACAAACTAATCTGACCATATCGACTAATGAAAACTTTTTTTGGTTTACAAAATTCAAGAGAATAGGAATCATTGTTTGTACACCTGTCATGCCTGAGGGAGAGTTTGGATACATTTTTTTTTTCTCCTCAAAAGTATGAGGGGCATGATCAGAACCTATAATATCTATAGTCCTATCATTAATTGCCTTCCATAAAGCCTTTTTATGTTCAATATTTCTTATTGGAGGATTCATTTGAGCAAGTGAACCTAGTCTTTGATAGCAATCAGGAGAGTGAAAAAATAAGTGTTGCGGAGTTGCCTCACATGTTAAAAATTTCTTATTTTTTTTTATTAAATTTAATTCATCAATAGTAGAAATATGGAGTATGTGTACATTTTTGTTATCGATATGCTTAACCATATTTAAAATTCTTTTAGTACTTTGAAAAGCTGTTTTTTCATCTCTCCATTTTTCATGAAAATAAATATTAATTTTTTCATCTTTCAAGATTTTCTTTCTTTCAGCTAAACGATACTCATCTTCACTATGAATTGCTATCTTTCTACTTGAGTTCTTCATAATTTTTTTTAAATTATTATCATCTTCAACTAATAGGTCACCTGTAGATGACCCCATAAAAATTTTAACACCACAACATCCGGGCATTTTTTCTAATTCATTGATTTTTTCGATATTTTCTTTTGCCGCACCAATATAAAAACCATACTCACAAAAGGAATTTGACTCTGCTAATGCAATTTTTTTTTCAAATTCTATTCTATTAATAGTAGGAGGTTTTGTGTTCGGCATTTCAAAAATACCAGTAATACCACCCATTATTGCTCCCTTTGTGCCATGTAAAATATCTTCTTTATGAGTCAGACCAGGTTCTCTAAAATGTACTTGAGTATCAATACACCCTGGTAAAACGTGCAGATTTTTAACATCGATATTTGTTTTTGCTTTTAAATTTGATGAATTTCCAAGATAAGATATTTTTGAATTTTTTATACCTAGATTTATTTTTTCTATTTTTCCTGACGGCAGAAAAACATTTCCATTAATTAAAGCTAAATCTAAAGTTTCACTCATCACTAATTCATATTACTTAAAGTTACCAAAATATCAAAAGTATTACCCTTTGCTACATTATAACCAACATTTGCATCATGCCAAAGAGCAAAGAAAATCAATCTCCAAATAACGGTAATTGAGTTTTTATTCTTCCCCAAACTTAAACATAAGTTTTTAATTTCATGTTCAGGAAAAATAGTGTTCAAACATTTAATTTTAGGTAATATTTCTGAAAAAAAAATTTTATACTTTGGGAGCCATAAAGTTATAGGAACTGTGAAACCTGCTTTTTTCTCGAATGAATTAAAAAAGCTTAAATTTTCCTTTAAAAAATTTCTAATATATAATTTACCAATTCCATTATTAATTTTTATTTTATCATCTACAAGAAAAAGATTCTTAAACATATCAATATCAACAAATGGTGTTCTACCTTCAATGCCGTGTGCCATCAAACATCTATCTAGTTTGATTAATAAGTCGTTTGGTAACCATTCTTCGAAATCAAAAAATTGAGCCTTTTGTAGTTTAGTTAACTTTTTATTCTTTATGTTTTCTTTAACGAACTCAATTGAAAAGTTCCAACCACATAAATATTTTTGTAATCTATTTAATTTATTAAAAGTTCCTTTAGAAAGAAAATCTTTTGTTTTATTTCTATACCTTCCGTACCCCCCAAAAAGTTCATCTCCTCCTTCACCTGTTAATACAACTTTTACTTCATTTTTTGCAATACTAGCAAGCTTATATGTCGGTACACTTGCATAGTCAATAATCGGATCATCCATAATATTAGCTACTTTGGGTAAATAATCCCAAAAATCTTTTTCTGAAAAATCAACAATTGTTAATTCAGAATTAAATTTTTTACATAATTTTTTTAAATATTCACTTTGTTTTTTATTTTCCTTAAAAGATATTGAATATGACTTAATAGGTTTTGAATTCATTTTTGACATAAAATATAAAATTAAAGAGGAATCGATTCCACCTGAAAAAAAAGCACCATAGGGAACATCGCTTCTTTGATGAAGATTTATAGTTTCTCTTATTTTTTTTGATACAGAACTTTTTTTATAATTAAATTTTTTAAGATGACTTAATTTGTTAAATATTTCACTTTTTATTATTTTATTATTTTTTACGATAATAATCTCACCTGGTCTTAATCTGTAAATTGAATGAAATATTGTTTCTCTACCAGTACAAAATTGAAATTCTAATAGCTCATTTCTTTTTCTTTCTTTGATTCTTGGTTTAGCAAATGTAGATTTTGTAATAGCTTGAATTTCTGAACTAAATAAAAACCCATTATTCAAGCAACAAAAATATAAGGGCTTAATTCCAAAAGGGTCTCTTCCAAGAATTAAAATATCTTCTTTCAAACTATAAATTGCAAAAGCATACATTCCTCTTAATCTTTGAAAACCAGAAGTGCCAAATCTTTTGTAAACAGCTAGAATAGATTCTGAATCAGATTTAGTTTTATAGTTATAAATTTGCTCATTTTTTCTAAGTTCTGGATCATTATAAATTTCACCATTGGCAACTAATACTAATTCGTTATTTCTTATTGGTTGATTTCCTCCAGATATATCTATTATTGATAATCTTTTGTGAAACATTATCACTTTATCACTCTTGAATATACCCGAACCATCTGGGCCTCTGTGTGATAGTAGTCTGTCCATATGTTTTGCTTTTTTTAAATCAAACTGGTTCAAACTTGTTTTCATAAGTCCGCTAATACCGCACATTATTTCATTACTCCTTTGAAGAAATTTAAATATTTTCTAGATATTACTTCCTCTGAATATTTTCTTTTAAACTCATTATATCCATTCTTTATAATATTTGACCTTAATTTATGATTTTCCTCAATCATTCGAATACATTTTAAAAACTCCTCTAAATTATTATGATTATATTTTAGTCCATTTTTTTTGTGCGTTATTAATTCTTTTGGTCCCATTACATTTGATGCTAGAACTGGAATTTGATGAGCCCATCCTTCTAATATTACATTTCCTAATGGTTCAATTTTTGAAGAACAAACAAGAAAATCAGCGGTATTATAAAATTTCGATACATCATTTGACCAATTAATTAACTTTAATTTGTGCTGTACGTTATATTTTTTTGAAATTTTCAAATATTCCCTTTTAAGGGTTCCGCTTCCAACTAACCATAAGATATAATTATCACTTAAAAAGTTTAATGATTTTATTAAAAAATCAAAACTTTTATTTTCATGAAATCTGCCTAAGCCAAGCAAAATTTTTTTATTTTTTGGAGTACAAAATGAATTTTTTTCAATTATAGTATTACTATTTTTTTTTACGAAGTTAGGAAGAAATTTAACTTTTTGTTTATCCCATCCCTGATCAATCAAATAATTTCTTATGCCTGAAGTATTTGCAATAAGATAATCACAGTTAAGGTAATTTTTAATTTTATAGTATCCTCCAAGTCTCCCTATAAAGATTGAGGAACCATTTACATTTTCGGGTAAACTTTTCGATGCTCTATTCATCCAGGTTAAAACAATATTAGGTTGAAAATCATTTAAAATTTTTTTTATTTTTTCTTTTGTATATGCTGTGAGAAGGTTTATAAAAAATAATTGTTCAACTTCAATTTTATTTTTTTTTAAAAGAAAAAAACGCTTTTCATTTTTTTTAATAATCACTTTTAATTTGATGTTATCTCTTTTTTTTAAGGATATTGATAATCTCTCAAAAAAACTCTCTGCACCACCATTCTCAGAACCAGAAATTATATTTAAAATTCTTAATTGATTATCTTCTTCCATAATATAGCTATATCACCCCAAGATTTGATAAGTTTATTGTTTTTATAAATATTACCACTTATTTGTTTACATAAATTTTTATTCTTAAGTAGTTCCACTGTTTTATCACTAAATGAAAGATTGTTTTTACAGACAAATCCTGTAACTTTGTTTTTAACCCTCTCATTCATGCATCCATAATCACAGACTACTGCAGGTATACCTAGAGCCTGTGCCTCTGCAACAGCCATACAAAATGTTTCTTCCTTACTGCCTTGATATAAAAAAATTTGTGCTTTTAAGATTTTTTTTTTCAAATTAACTCTATTAAGTGGCTTAAATAAACGTACTCCCATATTTCTTAATCTTTTTGCTCTATCAAGAATATATTTAATTTTATCTGCATGCTTAATTCCAAATTTACCATAAGTTTCTGCACCCGAGTATATGTGTAATTCAGCCTTAGGGACTTTTTTAAATACATCATATTCCCATCTATCAAGTAACCAGTTAAGCCCTCTAAGTGGATTAGATGTAAAAATTGCAATAGGTCTTTTGGGAACAACTACTTTCGGACTTTTTATAAAAGCATTATCGATTCCATACGGAATTACGTGTCTATTTTTTGAAGGTGCCCACTTAGGATATGTTTTTAAGTGATAATTACTTGAAAATACAATTTTTGTAGGATTTAAAAATAATTTTGAAAGATACCTAAATTTAAGTAAATAGTCAGCAGGATTGTGTATCCAAAAAATTCTGTTACTACATTCTTTTCTAAAATTTAAAAATTTATCTCCTCTATTTAAAATAAGCACATCAAATTTTTCATTTTTTATTTTTGGCGTCAATTTCTCCCAAAAAACTCCATAATGATAACCAATATTTCTACAATTATTATAAACTTTAATTTCGTAAAACTTTGCTAGTGATTCAACCATTGATACAAAGGCATTTTCTGCACCTCCTGAAGGATTTTTTCTGACAGTAATCGAATCAAATTCAATTCCATCGTCAATAATAAGAATTTTTTTCATTTCTTTTCAAATTTTTATATTTTATATAAGATATTAAGGGATATAAAGATGCCATTAAAGCTATCATAAAACCAATTTTATTTTCTTTGTATCCATTTCTTCGAATATAACTTTTCCAAAATCTTGAGAAAAGTCTTCTGATATTTCTAGTAAGAGAATCATCAATTTTGTTGAAAAATAAATCTTCAGATCTTGCTGTAGAGTAACTATCTAGCTTGACAATCATATCTGAAACACTTTTACAATAAAAATGGTTTATTGGATTATTTAAAATATGACCTTTGGTTCCCAACAATTCAATTTTAGGGTGGACTCTTTCATTACCCCAAATTTTCATTTTATTTCGAAATAATCCTGGATAAGCTGACTTTCCGAAATATGCGCCCCAGCCAAATTTTACAAGTTTTTTTCCGATAAAGTTATTTACAGGAATTAAATGATAATCAAACTCACTATTTGTTACACAAGTAATTATTTCATTTTGCAACAACTTTGGAACTCTTTCGTCTGCATCAATTTCTAAAATCCATTCCGCACTACATTTTTTTATTCCGAAATTTCTTCTTCCACCCTCAAGCATCCATGAACCTTTAAAAATTTTGTCAGTGAATTTTCTTGCAATTTTTTCAGAATTATCAGTACATTTATCAAGAATTACGACAATTTCGTCAGAAAATTTTAAAGTCTGCAAACAATCATATAATTGTTTTTCTTCATCATTTATAACAACCAGTGCGGAAATTTTTTTCATTATACCTTACTTATTTTTTTATAAAATGCTACGAAAGTATTCTCAACCTTAGCAACCTCAAGCCCCAACATTAAACTTTTTGAGTAGCTATAATGAAAATTTCTTTCATTCATCAATTCTTCTGGCTTTTTTGGTGTTGAGATTGTAATATTTTTTTTACCCCATGGATGATATTGCTCTACTGAACTTGGGCCAAAAAGTCCTACTGTTGGGACTCCTATAGCTGCTGCAAGATGCATTAATCCCGAATCGTTTCCAATAAAACAATCACATTTTTTTAGAAAATAACAAATTTCATAAAGTTCTAGAGCCCCAGAAAAATTTTTAACTTCAGAATTTTTGAATTTATCTGAAATTTCTTTTAATTCATGATTTTCTTCTCTTGATCCTAATAATATAAAAATTACGTTTGTGAATAACTTAAGTTTTTTTAAGTTTTTTATTAATTTAACAAAATATTCTTTTGGCCATTTTTTTCCAATCCAATTAGCAGAGGCTCCAACTGCAATAATTTTTTTTTTTTTTTGAAGCTCTATTAAATTTTTAAACTCCGCTGACTTTTTTATAATCTTATTATCAAAATCTATGTAAGGAGTAATTATTTTATTTCCTAATAGATTTGATATAGATTCTACCTTATGAATTTTTTTATTTTTGTTTGAATAAATTTTTTTGCTTTTAGAAAATAAAAAATAACTTATTCCCGTGCCTCGTAAATCAACAATTAAATCCCAAAAATTAAAAAAAACTTTTTTCCAAAGAAAAAACCAATGAAGCGAAAACTTCTTTTTATTTAATTTTATCAAACAAGAAATGTTTTTAAAAAATTTAAATAATTCAAAAGGTATCTCGCCACAAACGAATGTTATTTTTACTTCTGGATGTTTCTTTTTATAAAAATTAGGTATTCCTGAAGATAAAATTGAATCGCCTAAACGATTTGATGATATTATTAAAATTTTTTTCATAAAATACTTAACTATTGAACTAGAGTATATAAAAATTATTATAATAAATATGATAAAAGAAAATAAATATTTTAAGTTTGATAAAAATACTTTTATTAAAATTGATGGAGAGGATTCGTACAAGTTTATTCAAGGTTTAATTACAAATGATATTTATAAGTTAAATGAAGAAAGTATTTACACTTGTCTACTTAGTCCACAAGGAAAATTTCTTTGTGATTTTTTTATATCAAGTTATGATAAATGTTTATTGTTGGAAAGTGATTCAAACAATCAAGAATTTATTCTAAATAAATTAGATATTTTTCGGCTCAGGTCAAAAGTTTCTCTTAATAAATACAACAAATTTAAAAGTATAGTAATTAATGAAAAGTATTTAGAGAAACTTTCTAAAATTTCAGAGGAAATAGATTTTATATATTTTAAAGACCCCAGAAAAAAATTTCCAATTATTAAAATTTACGCAGACTCAAAAAACCTAGACCAAATTTTAAAACAACTTAACCTCACAAGTTTGAGTTACGAAGAATATGATAATATAAGACTAGAAAAATCAATTCCTGACTTCACAATAGATATTGAAGCTGGCAAATCCCTGCTTTTAGAAATTGGTTTTGATAAACTCGATGGGATAGATTGGGAAAAAGGCTGTTATATGGGACAAGAATTAACTGCGAGAACAAAATATAGAGGAAATTTAAAAAAAAAAATTTTTGGGTTTTTAGTCAGTGGTAAAGTTAAAAACAAGAATATTTTTTTTGAAAATAAAGAAATAGGTTTTTTAACAAGTTATAATTCAAACTACGCAATAGGAATAGTTAAAATTAATGAAACAAATTTTTGTATTAATTCTAAAGCCTTTATGAATTGTGATGGAGCAAAGCTTATACCCTTTATTCCTGAATGGATGAAAGATTGAAACTATTTTAATGTTATATTTATTTTTTTTTTTAATTTTTCCAAAGTTTTGAAAGGTTCAGATGTGTAATGAATAAAATTTTGTAGTTTAGTAAATCCTGAGAAACCATACTCATTTTTAAGACTTTTGTTAATCCATTTTATATCTTGTGATTTTCGAATACTTAATAGATCATCACCTTTATTTAACCACTTCCATCTAACATCTAGATTCTTTCTTAAGTTATCAAAACCCGTATTCAAGTGAGATGAAACAGAACATATTTTTATATCCCACTCTGATGAATTATTAAAATAGGACTTACTTTGATTTAAATCAGACAAAGTAATATTACTTAATTCTTTTAAATCACCTTTTGTAACAACTATTAAATCAGGAATTTCAATAATACCGGATTTCATGAACTGAAGAATATCACCGCTTCCTGGTTGTACACAATATACAACGGTATCAACAACGTTTTCAATACTCACCTCTGATTGACCAACTCCTACGGTTTCAATTATCAAAACATCAAAAATAGATCGCATCACTATAGTTGACGGATAAGTAAGTTCAGCAATACCTCCTAAAAAATCTTTTGCAGCCATTGATCTAACAAATACTTTATGATCTTTGGGATCAATATCAAACCTTGCTCTATCACCCAATAAGGCTCCACCAGACCTCATAGAAGAGGGATCAACAGCAATAACTCCCACGGAAAAGTTTTTTTTTCGAAGGGTCAAAATCAAATTATTAATTAGTGACGATTTTCCAACACCTGGAGGGCCTGTTATTCCTATTACGTGACTCCTTGCGTTCTTATGGTATGAGTCAAGTTTTTTTATCACTGATAATGAGTTGCTCTGAACTTCGATTAATTCTAAAATTCTAGATAATTCAATCTTCTTTTTCAGGGAAAAGTAATTATTCATCATTGTTCTTTTTTAGAAGTGAAAATAAACATTTACTCTCAATTATCTCTCTACTAAATTTTAGTAGATTATATCTATTGTCACTAATATTATTCTCATCGCAGTTTACTTTGACTTTTTCGAAAAATAGATTAATTGGGTTTGTTAAGGAGGTTAAGTTTGATAAGTAAGATTCAAATCCGTTACTATTTTCAAATTTTTCTTTAATATTTAAAACTTTTTTTAATAAATTTTTTTCTTCTTTAACTATCAGAAATTGTTTATTAATTTTCGTTGTAGACTTTTTAGATTTATCAACAAACGAATTAAGTCTATGAAATGATATGATAAATTTGATGCCATTATTAGATTTAAGGAAATTTGATAGTAATTTACAGTTTTTAAAAATTTGAAAAGGATTTAAAACATTCCTATTTAGAAAAGAATTGATGATGTCTTCTCTAAACCCTAATTCCTTCATATAAATAAAAAGTCTTGTATTAATAAAATTTCTTATTTCTAAAATAGTTAAGTTATCTTTTTTTTTTTCAAATTTAAAAAAAGATAAGCTTTTATAAATCAGACCATTTAATTCAATATCAATTTTATTATCGATTAATATTCGAATTAAACCAAGGGAAGCTCTTCGAATTCCATAAGGATCTTTTGAACCTGAAGGTTTTTTATTGCTTAAAAAAGTTGAAATAATTTTATCAATTTTTTCTGCTACTGCCAAACAAATTGAAAAAATTAATGTTGGTACTTTTTCGTTAAATCCGGGTCTATATTGTTCAATTAAAGCTAGTGAACTTTTTTTTGAAAAACCCTCTTTATTTGCATAAAAATTTCCTACGTATCCCTGCAGATTTGGAAACTCATTTACCATCTCAGTAGTAAGATCACACAAACAAAAGCTTGATATAAGATCTTGTTCTTTAGTAAAAGTAAAATTCATTAGTTTACCAACATATTTAGAAATTTTAGAAATTCTATTTGATTTTTGTCTCAAATTACCTAGTTTTTCAAAATATATAATTTCCTCTAACATTTTAATTCTATCAACTAATTTAATTTTAGAATCCTCTTTAATAAAAAATAAGGCATCATTAAAACGGGCTCTTAAAAGTCTTTCATGTCCTTTTTTTATTTGATTTGTTTTGTCAATTTTGTGATTTGTAACAAAAGCGAATAAATTGCTTAAATTACCTTTATTGTCTTTAAATGAAAAATATTTTTGCTGTCCAGAAACAATTGAAATAATAAAATTTTCGGGCATCGTGAAAAATTCCTTATCAAACCGACCATACATTATATTAGGATTCTCAACTAATCTCGAATTTTCACTAATTAACTTATCGTCTGGTTCAAAATATAAATTATATTTTTTGCAAATAATTTTTAATTTAGATTTTATGATTTTTTCTCTATTTTCTTGCTCAAGAATAACATTATTTTTTTTTAAAAAAATATTATAATCTAAAAATGTTTTACACTTTACGTGATTATTATTGAGCACATAATTACCATAAATTACATTATTTGAATTAATGCCGGCAAAAGAAAAAATCACTACTTTTCTATTAAATATGCAAAAGATAGATTTTATTGGTCTTGCCCACTTTTCACTCAGTGACGACCACCTCATTGATTTTCTCCATTTAACTTCTTTCAGTAAAATAGGGATCGAACTTTGAAAAATATCAAACACACTTTGTTCTGGAACTTCTTTTTCATAAAAGTAATACTCTTTATCATTTACATTTTTTATCATTAAGTTTTTTTTTAAAATGTTATTAGATTTTAAAAAACCTAATACAGCTGTTTCTTTTGAATTCACCATAGGGCCTCTGATTGATTTTAAAACCTTTTTTTTCTTCTCAGGTAGATTTGAAATAAAAATAAAAAATCTTCGAGATGTAGTAAGAATTTTTATATTTGCAAAAGAAATGTTTTGGATTTTTAAAAAAGTTTCAAAAACTGATTGTAATTTTTTTTCTCCTTCAATCTGAGAATTAGGCGGCAAATCCTCACAAAATATTTCAAGTAATAAATCAGGCATTTTTTGAAACTTTCAGGAAGTTCTCACAGCATAATTTAGACAAGTTTCTTATCTTAAGAATATATGATTGTCTTTCAGAGACAGAAACTAAACCTCTTGAATCAAGTAAGTTAAAGATATGGCTAGCTCTTATACAATATTCATATGCTGGCAAATGTAAATTTTTCAATAAAAGTTCTTCGCAAGTCGACTCATAGTTACTAAAACTTACTAATAATAGGTTTTTTGAAGCTTGGTTAAAGTTAAAATCTGAAAATTGCTCTTCGTTTGATAAAAATAATTCTCTATATTTTATACCTTCTTTATTCCACGTTATATCAAAAACATTTTCGACTTGTTGTACAAACATTGCAATTCTCTCTAACCCATAGGTAAACTCTACGCTTACAGGCTTGCAATCAAAACCACCTATTTGTTGAAAGTAGGTATATTGAGAAATTTCCATTCCATTACATTGAATTTCCCAACCCAGTCCAGCAGCGCCCAAAGTTGGACTTTCCCAGTCGTCCTCAATAAATTTTATATCATTTAATTTTGGATTTATTCCTATAAACTTCAAACTTTCTAAAAATAAATCTTGAGCATTTTTTGGAGAAGGTTTAAGTAAAACTTGAAGCTGATAATAATGTTGTAGTCTATTTGGATTTTTACCATATCTTCCATCGCTTGGGCGTCGACAGGGTTGAACATATACTGTCTTCCATGGTTTTTCTCCTAAACTTCTTAAACAAGTTGCAGGATGAAAAGTAGCTGCACCCATTTCCAAATCATATGGTTGAATCACAACACATTCGTTTTCTGACCAAAATTTTTGTAGTTTAAACACTAGATCTTGAAATGTTAACATTAATTTTTTTAACTCAAACTATTGAAAAATATTATTATAAGCGAATATATTTAAAACTACATTATAAAAATACACAAATGGTAAAACTAAAAATAATTAAAAATGATATCAATAAGTCTGCATCTATTGATAAAATAATAAAATGGTTACATACTGATATTTCTAAAGTTAATAAGACAATCCTAGAAGGCATGTCTAGTAATATACCTTTAATTCCGGAGTTAGCTGGATACATAATTACTTCTGGAGGTAAAAGGATTAGACCAATTCTTACTCTTGCATGTTCGAGACTATGCAAATATTCTGGTGAAAGGCATGTAAACCTTGCAGCTGGAATAGAATTTATTCATACTGCAACCCTTCTACATGATGATGTTGTTGACGAAAGTAATCAAAGAAGAGGTAAGAAAAGTGCTAACTTAGTATGGGGTAACAAATCAAGTATCTTAGTTGGAGATTTTTTACTTAGCAAAGCATTTAGGCTTATAATTGAAGACGGTTCAAATCAATGTCTTGATATTTTATCAAAAGCTTCACTAGAAATTTCTCAAGGAGAAGTCCTTCAACTTTTAACTAATAATAATGTCCAAACAACAGAATCTAAATACCTAGAAGTTATAAATGCAAAGACTGCTGAATTATTTGCAGCCGCTTGTAGCCTTGGTGGGGTGGTATCTGAATGTGGAAAAGAAAAAATAGAGGCCCTATTTGATTTTGGGAGATATCTTGGTATAGCTTTTCAAATCATAGACGATGCACTAGATTATGACCATAAGAATAAAAAGTTTGGGAAAAATATTGGTGACGATTTTAAAGAAGGTAAAGTTTCTTTGCCCATTATACTTGCTTACACGAGAGGCAACAAAAAAGAAAAAGATTTTTTAATTAAAGTAATTAATAAAAATCAACAAGATAAAACTGACTTAGCTAAAGTTTTAAAAATAATTGATAATTATGATATAATTAGAGATTGTGTGAAAAAAGCTAAACATTTTTCAACAATGGCGCAGGATTCGTTGGGTCCTTTTGAAGAATCGTTTGAAAAGAATATGTTACATGAACTTGCAACTTTTGCTTCAAGCAGAACCTACTAAGTATATTTGCATGGAATAAGAATTGCACTTACAGATTATGTATAAAATTATTATAGAAAAACATATAGATTACATTATAATAAAAATTTTAGAGTTTTTCTCAAAAAATTATTTCCTTTTTTTGATAGTTTTTTGTTTGGCTCTTTTTTTAATTTAAAATAATTGTTTCATAAATTAATTTATTGACTAAATTTATATTTATGAATGAAAACAATCGGTTATCTAAAAGATTAAAGAGATACACTAACTTGGGAACATCTGCCGGATTGCTAGCTTTTAAAGTTGCTTCTTCGAAGATTTTTAGCAATCAGTCAAAAGCAGCCAATGATCTAGCAAATATACTTGGAGATTTGAAAGGACCAATTATGAAAATTGGTCAATTATTGTCCACTGTACCTGATTTACTGCCTCCTGAATATACTAACGCACTTACACAGTTACAATCTAATGCTCCACCTATGGGATGGAATTTTGTTAGAAGGAGAATGAGAACTGAACTGGGTTCTGATTGGGGAAAAAAATTTAAATCTTTTGAAAAAGAGCCATTTGCTGCAGCATCCTTAGGCCAAGTTCATAAAGCTATGAATTTGAGTGGTCATAAAATAGTTTGTAAATTACAATATCCTGATATGAATTCCATTGTTGAAGCTGATTTAGTACAGTTAAAACTAATTTTTTCAATATATAAAAGTATAGACCCTAGTATAAATACTTCTAACATTCAAAAAGAAATATCTTCCAGAGTTAGAGAAGAACTTGATTATAAAAGAGAAGGTAAAAACTTACTTTTATACTTTAATGTTTTAAAAAATATTGATGGGGTTAAAGTTCCACAAATTATACAAAATTTATCTACTGATAAACTTTTATGTATGGAATATTTAGATGGAAAAAAACTATTGAATTTTAAAAAAGAAAACCACGATATAAGAAAAGCAATTGCTATTAATATGTTTAAAACTTGGTATTACCCATTCTATAAATCTGCAATTATTCATGGTGATCCACATTTAGGGAACTACTCCGTTGATAAAAATTTAAACATTAATCTTTTAGATTTTGGCTGCGTCAGAATCTTTAGTGCCACTTTTGTAAAAGGAGTAATTGATTTATATTTTGCTATTTTAAACGATAATCAAGAATTAGCTGTTCATGCATATGAAAGTTGGGGGTTTGAAAATATATCAAAAAAGTTAATTGAAATTTTAAATATTTGGGCAAAGTTTCTTTATTCACCTCTACTAGATGATAAAATCAGGAAAATGGAAGATACTAATTCTACTGCATATGGGGCAGAAACTGCATCAAAAGTACATAAAGAGTTAAAAAAAATTGGAGGAGTTAAACCTCCCAGTGAATTTGTTTTTATGGATAGAGCAGCAATCGGGCTAGGGTCAGTTTTTCTACATTTGAATGCAGAAATTAATTGGTATCAACTTTTTCATGAAATGATAGGTGAATTTGATACAGAGAAAGTTAAAAAGTATCAATTTAATCAACTCAAGAAAGTTGGAATCAAATAAAACTTTTTAATTTTTCAACTAGATTTTCTGATTTGGACAACCATTTATCTACCTCCGCCATCGTCGAACTCATTTCTTTTGAACTATCATTCAACCATACTTGAAAACTTTTAAAGTATATAAAAAATAATATAGGTGCTTTAAGAAAATCATAAACGTCTTTACTTTTACCATTAGAAATAGTTATGAATAAATCAAATGATTTAATTAGGGAAAATAATATAGATTGCAATTCTCTATGCTCAAACTTAATTTCCTGTACCAAATTTGACAAACATTTTTTATAGGGCTCTAATTTTTCAAATCTAAGCATGACTAATTCAAATAAATTATCTTTAACAGAATTATTTTTGAATTCTTCAATATCAATTTCTGAAACAACTTCTTCATCAATCATTTTTGAAAAGTCTTTAATAATATCTAGTTTATTATTAAATAAAAACTCAAGATTTTTTAGCTCAATTTTTTTTTCTTCAGAAAGTTTTCTGATTGAAAATCTTTTCCAGCCATTTTTCTCAATTAATTGAAAAGCTTGCTTAATAATTTCATTCTTTTTATTTTGCTTTTTGTTCATTGTAAAAAAAATCAAGTTGTAAATAAAAATAATATATATAGTATATTCATATAGGAAAGTAGATAAATGTTTAATTTAGTTTACTTAAATTAACTCCAACTTATATAATTACAAAAATAATGGATCTCAATGAATTAGAATCAATTATTACTAAGATTCCGGACTATCCAAAACCTGGAATACTGTTTTACGACATTTCGCCTGTTATTAATAATGCTGAAGCCTTTTCTTTTACTATAAATAAGATAAAAGAAAAAATTGTTAGTTATAAAATAGATAAAATTGCAGCTATTGATGCACGAGGATTTATATTTGGAGCTGCCGTTGCACAGAAGATGAATCTTGGACTTACCTTAATTAGAAAAATTGGAAAACTTCCTGGAAAGGTACTAAAAAAAAAATATGATTTAGAATATGGAACTAATACTTTAGAAGCAAACCCTTTATATTTAAATGGGAGAGTTGCACTTATTGACGATTTATTAGCTACTGGCGGGACAGCAAAGGCTTCAATCGAACTAATAAGAGAGTCAGGTGCAGAAGTTACTTGCTTTTGCACATTTATTGAACTTGAATTTTTATCTGGTAAAGATAATTTAGATGTACCATATGAATCAATAATTAAATATTAAAATGACAAGAGATCACAAATTATTTTTAAAATGGTTGCTTCAGTTTAGTCTAATTTTCTTTTTCTTTTATTTTATCTGGGATCAAGGTTTAATAGGTGAACTTATATCGAAAGATAGAAGTTACATAACAAGCACTATATTAATAATTTTTTTGATAATATGTTGCCATTGTGCTTATGCAACATTTCTGATTTCTTCAGAACTGAACAAAGCGCATGTCATTAAAAAAAATTTACTTCGACCTAATGTAAAGTTAAAAGTAATAGACAACAATCTTATATTATCTTCAAAAGGTGTTGTATCTGAAGGAATTGTATCAGATTATTTTAAAGATTTATTGGATTTAAAAAAAAATGGTATCAATGGTCACAGTCAAATTTTAGATACTTATGTTAAAAAAACTAATGGTTATTATGAATTAGGATGGTTTAGTGCTGATTTAATGCTTAAATTAGGATTGATTGGTACAGTAATTGGATTCATAATAATGTTAGGTTCATTATCAGATATTACAACATTTGACGTAACTTTGTTACAAGGAGTGCTTACAACTATGGGAAGCGGAATGGGTGTGGCCTTATATACAACACTGTCTGCTTTAGTTACAGGGGTACTTATTGCTCTTCAATATTTTAATTTAGAAAGTGGTTGTGAGGAATTGTTTTCAGTACTCAATCAAATTTCTGAAGTTAGTATTAACAAAAGTTTTTAGATGGCTTATTCAAGTAGAAGAATAAAGGCTGATCCATTTACTGATTTATTATTTAATGTTTTGCTTGCATTTACATTGTTAATGTTTCTTGCGATCATATTCATGAACCCTATTCCAAAAACAGGAGTAATTAATCCGAAAGCTGAATATATAATTACAATTAGTTGGAAAGATAATAGTCCTGATGATATTGATACCTATGTGCAAAGTCCAACTGGAGAATTAGTGTGGTTTAGAGGAACCGAGGCAGGTTTTGTTCATCTGGATAGAGATGACAGGGGATTATTAAATGATACCATAGAGGTTAATGGTAAAAAGATACAAAATCCCCTTAATCAAGAAGTAGTTACAATTAGAGCAGTGGTGCCAGGAGAGTATATAGTTAACGTTCACTACTATGCCACAAAAACCAACCAACCAGTAGATGTTAATGTGAAAGTTGAAAAAGTTAATCCACAACTTGAAGTAATTTATTATGGTACAATTCCACTTGAAAAAAAAGGCGTAGAAAAAACTGCTACAAGATTTAATATATCTCAAGGTGGAAAAGTTAATGTAAGTGGAAATTTATTTAAAAAATTAGTTCCAGAAAGTTAATAATTAGGAGGAGAAATTATGGATTCAACAGTTTTATCAATAGTAGTAAGTTATACAGTACTTGCTTTTCTTTTGTTAATATTCAATTTAAGAACATCTTATCATTGGTTATTAAAATCTTTATTAATCGCATCCGTAACCTTATTTTACATACTTACTTATAATTCTTTTAAGGAAATTCTTGGATGGCCAACCAAAGAAACTTTACCCGATCGCTTCAGACTCGTTTCAGCTCAAATTTACGAACCGAATGTTATAACAAATTCTGAGGGATCAATTTATATTTGGATAACTGATATGAATGATAAATCAGGTTTGGGTATTCCAAGATCTCATGAATTACCATACTCAAAAGAAGTTCATGAACAGGTTTCAAAAGCGTCCATTAATTTAAAGAATGGTGTTCCTCAAATGGGAGAATTACAGGTTGAAGAGGAAAAAGTAGGACTTATTACAAAGGTACTTGAGAAAAAAAAGACAATAGCTACAAGTACAAATTTAAAGTTTTTTGATATGCCAAATCAATTATTACCTGAAAAATAATGAATTTTATTCTTACCTGTGCTTTTGTCCTTTTATCTTTTCTGGCTATAAGTTGCGGTGAAAATAGAACCGACTATTTTCCCTTAAAAAATAAAAAGCTATGGGCTTACAATATTCAAATTATTCCAAGTGAGGAAGATAAAATTAACTATAAGAAAACTAACTTCTCACTAGAAAAGCAAATTATTGAGCGAGGTAAAACCAAAATTGATGTTTATCCAGTAATTCGAGAAAATGAAACTGTATATTATTACTCTAGGAATAAAGACGGTATTTTCAGAGAAGCAGTACAATTTAAGCAAAGCAAACCTTTAAGTTTGGAAGAAAAAAAGAAAACAGTTTTAAAATTTCCACTGCAAGTCGGAAACAAATGGTCCGCTCCTAGCAAAACTTATTTAATTTTAAGAAGGTATGCATACTTTGACTACAGAGCAAATACAAATTTTTTACTAAACCTTGAATTAACTAGTAATACTGCAACAGTAAAAGTTCCAGCTGGAACATTTAGAAATTGTTTAAAGGTGGAGGGATACGGAGAAACAACTTTTATTGGTGATAGAGAAATTGGTTCAATAAAAATTACAATAAAGACCTCAGATTGGTATGCACCAAATGTTGGCTTAATAAAAAGTGTAAGAGTAGAAGGTACTGATAGTGATTTATTTGGTACAAGTGAAATGATACAAGAATTAGAAGATTTTAAGTAATTTCATGATTTTTAAAAATTTAGATATTTATTTTTCATTAATTATTATATTTGTGATTTTATATTTTGGAAAGTTTTTACTCCTTCCATTATTCTTTTCCATTTTTATATTCATAATATTGAAATCCTTTTCAAAAAAAATTTCAAAAATCAATTTTTACGTATTTAAAATTGGATATGGTTCTGCTTTTGTAATCTCATCTCTTTTTTTATTGTCTTTAATATACTTTTTTGGAATATTGCTTAATGAGAATTTATCGAATGTGATATTTAATTCAGAGTTATACCAATCTAACTTAACATTCATATTTAATAAATTTAAAGATTTTAGTGAGAGAAATGTGCCATTTCTGACTAATAAATTTGTTTTTGATCTTGATTTTACAAATCTATTTACCAAAGTTTTAAATTCTTTTACTAATCTAGCCAGTAACTTTTCTATCATAATTTTGTATTTAATTTTCATAATTATTGAGGAAAAATTTTTCAAAATAAAAATTCAAAATTTTTTTTCTACTACTTCTACAAAAAAGATAATTGAAAAAATAAATTTAGAGATCTTTAATTACTTTCAAATTAAAACGTTTACAAGTCTATTAACTGGTTTATCCACTTTTTTTATTATGAAATTATTTAATAGCGATCTAGCAGTTTTTTTTGGAATATTGTCATTCATTTTAAATTTTATACCCTTTTTAGGATCACTGTTGTCTGTAATTTTGCCTTTTATTTTTTCATTAATACAATTTCTTAATCCTTTTGAGTCCTCATTAATAATAGCTTTTCTTTTAATTATTCAGATAAGCGTTGGTAATTTTATCGAACCAAAACTTATGAGCAAATCACTAAATTTAAGCCCGATGATTATGCTAATTTTTTTAAGTTTAATGGGAAAATTATGGGGGATAGGCGGTATGTTTTTAAGTGTGCCTTTTTTAGTAATTTTACTAATAGTATTTAGTAACATTAAGTCTACTAAAAAAATTGCTATATTTTTATCTGAAAAAGGACAAATTAGTTAAATTTAAATTATCTTCTCTGTACAATTTTTGACTTAAATCTGTAGAAAGAATTAAACCAAAACCAAAAAAATATGTAATCATTGAGGAACCTCCGAATGAGACAAGCGGAAGAGGTATTCCCACTACAGGGGTCAGTCCCATTACCATTGCCATATTTAAAGCTCCTGCAATAAAAAAATTTGTAATTATTGCTACACCTATTATTTTTGAAAAAAAAATTTTTTCATTTGCAATACTGATTATATAACCGATACAACAAATTAAAATAAACAGACCAATTACAGATATTGTTCCTAAAAATCCAAATTCTTCTCCTAACATAGAAAAAATGAAATCTGTTTTTTTTTCTGGTAAAAAGTCTAGGTGTGATTGAGTACCTTTTAGCCATCCTTTCCCTAAAAAACCTCCGGATCCTATTGCGATTTGAGATTGAATTATATGATATCCTGTACCTAATGGATCCTTGTAAGGATCGAAGAATGTTAATAATCTTTGTTTTTGATATAAATGTAATGAATTCCAAAAAATAGGCGATAATAAAAAGAAACCCGCAAGGCAGGAAAAGAAAAATTTAATATTAATTCCAACAATAAAGAAAACAACAGTACCAATAAAAAGTAATATTAATGAGGTTCCTAAATCTGGCTGATTCAATACAATAAAAAAAGGAATAAAAATCAATGTAATTGGAAAAACCAAAAATAAATAATCTCTAAAATTATCAATTTTTTTTTCGTCAAAAAATTTCGCAAGCGCTAAAATTAAAAAAATTTTCATTATTTCAGAGGGTTGAATATTTATGCCTAAAACATTAATCCATCTTCTAGACCCCTTGCCAATGTAACCATAAAAAGTTGCATAAATTAGTATAATTACACCTACCAAATATAAAATAAATGAATATTTTTGCCAGAAATTTATATTTATCAAACCTACAGACAACATAATAAAAAAACCAAAAAGAAATTTTAAAATTTGAGAATAGGTAAAACCTAAACCATCAGATTTTGTTGCACTAAAAATCATAATAATTCCTACACTTGATAACGAACATATTAAAAATATTAATGTCCAATGTAGGTTTTTAAACTTAAAAAAAAATTCACTCATGATTTTTTCTTAAAAGTAAAATCTAAAATATCTCTAGCCATTGGTGCCGCAACCTTTGAACCACTCCCATGATGTTCTACTATAACCGAGATAACATATTCCGGTTTTTCATAAGGAGCAAATCCAGTGAATATTGAATGATCTCTTAATTTGTATGGTAATTCTTTATTTTCTAGAACACCACTCTCTCTCTCTAGCAAGCTGATTCTTCTAACTTGTGATGTTCCGGTTTTACCTGCCATTTGAATAGCGTTATTTTTTAACTTTGATGAAAATGCAGTTCCGTTGTATTTATTCACAACATCAAACATTGATTTTTTTATAATTTCAAATGATTTTTTTGGGAAATTAAGTTGCTCAAATTCTATTTTTTTTTTGTCTGACAATATTCTAGGTATTATTTTCTTACCTGTAGCAATCCTTGCAGTCATCGTAGCTATTTGAAGTGGGGTGGAAAGTGTAAAGCCTTGTCCAATAACTGCATTGTAGGTCTCTCCTAAATGCCATGAATCTCCCTTATTTCTTTTTTTCCAATTTTCGTCTGGCATAATTCCTTTAGATTCTCCAGGAAGATCAATGTTAGTTTTCATTCCAATTGAAAAATTTTTAGCTACACTTGCTAACTCGTTTATGCCTAGAGTGTTAGCAAGAGAGTAAAAATAACAATCACATGATTCTTTAATAGCTTTATTTAAATCAACATACCCGTGACCCTTTCTCTTCCAACAATGAAAGGTGTGATTACCCAAAGGTTGTTTTCCACTACAAAAATATTTATGTTTAATATCAAAATCTTTCCTTTCCAAAATCGCCATCCCAACAACTAATTTAAATGTTGAGCCTGGAGAATACAAACCTGAAATGGTTCTATTTAAAAGAGGATTTAAAGGATCTGATTGTAAAGATCTCCAAGTACTATTTTTTACTCCATAACTAAACTCATTAATATCGAAAGATGGTGATGAAACCATGGCTATTATAGCCCCTGAATTGCAATTCATAAGTATTATACTTCCAGCTTTATCTCTAAGTTTATTAAATGAAAATTCTTGAATTTTAGAGTCTATATTAACTTCAATATTATTTCCAGAAATACTATTTTTAGAATTTAAATTTCTAACAACTTTTCCAGAAGAGTTAGATTCAACTTTCTGCCATCCTTCTTTTCCTATTAATACTTTATTATAAATTTTTTCTATTCCTGTTTTACCAACTTTTAGTTCTGGTAACTGCCTTTTTTTGCTTTTTTTTGTGAATCGTAACCAACGTATCCAATTACATGTGAATAAGCATAATTATCTTTATATGAACGTACCTTTTTTTTATTAATATCTAATAATGGAAATCTATGAGAAAAATGTGAAAATATCTCAAGCTCATCCCATGAAAGGTTTTTTTTAATAGTTAGATAATCATCTAGTGAGTTTCTAGAACTATTCTTTTTAAAATCCTTAACATCTTCTTCGGAAATAAGAATAATTTTTCTTAGATCAGTAACAATTTTGTTCATTTGATCTTTTTTATCTTTCAGTAAAATAATTTGATAATCATTTCTATTTTCAGCAATTTTGTTTTTGTTTTGATCAAAAATAATACCTCTCTGGGGATATATAACTTTTATTTTAATTCTATTTATTTCTGATAGTTCTCCAAATTTTGATTTATTTACAATCTGTAAATAGTATAGTTTACCCACTAACAAAGTTGTAAAAAGTCCTTTACCCAGTCCAAGCAGGAATAATCTTCTTTGAAACTTTTTTAAATCATCAAATTCTTTACTCATCTCTAAATTTTAGTTCATTGTTTAAAAGATTAATTGCCCAAAATAATAGTGGAAACATAAGTCCGGTTAAAGCTATTGAAAACACAATATTTAAAAAATCAAAATAAACTATTTTAAATACTATCTTATGAATAAGTACGACAAAAATGAAGTAGAATACAAAAAAAAACATGAATCTTATCCATATTTTCAGAATGGACTCAGAAAATAAAAACTCTGAGTTTTTTCTTTGTATTAAAAAAATTACAAACATAAATACTGAGGTAAGTCCAAAAATTAGGTTTGATAAAATATCAATTAATACTGACAGCAATAAAATAAAAAAAGGTCTAATTCTTTCATGGTCTATTATAACCCAGATATATAAAACACAAAAACCAAAAAAACTTGTAAATGAACTTATTCCAAAATGTTTTGGAATGGAATCTAAAAAAATTAGTATAACAGATGTAACAATTGGAGATATTTTGAGAAGGAATTCGGTCGTAAGTTCTAAAAAACTTTTATTCATTTTTATTAAAATTAGGGTGTTCTTTTTCAAAATTATAAACTAAAATCTTCACATATGTTGAATCATTTTTGTCAGAAAAAGGGGAAATTATAATTTTCTCTTTATTTTTTTTAACTTTACCGACTCTTATGCCCTCTTTGAAATATCCGGAAGAACTTGTCGTTAGTACCAATTCACCATCAATAAGTAAATCAGGTTCGTCTAAGTGCAAAATTTCCAGAAAATCACCTTTACCTTTAGCAAAAAAATTTTTTTTACTTTCTATAGAATAAACTGGTAAAATCGATTGATTATTACTTATTAAGAGTACCTCAGAAATATTATTTTTTGCAGAGATAACTCTTCCTATTAAACCATTTTTGTTAAAAACAGGATTATTAATCTTTACACCTTCTTTTTCTCCAACATCAATAAAAACATTTGGAGATATTGATGAAGAAGTATCAAATATAATTCTAGCTGATATTTTTCTTGATGTGGGTGGAGCTTCTAAATTTAATAATTCTTTTAATTGATAGTTTTCAATCTGTAAATGATACATTTCTGACAGTTTTACTTCATATTCTGAGATTTGATTTTGTAATTCCTGATTTAAAGCTTTTGTATGAAATATAAGATTTATGTTTGTAATATATTCATTAATTTTTGTAGTTGGATAAATAATGGCTTTTGCAAAAGGATTCAAAAATTCCAAAAAAGACTTTTTAATTTCTTTACTACGTTCTTGGTAATAAATTGAATATAAAATGATTAAAAAAGAACATAATATTGAAAAGATAATTTCAATAAAATAATAATTAAACAGTGATGGTTTTAAAAATTTTGAAAATGATGATTTTTGCCCCATCTTTTATCAAATTAATAGCTACTTGATAAAACTGAACTTAATGATTTTAAATTTTCCGCACATTTTCCAGTACCTTGAACAACACAGCTCAAAGGATCGTCAGCTATTGTAACAGGCAAACCTGTCGCATCTCTTATAGTCTGATCCAAGTTACCAAGGAGAGATCCACCTCCAGTTAAAACAATACCTTTGTCGACTATGTCAGCAGCTAATTCAGGGTCTGAGTTTTCTAGAGTATTCTTGACAGCCTCAATTATTGATAATACTGGTTCTGAAAGAGCTTCTGCTATCTGTTTTTGATTTATTACCACTTCTTTTGGTACACCTTTCAATAGATCTCTGCCTTTAATATGAAGGACTTTCCCATCTCCGTTAGTCGGCGTACATGCAATTCCGATAGCCTTTTTAATTCTTTCAGCGCTACTCTCACCTACTAATAGATTGTGTGCTCGTCTAATGTAATTAATTATTGCAGAATCCATAGCGTCTCCACCAACTCTTACTGAATGAGCATGTACGATTCCACCAAGCGCTAAGAGGGCAACTTCGGTAGTTCCCCCCCCAATATCTACAACCATTGAACCTGAAGGTTCGGTCACTGGTAAGCCTGCTCCTAAAGCTGCAGCCATTGGTTCATCAATTAAAAAAACCTTTCGAGCACCGGCTGCTGCCGCAGAACCCTCAATTGCTCTTCTCTCAACGGATGTAGCTCCTGATGGAACACAGACAACAACTACCGGGCTAAAAAAACTATTTTTTGAGTGAGCTTTTCTAATAAAATGTTTGATCATTTCTTCAGCAACGTCAAAATCTGCAATAACACCATCTCTCATTGGTCTTATTGCTGTAATATTTCCAGGTGTTCTACCTAACATTGTTTTAGCTTCATGCCCAACAGCTAAAACTTTTGCCTTACCTTGTTTATTATTATTCGCCAGCGCAACAACGGAAGGCTCATTTAGAACAATGCCTTTTCCTTTCACGTAAATAAGAGTATTGGCAGTACCTAAATCTATTGCAATATCCTGAGAAAAAAAACCAAAAAAATCAAACATATTATATTATAACTATTAGATAACTTATAAAATACTTTTTGAACAAATCAAAACAAAAAATTATATAGCGTGCTTATCAATAATATCACTTACTTTACTCCATTTAACTGAAGATTTAGAAATTCTTTCTCTTTTATTAATAAGCTTATTCAAAGCACTAATATAAGACTTTGCTGAAGCGACCATTGTATCAATATCTTTACCATGACCAAGAACAGTTATTCCATTCTCCTCTAGTCTAACGCTCACATCTGCCTGTGCATCAACGCCTTTTGTGAGAGCATTTACTTGATAAAGAATCAGTTGTGATTCATTAGGTACCAGTTTTTTAATGGATTTAAATATGGCGTCAATCGGTCCCTCTCCTAGAGATTCAGCAGATAGTTTTTTTTCAAATACGATTAGATTGATTTTAGCTGAAGCCTTTAATTTATTGCCACAACTGACCTTTAAGTCAACTAACTGAATTAAATTTTGATTTGAGACTGATTGTTCATCCATCAGTGCGTAAATATCCTCCTCAAATATTTGCTTTTTCTTATCAGCTAAATCTTTAAATTTTTTGAAAACTAATTTAAGTTCACTCTCATTTAAATTAAACCCCAATTCATTTAATTTAACCTTAAAAGCATGTCTACCTGAATGTTTCCCCAGAACTAACTCTGAAGAAGAAAGCCCTACTGATTCTGGTTTCATAATTTCATAAGTATCTGAGTGTTTCAACATTCCATCTTGATGTATACCTGACTCATGAGCAAAAGCATTCTTACCTACAATCGCTTTATTAGGCTGAACATTGAATCCAGTTGTTGCGGCAACTATATTTGAAGCTTTTATAATTTTAGTTGCATCAATATCAGTGTAAAAGTTTAAAAAATCATCTCTAGTTTTTAAACACATTACAATTTCTTCTAGTGCTGCATTTCCAGCTCTTTCTCCAATTCCGTTAATAGTGCACTCAACTTGTCTTGCTCCATCAACTATAGCACTGAGCGAATTTGAAACGGCTAATCCTAAATCATTATGGCAATGTACAGAAATAGTAGCCTTGTCAATGTTTGAGACATTGTTCTTGATTCCACATATTAAGTTACCAAATTCCGAGGGAATAGAATATCCAACTGTATCTGGAATATTTATAGTACTTGCACCACTCTCAATGGCTAATTGTATGGTTTTATATAAAAAATCGATATTCGTTCTTGATGCATCTTCAGGAGACCATTCTATATCATCTGTAAACTTGGATGCCCTTTGTATACTTTTCTTAATTGCTTCAAGCACGTCATTTTTATTCATTTTAAGTTTATATTTCATATGCAAATCACTAGTTGAAATAAATGTGTGAATTCTGAATCTTTTAGAATTTTTCATTGCTTCACCCGCAATATCAATATCTGAATACTGTGCTCTTGCAAGACCACAAACTATAGAATTTTTTAAAACTTGAGAGATTCTTTTAACAGATTCATAATCACCTTTTGAGGCAAATGGAAATCCTGCCTCCACTATATCTACTCTCATATCATCAAGTATTTCTGCAATTTTTAATTTATCTTCAACTGACATTGATGCACCCGCAGATTGTTCACCATCACGAAGAGTGGTATCAAAAATATAAATTTTATCTTTATTTTTTGATAATTTTTTATTCATATTAATTCTTTTTCTTGTCCACTATTTTATTTGCAGTTATCCAAGGCATCATTTTTCTTAATTTTTGTCCTACTTCTTCTATTTGTTTATTTTGTTGTATTTTTCTCTCAGCTTTAAAATTCAGTTGTCCAGATTTACATTCTAAAATCCAATCTCTGGCAAATTTTCCAGTTTGGATTTCTTCTAAAATTTTTTTCATTTCATTCTTTGCATCATTATTTACAACTCTTGGCCCTCTTGTAAGGTCTCCATACTCTGCTGTATTTGAAATTGAATACCTCATATTGGCTATTCCTCCCTCGTATATTAAGTCTACTATTAACTTAACTTCATGTAAACATTCAAAATAAGCCATTTCAGGAGCATATCCAGCCTCCACAAGAGTTTCAAAGCCGTTTTGAATTAATGCTGTGAGTCCACCACATAGAACTGCTTGCTCACCAAATAAATCTGTTTCGCATTCTTCTTTAAAAGTAGTTTGAATTATGCCTGACCTACCACCTCCTAATGCAGATGCATAAGACAAGCCTAACTCTAAGGCGTTACCAGAGTAATTTTGATGTACGGCTATTAAGCAAGGAACGCCTCCTCCATTTAAGTACTGAGTTCTAACAGTATGACCCGGTCCTTTTGGGGCAATCATGAAAATATCTATATCATCTCTTGGTTCTATTAACTGAAAATGTATTGCTAATCCATGTGCAAACAACAACGCAGAGCCTGTTTTTAAATTTTTTGACAGTTCTTGCAAATAAAGATCTGCTTGAAGTTCATCTGGAACTAAAATCATGCATATATCAGCCCATTTAGCCGCTTCAGATACATTTGAGACCTTTAAACCTTCAGACTCAGCTTTTTCTCTAGAACCTGAACCTTCTCTTAAACCAACAACGACTTCATTTACACCACTATCCCTTAAATTTAATGCATGAGCATGGCCTTGACTTCCATAACCAATGATTGCAACTTTTTTGTTTTTTATTAAATTAATGTCAGCGTCACTGTCATAATAAACTTTCATATTCTTTCCTTTTTTTACTTTTTAATATAATCCGAACCTATTGCCATAGAAACTAAACCTGAACGAGTAAGCTCAATTATTTTAAAATTCTTTAAAGCCTTCGTAAAACTTGCAATTTCATCAGATGTATTGCTCATCTCAATTATTAATTCATTATTTAAATCTGATAGAATACAAGCATTGAATTTATTGGCAATATCTAAAGTTTTTTTTCTTGTAATCTTGCTTATTGAAACCTTGATTAATAATAACTCTCTTGCAATAAATGATTTTTCATTATTTAACTCAAATAAATTATGAACTGGAATTAATTTTTGTAATTGGGCTTTTATTTGACTAATTATCAACTTTGTACCAGAGGTGACAATTGTAATTCTTGATAAAAATCTATCAGAATCGACCTCTGAAACGGATAAACTTTCTATGTTATATCCTCTTCCAGAAAACAAACCCACAACTCTTGCAAGAACTCCAGGCTCATTATCAACTAAAACTGAAATAATGTGCTTTTGTGAATTTTTCATTTTGTAAAAATTACACTAAAACCATTCCATCTTCAGCAATATCACTATCACACTCATCATCAGAACTTAATAACATTTGATCATGTGTTGCTCCAGAAGGAATCATTGGAAAACAATTCTCTGTCTCATCAACACATACATCAAAGATCACAGGGCCTTTGATCTTGATCATCTCTAAGATCATATCATCTAACTCATCTGGTTTCGTTGCTCTTAAACCATGTGCTCCAAATGATTCGGCTAATTTAACAAAATCTGGCAAAGAATCCATGTATGACTCAGATAATCTGTTCCCATGCATAAGTTCTTGCCACTGACGAACCATACCCATATAATGATTATTAAGTATAAATATTTTAACAGGTAATCTATATTGTTTCAATGTAGACATTTCCTGTATATTCATAAGAATTGAGGCTTCTCCTGCCACATCAATTACTAAACTTTTTGGGTGTGCTAACTGAACTCCCATAGCAGCAGGCAAACCATACCCCATTGTTCCCAATCCTCCAGAAGTCATCCAATGCTTTGGTTTATTGAATGCTAAGTATTGGGCAGCCCACATTTGGTGTTGTCCAACTTCGGTTGTAAAAAAAGGATTTTTGCTTAGCGTTAATGCATTCAGCCTTTCTAAAGCGTATTGAGGTTTTATTATCTTTTTATCATTTTTATAACTTAAACATTTTTTCTTTCTCCAAGATTCAATCTTAATCCACCATGATTCATATTTTTTTTGCGGAAATTTAAAATTTTTGAGCTTAATAATTTTATTTATTCTTAATAGTACTTTTTCTATATCTCCCTGAATCGTATGGTCAACCGTAACACTTTTATTGAATGAGGAGGCATCTATATCTATGTGAATCTTTTTAGATTTAGGCGAGAAACCTGAGACCTTTCCAGTAATTCTATCATCAAATCTAGCACCAACACAAATAATTAGATCAGCATTGTACATTGCTAAATTAGCCTCGTAAGTTCCGTGCATACCGAGCATTCCAAGAAATTGTTTGTCAGATGTTGGAAAAGCACCGAGTCCCATCAGAGTTTGGGTACACGGAAATCCTGTTTTTTTAATTAATTTATATAATTGCGAAGATGCCTTATTACCTGAGTTTATTACACCTCCTCCTACATAAAAAATAGGTTTTTTAGCAATTTTAATCATATCAACAAATTTATTAACTGATTCCTTGTCTGGATTAAGAACAGGAGTGTAATATGTCACTTTTTTTGTGCGTTTTTTTCCGTTATATAAAGTTTTAAACGTTTGGATATCCTTAGGTATATCAACTAGAACAGGACCAGGTCTTCCATTTGATGCTATATAGAATGCAGAATGAATTGAACCTGCAAGATTATCTACATCCTTTACTAAATAATTGTGTTTTGTGCATGGTCTAGTTATCCCAACAATATCTGCTTCTTGAAATGCGTCATTTCCAATCATATGAGTCGGCACCTGTCCAGTAATACATACTAATGGAACTGAATCCATCATAGCATCAGCCAAACCTGTGACTGTATTAGTCGCACCTGGTCCTGACGTAACAAGAACCACACCTGTTTTTCCTGTTGAACGAGCGTATCCTTCTGCAGCATGAACAGCTGCTTGCTCGTGACGAACTAAGATATGCCTTATTTTTTTTTGTTTAAATAATTCATCATAAATAGGTAAAACAGCTCCACCCGGATAACCAAAGATAATCTCAACATTCTCCTCTATGAGGGCATCAACAACTAATTTTGCTCCAGTAATTTTTTTCATATTAATAAAATAAACTAAATAGACTTTTTAAACATCTAAAATTTTATTTTTTTATAAATAATCATCTAACTTTTTTAAAATAAAATTTTCTGCCACTTTATAATCTAAATAAATGGGGTTTATTGGTTGATGTTTGAACCAAGTTAATTGTCGTTTTGCATAGTTTCTAGTATCTTTTTTACAAAGTTCGATGGCTTTTTCTAGTTCTAAACTGCCTTTGATATAACTTTTAATATGTCTTAAACCTATCACTTTATTAATTGGATGAGAGCTTACCAACTCCATTCTTAAAAAATTTTTTACTTCATCTAATAGTCCATCTTTGATCATCAAATCAAATCTTTTATCTATTGAGTTATATAAATCCTCTCTTTTTTTACTAACGATAAAAAATAAATAATTTTTTAGATAATTTATTTTAGATTTGCGCCTAGATTGCCAAAAACTTAGTGTTTTTCCTGATGAAATCCTAACTTCAATTGCTCTAATTAATCTTTGAGTATCGTTTACGCTTATTTTTTGTGCTAGTTTTGGGTCAATCTTTTGTAATTTCTTATAAAAAAATAAATTTCCATATTTTTTGTGAATTTTTAAAACTTTATTTTTAATTCGATTCTTTACTTCCGGAATCTCAGAAATATTATTCTCTAAACTTCCAATATACATGCCAGTTCCGCCAACAAAAATTGGTAACTGTTTAATTTTTTTTGAATTTAGAATTTCCTTTTTTGCATTTTTCATCCACCAGCCAACGTCTGCTTTTTTATTTGAATTTAAGACACCGTAGAGCTTATAAGAAATCTTTTTATTTTCAGAGATATTTGGTCGGTTAGTTAAAATTTTTAAATGATCATATAATTGCATACTATCAGCATTTATTATTGTTGAAGGGATTTTTTTTGCTATTTTTTCAGCAAGATCAGATTTTCCAACGGCTGTAGGGCCGGCTATTATTATAAAATCCAGGCTCAATTTAAATTGAAAAGAACAAAGCGTGGAAAACCATTTTGAAAAACTTGCATAAGTACAGAATCTCTTTTCTCCTCAAGAGCATCATTTAAAATCTTTTCAGCCTGTGATGCCTTATCAATATTTATTTGAGATATCTGAGCTATAACGTTTCCTACAGATAACCCTACTTTGGAAGAAGGAGATTCTGTTTTAATTCCTGTGACAACTACACCAGTTTGATTTTCAGCGATGTTATACTGTTTTCTCAAATTGTCATTAATATTCTTAAATCTTAAGCCTAGTTTATCTATCTCAAATTCTTTATCAGTTGTAGGTTTATTATTTTGCTTATTATTCTCAGCCAAACTATTAAATTTCTCTAATTCCCCAACCTTGACCTTATATTTTTTCTTCTTTTTATTGCGCCATACAGTCACATTAACCGAACTTGCAACAGTTGAGTCTGCTACAGTTCTTTGAAGTTCTTTAACATTTTTTACTTTTTTGTTATTAAATTCAAGTATAACATCACCTGCTTGCATACCTGCTTTTTCTGCAGGTTCACCTGGATTAACCATTGCAATCAAAACACCATCTTCATTTTTTAAGCCGAGACTTTTAGCAATCTCAGGTGTGACTTCTTGTATTCGTACGCCGAGCCAACCTCTCTGTGTTTTTCCAAATTTTCGCAACTGCGCAACTATTGGTTTAGCTAAATTTGAAGGTATAGAGAATCCAATTCCTACGCTACCTCCAGTTGGAGAAAAGATAGCGGAATTAATTCCAATAACTTCACCATCTAGATTAAATAGCGGACCTCCTGAATTTCCTTTATTAATGGATGCATCAGTTTGAATGAAACTATCGTAAGGACCAGAATTAATATCTCTGTTAAAGGCAGAGATAATTCCAGAAGTTACCGTGCCACCTAGTCCAAAAGGATTACCAATGGCAATAACAGAATGTCCAACCCTCGCAGAATCAGAATCTGCAAAATTCACAAATTTAAGATCTTTCTTTGGATTAACTTTTAAAAGAGCTAGATCTGTAAGTTTATCTTGACCAATCAATTCTGCAACAAGTTCTGAATCATCTTGAAATTTCACCTTGATTTCATTTGCTTGAGCAATAACATGCTGATTAGTAACAATATAGCCTGTTTTATCAATCACAAAACCTGAGCCTAGAGCTTGAGGTGCATTTCTGTTATTCGGGTTATTTTGAGGTGGTGGCCCAAAGGGAAAACCTGGCGGTAAATTTTCAAAAAAATCTTTGAACTGGGGCGGCACATTTTCAAATGGATTAGGGTTTTTTGATTCTTGTTCTTTATTATTCTGGGTAGTAAAGACGTTTACAACAGCTGGAGATAAACTTTGAACTAAATCAGCGGTTTCATCTGACAATGGATGAGAATATAATTTAAAAAAAATTAAACAATTGGAAAGTATTAAATATGTAATAAATAGATTAAATCTTTTGATACTAATATGCATATGAAATCATTTGTTAAAGTTTATTCACCCTTTGAATTATTAAAAAACTTTAAAAATTCACTATCTGGTGATAAAAGCATTGTTGTACCAGATTCACCTAAAACTTGTGAATAAGCTTGCATAGAGCGATAAAATGAATAAAAACTTGGGTCTCTTTCAAAGGCATTAGAATAAATGGATATTGCTTCTGAATCACCCTCTCCTCTCAAAATCTCACTTTTTCTTGAAGCTTCCGCTAGTATTACTGTTTTATCTTTATCTGCTTCAGCCCTAATTCTCTGAGCTTCCTCAGCTCCTTTAGCTCTGAACTCTTTTGCTTCTCTTGTTCTTTCACTAATCATTCGCTCAAAAATGGCCTGACTATTAGCTTCAGGTAAATCAGCCCGACGAATCCTTACGTCAACGACCTCAATACCAAATCTTTTTGCTTCATCATTAACTTCGACTTTTATCCTATCCATTATATTACTTCTTTCCTCAGATAATAACTCATCGAGAGTTACAGTACCTACAACTCTTCTTAAGGATGAGATAACATTTGAATTGAGTCTGTTTCTTACATTGGTTTCATTAACCACTGTTTTATAGAATTCAAGAGGGTCAACTATTTTAAATCTAGCAAATGAATCCACTAACATTCTTTTTTTATCAACTGCAATAACTTCCTCAATAGGTAGATTATATTCTAAAATTCTTTTGTCGTATTTAACTACGTTTTGAATAAATGGTATTTTTATATGTAACCCTGCTGTTTGAATTACTCTTTTGGGCTCTCCAAATTGTAGAACCAAACCCTGTTGTCTTTCATTCATTATAATGAAAAATCCAGATGATAAAAATGCTAAAAATATAATTAACGACGTTAAAAAAATTGTCTTGTTCATTTAGTTATTTCCTGTTGTTTGAGCTTGAGTACTTTTTTTCTTGATTTCTGGAAGAGGTAAATATGGAACAACACTTCCTGATGCATCTTTATCAATTATAATTTTATTAATATTGCCTAATGCCTTTTCAAGCGTCTCAAGATAAATTCTCTCCCTTGTAACATCTTTTCCTAGTTTATATGAATTATACACTGATATGAATCTCTCAGCTTCACCCTTTGATTTTGCAATCACTTGTTGTTTGTATCCGTCGGCTTCTTGTATTAGCTTCTCAGCCTCACCCCTTGCCCTGGGTATAATATCATTCCTGTATGCTTCTGCTTCATTCTTCAGTCTTTGTTCGTCTGTTTTTGCCCTTTGAACGTCTCTATATGATTCAATAACTAATTCAGGTGGGTCGGCCTTTTGAAGTTGAACTTGTGTAATTAGAATACCAGATTGGTAGTAATCTAAAACTTCTTGTAATTTAATTTTTGCATTTTCTTCAACAATTGACTTTCCCTCAGATAAAATTGGATCAATAGGTGTTTGTCCAATTTTTTCTCTCATTACACTTTCAGCAATGCTTTTGATGGTTATTTCAGGATTTCTAACATTAAATAAAAACTCTTTAGCATTATTTATAACCCAAAATACTGTGAAATTTAAATCTACTATATTTTCATCACCAGTCAACATCAAAGCCTCTTCGGGAACTTGTCTTACTTGAACGTTTTGACTAAATTGCGTTTGAGAAGTTCGAAAACCTACTTCAATTCTGTTTACCCTTGTTACTTTTGGCTTAGTTACAGTTTCTATTGGATAGGGTAAGTGATAATGTAATCCAGGCTCTGAAGTCCTTACATATTCCCCAAATCTTGTAATTACACCTTGTTCATCCGTACCAACTCTATAAAAACCACTTAAGGCCCAGATGCCAATAATAATAGCAAGTAAAAGTGATAAGGAAGCAGGATTTTTATTAGGGAAAAAGGATTTAAATTTATCCTGGAACTTTTTTAAATAGTCATCATAGTCATTATAACTACTATATGAATTGTTTTTATCAGAACTCTTTCTTTTTTTTCCCCCGCCCCAAGGGCTTTGGCCATCGTCGTCTGGTGTCCATGACATAGTATCTATTTACCTTATATATAAATTAGTAGTTCATTATATATAAGAATTGTTTTAATCTTGCAAAGGATAATTTGTAATAATTACAATATATTGTATCATAATCTAAGAGTATAAAATGAGTATTAACCATATAATTGCAGTCAGTTCTGGTAAGGGAGGAGTTGGAAAATCAACTGTGTCTGTAAATCTGTCTATCTCTCTTTCAAAAAAAGGATTTAAAATAGGCCTGCTAGATGCAGATATTTATGGACCTTCTATCCATAAGATGATGGGAGAGGAAAAAAAACCAAACGTGTCAAAAGAAAAAAAAATCTTACCTTTTGAAAAGTTCGATATTAAGTTTATGTCGATAGGGAATATAATTCCAGCATCAAAACCAGTAATATGGAGAGGTACGATGGTGGTTAATGCTTTAAGACAGTTACTTAAAGATATAGTTTGGGGAGATTTGGATTTTCTAATTATAGATTTACCTCCAGGCACTGGAGATGTTCAATTATCTTTAAGTCAAAATCTTAATCTTTCAGGTGCGGTTGTTGTTTCTACACCTCAGGAAATCTCTTTAATCGATGTTAGAAGATCAATTGGTATGTTCAGGAGAGTTAATGTAAATATATTAGGCCTAATTCAAAACATGAGCTACTATGAAAATATTAGTGAAAATAAAAAAGATTATATATTTGGTAAAGATGGAGTCAAAAACGAAGCATTAAAAGAAAACATAAATTTTCTTGGAGAAATTCCAATATTAAGTTCATTGTCTCACAATTTAGATGTTGGAAATCCTAAATGTTACGACAATACATCCGAAGAATACAAAATTTTTGGGAGAATCACAGAAAATTTTGTAAATTCAATTAAAGGCCTCAAAAAAACAAGTATTGAAATTGAGGATTAAAATTTAAGTGAAAATTTTTCTTTAATCTCATTTTCTTCTCTTTTTGAAATTTTAATATCACTTGTATTCTCTCCATCAATTAATTTTTTTATGTATCTAACGCCATCCTCTGAAATTGAAAAACCTTTCATTCTGTGTCTCATAAAGGCATCATAAGTCAACGGAACCCACTTCTTCATAATCTTTAAAATTTCCTCAGCATATACTCTAATTTCATACTGTGCATGTGAATCAAATCTCAATGATAAAAAATGCATTAAATTATGTAAATCTATTTTCCAATACCATTGTGTGTATGTATTTAGAGGTAACACTGTTCTAGCCAGTTCCCTAGCTAACCCCTCATTTTTTTCATTTAAAGTATTCCCAAATTCATCTTCGTTTAAAAGATATGAATAATTCAAAAAACTATCTTCAGAATTTGTTTTTAAAATTTGTAATGCTTTTTTGATATTATCTTTCTGAAGTTTTTCTTCTCTTCCTTGATTATTTGTTTTTGACTGCGCTTTAATATTTTCATGATGAGGTATGTAAAATTCTTTATCTAGTACAGAATATCTAGCTGAATATTCATTTACATTAGCTGTCCTATGTCTTATCCATTGCCTAGCAATAAATATTGGCAATTTTATATGCAATTTTATTTCGTTCATTTCAAAAGGAGTAGAGTGTTTATATTTTAATAAATAATTTATCAGATTTTTATCTTGATTAACTTTCTTTGTGCCTTTGCCATAAGAAACTCTAGCCGCTTGAACAATAGAGGAATCATCACCCATGTAGTCAATTAGTCTTACAAATCCTTTGTCGAGCACTTTAAATTTTTTGTAAATTAAGCTTTCTAGCCTTTGGACTGTTACTCTTCGAGTAGAAAATGTATTTTTTCTAAGTTTACTTATATCTGATTCGGGTTTATTTTTAGTCTTATTCATTGTTATAAAATTGAAATTAAAACTCTATATTTACAAAAAAATAATTAAAATAATATTCTTTAATTATTTTTATTTTTTTTATACAATTTAAACGCTTTATAAGCTATGGCGATAAATGTTTGAATTGTGATCTGAGACGGACCCGGGGGCAGTGCCCGGCGCCTCCACCAAAATCATTTTGGGGGCGAAACAGGATCGACGTGCATGGGAATCTTCAAAACTTTGCTCGGTGTAGTTCCACCGTTATCGGACTAATACTAAATAAGTGCTAACGATAATGAAATGGCACTCGCTGCTTAATAATATTAAGTAAGCGCTGCAATGAGACGCGGGGCAACAGAAGTCTCATCGGCAAGGGCGGGCGATTGTTCGCCCTTGTTTGTTTTAAGCACAGTCACAAAGGGTTTCAGAGGGTTCACTCTTCAACAAATAAGGGAAAACATCGTGGTCGTTGTTGCATATACTTTGCATATACTTTTGAATCGACTAAAGAAGAGAAAGAAAAAATTATATAAATAAATTTTACGAAATGTTTTGGGTTGATAAAGTAAAATTTAAAATTTTGAAATAAATATGAATATTCTTAGTTTATTTGATGGAATAAGTGGAGCAATGCTTGCATTGAAACAAAGCAATATAAAAGTAAAAAGATATTTTGCTTCAGAGATCGATAAATATTGTATAGATGTCTCAAAAAAGAAATTTCCAGAAATAATTCAACTTGGAGATGTTAAAAACATTAATTTAAGAGAACTACCTAAGATTGATCTACTTATTGGTGGAAGTCCCTGTCAAGATTTAAGCAACGCTTATAAAGGAGATGGTTTGGAAGGAATAAGATCATCTCTCTTTTTTGATTTTATTAAAATTAGGAAAATTATTAATCCTAAATATTTTGTACTAGAAAATGTAAAAAATAAGTGGAAAAAAATCATGGATGATTATGTAGGAGAAGAAGGAATCACAATAAATTCTCAATCATTTACTTCACAATTTAGACCAAGGTGCTACTGGAGTAACATTCCAATTGACCCAATAACAATAAATAGTAATTTGAAAATATTAGACATTTTAGAAAAAAAACCTGTAGATCAAAGATTTTATTTTCCAATTCAGTTTTTAAATGGTTTTAATATTGTTAAATTTCAAAATACGGAAAAAAAAGGAATCATTAAAATATACGACATCCCAAGAAACTTATTAAAAGATAATGAAAGACAAAGAAGAGTTTATTCAGTGTATGGAAAGTCACCAACACTCCTTGCAAGATCTGATACGCCAAAAATTTATTTTCAAAAAAAACTTAGAAAATTAACGCCTCTTGAATGCGAAAGACTTCAGGGGATAACTGATAATCATACCCTAAATTTAAGTAATACCCAAAGATACAAAGCAATTGGGAATTCTTTTACTATTCCAGTGATATCTCATATTTTGAAGAACATTGGAAAAAAAAAAAAAACACAAATGAGAATTTTTGATGAGATTTATTGATTTATTCTCTGGAATGGGAGGATTTAGAGTTGCTTTAGAAAAAAAAAATCTAGAGTGCGTATTCAGTGCTGACAATGACAAATTTGCCTGTGAAACATATTTTTTAAATTTTGGTGAAAATCCAAATATTGATATCACTAATCATAGTGAAAAAGCAGTTCCTGATCATGAAATATTATGTGCTGGTTTCCCATGTCAACCTTTCAGTATCGCAGGTTATAGGAGAGGGTTCAGAGATATAAGAGGTACATTATTTTTTGATATTGTGAGAATTCTTAAAGAAAAAAAACCAATGATTTTCATTTTAGAAAATGTAAAAGGAATTTTGAGTCATGACAGTGGAAAAACCTTTAACACAATCATTGATTTTTTAGCAACAAAATTAAATGGAAAAGAATATAAAACAAAAAATTCAGAGAATCTGGGATATAATGTTTTTTGGCAAACACTAAATACAAGAGATTATAATCTTCCACAAAATAGAGAAAGAGTTTTTATTATTGGACTCAAAGATCATAATATTAACTTTAAATTCCCTTCACCACAAAGAAGAGAAATAACCCTGAGAGACATACTAGATAAGAATCCTGAAAAAAAAAAAATATCTTTTCAGTCACAAGAATATATTGATTTCTATTTAAAAAAGCATAAGGATTTTGAATATTTAAAAACATTAGATTATTTGGTTGCCTATGAAATTAGAAAGTCTAGAGTGGCATTCAGATATGATAATAATTCACCTTGCTTAACCACAAAAATGGGTACTGGAGGGAATAATGTTCCCTATCTTGTAAAGCAAAAAAGATTTTTCTCAATTAATGAATGTCTGAAGTTACAGGGATTTCCAAAAAAATTTAAAATAACAAATAGTTACAGCGCTTCATTAAGACAAATTGGAAACTCTGTCTCTGTTCCTGTTGTAGAAAGTATTATAAAAGAAATTTTAAGTTAGTTATTTTGGTTTTATTACTATTGTAGGTTTATTTACCCTTCCACTTCCTTGAGAAACATAAAAGTCACTAAATTCATACTCTTTAAGATTCCCGTTAATAAAACTAAAAGATGCACCAAATGGTTCTTCAAAATCATCTTTTCCTGTAAAAATACTTGTCTTAATAGTTTTTGAATTATTTATAACAGTTTTAATTTCTTTAAGACAAAAACTACTTATCTGTTGTAAACTATTTTTATCATTTATTTTTAAATCTGAATTATCTAACTTTTTTTTAAAAAAATTATAAAATTTTTCTTCAGGAATTTTCCAGTTATTTTCTATTATATGTTTGTTTTTAGAAAAATCTCTTTCATTTTTTTGATATATCATTGCACCTGCACCAATAAAATTATCTTTAAACAATTTATAGAAAGAAGAAGGAGTGAATTTGTGAATTTGGTAGTTTTTAGAATCTTTTCTTTTAATTGAAATTCCAGAATTTTCAATATATTCAACACTATGTTCATTTTTTTTTAAATAATCTAAATCGTCTTCATTAAGATAAAAATTCTTTTCTTTTAAAAAAAAATCTAAAGAAATTTTTGTTCTTATCAAAAAAATGTCAGACTTTGGGGGTACATTCCTACCTGACAATTTCGAGAATTTATTCTTTGTTACTCTTGAACAATAAATAAATTTTCTGGTGGTAAAATGCTGGTAAAGAAAAGTATCATAATAACCCTTATTTATTTCACAGACTAAGTTTTTTTCTTCTTCTGTTCCTTCTAAAGTTCCTTTATTCATAAAAAAAAGTTTTTAATATCTTTTGATTTAAATTGAACATCGTTTCTGTGTTTGAGTGATTTAGGTTTTAAATCTTGTCCTTTAAGACAAGCATTCCAATTTTGAATTGTCAACAGACCTATATCACCTCTTTTTTCCTTGTAGTTCATGTGTGCATCAAGAAGATCACTAAAATTTATAACTTTTGGTGAATGTATTTCATTTATATTGGTAATATAAATTAGATAATCAGGAGTATTTTTACTACCACCCAACCAAGTTCTCAAAAATATATCTTTTTTATATCTCCTCAGTATTGTTATGTATTTAGTAAAATTTGTTGGATGCAAATTTGCATAAATATTTTTACGTTTTCTATCTTTCACCAAACCTGTATTATCAGTACTACCATCACACCAATGAAATTCCTTAATCAAATCCTTCTCGATAATTTTAAGTTGCGAAACTGAATCTAAAAATTCTAAAAAAGAGTTGAATTTCTCTTGATGGACTGAATTTGCAGATCCAGATTTTACACTTATATTAAGTCTTTGATTTTCTAACTCAAAGATTAAATCAGTTTTTTTTTCTAGACCAATTCCCTCTTCTTTAAAGCATCTAACTATTGGATTGCGACTATGAGATAAGTCAAACATTTTTTTTATCAAAACTTTGTAATTCAAATTTATTTCGTTAAAAAGTTTTTTATTAACATAATCAATTATTTTTTTTTCTATTTTGAAACCTTTATTTTGACCAACTACTTTTATCATAAAAATATTTTAGAAATTTCAAATAAAGTCTTTATAAAAAAATTAATTTTTTTAATTCAT
>NZHE01000022.1 GCA_002691145.1 Rickettsiales bacterium
CCTGATGAGCCTATAGAATGCCATTTAAAATCAAATCTATATAAAACCGATCTTGCATCCGTAGGGGGCGTATAGGATATTAAACTTCCTGGAATTTTTTGGTAACTAGTAGTGCTATTCGTATAAGCTGTAACATTTTCTAAAGTATAAGCCCCTGAATCAACAGTAATACTCCTTCCGTCGCAGCTGCCGTGTACTATTTCTAATACATTGCTTGACGAAGCTGCTGGAAAAGAATCTGTTAGATTACCCATATTATTGTCCTATTATTACCCAACCCTGTTCGGTGCCAGAGTATATTAATTCAAAACTAGCAGATGCCGTATCTAATGTTAAATTAGATGCGCTACCCATTATCTTTTTATTGTTTGCTCCAAGTACACAAGTTGCAACACCGGATCTATTTGATATTTTAATACTATCGCCAATTCCAGGATTAGCAGGTAGTGTTAAAGTTAAATTTGCTGTTAACACATATACGCTATTTGATACAGCTGTTGTATTAGAAGATATTACGCTTACAAGTGGCACAGTTGTTGGGTTTGTTAATATACCTCCACTGCTAACAGACATTATCTCAATAGTATAAGCATTGTCCGGTGCTGTAGCAAAGTTTATTGTTGTGCCTGAAAGTGAATAAGTTGACTTTTCTTGGTATACACCTTGAATGAATACCATAGTAAACTTTTCGTCTGTTGGATTACCGTTAACTAATGTAAATGCCGTTTGACTTCCCGTGCCTGTAAATGCATCATATTCCATATACGATGACTGCTGCACATTAACAGCTCCCAAGTGCATTACCTCAATTGTGTAATTATTTTGAGGTGCTGTACTAAAAGTTATAGTACTACCAGCAACAATATATGTTGACTTTTCCTGATAAACACCCTGTACAAATACAAATGTAAAATCTTCACTTGTAGGCGCTTGGCTTAGTGTGAATCCCGTTGTTGACCCATCACCCGTAAATGTATTTTTATTTAAACCAGATGCCGCCTCTACCGTAACTGCTGCAACATTAATAACTTCTATATTATTAGTACCAGTATGTGGTGCTGTAGAAAAAGTTACAACATTACCAGCAATACTATAATTAAGTTTAGACTGGTATACACCGTCTATATAAACTTGTGTATTTGCTTCGTCCGAAATAGAAGACGATAAAGTAAAACCGGTTGTTGACCCGTCACCAGAAAAAGAATCTCTTGTTATAGTTGATGATCCCCCACCACCCGCAATAGCGCCCCAAGCCCCATCTGCATAACCTTCAAACTGATTATCAGTAGTACTATACCTTAGCATACCGTTTGCTGGTATACCTGGCCTAGATGATTGATCACCCGAAGGTATTTTTATTGCATCACTAGCATTTATTTCAAAAGAAACGTTTGGAAAGCCAGTATTAATACCTATATTACCAAACACCTCATGTATTACTGAGTCCGTTAAAGTGTCAGAATCGCTAAATTTTGATAATTTACCAGCTGTGCCAGAACCATCTATAAAAACAGGAGGTGTATATGTAAATACACCGGTTGTATTATTATATGCTAAAGAGCCGTCTCCCGAAGGAGTTCCTTCTGTGCCTACAGATAAATCAGTTAACCCAATGCCTCCTGTGTCTGCTTGATTTTCCCAATTACCAGTTGAACTGTTATATTTTATTACTTGATTTTGCTGAACGTTTGTTATATTTACGTCAGTAAGATCATTTAATGAAGAATCTACCGCAACGCCACCTAAATTAGCAGCGGACAAACTTCTAAATATACCGCCTGTTAATATTTTAGCATCAGTAGCAGTATTTAAATTAGTAACATTGCCTTTTAATATTATAGCACCTAAGTATATAGCTTGGCTAGATGTGTTTTCTGCTTCTTGAAAATCTTCTAAAAGATAATTCTTTTCAGCAAGATCCATAGAAGCATATTCAGCCTTACCATAATAAGCAACAATAACTCCCGTGTTATTTGGAAAATAGTATAATCTTTGAGCAGTATAATGTCCTCCTGATACAGTTGTTAGTGTACCATTATTATCATATTTGGTAGGGTCAATATCTGTATATCCGGCTCCAGCTATACCGTCATCTTTTGTAAAACCTCCGGACGTACTTGAGTATCTATGAAAAACCGGCGTACTAGCACTATCGCTAACTAAGTTTGGTTCCTCCGCGTCGGCTTCATAATTTCTACCTAATGCAAAAGCAACTCCTGCAGATCTGTCAAGAGCCATATTGTTGCTAGAATTTACAGTAAGCAAATGACCAGATTTTTTAAGTGGCCCAAATATTTCTATAAATTCTGATACAGTATTGCCATTGGAATAAGCGGTTCTAGGAAATGTTTTTACAAATCTAATTACATTTTCAGAGTGTATAACAGATCCTAATACTATATTATTTCTCCATAAGCTTGGAGACGGTATTGTAAGCGTTTGTTGTATTGTGCCAGTGCCGTCTACATATACCCAGGTATTCAACTGTTCCGTGTCGCCTGCGTTACCTAAAGTATGTGTTATAGTTGTAGCAGGCCATTCAATCTTTTTAATTTCAGGGTGAGGATCACCTACGTCCTTATTAAGGATATTAATAACTCCATCACCTGCAGCTACATCAAAAGTTGTAGCTGTATTTGTAGATAACTCACCACCGTTTAATATGCCTGTTGGTATATTTTCTGTTAAATAATCTATACTTAGGTCGTGCCCATCATACCTGAAATGCAAGGTATCGTGGTTATCTTCGGTTGTAAAGTATAAGCCGTTATCAAAAGTTGGAGTTGAAGACTGCGTATTTGTAAAAGACAAAGTATCCGCAATCTCAACATCATCTGTTAATCCTACAGTAAACGTTCTATTAGCAGATAAATCTTGTGCCCCAGTAGGGGTTACGTTCACTTCATTAGTTGTGCCTGCAACTTCAATAGTTCTTGAAGTCTCTACAACAGAAGGTTTATTCTGTATAAAAGCATCACTGTTTGTGTCTGCTTCCGCCCAATTTGACTGTACGTTAACTTCAGCATTTGCAGCTATACTATTTAGCTTAGCTAATAGTGCTGAAGTAAAGTCTTCAGTTGATAAACCTTTACCAACTATTTTATCTACTTTAGTCGTGCTTAAATTACTTACAGATGTATTTAGACTAGCTATAGAAGCATTGTTCGCTTTTATATAGTCTACAACCTCTTGCAATGTATCTAACGATATATCATCAGATTGCAAAATTGTATTTATGCCATCTATTAGACCTTTTAATACACGACCTTGATTTGCCGATAAAACTTTAGTAGCATCTGTAGAAAGTAAATCGTCTATTATATCCGCACTTACCAACGCATCAATATCCTCAGCCCTTACAATACCCGAAAATGCTACAATTACATTAGCCTCTGTGGGTGTACCGTCAGCTGTTAATAATGTAACAGATATTAGCTTGCCACCTGTTGTATTCTCTATATTAGTAACTTTATAGATAGCATAGCTATTCTGCCCACCGCCTGATATATCAGTTACCTTTATAATTTGATTTGTAAATAAAGAATAAACACCAGACACGTTTGTTCCGTTCTGCAAAGTATTTGATAAAGCTAATTTTTGTATATTAGCCCAGCCAAATTGTTGAGGTGCGGTTGGATCTACTAAGTATTCAACAGACCCAGCATCTACAGAAGTATCTGTATATTTTCCCCCGTATGTATATTGATAATTTATGCCATCACCTTGCTTTGCAAAGTGAAGCCCAATATCACTTATTTGAAATAACTTAGTAGAATTGTCTGCCGCATCGTTACCTACTAGTTTATCGCCACCAGTGATAGTGGTATCTGTTGTATATTGTTGTATTCTTGCCATTTATTATGGGTAAACATTACTTGAGTATAACGAACCCGGTCCATTGTTATTCATAACATGGGAAAAACACGCTACTGTACTAGTGCCTGAATTTACAGTAAGATTTGCTCTAATAAATTCTCTATAAGGACCAGGGTAAGTTCCTGTAAAGCTTCCAGAAAAAGAACCCGGCCCTACAGTAGTATAAGTTCCCGGAGTTAATGTCCCTGAAACATTACTATAGTTGTAAGCTGTAGTACTAACAATAATACCTACGCTTCCACCGCTTGTATTATTTCCTGAATATGAAATAGAAAAAGCAGCGCCATTCGCCCACATTAAAGTTCCGTTATATGTTGTAGTAACGTAGTTGGTATTTGAAATAGAAACAGAAAGCCCAAAGTCAAAAGTTTGGTCTATATTAGGAGAAGCACTTTGTGTAAAATTAGAAGAAAAACTAGAACCACCGCCTTGCAGTACCGTGCTATCAGTAGGCGTTAAAGTTGTTGATATATTTCTAGCAGGAGCCGAGCACGCTGTATTAGAACCAACAGAAACGCTGTGATCATATGGTGAAGATGCTAAAATATAACTACCCGCTCCATACCCTGTCAAGTCATATGTGGATCCAATATCTCCTGTTACCCTGAATAGCCTAGTTCCCCCACTGCTGCTAAGTGTAGAGGTGCTTGTAAAAGCTGCGCTTGCTATTTCCCTAGTATTTGGGTATATCTCTTCATGTCCAATATAGCCCTTAGTCATATCAACAGTACCTAGCTTTATAGCTGATATGTTTGCATTTTCAATGTTAGAAGGCATACTAAGCTGTTATAATATAAAATGTATTTGGATTGTATAAATCAATTTGATAACCTGTAGAAGCCGCTGAAGTATATGCAGGCGTAAAGTCTACTGTTACAGTTGTACCCGAGGGCACTGCACTTACAGTTCCTTCTGTTCTGGTTGTATTGCCAGAAGTGCCCGTTACAAATACAGTATCATTAACTGTAAATATGCTTGAGTCAGTGACTGTAAATGTTACCGAAGAAGCAGCTGAAGGATTACTAGACGTAGTAGCTCCCGTCTGCTTTTCTGCATCATATTGAGCCTGTGTGCCTTTCCAAAAATTAAGAAGCTTCTCATTATTTCCAGTAGCCGCATCATAATAATGTTGCCCACCTATTCTTGTTGTTAAATTTGCCATTTTTTATTTTTTATGTGAACGTTATTGTATACGTTCCGGCTGTTTTCCATTGTATTATTTTATCCAACCCGCCTGTTGTTAGTGTCGGGCTAGTAGTTCCTTTATATAATGGCATGCTATGCTGTTACAAAATAAAGTGTATTGGCATCTTTAGATCCCAATGCAGCATACTCAGCTGCCGTTCCTGTCCATACTTGGGAATTTGCTGATTGATTTTGATCATCAACACTAAGCGCTATGTCTATCGTGTTAGGATAAAAAGTTTTTATATCTGCCATAATACTATGTTAAAACCCAACCAAAAGTTCCGTCTACATATAAACATCTAATTGGTTGATTATTCGTTATTGTTACTGATTGGCCCGATCCTTCTATCAGTGTGGAAGCTATTGTTACTGTTGCAGTATTTGTTTTTTTCAAAACAACCTCGTCTCCCGCGTTTAAATCTGTTGAAGGAAGTGTTACGGTATAAGGTGAACTTCCCGCTAGTACATTAACAGAATTAACCGCTAATGTAGCCGTCCCTGTAAGTACACTTGCTGAAGCGTTGGTTATTCCTAGAAGACCAGCGCTTGGTAAATCTATTTGTAGTCCCATTAGCTAATTCCATTTATTACCCAACCATTAGCAGCATCTGTATAAAACAATTCAAAAGAAGAGGTTTGTTCATCTAATACTAAAGAGTTAGTTCTCATTATTTTTTCTGATCCATTCGGATTTAATGTCCACACATAGTCAGATTGATTATATACACCGTTTGCGTCAAAGGCGGATAGATTAGTAAATTTAATACTATCGCCTGCTGCGCCTGTTGGCAATGTTATAGTTCTATCTGCTGATATATTAGAAAGTATATAATACTTTTGTTTTTCAACAGTAGTGTTTACAGTTAAAGCACCTCCATATGCATATCCCTGTTTTAATACAACTTGCCCATTAGCAGGTGCTGTTTCTATTAAATTTTCAAAATTTATAGAATTAACAGCAACATCTGTAAGTGATGTAGGCGCATAATCGTATGTAGCTCCATTTGCAGAAGCTAATATACTAAGCGGGTTATGCGACACAGCCTTAGTAGACGGATCGTATTGTAAGTAGTTGCTCTTAGAGGCCTGAGGTATTGCGTTTAATTTAAAAATTTCAGAATTAATATCAAACTCACTTGTACTAACCGAAAGTACGCCTCCCCCTTGTCTACCAAAAGTTATAGAAAGTGTTGTTGCATTTTCAGAGATTATTTGATATATGTTTACCGAAGAATCATTTATTAATCCACCTACTGATGGAAATGCTGTTATATAAGTATCTTCTACAAAATATAGCGCTTGATTTGAAGGCTTAGCATCAAATAAAGTTTTTATAGCCGTATGATTAGCTGAAGATAAAACAACAGAAGTAGCGCCTGAGCTTATTGAAATGCCGGAAACTGTAGCAGGGCTAGTAGCGGCTTGAAATAAAGCGCCATTGCTTTGTTCAACACCATAAAAAAGTCTGCCCATTGTTATACCTGTGCTTGGCCCCGCAAGCTGTTCAGATAAACCTGGCAATGCTGAAGCAACACCCGAAGTTAATTCAGGCAAATCAAAATAATCAGCACCAACCTGTAATTTGCTTAATAGACCCTGATCTGTTAAGCCTGAAAGATCTGTAGGATTACCAGCTACAGCTTTTATTTGTGCACCTGTTTCTGTTCCTGAAGAATCTTGCAGTGAAACACCAGTGGCNGAAAGCACAGCCCTNTTGCCGTTAGAGGCTATTGCTGTAACAGTGTTTTGNCTCATCACNGTTCTTCCATCGGAAGCATTACCNTTTGAATCTCTTACAATATCAGTTGTAAACCTAGTATTGTTAGATATTACGGTATCACCTGANCCTGAAACTGTTAGATCAGTTCCATCTGTGCCAAGTGTTACGCTATTAGANCCAAATACTATAGTTGATTCAACATCTTCTAATTTAATAGCCCCATGCATATTTAAATTACGCGGGTCATTATTAGGATTAGCAGTACCAATAGTAAGGTCACCTGCGTCTATTACAACATCTCTAGTAATTTTTAAATCACCAATTACTTGAGTTTCAATTTGTTGTANTCCTGTTAAAAATGTAAACTCTGTAAAAGCTACTTGGCCACCTGTGTATGCTTGGTCTAATGTAACATTAAAAGCCCAATCTGTGTACTTATTATTTCCACTTGTTGTATATCTGCTATCATTAGGCTCATTAGATGAAGAGGTAAAAGTAGGTGCGTTATAAGATGTTACTGTACCTGTATATGTATCACCTGCTAAAACACCTGTAAATGTAGCAGAGTTATTAGCAAGATCGGCTAGGTCGTAATCTAGCGCGAATTGCCCGTCGTTATAATCTCTAATTATTATAAACACTTGACCTGTACCTAATGTATTCAAATATATATCTGTACCAGTGTTTACTACAGAGCTTTTAAGTACAACATTAGTAAGTGCTGAGCTAGCTAAAGTTCTAACTAATGACTTTTCGTATGATGTACCTTCTCTATTTACTGAAAGAAAGAAGCCTAAAGGAACTGAATCGGGAATATTTTGAGTAGTATTATTATCTCCCAATATAAAGCTCTTCAAGCTATCTATTGTATAATTTTTTGTTGCTAATGCGGAATTGGAATTTGCATCAGTACCCAAAAGCTTATCACTTCCTTCGACAGTAGAGTCTATGGTATATGTACTGATTCTTGCCATTATTTATTTTTTAATTGTGTTCCGCCTTTGCTTTCTTTAATTCTTTTTGTTACCGGTTTCATGCAATTAACTTCTGACGCTTTATCAGATTTAACTTTAATACCTGGTAAGTTTTTGTATAAATGTAATCCTTCCATCTTATTTATTTTTATGCGTCAGTTATTAATGCTTCAACAACTCCGTTTACTTTAATAGTATCACCGGTTGCAAATTTATATTCTTGTTGTATACCTTCTGGTGTTTTAAACATTATAATCGTGTGTACTGCAGAGCCTTTAGTTACAGTCATTGTTGCTGTAACACTATTAGGCCTTACTTTAACATCATAAACTAAATCACCAACGGTTGTATTATAAGTACCATTAGAGTTTTTAGTTGGACCATTTGTCATAAACTCTCTGAGCACAACACCTGTTATTTTAACACCATTTGCAGGTACCGCAGAAGTATATGTAACTTCACCCGTGGTACCATTAACTGAAGGAGTTATTGCTAAAAATCCCATTTTTTATTTTTTTTGTTTGTTAAATTTTTTAATTGCTTGGCTATATACTTTNTCAATATAGCTTTTTCTTTTCATAATAACATTTCTCTTTGTTGACTCTGGCAAATCTTCTTCACCTATTAATATTCTATATATTCTATTAATAAGCATTTTACCTTTATACGTTACTTTGTATTTGTTATGGTCGCCTATACGGCCTTTGCCCATATGCACTTTATCAATCCAACCATCACGTTGTAATCGATAAAATCGGGTTTTATCCCAAGAGTAATACAATGTACCATCTTTAAAGTCNTCAATAGTGAAATACACTATAGGATCTAAATAAAATAAAAGTTCTAAATCGGCTACGCCTAAATTATTATTTTTACAAGCCCAGCGGGATACTAACCTGTAATTTTTAAGAAAATCAACTTTTAATTCTCCTCTTTCTACAAAATCAGATCTGTCCATTACAAAATAGCAACGACGTCTTTCAAAGCTATAACTTTGTATATTTCGTCGTTGTATTCCACATCATGCCCCGCTACTTTATCGTATAATATTTTTTGATCTGGTTTTACCGCATCTGGACCTGAAGATATGATTACACCTTTTTTATATCTGATGTCTTCATGCTTGTCAGTTAACTCTAATCCTCCAGATGTTTTTTTAGTATTTTCAGATATATCTTTAATTAATAAATAATTACCTATTGCTTTCATTCTTCTCTTATGTTACTAATTACACAATCAGTTGACAATATAGTAGAAGCAACAGAAACGGAATTATTCAATGCTGTTTTAGTAACAAGTGAAGGATCTATTATACCTTTTTCTATCATATTAAATATACATCCACAGGTTACATCAACGCCTTCACCCCATTTGGTTAAAGAATAACCCGATGGTTCCAAGCCAGCGTTTGTGAGTATTTTGGTAAATGGCGCCGCTAAAGCTTTACTTAATATTTGAACACCTGTTAGCATTCCACCTGTAAGCTCCATTTCCCAGTCTTGTGCAGANGCAAAAGCTAAAGCCGCNCCTCCTCCTGGNAGTATNCCTTCTTTTTTAGCTGCACGAACCGCGTGTATAGCATCATCTACTCTATCTTGTTTTTCTTTTAGTTCTACCTCGGTATCGGCACCTACGTATATAACGGACACACCTCCTGATAATAAAGCTAAACGATCATTCAAATGTTTTGTCATAACGTGATGATCTTCTTTTTCAAGAACAGATTTTAAATACTCAATTCTTTCTTGCACCTCTTGTGGTTTTTCTTCCGCAATAAGTACAGTACCGTCTTTATCTGAAATGGCTTTATCAGCCGACCCTAACATGTCAGGGGTGATTGCATCGATAGAATCACCCAAGCTTTCGTCAAAAACTTTAGCTCCGACAAGCAACGCGAGATCTTCAAGTATATCTTTTCTTTTGAGTCCAAAACTAGGCGGATCTACTACGTTGACCTTAATATTGCCCTTTACTTTATTCATAGCCAGTGCGGCTAATGGCTGTGATTCTAAAGGAGCAATAAGGAGTATCGAACGACTGGACTTTATCGCGAACTCCAGGATGTCTTGGATTTTCCTCATATTAGGAATATCCGAAATGCTTAAAAATATTAATGGATTATCGAGCTCAGTAACCTCTTTTTCGGGGTTTGTATAAAAGTGTGGACTTTTAGCCGTGCTGCCAACTTTTGTGCCCTGTACTGAATCTACATAGGTTTCGCTGCTTGCAGAGGTTTCCATAGTTACAACGCCATTATCCCCTGCTTGTCTGAATGCTTCAGCTATAGTTTCGCCTAGCTCTATATCATTATTAGCAGATATTGTTGCAACTTGAGTTAATTGCTCATCTTCAACAGGTGTAGCTTTTTCATCTAGTATTTTAACAATATGGTCTTTATACATTTCCATACCTTTTTTAACATTTCTAAATGAATGCTCATTACCTTTTTCAGAATAGTAATGATCTATAATAGCTTTTGTTAAAACAACGGATGTGGTTGTGCCATCACCTGCTATAGTAGCTGTTTTTTGAGCAGCTTGCTTCATCATAGAAACCGCAAGGTTTTCTACCGGCTCTTGCAAAAGTATACTATTTGCAACTGTTACGCCATCTTTGGTTACTTGCGGGTTTCCAAAATCGTCTTCTATAACTACATTTTTACCACTAGCTCCAAGTGTTGAGCCAACAGCATTAGCTATTTTATTTATTCCATTAATTAATTTGCCCTTAGCTTCGCCATCAAAATACATTTTTTTAACAAGCTTTGGGCCGCCAAATTGTGCCATTTAATTAGATTTAATTTATTTGATTATATTAACAATTCCATTTGCGTCTAGCAGCTCTTCCTCTTTCTGAGGTCCAGCCTTTAGATCTAGCGCAGAATGACTTCCTGCGTTTTGCAGCTTTACTTCCTGGTTTAAGTTTGGAAGGTGGTGTTGTTACTGCAGTTTTAAGTTTACTGCCAGGATTATCTTTACGATATTTAGCAACACCTTTACGTGTCATTCCTCCACCGGCTTTCTTACCTGTACCACCGCCTTTTTTAACTTTAGCATAGTACCCTAAAGATTTTTTCTTTGAGGGTGCAGGTGGTTTACGTCTTTTTTTAGTAGGCATTAATCGTTAACCGTTGTATAACCGGTTCCCATTCCCATTTTAATCTTTGGTAAAAGGCTTTTNTTTTTTGGTGCCTTCTTTCTAGCTTCGCTAGCCGCCTTTTGCTTGCGAACTTTTTCCATAGCCGCTTCGTATACTCTTTTGCCTTTCTCTTCNCGCGTTTCTTTTTTATCAGGATCAGTTTTTTTCATGGGTGTGCCATAATTAGTAGGATGGCCCATGTTCATGGCAGAACCATACATGAGTGCCGCATCTTTTTCACTAAAAGTGGTTGCGGTATCTTTTTCTTTTTCTTTAATCCTATCAGGACCTAGTTTAAAATACATCGGTGAATCTTTCATAATTTATTATTTACGTTTTTCTTTTTTTGTTCCTTTACCGTCGTTACCACGGTTTTTTCTTATTGTTTTAAATTTACGGTCTTTATGATCGTAATCTTTACCGGTCAGAGAACGCCCCGCCTTCTTAGCAGCTCTACGTTTCTTTTGGCTATCCGCTTTTTTCCACTTACGGTCTTTAGACTTTGCATATCGCAAGTCTCTTTTAGCCTTAGCCGCTCGGGCTCTTCGGGTTAGTTTCTGACTCATTGTTTACAATCACATTTGGGTTTTCCACATTCGCATAAATCTTTATGCAAATAAGATTTAGCCGCGGCTCTATCATCATAATCAAGTGCCGCCTTTANGATTATTTTATCCATAACATCATCTTGATTTTTTAACATTTCTTTTTGTAGATTGATTACCATTCTTTCTAAATCATCTTTAGCTTTAACTAGTGTATCAATCTGGTTATCTCGTTTTTCAACTTCGCTTTTTAGTGCATTTATATCATCTGGTTTTGTGCCTGTGATTGCACTTATTACAACAGGTATTGATGCCGCGATGGTTCCTATAAGCATCATTACAACTTCCTTATTAGATTCTAATACTGGAAATTGTAATAAGGTTATTATGGTACCTATCACAAACAAAAATATAAATAACGATCCTACGTAAGATCTTAACTCTTTAGCGACGCCGTTTTTTGGTAGTGCCATTCTTTTTTGCTTTAGTTGTTTTACGTCTTATTTGAGATGTTTTTCTACCCATGCCTACACGCTTCTTTTCAGCTACTGCGCGGCGCTTTTCCGAGGCACTCATTTCACCCCATGTTTTAACTGTTTTGTCGGACACCCGTTTCGATGGTCGACATTTTTTTGTATTTTTATTTTTACGTGAACCGCAAGGATTACCTTTTTCGTCGGTCCATTTTTCTTTAAACCAGCGTTTAAGTGCTAACCCTTTTTTAGTTTTACGTACTGCCATTATATTAAGCTATTCTTTGCCACAAATATGTTGTTGGTAAAATAGGATTTGAATCAACATCCTGTGCAGTTATCAAAGTTTTACTACCAGGAGTACCTGTGTAAGGCCCTTCTAGTGCTAAAGGATAATCGTACCGACTAATTGTACTGACTGCAGTATTGTTTCCAGTGTTCCCACCTGTTCTTGTCCAGAATTGGGTTACACCTGCGGAATTTTTAAAACTAGGTACACATACAAAACCATAATGTTCGGTGCTGTTGTAAATCGCCGAGGGTAATCCTTCAAAAGCATTGATTAGATTTCCGTTAATGTCATATTCTTTTAATACTGTACCATTTTGCACGTAAAATTTATCAACACCATCAGTCATAAATCTCTGAGCTCCGTCTTGAAGTGTGAATGTGTTGGAAGTTGCAGTAAATGGGTTGGAACCATTAGTTGCGCTTGAATTAAACGTATACTCAACAACCGCAGTGTCATTAGCATTAACCCCCCAATACCTAGGTGTAGTCTGTATGTGGCTACACGCCATAAAGCTTTTGGGTNNTGTAAAATAATTTGTTTGNNNATANCCNGCTGTTCCTCCTGTAAACGCGGTAAATGGNTGATAAGCANNTTTAGNTGCANTTCCAAAGCTGTTAATTCCANNTCTATCAAACCCTGTNAAAGCATGAGTNTCGTTATAAAAAGANGNACCAAATACCCAGCCNGTAGGNTCANNATTAGCTGNAAAANNCCCNGAAGNTACANNANNANTTNCNGNTACNCTAACATTTTCTTCNGTNCTAAGAGCGTATGCNCCNNNGTTANNACTGTTCNCNAAGGCCNANAGTTTGCAAATGNACGCCNTTATAACCNAAAGANGTGCGGNCACCATAGCCNCCTCCNCCNGNAAAANANACCANNGGNTCTGATATTTGAACATTATTAGCGGATAAAGTGTATGTTGAAGCGTCTAGAGCACCCGAGCCGGCAGATGTAATTTTAGCGCCTGTTCTTATCCAAACAATATTATCTGCATCAGTATAGACTTCTTGACCTGACGTAAAACTTGTTCCAGCTGGGGTTGCAAAAAAAGCAAAACCTCCAATAGGTGTACCTCCTCCTCCGCCACCTAATTTATTTGCACCTAGATATAATCCCATAATCTATGTTGTTATATATAATGTAGAAGAATCATATGAGCCGAGCGCATCATACGCCGCCTGCGTTAAAGTGACCACTTTCGCTACAGATGAATCTACCTTACCCGATGTAATTGTACCGTCTTTGATGACGTCTGCTGTTACTTGTGTTAATGCCATATTATTCTTCTTCCATTATTTTCTTAGCCTTTGCACGATCGTCATAATCAAGTGCGGCCTTTAATATTATTTTATCCATAACGTCATCTTGGTTGTCGAGCATCTGCTTTTGCAGGTCTATAACCATACCCTCTAGATCATCCTTTGCTTTAGTTAAGAAATCTATAGCCAGCTGTTTCTTTTCAAGATCGGCTTTCAGGGCGTTGACGTCATCTGGTTTGGCACCAGTGATGGTGCTAACCACAATTCCTATCGATGCGCTCAGTGTACCTATGAGCATCATCACTACTTCTTTGTTTGTTTCAAGAACAGGGTACTTTACCAAAAAGGCTAAAATACCTATAATTAATAAAAATATAAATAGACTGCCAACATAATGGCGTATTTCTCTTGCTACTCCGTTCTTAGGAAGGTTCATTTATCTTGCGTTCTTTTTTCTACACTTAGCGATAGCGCCAGAGGCGTACGCAGAAGGGAATACCTTGTACGTACGCTTAACTTTATAATAACAGGCGTCTTTACGCGTAAGTGGTGTGTTGTGTCTAAGTAGTTTAGGTCTCTTGCTCATTGTTAAATGTTTTTACAACCCTGGGCCCATCAAAAGCACGTAGCTTTTTTCGGTAGTGCTCTATCGATGAATCAATAGCACGTTCTGCACCCTCAAGGGTTTCACGGCGCGTTGTATCTATCCAGGTACAATCACAGGGGTCACAGCCGTCCTCACAAGTAAGCGGCTTGTACTCCGATTGATAGTATCCATTGGGCAGCTCAACGATGCGCCAATTAGCTTTGTCAGACACATGGGTAAACCATTTTTTCATATGTGTCAAATCTGTTCTGTTGTTACTCTGGTTCGTAAATCGGTAATAAAAAGTCATAAGGCTTTTGGTTTAAAAGGTTAAATTATTTTTTACTTCTTGCATCTAGGAATCCTCTTTCATATTCCACTTGCTTCTCCAGCGAAAGTATTCTTTCCTCCAACTGGGATATAACTATTATCTTCTCGTCAAGTCTTTCATGCACAAGATGTATCTCATCCTTTAAAGCAGTAAACTCCGCAAAGATACCCCCCGCAGTAAATACAGCCACTATAAAAGAAATAACAACAGATATATTGTTCTTTATAAAAGTATCCGGCATATAAACTTTTTTGTCAGATAATTAGAATTGTTGTGTTACGCTACATATTTTGCAATAAAAACTATATTTTAAAGTCATATTCACAACCTATGCCACTATATATTGCATTATTTACAATGTTTCACATAATATACTGCTATATTGTTGATATATAACAGCTTAATTTTCAATGTATTACTTAGATCATTGTAATATTTACAATATATTACTACATTTATTGTATATTTGTTAATGTATTTTATATTTTATTATTATATTTACAAATTTTATTATATTTTGTTGCATTATTAACAATTGGGTAATAACTGTATTACTTGAATTATCATATTAACAATATATAATACATTTTATTGAATTATTTATATAAAATACTTAACTATAATATATATTACATAAAATTATAAAAAAGTATACTATTTGTAGTTTTATACGTTACAAAATTATTTTCAATGTGATAATATTAGTGTAATTAAAATATAAATATGACAACTGAACAATATAATAAAGTATTAAAAAGAATTGCTACACAAAGCAAAAAGCAAAACGATTTGTTTCACAATTACAAAATAGGTAAAGCTAAAAAAGCTACAAGGCTAACCTTTGCAAGAAATGCTAAATGGTTAAACTTAGATCACTCAAAAGAATTTTATTCTCACACAAAATACGTTACAGTTTAAAAACAAAAGTGATAATATAAATGAGAGTTTTATAAAATTGGTTGCCTCTCTTAAAACAATATTAATCAATGACCCACAACTAAAATAAATAAATATGACAATAGAATTACAACAAAAAGAAATTGACTTAATATATTTCACAGTTAAACAATATGTAAAAAACAATTGCAATGTTGATTATTTAAGTGAAATGACAAATGACCAAAATGACGAATGGATAAATGAATTAAAATTAATTAAAAAATTAAGTAAACTATAATGATAAAAGATTTTGAAAATAAAATGGTAAAGTTCCAAACAGGTTCTTACAATGGCTTCGGCGAAAAAATGCACGGTCTCGGCTTCACAGTTACACTAAAACGACCAAGCTCAAGCACTCAAATATTGTTTGATGAATATGATGAAGCAATTGATACAATCAATAATCATTGTAAGAACTACGACAAAATGGTTGAAATTGATAAACTAACAGATAAATATTGTAGCGAAAACCCATGGACAACAAGCGGAAGTTAAAAAGAAAAAAGAATACAATTGCAAAAATAACTAGAAATCAAATAGAAGCAATTGAAAGAGAATACTACGAAAGATACAATTCGGAATTAACACAGTGGCAACAACAAAAATATTAAATATGTATTACAATAGAAAACTACACA